>JBQTIX010000125.1:0-30853 GCA_052387695.1 Panacagrimonas sp. | reverse complement strand
TGCTCATCGTGCCCCAATATCGCTCACCGGCTCACGCCACATTCCACGGCGTGACCGTCGAAAACAGTTGCCGCGCGCATCGAGCCCACATGAGGCGATCAGCAGTCGGGGTCATGAATAAGGCGGGGTCACCTGTTCTACGTGGGTATCGATCATCGTGGTTTGAAGGCTTCGATGTCCCAACAGCAGCCGGACTGTTCGAATATCGGTCCCGCCGTGTAGTAGAGGTGTGGAAAACGAGTGGCGGAGGGGATCGTGCATAGGAAAGGGTTGTTGGCACCGAGCTTCTTTTGAAAATCGCCGAAGCGACGCACCGGCACGAAGGCGTTACGCAGAATCACGACGGTCCATCGGTCACGTGCCACTGCGAGGCTGCGTTCTTCTGACCAAGTGGGGTGCGGAAACTGACCATGACGTTGTCATTGAATAATGACAAGATCGGGACACCTTACCCCGGCGCGCCACCTTCGGAATTCGCCACATGACTTCGCCTCGCTCGACCGGCCCCGTTTCGAAATCCAACGCGGCCTGGGATGTCATCGTCGTCGGCGCCGGTCTGGGCGGACTGTCATCCGCTGCCTATCTCGCCGCGTGCGGAAAGCGCACCTTGCTGCTCGAACGCTACGCCGTGCTGGGCGGAAGCTCGCACGTCTTCCGCCGCAAGAAGCAGTGGGAGTTCGACTGCGGCGTTCACTACGTCGGCGACTGCGGTCCGGAAGGCCAGGTACCGACGCTGCTGCGCGGCCTGGGTCTGGACGAGCGAATCCAGTGGCTGCCGCTGGATCACAAGGGCTTCGACACCATCATCGGCCCGGACCTGGAGTTGCGTGTCCCCTCAGACTGGGACGGCTACCTGGAGAATCTGCTGGCGGCGTTCCCCGGCGATGCGCGGGGGCTGCGCTTCTACGTGTCCGTCGTGCGGCGGATCGCCGAGAGCATGGATCGCAGCATGGATTTCGGCTCAGCAGCGCGGATGGCCCGCTTCGCGGCGCGGACGGGTTGGGCGGCGCCGTGGATCATGGCTCCACACGCGGCCCTGCTGGCAGCGTGCCGGCTAAGCCCGCGCGCGTTCCTGACGCTATCGGTTCAGGACGGTGCTTTGGCGACGACGCCCGATGTCGCGCCCGTTGGCGTTCGCGCAGGTTTTCTGAACGACTACGTTGGCGGTGGTGCGTCGTATCCAAAAGGGGGTGGGCAAATTCTCGCGGCTGGCTTTGCCGAGGTCATCCGTAGCCATGGCGGCGAGATCCGCACGCAGACACACGTCAAACGGATCGTGATTGAAGGGGGCTCGGTCATCGGTGTGCGCCTGGAGGACGGCGAGGTGCTTCGCACACCGGTCGTCGTTGCCGCCGGCGACATCAAGCGCACCTACCGCGAACTGGTCGGTGCCGAGCATCTGCCGCGCGCGGTGGCGCGCCGCGCCGAGCGCTGGAGGATGTCCCATCCGCTGATCAATTCATTTTTCGGCATCGAGATCGACGTGTCCCGGATGCCCAACAGCAATTTCTACGTGATTCCCAACTGGGACTCCGCGCGCTCGATCCTGAGCCTGTACCAGACCAAGCAGCGGCTCGTGAGCAGGGCATCGAAGCGCGATCCCCTGGCCTGGGCGCGCGATTTCGCCGATAACCAGCCCACCTTCGTGCAGTGCTCGACACGGCGCGATCCGGACAATGTCCGCAGCGCACCTCGCGGACACGCGGCAATCCAGGCCCAGACCATCGCGCCATCCGACCCGAGGCTGTGGGGCTTCGACGGCTACGACGTCGACTCGGGCGCCTACCGACGCGATGCGCGGTATCGCGAAATCAAGGAAATCATCTCCGAGGGCCTGCTCCGGCGTGTGGAGCAAGCCTTCCCCGGCGCCGCAGCCAAGGTACGGTGGAGCGAACTCGGTACCCCCGCCTCGCAAGAACGCTTCACTCACACCTCCGGCGGCGCCGCATTCGGCCTTGAATCGCGCATCTCGCAGTTCGGCCACTTCCGGCCAGGAACGCGCACCGTGATCAAGGGACTCTTCCTTGCCGGCACCAGCACGGCCTGGGGACCGGGAACGGCGGGCGCGATGATGAGCGGGCTGCACGCCGCCAGCGCGATCACCGGCCGCGATCTGCAGTCCGAGATCCGAGCCGGGACCGTGATCGCCGACCGCTCGCGTCTCTCCACATGGCCGGAGCACTTCGATCCCTTCGCCGCCACGCGCATGCTTGGACGCAGGAGCGGTTCGCAGGCGGCCGAAGAAGATGATGAGGACCACACCGCGATACCACTGGCCGTGAACGCGGCTTCTTGATTGCGAAGAGGACCCGCGGGGATCGTCGTGAGCCGGTAGGGAAGGCCGGTGTCCAACTTGATTTCATCGCCGACTTTCTATCGTCGTATAGCAGACGCCCGCGACGGGCGGCTCCTGGCACGAAGCACCCGCACCTCACCCAAGAGCCGTGCTCGACCGAGCCGAAGGCCGCCAGAATGACGCAAGACACTTTCCTTCTATAGGCCCACTCCGATGACGACGCTCTACCACTGCATGAGCGCACGCTCGTTCCGTCCGCTATGGACACTCGAAGAGCTGCAGTTGCCCTATGAACTGATCGTGCTGCCCTTTCCGCCTCGCGCGACCTCCAAGGAATACCTGGGCGTGAATTCGCTGGGGACCGTGCCTGCGTTTCGCGACGGTGACGTGTTCATGACCGAGTCGTCGGCGATCTCGCAGTACCTGGCTGATCGCAACCCCGCCGGCGGGCTGTCGGTCGACAAGACCTCGCCGCAATACGGCGACTACCTCAATTTCCTGCACTTCGGCGAGGCGACGCTGACCTTCCCGCAGACACTGGTCCTGCGATACGGCCGCTTCGAGCCGAAGGACCGCCGCCAGCCGCAGGTCGTCGAGGACTACACCAAGTGGTTCCTCTCGCGGCTGCGACGCATCGGCGAAGTGGTGCGGATGCGCCGATACATGTGCGGCGATACGTTTACTGCGGCGGACATCTCGGTGGGCTACGCCTTGCTGCTGGCCGAGAATCTGGGCCTGCGCGCACAGTTCCCGGAGGGCGTGGGGGCGTACTGGGATCGCCTCAGCGCGCGCGAAGGGTTTGGTCGCGCGATGGCGGCACAGGAGCGTGCGGCGATCGCAGCCGGAATCTCGTCCGCACCGGCGATGAGCGCCTGATCAGCCAGGCCTGAGCGTCTTCCAGGCGACTTCCAAGCGGGCAAGCACGCCGCGGATTGCCAGGACGAGCGCCGGAATGCCTGCCAGACCCTGGCATGGCTTCGGCGGCTGGAAAAGAAGTCTTTTCGGCGATCAGCACGCATACGGCGAAGAAGGTGTGCGGCTCTACACCAAGCAGAAATCCATCATGCAGCGTTGGCCGGAAAGTATCGGCAAGGGCGCGGAGTTCGCCATGCCGACAGCGCACTGAACACGCTCCCGGACCGATGCCGCTCTCGCGCCACCGCCCGAAGCGGGCGGATGTCGTTCCAATCGAGCCGCGCTGCGTGCTTCGTCTTGAGCCCCTGCATTTCTGCAATTCGGGGTTGCACATTACCAAATGGAATCGGCGTCACTTGGTCGGATAATCATTCAACCCCGACGCCCAATGGAGGCACTCCAGGTGATACGCGAGCTACCGATTCTCGACGAACTGCTGGAGCGGCATGCCGCCGTTCTGGGTTCCAACCGCCGGGCCTACACCAACCATGTGTACCGAATGGTGAACCTCTGTGCCGAGTTGGCTGGCCACGATCCAGAGACCTTGCAGAAAATGGGTATCGCCGGCGCCTTCCACGACATCGGGGTCTTTGCCGACGGCACGTTCGATTATCTGGCGCCATCGCGCGCGCGCGCCCTGACCTATCTCGACGAGACGGGTCGCCCGCAATGGCGGGAAGAAGTTGGGGCGATGGTGTACTGGCATCACAAGATCACCCCGGTTCCGCAGGCCATGGGGCCGCTCGTCGAAGCGTTCCGGAAAGCCGACTGGATCGATGTGCTGCACGGTGCCGTCACCTGTGGCATTCCCCGCAGCACCATCCGCGAGATCTTCAAGGCGTTCCCCAACGCCGGGTTCCACTGGTTGCTGGTGAAGCTGTCGGTAAAACGTTTGCTGACGCACCCCTGGAATCCGGTGCCCATTCTCCGCTGGTAACTCCCTTACCTCGGACGCCCGTACACCCCTTAGGAGAAAGAAATGCAATTCACGCAAATTCGCAGCGCCACGGTGAAGGTCGATTTCGCCGGCAAGAAGTTCCTGATTGATCCGATGCTGTCGGACATGGGCACCTACCCTGGCATTCCCGGCACGGTGAACAGTCATCTGATGTGGCCGACGGTGGAGCTGCCCGTGCCCGTGTCCGATCTGATCGATGTCGATGCAGTCATCCTCACGCATTTCCACCCGGACCACTGGGACGATGCAGCGACTGCGTCCATCCCCAAGGACAAGCTCATCTTCACGCAGAGCGACAAGGACGCGCAGACGCTGCGCTCCTTGGGTTACATCAATCTTCGCGTGATGACGCAGGACACCGACTTCGACGGGGTTCACCTCAAGAAGACGCCCGGACGCCATGGCGAGGAGGCGGTCTTCGATGGTCCGTTCGCCGAGGCGCTGGGCGAGGTCTGCGGAGTGGTGTTTTCGCATCCAAGCGAGAAGATTTTTTACCTGGCGGGCGACACGATCTGGTACCCGGCGGTCCAGGACAACATCGACACTTACAAGCCGGACGTGATCGTGCTCAATAGCTGCGATGCCCGGGTCATCGATCCGACGCTGGGAGAGACCTCCATCATCATGGGCAAGGACGACGTGTACGCCGTTTGCAAGGCCGCGCCGTCGGCGACCGTCATCGCAAGCCACATGGAAGCGGTCAATCACGCCATGTTGTCCCGGGCGGATCTGAAAGCGTTCGTCGACGAAAAGGGTCTGAGTGCGCAGGTCCGCATTCCGGCGGACGGCGAGGCGTACACCTTCTAGCGTTCCACGAGCACAGTCTCCGTCGCGCCAAGGCGGCGGAGTCCGATGTCAGCACTACACCAGGAGAATGAAGAATGTCGGTCGAAGCGAACAAGGAACTTGTGAAGCGCTTTTACGAAGCCATCGAGCGATTGGAGTTCGACGCGCTGAACAGCATGGTTCACAAGGACTTCGTCTTCTATCCTCAGGTCGACACGCCGTTCCCCGGCGTCGCGGGTCTGGTCCAATCGGAGAAGAAGTCGTTCGAGGCGTTCGAAAGCTTCACGTTCCCCGTCGTCACCCTGATTGCCGAAGGCGACAAGGTCGCCGCTTACATGTACTTCGAGGGAAAGAACCATTGCGCTGAGATGTTCGGCATCCCGCCGACCGGCAGGAATATCCGCATCTCGCTGCTGCACATGCTGACCATCAAGGATGGGAAAATCTCCGAGAAGCGCGCCCATTTCGACGTGGGTGATGTCCGGCGCCAGCTCACTGCGTGAGATCGCGCAGGGATGCCGTTCTGGACGTTTTGCCGCTTCGAGACGAATGAGTCGAAACTAGAGACTCGTTCGTCTCGAAGAGGCAGTAAGTGAATGATCGTGCGATGTATCGGCAGGTGTGGATTCTGGCCACAGCCCAGGCCCTGTTCCAGACCGCCTCGGTACTCGTGATGACCATCGGCGGGCTTGCAGGACAGCAGATTTCCGGGCGGCCAGAGTGGGCCACTGCACCGATCGCGGCCATGTTTCTAGGGACGGCGGTGGCGATGTTTCCAGCGTCCGGACTGATGGCGGCGCTGGGCCGCCGCGCAGGGTTCGTCACAGGAACGTTGTTGGGAATCGCAGGGGGCTTGGTCTCTGCCCTCGGGGTCTACCTGGGTTCACTGTGGCTTGTGGTGCTCGGCATGTTCTTCTTCGGCATGTACGCGGCATTCGCGCAGTTCTATCGCTTCGCCGCGGGCGAGGTCGCGAGCGATGCTTTTCGTTCTCGCTCGATCGCCCTGGTGCTGGCCGGCGGCGTCGTTGCCGCATTGCTCGGTCCTGCTCTGGCTCGATTGGAAGGGTCCATGCCGGTGCCCTTGTACGCCGGTTCCTTCCTGATCCTTGCAGGCCTTTCGGCCCTGGCATCCGTCGTTCTTTTCTGGCTTCGAGTGCCGCAGCCGGATGCGGGAGCTTCTGGATTCGGCCAGCGCAGGCCCTGGCGCGTGGTCGTCATTCAACCCGCCTATCTTGGCGCCCTGTTCGGGGCGGCGACGGGCTTCGGGGTGATGATCCTGGCGATGACAGCAACACCGATTGCCATGGGACATCACCATCACGAGTTCTCGGCTGCTGCCACGGTGATCCAGCTCCATGTGCTCGGCATGTTCTTGCCCTCCTTTTTCACCGGCGCTCTGATCGGCCGATTTGGCGTCCTTCCGATCATGCTCACCGGCGTCATGTTGTTGAGCGGCCACGTGCTGATGACAGCCACAGGGACGGGATTTGGATCGTTTGCAAGCGCTCTGATTCTGCTCGGGGTCGGCTGGAACTTTCTCTATATCGGCGGAACAGAACTGCTGACGTCCACCTACAGTCCTGCGGAAAAGAGCAGCGCACAGGCTACCAACGACATGACGATCTTCGTCGTCGGCCTTGCTTGCTCATTTGGCGCGGCGCCTATGCTCCACGCATTCGGCTGGCAGACGCTCAATCTTCTGCTGCTGCCCTGGCTGGCTTTGGCTGCCCTGACGCTCGTAGTCTTGAAAAGCGTGTCGCGCGTCCGCGCTGTGGCAGCATGATTCTTGGACGGTGTCCCGTGATGAGGGACGCGACCGGCATCATAAACGTGCTGATTCGTGAGGAGTTCGAGCAGTGAGGTAATCGCGGTGCTCCCGGAAAGCGGTCATTCGCCAAGTTCCGCTCCTCGCACATCCCTGACGGTGGAGCGCGTAAAGCTGGCCCTGCCGCTGCGCGGCGGGTCACCGCTAGTTAACGCGGGCGATTTAATCTGCCTTCCACGAGCTTCGGAACACGCTCAAGGAAATGCGCGTGAAGCTGAGCAATATGTCGCGGGTGCGCGGTCTGTCGCATCCAAAGCGCCTCGAACGCGACCCGGGCGGGGCGCTTCGGTTGCACCATGATCCGCCGTGCTCGCCCGCGAAAATGCGGAGCCAGCTTGGACACCGGAAGAATCGTGGCGCCGATGCCGATATCAGCCCAATCCTGCATCACCTGATAGCTCAGGGCCTGACCGCTGTATTCCTTCAGCCGCGCGCCGACCTTCTTGAAGAGTCCACGCGTGATGGCGGCCAGACCGCATCCCTCAGGCCCGAGGACGAAGGTTTCTCCCGAAATGTCCTTGAGTGTCGCTGTGCCCTCGATGGGCGCCGACGCGGAGGGCAGGTGCCGGGGCAGGTAGTAGAGGTCCTCGGCGTAGAACGGAACGCGCACCACCGATTTCGGTGAGGCTGTGCCTTCGTCCCTGGAGCGGATCACCACATCGAGTTGGGCGCCGTGCAGGCGATCTTCGAGATCGCCCAGGAAATATTCCTTGAAGAACGTCTTGCAGCCTGGGTTCAAGCGCTCGTAAGGCTCCAGGACCTCCGCGACCCGTCTGGCGTCGACCAGGGGCGATAGGCCGATTCGAATCATGCGGTGGGCCGGATCGTAGAAGGAGCGAACGCCGGACTTGAGTTCGCCGTGCGCGCGAAACACAGCGTCAATCAGGGGAAGCATCTGCTGGCCGAACGGTGAAAGCTCGACCTTCCGGGTCGTTCGCACGAAGAGCTGCCCGCCGAACTCGGCTTCTAGCAGGGCGATCCCGTTGGAGAGCGTCGGCTGCGTGACATGGCAGTGCTCGGCGGCGCGGCTGAAGGAGCGCTCGCTCGCGGCGGCCATGACGAACTCTATGTGGCGCAGGTTCATTTATTCATTTCATCGATAAATGACATGAGAAACTCCAATTTCTCTATTACTGTAGTCCTGTCTACGCTGTCTGTGAACCCGCCGTCCTGGTGGGGAACGACGAGGCGACGATGAACGACGGGGCCCAGAAGAATGCGAGCGTGCTGGTCCTCGCCGGCATCGCACCCGGCTTCGGCACGTCGATCGCGAAGACCTTCTCGGAGGTGGGCTACCGGGTGGCCGGCGTGTCGCGCAGTCAAGACCCAGGCAGTGCTGTGCACGCCGAGCTGGCTTCCTCGGGCCGCGCCTATCGTCACTACGCCTGCGACGTGACGCAGCCGACGCAGGTCGATGAAATGCTGAAGGCCGTCACTTCCGAACTCGGCGCACCGGCCGTGCTGGTCTACAACCCCATGCAGTTGCTGATCAAGCCCTTCCTCGATCTGACGGTGGAGGATTTCGAGGCGGTGTGGAGAGTGACCTGCCTGGGTGCCGTGATCATGGCGCGCGCGATGCTGCCGACCCTGCTGCGGGCAGGCACCGGGACGATCATCTTCTCCGGGGCGACGGCCTCGACTCGCGGCAGTGCCCAGTTCGCCTCGCTGGCCGTGGCCAAGTTTGGATTGCGGGGTCTCGCGCAATCCCTGGCGCGTGAGTTTGGTCCGCAAGGTGTGCACGTGGTTCATACCGTGCTGGACGGATTGATCTGGGCGCCGCAGACGAGGGCACGATTCAATCCGGTTCAGGACGACTGCATCGCACCTGAGGCCATCGCGAAAACCTATCTTCAACTGGTCGGTCAGCATCGATCCGCCTGGACTCAGGAGATTGACCTGCGCCCCGCGCAAGGGAAATTCTAGGAGCCGCCCCATGCAGTATTTCGTTCCTGAACAGCTCCACGCGGATCGGCGTCTTCCCGTGATCGTTCACGCCGACGCGCTCGAATGGACGCCGTCGCCGCAAGCCGGGGTGGAGAGGCGCTTCCTCGAACGTCAGGGTGGCGAGATCGCGCGGGCCACCTCCATCGTGCGCTATGCAGCCGGTAGCACGTTTCCCGAGCACGTTCACGAGAAGGGGGAAGAGTTCCTCGTCCTCAGCGGCGTGTTCTCGGATCAGGTTGGACATTTCCCCGCGGGAAGCTATGTGCGCAATCCGCCCGGGAGCCGCCATGCACCTTTCACGCGCGAGGGTTGCACCATCTTCGTGAAGCTCAGGCAGATGGACGTCCGGGAACAGGAGGCGCTCGCGCGATTCACTGAAGAGCTCTTACCGATGCTCACCGGTGTCGAGGGTCTCTCGAGACTCCCGCTGTTCGAGGACAGGGGCAGCGAAATCGTCCACATCGAACGTCTCGATCCCGGTACGCGCTGGACGAGCCGCCGCGTCGAAGGAGGAGAAGAGCTGCTCGTCCTCGAGGGGAGCCTGAGCTATGGCGACGCTATCTGCCCGGCGATGACCTGGCTCCGAATTCCGCAGGGGTACGAGCAATCGATCACGTCCGCGGCAGGTTGCCGCTACTGGGTCAAGCGTGGACACCTGCCTCCATGAATCCCGCGGTACCACCGCAACAACCCGTAGTAACCATCCATAGGAGAGAACCATGATTGCTTATACCACCCTCGGTACCAACGACCTCGGCCGAGCAGCCACGTTCTACGACAAATTGCTGGGAGAGCTCGGCGCCAAACGCGTGATGGAGATGGATCGCATCATTCTCTGGGGCAACAGCCCGAGCGCGCCGATGGTTTCCGTCTGCAAGCCCTTCGATGGCAAGCCCGCCACGGCGGGTAACGGCACCATGGTTGCGCTGGGTGTCGGGAGCAAGTCCGAGGTCGACCGGCTCCACGCGCTCGCGCTCAAGCTCGGAGCGAAGGACGAGGGCGCGCCGGGTCCCCGCGGGCCGGCGCTCTACATCGGCTACTTCCGCGACCTCGACGGCAACAAGCTCAACTTCTTCTGCGGAGGCGGCTGAGTTTGTTCGGCCCACTGTCAGGCTGACGCCTGACAGTGGGCGTGCGCAGTGTGGCATGGACTTTCACATCGAGAGCACAGCCAGTCGATCAGCATCTCGAACAATCGCGGCCTGCAATCGTGCGGCCAGGTCGCCCGGAAGATGTTCCGGGTAATTTCCGCCTCAGGCGTACTTCGCCATCAGGCGGGTCTTCTCGGCGATGCGCTCGCAGAGGTCGGCGTTGCTGCCTGAGCCGCTGACTTCCATCTCCAGGCTGCAGGCCATCATCTCGTAGAAGGCGCGATCCAGTGCTTTGCGCGCGGCCGAGAGCTGCTGGGCGATGGCATCGCAGGGCTGATCCTGCTCCATCATCGCGAGCACCCCGCGGATCTGGCCTTCGACCCTGCGCAGGCGGTGCATCACGGCCTCCTGGTGAGGCCTCGGTGCAGATGCCATGTCAGTCTTGCCTCCGGAGGCCGGACGTGCGGTTGTGGCTGACCGGGAACGCGCCGTGCTCTTCTTTGCAATATACCCCATGTAGTATGCTCCGGGTCAACAGATCGTGTCGGCAACGTGCCTGCGGTTCGTCCCGCCGCGCGTTGCGAACAATGGATTGCGTCTAACGGCCTCAGTTTAGACGGATTCCGCATCGGCCCTGGCGGGCGGAGAAGGCGTTATTCCGGCAGCGATCTACTTACGCAGGGGGTATGCCCCCAAGAGCATGGACGTGGACATCGTGGTGAACGTGGATTCGTGGACCCGGGCGGCCATCGGGGGCGGGATGATCGGTTTGGCGGCGGCGCTGATGATCATCTTCAACGGCCGCATTGCGGGCGTCAGCGGCGTGCTGGGCGGTCTGGTGCTGGATCGGAAGACCAGCGAAACCCCGTGGCGCGCCCTGTTTCTCGGCGGTCTGATGCTGGGCGCGCTGCTGGTCATGCTGGTGCGTCCCGATCTGGCCGGGGCTGCGCTGAAGACCGGTTGGATCGGCATTCTCGCCGCCGGCCTGATCGTGGGCTTCGGTACCCGTATGGGTAGCGGTTGCACCTCCGGTCACGGGGTCTGCGGCATCGGCCGCCTGTCGCAGCGTTCCATCGTCGCCACCTGCACCTTCACGGCCGCAGGATTCGTCACGGTTTTTGTCCTGCGGCACCTGCTGGGAGGCCTGTGATGAACCTGCAATCTCTGGTTTCGCTGATTGCCGGCGTGCTGTTCGGCGCCGGGCTGGTGGTGGGGGGTATGACGGACCCCGGCAAGGTGATCGGCTTCCTCGACTTGGCCGGGCAGTGGGACCCCTCGCTCGCCTTCGTCATGGGCGCGGCCCTGTGCGTAACCCTGCCGGTGTTTCAGTTCGTCATTCGTAAGCGCAGCCGCCCGGTGCTGGGCTCGCGCTTCTTGCTGCCCACCAAGACCGATCTCGATCCGCAGCTTCTGGGCGGTTCGGCGCTGTTCGGCATTGGCTGGGGTATCGCTGGACTTTGCCCCGGACCGGCCATCGCCAACCTCGTGAGCGGCGCGCCTGAAGTGCTGGCCTTCGTTGTCGCGATGGTTGCGGGCATGTGGCTGCGCGACCGAGTGGCGGCGATCGGCGCCGGTAATACCGAGGCTCCGAACCAGACAGCGACGGTCCGCTGAATCAGAAAGCAGTGGAGAATCATCGCGGCTTTTTTTCGGCTCCTTACAAGGGGAGAGCCAGTTGGGCTGCTCACCGCGTTGAGTCCTCAGGAGAGGCTGGAGATGATGGCCCGAAACAGGGTCGACACGGCCAGCATTGACAGCACGCCTACCAGCCAAAGTCCGACGAACCACAGCCACTGGTGATTCGACGCTCGTGGCTCAATGCGCATATCCCGCCCCCGGCTTGATCTTGCCGCGGAACACCCAGTACGCGTACGCGGTGTAGATCATCACCATCGGCAGCGAGAATGCGAGCGCGGTCAGCACGAAGCGCTGCGAGGTCGCAGGCGCGGCGGCCTCGAACACGGTGAGCGCGGGCGGCACGATGTTCGGCCACAGGCTGATACCGATGCCCACGTAGCCGAGTGCGAACAGCGCGATGGCGTAGAAGAACGGCGCGTAGTTCGCACCATTGCGTAGCTCCCGGTATAGCGAGATGGCGACGACGGTGGTCGCGATGGGGACCGGCGCGAGGCTGAGCCAGTTCGTGCCGCCGAACCAGCGCTCGGCAATCTCGGGAAACTTGAGCGGTGTGTAGATGGAGACGATCGCCAGCACGATCAGCGAGGCCAGCAGTGCCCACTGCGCGGCACGGCGCGAGAACGCTTGCAGCGGACCGATGGTCTTCAGATTGAGCCAGGTCGCGCCGAGCAGGGCGTAGCCGCCGACCACGCCGAGGCCGGTGCAGATCGAGAACGGCGTGAGCCAGTCGAAGGCGCCACCGACGAAGCTGCGACCTTCGATCTCCACGCCCTCCAGCAGTCCGCCGAACAGCAGGCCCTGCGCGAACGCGGCGAGCGTCGAGCCGACCGAGAACGCGCGATTCCACAGCGTCCGCGTCGCCTTGGCCTTGATGCGGAACTCGAAGGCGACACCGCGAAAGATCAGCGCGAACAGCAGCAGCATGATCGGGATGTAGAACGCGGTCAGCGCAATCGAGTACGCGAGCGGGAAGGCGCCGAACAGCACCGCGCCGCCGAGAATCAGCCAGGTCTCGTTGCCGTCCCAGACCGGCGCGATGCTCGCGATGGCGGTGTCGCGCGCGGACTCGTCCGGCATCAGTGGAAAGAGAATGCCGACGCCGAGATCGAAGCCGTCGAGGATCACGTAGGCGCCGACGCCGAGCACGATGACGCCGGCAAGGATCAGGGTCAGGTCCATCTCAGAGCTTGTGAAGAAATCGTAGCGAGCATGCCCAGCCGCTAGGAATAGGAGCGCAGAAACCGCAGCGCACTGAAGTGCGTGAGGATTTCGAGCACCGCATGACGACGCGGATGGGCAGCGCAGTAGATTTATTCACAAGCTCTCAGGCTCCGGCCACGCCGACCGAAGGCAGGTCCTGAGTCAGCTCCGCCGGGCGAGCGCCGCGAATCGCCTCGGGATGAATCGTCGGCAGGCTCGGCCCGGTGCGCACGAGCACGTAGTACAGGTAGGCGCTGAGCAGCAGGCCGTAGACCACGACGAAGATCGCGAGCGAGGTGGCGACCGTCGCGGCGGCGACATCGGACACGCCCTCGCGTGTCGAGATCAGGCCATGCACGATCCACGGCTGACGGCCGGTCTCGGCCACGATCCATCCCGCGAGTGTGGCGACGAAACCGAGCGGCGTGCAGACCATATAGGCGCGCAGCATCCAGGTGTCGGTTTCCAGCTTGCCGCCGATCCATCGCCACACGCCCCAGGCGCCGAGCAGCAGGAACAGGAAGCCCAGCGCCACCATCAGGCGGAAGCCGAAGAACACCGGCAGCACCGGAGGCTGCATGTCGGGGGCGACGGACTTCAGGCCCTGCACCTCGCCGTCGAGTTTGTGCGTGAGGATCAGGCTGGCGAGCTTTGGGATGGCAATCTCGAAGTGATTCGTCTGCGCGTCCTGATCCGGAATCGCGAACAACAGTAGAGGCGCGCCGCGCGTGGTCTCCCACAGGCCTTCCATCGCCGCGACCTTGATCGGCTGGTACTCGCGCGCGTTGAGGCCGTGCAGATCGCCGACTACGATCTGCAGCGGCGCCGCCACCGCCAGCACGCTGATGGCGCTGCGCAGACCGGCGAGGCCCGCACCGCGATATACGTCCTTCCACAAGCACCATGCGGAGCCGCCCGCCACGACAAGCGCGGTGGTGAGCCCCGATGCCAACAGCATGTGCGAGAGGCGATACGGGAACGAAGGATTGAAGATCACCGCGAGCCAGTCGGTCGGCACGAGTTGGCCGTTGAGGAACGAAGCGCCCTGCGGCGTGTGCATGAAGCTGTTGGCGGACAGGATCCAGAACGCGGAGTTCGTGGTGCCGAGCGCAACGAGCAAGGTCGCGAGGAAATGCAGACGCGGACCGACCTTGTCCCAGCCGAACAGCATGATGCCGAGGAAGCCGGCCTCGACGAAGAACGCCGTCAGCACTTCCACTGAAAGCAGCGGCCCAAACACCGGCCCCGCTATGTCGGAGAAGCGACCGAAGTTGGTGCCGAACTCGTAGGACAGCACGAGGCCCGAGACCACGCCCATTCCAAACGTCAGTGCAAAGATCTTGACCCAGAATCGGTACAGCTCCAGCCAGTACGCGCGCTGCGTGCGCTTCCACGCTGCTTCGAAGAACACCAGGAACCACGCCAGCCGGATGGTCAGCGTAGGGAACAGAATGTGAAATCCGATGGTGAAACCGAACTGGATTCGGGACAGCAGCAGCGCGTCCATCAGGGTGCCTCGTGCGGCCCGCCGATCTACGGACGGGCCGTGGTGGTGATTCGCTTACGCGGTGAGATTCGGCACGGCCTCCGCGAACTGTCGCGGTGCATGCCAGTCCAGACCCAGATTGCCCTTGAGCATTCCCCAGTACAGGGGCGGCAGGTAGGACTTCTTGAGATGCCAGTACGCACGGCGCGGGATGCGCGGGTCCAGCGGAAAGCTCGGCGTGACCACACCGTCGTAGGCGAACTCGGCGAGCATGATCTTGCCGACGGAGGTGGTGAGAGGACAGGAGGCATAGCCGTCGTAGCGGGCCGTCATGGCTTGGCCCTGACGCGAACTGAGCAGGTTGCGTGCCACCACTGGCGCCTGCGCGCGCACCGCAGCCGCGGTCTTGCTGTTGGGCGTGCTGGTGCAGTCGCCGAGGCCGAAGACGTCTTCGTATTTCGTGTGACGTAGCGTGCTCTCGTCCACCGACACCCAGCCGCTCGCATCGGCGAGCGAACTGGTCTTGATGAAGTCCGGAGCGGACTGTGGTGGGACAACGTGCAGCAGGTCGAAGGGACAATTGACGCGCATCATCTGCTCGCCCTGCCTGACTTCGAAGCAGGCGCGCTTTTCGTCGCCATCCACCGCGACCAGGGTATGTGCGAATCGCGGCGTGATGCCGTACTCCGCCACCACCTTGTCCAGCGCCTTGGCGTAGAACGGCACGCCGAACATGGCAGCGCCGGGCGTGAAGAAGCTCATCTCGGCCTTGATGCCGCGATCGCGTAGGCGATCAGCCGCCATATACAGAATTTTCTGCGGCGCGCCTGCGCACTTGATGGGCATCGCCGGCTGCGTGAACAGCGCCTTGCCGCCTTCGAATGCCTGGATGCATTCCCAGGTATAGGGCGCCAGATCAGGCCGGTAATTGCTGGTCACGCCGTTCTTGCCGAGCGTCGCCTCCAGGCCTTCGATCTTGTTCCAGTCGAGCTGGATGCCTGCGGCCACGACGAGCTGCCCGTAGCCGATGCTGCGGCCATCTTCGAGCAACACCGCGTTGCGCTCCGGAGCAAAACCGCTCACGCGGGCCTTGATCCGGGTGATGTGCTTCGGCAGGCATTTGTCCATCGGCCGGCCGGTCGCCTCGACCTTGAACGCACCGGCACCGACCAGCGTCCAGGCGGGTTGGTACCAGTGCGTGTCCGAGGGTTCGATCACCGCGATATCGAGGTCGGGCTGCTGCTTGAGGAGCAGCGATGCCACGGTGGTACCGCCCGCGCCACCGCCGACGATGACGACCACGTGGCTGGAAGAAGGGGTCATGGCTTGTGTCCTGCCGTATGGATTGGATTGCGCGTCTTAAGTGTATACCCCCTAGGGTACATAATGCACGACAAGCAGCGACCGTTCACACCCTTTCGTGACCTCAAGGTAGTCGCCATGATCTTTCGTCAGATGTTCGAGCCGATCTCCAGCACGTACACCTATGTGCTTGCATCCGCGCGCGGCCGCGAGGCGCTGATCATCGACCCGGTCAAGGAAAAGCTGGACGACTACCTGCGCCTGATCGCTGACCTGGACCTGAAACTCGTGCGCGCTATCGACACGCACACGCATGCCGACCACATCACCGCCCTCGGCGATCTGCGCGCGCAGACCGGTTGCGTGACGATCATGGGAGAGTTCACCAAGGCGCTGTGCGTGTCGCAGAGCATCCGTGAGGGCGAGACTCTCGACGTCGATGGCATCCGGCTGCAAGCGCTGTACACGCCGGGCCACACCGACGAGTCCTTCAGCTTCGTGCTGAATCCTGCGAAGCCCGAGGCCGTGTTCAGCGGCGACGTGCTGCTGATCCGCGGCAGTGGCCGCACCGACTTCCAGGGCGGCAATCCGCACAAGTCCTGGGACTCCATCACCAACAAGCTGTTCAAGCTGCCGGACGAGACGACGCTCTATCCTGCCCACGACTACAAGGGCTGGATGGCCTCGAGCATCGGCGAGGAGAAGCGCGCCAATCCACGCCTGGCCGGAAAGTCAGAAGCCGAGTACGTGGTGATCATGAATGGCCTGAATCTTCCCAACCCGAAGCTCATGGACATCGCGGTGCCCGCGAATCTCGCCTGCGGTCGGGTCTGATGCCGCAGTTCGTGCAGCGGTGGCTGCCGCTGCTGGGCGATCTGGCGCGCACGCGCGGGCAGACGCTGCCGCAGGACGTGCTGGCCGGCACCATCACCGCGATCCTGCTGATCCCGCAGGCACTGGCCTATGCGCTGCTGGCCGGACTGCCGCCGCAGGTCGGTCTCTACGCGAGCGTGCTGCCGCCCATCGTCTATGCGTTCTTCGGTAGCAGCCGCACGCTTGCAGTAGGGCCAGTCGCGGTGGCTACGGTGATGGTGTCGTCAGCGCTGGTCGCGTTTGCTGGCGACGACCCCGCGCGCTACCTCAGTGGTGCGCTGATTCTGTCCGCCAGCACCTGCGTGATCCTGCTCGTGCTCGCGGCCTTGCGTCTGGGCTGGCTGACCCATTTCATCAGTCATCCCGTGCTCTCCGGATTTACCACGGGTGCTGCGATCTACATCATCGGCACGCAGCTCGCGCCACTGACCGGGATCGCAGTGCCGCGCGAGTCCGGCTTCGCCGCAACCCTGCAGCACCTCGCGCTTGGTATCGGCACGCTGAAGATTCCAACGGTGATCTTCAGCGTGATCACCGTGATCGCGCTCGTGCTCGCCCGCAAGCCCTTGGCTGCTGCACTTCGGAATGAAGAAGGAAGCTGCCGGCATCGTCGGCCGCACGGCGCCGCTGGTGCTGGTGGTCGCCACGACGATCATTTCCGCCACGTTGAACCTGCACGAGACAGCGGGTGTGGCCGTGGTCGGCGAGATCCCGCGCGGTCTGCCGGGATTCAATCTCGGTTTCCTGAGCGATCCCGGCTGGATCGTTCTGCTGCCTGCCGCGGGAATGATCGCGCTGATCGGCTATGTCGAGAGCATCTCGGTGGCCAAGACGCTCGCGTTCCGGCGCCGCGAAAAGATCGATCCGGATCGCGAGCTGCTGGCGCTCGGCGTGACCAATGTTGCGGGTGCCTTCGTCGGTGCCATGCCGGTGGCCGGCGGGTTCGCGCGCTCGATGGTGAATTTCGAGGCCGGCGCGAAGACCCAGGCCGCCGCGATCGTCACCGCGATCTGGGTCGCGCTCGGCGCGCTGCTCTTCACCGGCCTGCTGCGTGACCTGCCCAAAGCCGTCTTGGCGGCAATCATCATCGTCGCGGTGTTCCAGTTGATCGACTTCTCCAGCCTGCGCCGCGCATGGGCCTACGACCGGGGCGACGGGATCTCGCAGGGTGCGACGATCATCGGCGTGCTGCTGCTGGGCGTCGAAGAGGGCCTGATGGCGGGCGCTGCGCTCGGCGCAGCATTCTTCCTCTACAAGACCAGCCGTCCGCACATCGCGGTGGTAGGGCGCGTGGCGGGCACGGAGCACTACCGCAACGTCAATCGCAGGGTCGTCGAGACCTGGCCCGAGATCTTGCTGCTGCGGGTGGACGAGAACCTCTACTTCGCCAATACCCCCCGCGTCGAGGCGCAGCTCATGAATCTGGTGGTTGAGCGCGAGGGGCTCAAGGACGTGATCCTGATCCTGTCGGGCGTGGGACACATCGACACCAGCAGCCTGGAGATGCTGGAGGCGTTCGAGCAGGCGCTCGAGGGCAAGGGCATCCGCCTGCATCTCGCCGAGATCAAGGGGCCGGTGATGGATCGCCTCGCGGACACACACCTGCTTGGGCGCATGGGTTCGGGGCGGATTCACCTTTCGACCGATGGAGCGATACGAGCCATCAAGACTTGATCGACTGCGCGCGCGCCTGACTGCGGACGGCGAGGACCAGCGCAACGACGAGCAAGGCCGCCGCAACTGCGAACGTGGCCCGCAGACCCTCGGAGAGTGCCTCGGGATGCGCTGCCGCCAGGTCGACCGTCCCTGATGCCATCGCGAACATCGCACCCATCGCAGACGCGCCAGTGATGAGGCCGAGATTGCGCGACAGGTTGAGCAATCCGGAGATCGCCCCGCGCTGATCCGCAGCGACATTCGACATGACGCCGGTGTTGTTGGCCGTCTGAAAGAGCGCGTAGCTGGCCGTGATCGCGACAATGGGGATCACGTAGCCCGTGATGCCGAGCGTGACCGGCGCCGCGCAAAGCGCTGCGCATCCGGCGACCATGCCGACGAGTGCTCCGGCCGTCATGCGGTGAGATCCGAAGCGATCCACGAGGCGGCCGGCGGGCACTCCGGTCAGCGCGGCGGCCGCAGGTCCCAGAGACATGACCCATCCGATCATCGCCGTATCGAGCGCCAAGGCCCCCGAGAGATAGAACGGCCCGACCACCAGCGTCGCCATGATCACGGTCGATACGAGCGCGCTCGTGACCAGACCTGCGCTCAGCGCGCGGTCGCGAAGTCCCGCCAGTCGGATCAACGGCGATCTGGCTTTCGTCTCTGCGAGTACGAAGAGCCCAATGCCAATTGCGGTAGCAAGGAGGAGCGCCGCGTTGAGGCCACCGAAATGTCCGCGTCCGGTCGTCATCGCAAGCGCGTAGGCCGCGAGCGTGAGCGCCAGCAGCAGCGTTCCCACATGGTCGAAGCGTGGCTGACGGTCGTTCGATGCCCGACGGTCGGCAGGCAGATTGCGCGCCACGAGTATCAGTGCCAGGACGCCGAGCGGCACGTTGACGAAGAAGATCGACGGCCACCCGAAACCCTTGATCAAAACGCCGCCGAGCGAGGGGCCGAGCGCGGTGCCCACGGCGGACATGGTTCCGAGCAAGCCCATTGCGCGGCCAGTCCTCGATTTCGGAATGGCCTCACCGACGAACGCCATCGTGAGCGCCATCATGATCGCCGCCCCCAGGCCCTGCGTACCCCGTGCGGCGATCAATACCCAGAGTTCGGAGGCGAAGCCGCACGCAGTTGAAGCCGCCGTGAACAGGGCGATGCCCACCATCAGCAAGCGCCGTCGGCCGATGATGTCGCCGAGACGTCCAGCGCTGACGATCAAGCTGGTCGTGGCCAGAAGGTAGGCGAGCACGACCCACTGGACGTTCTGGAACGAAGCGTCGAACGCCTCTGCAAGCGTCGGCAGTGCAACGTTGGCGATGCTGGTGCCCAGGGAAGGCAGCAGCATGCAGAGCGCCAGGCTGGCCAGTACCCACGCCACCGACGGCTTCGAAGCAACATGCCCGGCCACCGCTTCGCTTCCTGTTGTCACGCTCATGTGAACCCCATCGGCCTGAAGACTCCGGAACGGGAGCCGGGACCAAGGTAAAGCCGGGCCGGGTGTGGCGGAAGACGCATGACTTGCACTTTATTCGTGCATGTGACGCCATGTCACAACTCTGGATGCACGGAACGACGCCATGGCCGAACCCGACCTCAATCTGCTTGTCACCCTCGACGTGCTGCTCGCCGAGGGCAGCGTGGCGCGCGCGGCTCGCCGCTTACGGCTCAGTCCGTCGGCGATGAGCCGCTCGCTGGCTCGACTACGTGAGGCGACTGGCGACCCTTTGCTGGTGCGTGCCGGGCGCGGTCTTGTCCCGTCGCCCAAGGCAGTCGAGCTGCGTGAGCGCGTCGCTCAGATCGTCCATGACGCTCAGGCCACGCTGCGCCCGGTCAGCAAACTCGATTTGGAGCGACTGAATCGGACGTTCACGTTGAGAACCAGCGAAGGATTCGTCGAGAACTTCGGAGCCGCGCTGCTGGCCCGAACCTACAAGGAGGCCCCAGGCGTTCGATTGCGCTTCGTGCCGAAGCTCGACAGGGACAGCGCATCGCTCCGCGACGGTACGGTCGATCTGGAGACGGGCGTGGTCGGCAAGACGACGGGTCCGGAAGTGCGGGCGCAGGCCCTGTTCCAGGATTGCTTCATTGGAGTCGTCAGGAAAGGGAACCCGCTGACCAAGGGCAACATCACCGCTTCGCGCTACGCCGCTGCAAGGCACGTTCGTGTTTCACGCCGGAGTAACGACAAGGGGCCCATTGACGGTGCGTTGGCGTCTTTGGGGCTGGAGCGACAGGTTGCCGCAGAGGTCGTCGGCTACTCCGCCGCCTTGGCCTTGGCTCGATTCTCTGATCTCGTCGCCAGCGTTCCCGAGCGTCACACCGGAAGTCTGCGGGCCGGTTTGCATTGCTTCGAGCTTCCTATGGCTATTCCGCAGATCACGATCTCAATGCTGTGGCACCCGAGGATGGATGGTGACGCAGCGCATCGCTGGCTTCGGGGGATCATTCGCGATGTATGCGCATAGGGATGCGCTAGAAACCTCATTTGCAGCTGCTACAGGTTAGTAATTCTGTGCTTCTATCTACGGGCAGTGCGCCGCGCAGGGGACGTTCACGAGAGGCCGCAATTGTTAAGGGTTGTCTGACGCCTGCCCACGCGGCACGAGCTTGGAGCCAGGACTGCCTGGCACACAGCGGAAGTCAACAGGACGGATACGCCGCTGCAGATCGAGAATCTTCGCGAGCGCATCACCCTGCTGCGCCACACGCAGGCCACCGGGGTTCTGAGTCTGCTGTTCTGCACCGGAAGCCTGTTCGCGCTGTTCCTGGACGAAGAGTTCCTTGCCCGAATCTCGTTCGGGGGCTCCCTGCTCCTGATGCTCGGGTCGCTCGGCCTTTCGCTATGGGAGATTCAGCTCTCCGTTCGAGCCATTCATATCGAGCTCGACAGCCTGAGTGATTCGGCAGCCCCCATGCAGGCTGGAACCCCATAGCCATGGCCTCGTTGATGGAAAGCCGCCAGATGGAGACGCGCGTCATCCCTTCCTCAGGCGAGCGGATTCCCGTGATCGGCATCGGAACCTATCGCGCGTTCGATGTCACCGAGAAGAGCGCACCGTTCGGCGAGCTGGGCCCTGTTCTCGACGAACTGTTCGATGCCGGTGGATCGGTCATCGACAGCTCTCCGATGTACGGCAAGGCCGAACGAACGACGGGTGCGTTGCTTGCCGGTCGCAAGACGAAGTCACGGCCCTTCCTCGCGACGAAAGTCTGGACCAGCGGTCGTGCCGCCGGAGTCGCGCAGATGGAGGACTCGTTCCGTCGTCTGCGGACGCACCGTATCGACCTGATGCAGATCCACAACCTGGTGGATTGGAAGACGCACTTACCGGTCCTTCGCGAGATGAAAGAGCGGGGCCATATTCGCTATGTGGGGATCACGCACTACTCGCAGTCCGCGCACGCCGCCGTTGAAGACGTCCTGCGATCCGAAACGATCGACTTCGTGCAGATCAACTACGCGCTTGATGATCGCGCCGTCGAGGCCAGCCTGCTGCCCCTGGCACAGGATCGCGGCGTCGCCGTGATCTGCAACATGCCCTTTGGGGGAGGTGGCTTGCTCGGTCGCCTGAAATCCAAGCCCTTGCCCGCGTGGGCCTCCGAGGTCGGTGCCCACAGCTGGGCGCCGTTGGCCCTGAAGTTCCTGCTCGCCAACCCTGCCGTCACCTGCCTGATTCCCGGAACCGGCAAGTCGCAGTCGATGCAGGACAACGCTGCTGCTGGCTTCGGTGGTCAGCTTTCGCCTGCGCAACGTCGCGAGTTGATTGCGACAGCGTCCTGAGTGCGGGCATTCCACTGGCCGCAAATGTCATCGCGTCTCGTGCGCTGAGTAAACGTATTTCGCCACCAGCAACTGCTGAATCTGGTTGGTGCCTTCCCAAATCTGCGTGACCTTGGCGTCGCGCATCATGCGTTCTACCGGGTAGTCCTTGATGTAGCCGTAGCCGCCGTGCAACTGCACGGCATCGGTCGTGACCGACATCGCGACGTCGGAACAGAATGACTTGGCCATCGCTGCGAACGCACGGGCGCGGTCGTCGTTGTCGGCCGCAATCGACACTGCGCGGTACAGCAGGCTGCGCGCGGCTTCGATCTTGGTCTGCATGTCGGCCACCATGCCGCGGACGATCTGGAACCGCGCCACCGGCGAACCGAACTGCTGGCGCTGAGCGGTATAGCGCACCGCCTCCTCGAAGGCGCCCTGCGCGATCCCCAGTGCATGTGCCGCCACCAGCGGTCGGGTGTACGTGAGCGTCTTCATCATGATTGCGTAGCCATCCTGCGGATCGCCGACCACGCGGTCCGCGGGAATCCGGCAATCGTCCAGCATCACGTCGGCAAGCGGGCAGCCGCGTGTGCCCATCTTGCGTTCCGGCGTGCCGAAGCGGATGCCGGGATCGTCCCGATGCACCATGAAGACGCCGTGCGTCTTGCCGCCGGACTCGTTGCTGGTCTTGGCGAGCACCGCGTACCACTCCGAAACGCCGGCGTTGGAGATGAAGCACTTCTGTCCCTTGAGGGTCCAGCCCTCGGCGGTCCGCACCGCGGTCGTCTTGAGTCCGGGCAGGTCGGAGCCGCCACTCGGCTCGGTCAGGCAGAAACTCGCGAGCGACCGGCCCGAGGCCACGTTTGGCACCACGCGCGCCTTGAGTGCGTCGTCGCCGCTACGGACCAGGGGCGTCAAGGCCGCCCAGGGAATGAGCATCACCAGCGCTGAAGACGCGCAGACGCGAGCGACTTCCTCGACGGCGATGACCTGAGCCATCAGGTCCGCATCGACACCGCCGAGCGCTTCAGGAAAGGCCAGGCCCGGCAGATCGAGGCTGCGGAATGCGGCGACCGCTTCCGCCGGAAAACGCGCCTCGTCATCCACTACCGCCGCGTGCGGCGCGACCTTCTGCTCGGCGAGGCGCCGCACGCTGGCTCGGAACGACTCGTAATCATTGCCATCGATGACGTTCACTGATGGTTCTCCGCGCAGCGACAAGGCGGCGATAATTCTTGATGAGTAGCGCTCAGAAAATCAAGGTAAAGATTATCTTTAACGAGTACAAATACCGTAATCAAGCGTCTATTGACATGCTGAGTGTTACTCAGATTAACTGCATTCTTGTCGGCGTCGATTGTGGACCACACGGCAAGGAGCCAACGCAAGTGTCAAGCAAGGCCATCAACACCCTGATCGAGATCGCTCGCGATCCGGATCCGTACATCGAGCGCTGGAAGCGCGCGAACAAGCGGAAGGTCATCGGCCTGTTCCCGATGAATTTCCCGGCCGAGCTGGTGGCGGCGTCCGGCGCGTTGCCGGTGGTGGTGCAGGACCGTCAGGAGCCGATCACCGTCGGCAACAACCTGCTCACGGAGTTCTACTGCGGCTACACGCGCAGCGTGGCGGATCAGGCCGGCAAGGGCGCGCTGCACCTGTACGACGGTTTCCTCAACGCCGATCACTGCATCCAGTTGCTGGGCGCCGTGGACATCGTCCGCGAAGAGAATCCGGAGAAGCCGGTCTTCTTCGAGCACCTGATCGCGGCGATGGACGATGCCTGGACGCAGGGCCAGGTGCGGGAAAAGATCGCGTCCTTCGTGAGCGAGGTCGAGCGCTTCACCGGGGCCAGCATCGGCGGGACGGCGCTGCGGGGCAGCTTCAAGTCCTTCAACGACAACCGCCGGCTGCTGCGCCAGATCTTCGATGCGCGGCGCGCCGGCAACGCCCGGTTCACGCCGCGGCAACTACAGGCCTTCGTCAAGTCGAGCATGGTGATGGACAAGGACGAGCACTCCGCGCTGCTGCGCCAAGTGATGGCCGACAACGCCACTGCATCGCCTCGCGGCGACGACCGCATCAAGCTGCACCTCTCCGGTCACTTCTGCCATGCGCCGAGAGCCGAGCTGTTCGAGTTGTTCGAGGAGTGCGGCGCGATCATCGTCGACGACGACCTCTATCACGGGGTTCGCTACATCTCCACCGACATGGACGAGAGCACACCGCCGATGCAGGCGCTCGCCGACTGGTACTTCAATCGCAACAAGAACGTGCCCTGTCCGACGCGCGTACAGAAGAGCGTGGACTGGGATCGCTATCTGCTCGACTCCATGAGCGCCAGCGGCGCCGAGGGCGTCATCGTGCTGATGGCGAGGTTCTGCGAGCCGCACATGTTCTATTACCCGGAGCTGCGCAAGACGCTGGACGCGCAGGGCATCCCGCATCTGCTGATCGAGACCGAGCACGAAGGCCTGCCGGTCGAGACCCTCCGCACGAGAGTCGAGGCGATGATCGAGCGCATCCGCCGCAAGCAGGCCGCCACCGTTTAACCGCAGGAGTTTTCCCAATGAATACCGCGACTACCGGGCTAGCCAAGGTCAACCGACTGAAGTCCAACGACGCCGGCCGGCACATGATCTCCGACTACTGGGACCGGATCTTCAGCGCCAATGAACGCGGCGCGAAGGTCGTCTGGTACAACGGCGCGGCGCTGAATCCCATCTTCCAGGCGGCGGGCCTGGAATGGGCGCACGGCGAAGCGTTCTCCGCACGCCTTTCGGCGCAGAAGCTGGAGAAGTCCGCGCAGCTTGCGGCCAAGGAATACGGCTATGTCGGCGAGCTTTGCTCCTACGCACGCACGCACCTCGGCACCGCCCTGCTCGCTCGAAAAGCACAAGACGATATCCAGTCCGGCATCGTCAGCGCCGAAGATCAGAAAGACCTGGCGAGCCGCCTGCCGATGCCGCATTTCATCGTCAACTGCTACGCCGGTTGTAGCACCGGCCAGCAGTGGGACGAGATCACACACCGCGTGCTCGGCAAGCAGATTCCGATCTTCAACGTGTCGCTGCCCTTTCTCTGGGGCAATGGCAAGGACGCCGGCTATCTGCGCGGCGAGGAATGGGAGCGCGCGTCGGACTATGTCGCGGATCAGTTGCACAAGCTGATCGCGTTCATCGAAGAGCAAACCGGCCGCCGCTTCGACTGGGACGCGCTGCGCGAGTCCATGCGCTACATCAAGCTGGCCTCCGAGATTCGCCGCGACGGCATGGCGATGTGCCGGACCAAGCCGACGCCAGCGACGTACTGGGACTGGATCGCCAGCGTCGCGCACATCAACTTCCTGCCGGCAGGCCCCGAGCTGGTCGAGTACTTCACGAAGATTCGTGAGGAGATCGCAGGCCGCGTCGCGGCGAGTGTCGGCGCCATCGAGGACGAGCGCTATCGTCTGTACTTCGACGGCATCATGAACTGGAACAAGCTCGGCGTACTGGCCCGCGTCTTTGCCGAGCACAAGGTCGCGATCATCTCCGGTCGGTATACGCACAACGCCTTCTGGCAGGAGCCACATCTGATCGACACCGACGATCCGATCCGCGGCATGGCCCAGCACTACCTGCTGTGCCCGACCAATCACGGCTTCAACACGATCAAGTACTTCACCAAGCAGGACGTCGATTTCTACGACCTCGACGGCATCGTCTTCCACTCGACGCGCACCTGCCGTGCCTTCACCGGGCCGCAGCAGACCCTGGCGAAGATGGCGCAGAAGGAACTCGGCATTCCCTCGATCTCGTTCGAGGGCGATGTCGCCGACGAATCCTTCTACAAGGGCGAGATGCTTGAAGGCCGACTGGAAGCGATGCTGGAAACCATCGACGTGCGGCGGGCACGCGGCCAAGTAGCTTTTGCCTGAGGTGAACAGCCGCTATTACATGGGCGTGGACCTCGGCTCGACCACGGCCAAGACGGTGGTGCTCGACGAGACCGGCAAGGTCGTGGGCGCCTTGATCGTGCAGATGGGCGCGGTGAGTCGTGCGGGCTTGCAGCGTTCGGTGGAGGGTGCGCTTGGCCGCGCCGGACTGAAGGCTTCCGATATCCGCTACACCATCGGCACCGGCTACGGCCGGCGGCTGGTGCCGGGTGTGGGCCGGACCTTCACCGAGATCACCTGCCACGCGCGCGGCGTCGCCGCGATGTTTCCGGATGCGCGGCTGGTCATCGACATCGGCGGCCAGGACAGCAAGGTCATCGCGGTCGATGAACTGGGGCTGGTCGATCAGTTCGCCATGAACGACCGATGCGCCAGCGGCACGGGGCGGTTCTACGAGGTATTGGCGCGCGCGCTCGAATGCGAGATCGCTGAGCTGGGCGAACTGGCCTTGGCTGGCACGCAGGATCTGGACGTCAGCACCATGTGCGCGACCTTCGCCGAGACCGAGATCATCTCGCTGCTGGCCGAAGGCGCAGGACGCGAGGATGTTGCGGCCTCCGTGCATCGCGCCATCGCGCACCGCGTGCTGGGCCTCGTCGCGCAGGTGGGCAAGCGCGCGCCCATCATTATGACCGGCGGTGTGGCCCGGAACCCGGCCGCGGTCCATTTCCTGTCGACGGCTTTGGCATTGCCGCTACAGGTGCCGGCAGACCCGCAGATCATGGGCGCCTTTGGCGCGGCGCTGCTCGCGCTGGAAACCTCGACTGGCACCCAGTTCAAGGGCGGTGACATCGTGCGGATCGACGCCGTGGAGCGCAGCGTCGAGGCGGCCTTCGTCCCCAAGAACAGAGTCGTGCCGTCCTGCGTGGCATGCACCGGCGACATCGCGACAGGAGCCGACGCTGCCTTGGGGGAAATTCCGATCCGCCACGTCCGATGAAAGCCGTGACTCACGCACGAAAACTCAACAGCCGCCCGGCACGTGGCGCCTCGCGCCTCGCGCCGGATCTGCGCATCGCCGAGATCGAGGCGGCGGCTCGCGAGGAACTCGCGGACAAGGGTTACCAGAATTTCGTGCCCGCCGAAGTCGCTCGTCGCTGCGGCGTATCGGAAGCCACCATCTACCGCTACTTCCCGACCAAGCGCGACCTGCTGATCAAGGTGGCCGAGGACTGGTTCGAGGAGATGCTCGCGGTCGAGCCGGAGATTGCGCGCCAGACCGACGTGGTCAGCCGTCTGCGACACGTCATCCGTCACAGCCTGGGGGTGATCCGCAATCAGCCGGCGCTGAGTCGCTTCGTCTTGCAGGAGTTGCGCCCCGACCCGTCCTACCGTTCGATGCGCATCTTCGATCTCAATAGCCGATATACGGCCAACGTGGTGAAGATCGTCGACGAGGCCATCGCCACCGGGATCTTCCGGCCGGGTATTCCCTCGGTGCTGGTGCGCAGCATGATCTACGGCGCCATCGAACATCAGACCTGGTCGTACCTGCGCGGCGAAGGCGACTTCGATGTAGAGGCCGCCGCCGATGGCATCGCCAGCCTGATCTGCCACGGCATGGCCATGACGCCGCTGACGGATGCCGCGCTGCTCGCGCCCGCGGTGTCGAAACTGGAGGCGGATGCCGATTCAATGCGCTGGCAAATCCAGAAACTGCGCGCCCTGGTGTCGCGATGACTTTCGCCGGTGCGCTGGAAGTTTCGCACTGGCCTGCCGACCGCTCGGAGCCGACTTCGTCGGAATCCGCACCTCTGCTCGAAATGAGTCTGGGCGATCTGCTCCGCCAGGTCGCCAGCGAGGTGCCGGACCGAGTGGCGCTGGTGGACGCATCGGCACCTGCCGCACGGCGGCGCCGTTGGACCTATGCACCAAGTCAGCAGCCGCATCATCACGGAGTCAGAATTCAAGGCCGTGCTGGCCAAAACGCAAGACAGATCGGTGGTGTTTGCTAATGCCCATCAGGCGCTCGAAGCCCGCGTATTCGTCATCCTTGGTTATCGCCTCGGCATGAGACGTGGCGAGATTCTTGGGCTTCAGGCTGGAGACTCTCGGCGGGGATTGCGTTCCATCCTTCATGTACGGCCGAACGAATCACGCACGCTGAAGACGAACAATGCGTTGAGGGCCCTCGCGGTCGATGCCCTCAGCACATTCGAGCGGGACCAACTTACAGCGCTGTGCGATGGAAGGGCTTCGCGAGAGTACCTTTTCTTTGACCGTCCACCATCGACCAAAGATCTGGAGGGTGCCGCGGTCATTCGTCGGATCAACGACCTCCTTTACAGGGTAACCGGCGACCGACAACTGACGTGCCAAAAAGGACCCTAAATCCTTGAAATCACCAAGCGTGAATTCACATTTATTGGCCGCTTGTCCGTCGGCAGTTTGAATTTCCTTTGCGATCACACTCAGCCCATGTAGCGGATGCTGTGGCTGCAAAGTCGAATGCCAATCCCGTTCTACGGTTCCGAGCACCGCTCCGTCCGCTGCAAGCAAGCTCAGGTTGGGATAGAGGGATGCCTTTTTGAGCGCCTCTTGGTAATTGGCACGAGGACCATAGAGTAGTCCGAAGCAGACCGCGTTTGGATTGCTGCGCAGTCCATGCAGAATGACTTCGTTGAGGTGTTGATCCACAAAAGAGTATCCAGATACGACCAACACAGCTTGACCTCGCGATAAGAAAGCCTTGAGGCGATCAAGCATGGCGAGATACGGCATTCGCCGGCTCTGGTCGTACTTGAGATGCGACGGATAAATCATCTGCCGATCACCATCCGCACCTGGGTACTTGCGAACGATCTCGTCGTTTGCAGTGCGCCACCAAGTGATCGATCCATGTAGCTTCCAGAGTCGTACCCAACGCTTGGGCAGGGCATCGCTTTCAATGGACGGAAGATCGAAGAAAGCCTCCTTCGCGCCGACAAATCCATCGAAGTATGGAATCTTGTGTCGCTCCAACGCTTGTTCGGCCAACAGGTCGTAATTGGGGGTGAATATCTCAACCGCGTGCGATCGATCAGCCCCGGCAATCCAGCTGGACAGCCGGTGATAGGGCGTTAGCGCATGAGGCAAGTCCACGTTCACGATGTCCGTCGTGATTCGGCATATTTCAGCGTCCAGACCGTACAGAACGTCCCTGTTCAAACCATCGAGCGAACCATTTCGAAGCACGTCGTGCAGCGCACGGATATGAGTCAGGACATCCTCAATCGTAGGTTCTACTGGCTGGCCCCCGTCGAATCGAGCGAGCAGCGCGGAAAACCCCGCCTTGAACGTTTCAGAGGCGCCCATGCAGTCTGCGACGTGCTTGGTCAATCCGCGGATGTCGGGAATCAGCGGCTTAACCACTCCGTCCTTCTCGACCTTTACGGATACTGGGCAACCAGCGCCCAGCAGAAACCCTATACGCATCTTGTCGGGAGCGAGCGCCTGCTGCAGGAGCGTCGATTGTCGATACGGGCAATGCGTATTCGCGCTCATAGGCTTCCTTTTGGCAATGCTTGGGTGATCAAGACTGCGATGTCCGCCTTGGCTGCTCGCTGGTCTTCGCGCAGCTTGGAGAGCCAGCCATCGCTCCAGTTCTTGGTGCGTTTGGATTCCCAGAGGATGGTCCCGCTCGGCTGGCCGCCCGTACTAACCACACGTTGCAGGGCATCGCCGCCGAATTCGCCTTTGGGTACAGGCTCAATGCTGTCGAACGGAAATTTGCTACGCAGTAGGGCTTCCAACTCCAGCTCTTGAACTTCTCCTTGAAGCTGCTGAGAACCCTGCTCAGCCTTCTGCTTCAGCTCTTCAATCTTCTGCTGCATAGAGGCTATTGTCTGGTCCTTCTCCAGAACTTTGAGCTTGAGCCCTTCTTCGGCTTCCTTGCGCGCTTGCTGACGGGCAGAGTCCAGGCCGGCCTGGACCTGTTTCTGCACATTTAGCTCGAGCTCGCGCCGGGCATCGTCCAGTTCCCTCTGCTTCCTCAGCACATCGGCCTGCGCTTTCTGAGCTTCTGCCAATTTGTCGTCCTTGGCTTTCAATACCTCCTGCAGCTCAACCAGCTCGCGCGTCTTTCCCTCCAAGTCAGCCGCCGACGCGAGCCTAGCTTTGCGCCCCTCCTCGGCAATCAAGCGGGCACGCTCGGCATTGAGCTGGACGGATACCTGATCGGCGACCTGCTGCTCTAGTTCGAGTTTGGCATTCGCAACCTGCTGCTCCTTTGCCTTTAGCGCTACTTCACGCGCAGCTACCTCCTGATCTTTCCGCGCGATCTGCTGTTCAAACTGTCGCCGCGTCGCGGCAAGCAATGGAGCAGCCAAGCTCTCGGTGAGTTTGATCTCCGTGCTGCACTGTGGACAGACGATGGTAGGTTCAGTCATAGCCGCACTCGTGGATCAGTCTTGTGTTCACGTCAATGCCCACTGCGTCGATACGAGCAGATCACGATCTCGTCGATCTCGAACGGCCGGAACTGGCCCTGGCGGATCGCGGCGTTGTAGGGCTTCGACTCGAGAATTCGGGACGGCAGGAAGAATTTTTCGCTCAACTCCTGTTGCCACTGCTTGCGCAGGTTCGCAGGGGTAATGACGAGGATGCGGCGTTTACGCTCGGCCCATTTCTGGGAGAGGACAAGCCCCGCCTCAATCGTTTTGCCTAGTCCGACTTCATCGGCAAGCAGAGCGCCCTTTGAGAGTGGGGACTGAAAGACGAAGAGCGCCGCGTCGACCTGATGTGGATTCAAGTCCACCTGGGCGCCAGCCACCGCGCCCGCGAGCTTTTCTATGCTGTCGGGAGGGTGCCTTCTGGTCAGCTCATAAGCGAAATATTTCGCCTGGTAATCGGTAATTTGCATGGCTTCATAGTGGCCGAGCATCAGGCTCAGAAGGAGGCTAGACCTGTGCACAGCGCCAGTGTGGCGCGTCGCCACCCGCGTGTCGGCTCACTCAGACCACGTTTCTCCCCGCCTGCCTTCGTGGCGGAGCGTACGCCAACGCCACGGGTCTCGAAACCCTGCCGAGGCTCGCGTAAGTGGTCCTTGACCACAGGTCAAAGGCTGCCGGGAGAGCTGGCCCCGTTTGTCTGTACAGCGGGCCTGAATTTATAAGTGGATGTTCTGCGGGGTTTTAAGCTGCCAGGGCCAGAGGCAGTGGTTGGAAGTAGACCTGATCCGGTGTCTTGCGATCAAG
>JBQTIX010000124.1:0-7995 GCA_052387695.1 Panacagrimonas sp. | reverse complement strand
AGGTCCAGCCCTACGGTTGTAACGTTCATGTCGGACTCCTCCTTTCGTTCGCTGGTGACTTCAACGCCCACCAGATTGGCACTCAGATGCCGTCCAAAGAAGGGAGGAGTCCATCCCATCAGGGTGGGCAAACGAAAAGACGTTTGCCCACCCTACGACTGATCCGCCCGGCCCGCCACGCGTTCTCAATTCCAATCTGAAATCTCCCGCGAGGGAGAGGGGGCTTGTCATGCATTTTTCAAGCAGATTTTCCAGATTTTTGCTGCCGCTGCTGGCCTGCGTCGCGGGCCTTCTCGCAGCGGGTTGCGCCGGGCTGGAGGGCATCATGCCCAAGGCCGGCACCGACACCACCGTCACCTCCGGCCACGGCTCGCCGGACATCAACAACGCCCGCTCCGAGGGTTACAACGGCCCCAAGGCGCGTATCGCGGTGGCGCGCTTCACCAACAAGGCGAAGAACGCCGGCTGGTACAGCAGCGGATTGGGCGAGGGCATGGCCGACCAATTGACCACAGCGCTGGTGAGCAGCGGCCGCTACATCGTGGTGGACCGGCAGGACGTGGACACGGTGATCACCGAGCAGGACTTTGGCCTCTCCGGCCGGGTCAAGGGCGCGACGGCGGCGAAGCTGGGTCAGATCGAAGGGGCGGAGTTGCTGGTGGTGGCCGTGGTCACCGAGTTCGAGGACAACGCCGGCGGCAGCAGCGGCAGCAGCGGCAGCAGCGGCGGTGGCGCGGGAGTTGCGGGCGGCGTGATCGGCATCGTCGGCGGTGCGATGAAGCAGACGCACATGTCGATCGACCTGAAAGTGATCGACGCGACCACCTCGCGCATCCTGGCCGCGACCAGCGTGGAAGGCTCGGCGAGCAATGTCAGCCTGGACGGCATCATCGGCGGCATCACCAAGGTCGGCGGGCTCGCCGGGGGCGTGAAGTCCTGGGAGAACACGCCCAAGGAGAAAGTCCTGCGCGAGGTGATCGAGCAGGCGGTCGCCTTCATCGCTTCCAAGACGCCGTCCGAGTTTTTCCGCTACGGCTCCGGCGGCAGCACGGCGCGACGGTCCAGCGGCGGCAGCGCAGCGATCGTCGATCCTGGCGTCAAGGAAGCCCAGGCCCTGCTCAACAAGCTCGGTTACAACGCCGGTCCGGCGGACGGCCTCATGGGCGGCAGGACCCGCACGGCGCTCAACGAATTCCAGAACGATCGCGGACTGAGCGTGACCGGGCAGGCGGATACCGACACGCTCGCGGCTTTGCGGGACGCACAGTAGGAGCCGGGCCTCCTGAGCTGGTCGAAGGACCGCGACTGTCGCGGGCATGGCCCGCTCCTACGCATCGGATCGAATTTTTTTGGGGAACAGACAATGATCAAATGGTCAACGATGCCGGCACTCCTGCTGCTGGCGGCCAGCGCCTTCGCCGAAGGCGTCCCGACGATGGCCGTAGTCGATTTCACCGGCTACGAGCGCTATAGCCTGAACCGGAAGGTGCCGGACATGCTGACCGATGAACTGGTTTCCACCGGCAAGTTCTCGATGGTGGAACGCGCTCGGCTCGACCAGATCCTGGCCGAGCAGGGATTCCAGAACTCCGGCGCGGTCGGGAACCCGGTGCAGCTCGGCGCGATGCTGGGCGCTGATTACCTGGTGACGGGGTCCCTGCTCGACGTCGGCAGCAGCACGAAGAGCTTTCGGGGCTACAACACGGCGACGCAGACCAGCAGCCACAACGTCACGGTCAACGTACGGGTGCTGGACGTGAAGACCGGCCGCATCCTGTTCTCCACAAAGAAATCCGCCGGATCGACCAGCTACAGCAGCATCAATCTGGACGGCGGCGGTGCCAACTACAGCGCCCTGGCGCAGCAGGCGGTCCAGCAGATCGCCCGTGCGATGAGCGTCAACCCCAGCCTTGCCAAGGGCGTATCGCAGGCGCAGGGGGAGGAGATCGCGGTCACCATCAGCTCGCAGCCGCTGAACGCGGATGTGGAGGTGGACGGCATCTTCTATGGCAATGCCGGCGGCGGCTTGAAACTCAAACCGGGACTGCACACCATCAAGGTGTCCCTGCCGGGATTTAGCGTCTGGGAGAAGAAAGTCATGGTCCAGGTCCAGGGGCCGAAGTCCTTCAACGTCAGCTTGCAGAAGGAGCCCGCGGTGCTGCATGCGGAGACCACCGAAAGGGTGGACATCCGGGTGCAGCAGGTGGCGCCGCAATGAGTAGGCGTAGCGCCGGATGCGAGCCATTGACGGTTCTGGCCTTCGGCCTTGGGCTGATGATGCTTTCGCTGACCGCCCGGGCGGACACGCGGCGCGACTACACGTTTCTCTACCCCTACCGGATCGGCAGCAGTCTGGATTTCGGTGTTCGAACCGTCAGCGCCGCGGACTTCACGCAGTCCGGGTTCCTGGTGCCGCAGGGCGAACCCGTCGTCAACGGAACCCTGCATGCTTCCGGGTCAGCGCAGCAGGGCATTCTTCGCGATCTCAGACCGGCCCTCTTCTCCTGGATCCGCGATGGCCGCTGGGTCAAGGCGGACATGCGCAGCGGGCTCAGCCCGGACATCCGCCGGATCTCCGGCACGTTCGTCGAAGGCGAGGTCTGCGAAACCCTGGGCCTGGCGCGCAATCTCAACGATGCGAACGCCAGCGCGGTGATGTACCGCCTGCCGCACCCCCGGCAGCGATTGAGACGATCCGGAGGGAATCGTGCGCGCGGTCAGCCTGTCCGATTTGACGGACACGCCGCCGATGGATCTCCCCGTCACGCAGATCCAGTACCTCACCACCTACAACGCCAACGGCCTGCTGCGCTTCATGCTGGCCTACGACCCGGCGACGCAGCGTCTGCTGCGCTTCACGCCGGACCTGCGCTCCAGCGTGGTCCTGGCGGAGAACGTCGCCGAGTACAGCTATGCCAACCAGGCTCCGGACGGCACCCTGGTGTTGAGGCTCAACGGCGCGCTGCGTGTGGTTCGCTCCAACGGCGTGTTGGTTCGAAGGCCGCTGCGGCGTCCGCAGGCCGGGTACGAAATCCTCGACGTGCTGCTCGACGGCAACGACGTGTTCTTCGGCGAAAACGCCATCCGGCCCGCATCGCCGGCCGAGCTTCCGCGCCATCGCACGCGTATCTACCGCGTGCCGCTGGACGGCAGCGCCAAGGCCCGGCTGCTGATCAATCTGCGGGTCCCCGGCCAGTTGCGCGGGCTCACCGACACCCGGCTGATCTACACGGCCGGCGGTGTGGACGTGGTGGCCGGCCAGCTGTTCTTTTCACCCCGCGACCTGGTCAGTCTCGCGCGCGACGGCGCTGGCCGCCCCCTCCGCCTGCACCGGGTGCAGACCCGCCTGACCGATCTTCGCGACCTCCACGTATCCATGATCACCGGCAACCGGGTGTTCTACTTCGAGACCCGCGCCGACGGTATCGGCACGGACCTTGAACAACGCGCCTATAACCGCTTCGATACCGGCGCGTTGGTCGCCAACCACGGCCGCGGCTCGGTCCGGGTCGGAACCCACATCCCGCAGGTCGCGCCGGTGCATTTCAACTGGTCCGCCGCCTCGCCGCAGGATGCGCCGGGTCGCCTGCTCCTGGCGCGCCGCGGCATCGGCGGCGGCACCCGCGGCGCGCAACTGCTGAGCGTGAACCCGGAAACGCTCGTCGAGCAGCGAATCGCCCGGCTTCCCGACACCGACCAGATCCCCCAGGCCGCCACCAACAGCGCCGGCGCCATGGTGTTGTGTGACCGGTATGAAGGCATCGCTCCGAGCGTTCGCATCGGATTGCTGGACCTGTATGGCAATCGCTTTTTTGCGCCACCGGATGCGGTCTTGTTCAGGGATTCTCAGCACAGGTCTGAATTCATGGGTAGGTCGGGTGTAGGTCGGCTCTAGGCCACGGCTTTTCGTGGCCGGAGCCGACAGGCGCCGGTCGTCGTGAGCGCGCGCAGCGTCGGTTCCGCCTTCGGCTTGAACCGACCTACGAGCCGGATCGAACCTGTGCAGACCTTCGTTAAGTAGTGCAGGGGGAACCGACACCGCCAGTGCCTGCGAGACGCGAGCAGGGATTCCCTGACCGGGGGCCTGCCAGGGTGCCACAGGTATCAGATCGATCACCCTTCCCCTTGTCGCCGTCGCGCCGCGCAGGAACACTGCGTGGATGAACGACGACGCCCAACTCTCCATCCGGAGCCTCGACGCGATCGACATCCGGTTCGACGTGGCGGGTGCCGGGTCGCGTGCCTATGCCTTCGTCATCGACTGGCATATCCGCTTGCTCGCCGCCATCGTCGTCGGCGTCGCGGTGGGTGCCGCGCCGAACATGCTGTTCGGTGCAGGCTTGTCCTGGGCGGACGACAGCTTCTACGGCCTGATCGCCGCGGGTTTGATCTATTTTCTGTACCACCCGGTGCTGGAGATCGCGATGAGCGGCCAGACGCCGGGCAAGCGCTGGGCGGGACTGCGCATCGTCTCAAGCGATGGCACGCCGGTCGGTACGGCCAGCCTGGTGGTGCGGAACCTGTTCCGTCTGGTCGACAGCCTGCCCGCGTTCTACGCCCTGGGCTTCACGATGATGGTGCTGTCGAAGCGCTCGCTGCGCCTTGGTGACTTGGCGGCGGGGACGCTGGTGGTGCATGAGGCCCTGGCACGGGGTGGGGAGCTGCTTGCGGCCGCGCGACTGTCGTCGCGCCTGCAACCCGGCGCGCAGCAATTGCTCGAAGAGTGGCTGGCGCGCTGGGGCGAGCTGGATCAGGCCACGCGCGACGAGATTGCGTGCAAGGCCCTGATCCGCGAGGGGCTCGCAGCGCAGATTGAGGGCCTGTCCGGCGACGCGCTGCGGGTGCAGGTGGGCAGGCTGGTCAACGCATGACCCCGTCACGAAGTAGGTCCGGTCAAGCCCGCGTGCCGTTCGCGGGCGGACCTGGCGGGCGCCCTTTGTCGAGCGCGCGCAGCGTCGGTTCCGCCTTCGGCTTGGACCGACCCACGAGCGGGATCGAGCCCGCGCAGACCCTTCTTCGCGGGTCGAGCCCCGAAGGAGCGAGCGCGTGAGCCAGCTGCGCGCCTGGATCGATGCGAGGCGCGGCCACTGGGCCGCGCTCGAAGATTCGGAGCGCCGGCTGCGCGCACGCGGTCTGACGGCGGCGGAGGCGCAGGCGCTGACCGAGGGTTACCGCCACCTCGCGGCCGATCTGAGCACCGCTCGAACCCTGCTGCCGGGATCGACGCTCGCGCAGCACCTCGCCTCGTTCTACGCGCGTCTGCACCTGCGCCTGCACCAGCCCTGGGCGCCCTGGCGCGAGCGGCTCGCGCGCCTGTATCTGGAAGAACTGCCGGCCGCGGCGCTGCGCATGCGGCCGCAACTGGCTGCGGTTGGCGGACTGTTCCTGCTGTTTGCGCTCGCCGGCCTGACGCTGGTGAGCCTCTATCCCGAACTCGCGAGCCTGGTCGCGTCGGAAGAGATGATCGACGGCGCGGCGCGTGGCGAGCTGTGGACCGATCACGTCTTTGGGGTGGTGCCGGCCTCCGTGGCGTCCGTCGGGATCGCCGCGAACAACATTTCGGTGTCGTTCATGGCCTGGCTGCTCGGCAGCTTCTATGGGCTGGGCACGCTCTACATCATCGGCCTCAACGGCCTGATGCTCGGTGGCACGTTCGCCTTCGTGCATCAGCATGGCCTGGCGCCGCGACTGTTCGATTTTGTCGCGGCCCACGGCTTTGCCGAGCTATCGATCATCGTCATCGCCGGGGCGGCCGGCGCGCGCATCGGACAGGCGTTCGCGCGTCCCGGCAGGTCCAACCGGGCCGATGCGTTCCGCGAGGCGGTGGCCGATACGGGGCGGATCTTTGCGCTGCTGGCACCCGCGCTGGTGGTTTGCGGGCTGGTCGAGGGTTACCTCTCGCCCGACCCGGCTTGCCCGACGGTCGCGCGCGTCGTCATCGGCCTGTGCCTGGCCTTGCTGCTGTGGCTGGCGCTGTTGGGTCGGCTCAGGATTTCCGCACTCCGTAGGGCGACCGGTGGCCGCCGGGTGAATGGCGGGATCTGAATTGACGCGCCGGGTCGCTGCCGCGATCCTTCGATCGACCTGTCCCTCCAGCGCCCATGTTTCGCCTCGCATTCTCCCGGCTTGCCGCCGCCGTCCCGACGCTGTTCCTGCTGATCGCGCTCGCGTTCTTCATGATGCGTGCGGCGCCGGGCGGTCCGTTCGACTCGGAGCGGGTGCTGCCGCCGGAGGTGCTGGCGCAACTGGAGGCGGCCTATCACCTCGATGAGCCGCTGTGGCAGCAGTTCACGCGTTATCTCGGTGACATGCTGCAAGGCGATCTCGGCCCCTCGTTCCAGTACACGGACTTCACGGTCAGCCAGTTGATCCTGCAAGGACTGCCGGTGTCGCTGAGCATCGGCGCCTGCTCGATGCTGCTGGCGCTCCTGCTCGGCTGCGCCGCCGGCATCCTCGCGGCGATGCGCCACAACCGCGCGAGCGATCACCTGATCATGGGCCTGGCGATGACCGGTATTTCCGTTCCGGTGTTCGTGATTGCGCCGTTGCTGATCCTGGTGTTCGCGGTGACGCTGGGCTGGCTGCCTGCCGGTGGCTGGGAGACCGGCGGCTGGCGCGACATGCTGCTGCCGGTGACGGCGCTGGCGTTGCCGCAGGTCGCGGTGATCGCGCGGCTGATGCGCGGCTCGATGATCGAGGTGCTGCATTCCAACTTCATCCGCACCGCGCGCGCGAAGGGCCTGGCGACGCGCACCGTGATCCTGCGCCACGCGCTCCGGCCGGCGCTGTTGCCGGTGCTGTCCTACCTGGGCCCGGCGGCAGCGGGCGTGATCACCGGCTCGGTGGTGATCGAACAGATCTTCGGCGTGCCCGGCATCGGCCGCTATTTCGTGCAGGCCGCGCTGAATCGTGATTACACACTGGTGATGGGGGTGGTGGTGTTCTACGGGACGCTGATCATCCTGTTCAACTTCGTCGTCGATCTGCTGTACGGCGTGCTCGACCCCCGGCTGCGCGTGGCATGAGTTCGTCGATCGCGAGTGCGGGCAAGCGCGTGGAGCCGCGACGGATCGCGGGACGCAGCCTGTGGGTGGACGCGGGCGGGCGGCTGCTGGCCAATCGTGCGGCGATGGCCTCGGTCCTGATCCTGATCCTGATGGTGCTGCTGATCCTGATCGGCCCGCTGTTCAGCCCCTGGTCCTACGACTACATCGACTTCGATGGCCGGTGGCGTGCGCCGCCGGACCTGGATTCGCAGCATCCGTTCGGCACCGACAATCTGGGCCGGGACCTGTTCGTGCGCACGCTCGTCGGGGGCCGCGTGTCGCTGATGGTGGGCGTGGTCGCGACCTTGGTATCGCTGCTGATCGGCGTCAGCTGGGGCGCGGTCGCCGGCTACTTCGGCGGGCGCATCGACGCCGTGATGATGCGTGCGGTGGACATCCTGTACGCGCTGCCCTTCATGTTTCTGGTGATCCTGCTGATGGTCGTTTTCGGCCGGCACCTGGTGCTGATCTTCGTCGCCATCGGCGCGATCAACTGGCTGGACATGGCGCGCATCGTTCGCGGCCAGACGCTGGCCTTGAAGAACCGCGAGTTCGTCAGCGCCGCGCGCGCGGCCGGTGTCAGCGATGTGCGCATCATCCGCCGTCACATCGTGCCCAACCTGCTCGGCGTGGTCGCGGTCTACGTGACCCTGACCATTCCACAGGTGATCCTGGTCGAGGCCTTCCTGAGCTTCCTGGGACTCGGCGTGCAGGAACCGGCGACGAGTTGGGGCGCGCTCGTCAACGAAGGCGCGCGTGACATGGAGGCCACGCCCTGGGCGCTGCTGTTCCCCGCCGGTTTTCTGGCGACGACGCTGTTCTGTTTCAACTTCCTGGGCGACGGATTACGTGATGCGCTCGATCCAAAAGACCGTTAGGGACGCTCTGCAAAGGTTTGTCGCGGGGGCTTCCCCCACCAAAAGAAGCCCACATACCCCAAGAAAGGGCC
>JBQTIX010000123.1:0-48680 GCA_052387695.1 Panacagrimonas sp. | reverse complement strand
GCGCCATTGCGCAGCAATGCCGCGTATCGAGGTGCCGGGCGTGCCCGATACGCGACGCTTCCCTCGGTACGCCCGCTGCGCGGCTACTCGGGACAAACGGGCCGGCGCTACTCGGGCCGAACGGGGTGCTGGAATTCAAACTGATGCACTACCCGTCTGTGGCATAGCAGCGACGGCTCATCGAGCGTGCGCGTCGGCTCCGGCCACGAAAAGCGTGTGGCCTTGAGCCGACCTACGCGACTGGCGCAGCGCGAATTCTGCCCATCGACGAATCGATCTCGGCCGGGGCAATGAAACTGATAGATACCCACGCCCTGTCGCACGGTCTGAAACTGGGAGATGCCCTGATCGCGGCGACCGCGCTGGAACATGAGCTGACCCTGTTGACTGCGAATACAAAGCACTTCATCCCCATCCGCGGACTGAAGACGGAAGCCTTCGATCCGTAACGCCGCGTGTCGAGTTTGAATCCGGATCGTGACCAAGGACGACTGTTTGATCCGCGCTGATTCAAGCCCGATAGCGCAGGCCCCGCGAGCCTGGGTGAAAGTTATGGACGGATCGTAGGTCGGTTCAAAGCCGAAGGCGGAACCGACACTGCGCACCCTTTCCGACACCGCGCGCCTATCGGGTCCGCACGAGAAACATGCGGGCCGATCCAACATGCGTTCCAAAAAAACAAACTGCATTCTTGATCACTCGCCTGTCGGCTCCAGCCGCGAAAAAAACGCGATCCAACTGTGACGCACGTCACACTTTCAAAACAGAAAGTATTGACAATCGCTTCAGGTCGCAGGCCTCATAGCACCGAGGTCGCACTGCTCGGTGTGGACCATCAAAACAACGCGGCACGGGGGCGTCATGTCGGTCAAATCACTTCTTCGCGGCGCCTGTTTTTCCGGCGGCCTGATCCTCGCATCGATCCTCGTCGTCTCCGACGCATCTGCAAACGCGGGGGGGGGGGAGGAGCGATGACGCAATGGCGTCGAGCGCTTTCACACCGGGGTCCGGGCTCACGCCGACCGGGCTGACGCCGGGAGAATGGTCGGCCGTCAGCGAGCAGCTTCTCGCTGAGGACTATGCCGTAAGGCCGTCGGGGGATGGCGCCGGGTTCCGCGCGGTCAATCCTGCCCAGGCACTGGGGTTTCGATTTGCGGACGCCGGGCTGGGGCTTGGCCCCATTCCAGCCAGAGACCCAGCCAGGGAAGTGATCGCTTTGCCGAGCGCTGCGCAGTCTGCAGGCGACATCGTTGACTCGAAGCTCGCGCCCGTTCCTTCGAACGCAACGGTGCATATGAGCACCCTCGCCATCGGCCGGTCCGCGGCGATGCGCGCCTTGCCTCCGGTTGCACCGCAGGCCGCGGGCAATCGCGTCGAGTATCGTCACCCAGGCGTGACCGAGTGGTACGTCAACCGTGCGCAGGGTCTGGAGCACGGCTACACGCTGGATGCGCGACCCGAGGGTGAATCTGGCGAGGTGCGGATTGATGTCCAGCTCGGTGCCGATCTCAGTCTCACGCAGGCAACGGACTCGGAAGATCTGCTGTTCCGGCATGCCGGCAGCGGTCGCACGCTGCGTTACCACAAGCTGCTGGTCGAAGACGCGCGCGGCGCAAGACTGTCCGCGCGGCTCGTTGCACTTGAGCCCAATCAATTCCAAATCGCGTTCGACGACAGCGGCGCCGCCTATCCGGTTACGGTCGATCCGCCGCTGGTGTCGGAGGACGACAAGATCATTTCGGAGGGCGATGGTGCGACCAATCTCAATTTCGCGTACTCCGTTGCGGTGGATGGAGATACCTTGCTGGTCGGGCGGATCGGCGACGGAATTGGAGCAGCCTACGTCTTCGTGCGATCTGGCAGCACTTGGATGCGGCAAGCCAAACTGACGCCACCGAGTGAAATGGGGACCGTGGGATTCGCCTCCGGGTTCGGATTTTCCGTTGCGCTGTCGGGTGATACCGCCGTCGTGGGCGAATTCGCAGGTGGAGGAGGCACCACCGGTGTGGTCCGTGTTTTTGTGCGGTCCGGCGAAGCCTGGACCCTCCAGGCCACTCTGAGCGACAGCGAGAACCGAAGAATCCTGAGCCTCACTCAAGTCGCCATTTCCGGAGACACCATCCTTTCTAACGGCACGCCGGGCAACAGGGGCGACGAGAGAGCGGTCAACGTCTTTGTTCGATCCGGAACCACGTGGACTTCGCAGGCCTTGTTATCGATGGATCCGGTACCGTCTGGCACCTTTAGCGGCCCGGTCGCAATATCCGGCGACACCGCGCTGATTGGAGCCCCAGACAGCCCGGATGGCGGTGCGGCCTATGTATATCAACGCTCCGGCACGACCTGGACGCGACAGGCCAAGCTGTTGCCAACGACCCCGAACGCCCGCATGGGCTTCGCCGTTGCCTTGGCGGGAAACCTTGCGGTGGTCGGGGAGCCCAACGAAACCGGCGGGGCTGGATTCTCAACTGGAGCCACCTACGTTTTCGAACGAGTCGGAGAAAGCTGGCTCCTATTGAACAAGCTGTCCCCTCCCGATGCGGGCTCTGTGATACAGCCTCAGTTCGGACGCAGCGTCGGCGTATCTGGAAACAGCATCGTGGTGGGTCAGCGAGGATCTGCGCACGTGTTCCTTCGCTCCGGGTCCACCGTCACGCCGCAAGCGAGGCTTGCCGGCCAGGGGGACGGCATCGTCAGCGATTTCGGATTCTCCGTTGCTATCGCAGGCAGCACGATCGTCGCGGGCGCCGCTAACGAGGACGCCGAAGTCAACACCCGGCAAGGCTACGCATACGTCTTCAGCAGGACGGGAACCACGTGGATGCAGCAAGCACGGCTGACGGCCGCAGATGACGCCACCAACGACAACTTCGGCTGGTCGGTGGCCCTGGATCGGGACACACTGGTCGTCGGGGCGCGACAAGACTCCGGAAGCGTCCCCTTTGCCGGCTCCGCTCAAGTATTTGTGCGATCAGGCGCCGAATGGGTGCCGCAGTCGCGGCTGCTGAGTTCCACTCCTGGTAACGGCGGCGCCTTCGGCTGGTCGGTGGCGCTGGATGGCGACACGACCCTCGTCAGCGCGTTGCAAGAGAGGCAAGACAATAGCAGCACGGGTGCTGCGTATGTCTTTGTCCGGTCCGGAACAAGCTGGATTGAGCAGACCAAGTTTACGGCGGCCGACGGAGATCGGTTCACGCGTTTCGGACAAGGGGTTGCTATCGAAGGCGATACCGTGGTCGTCGCCGCTACCCAAAGCCGTGCACTGGACAACGGGACCACCGATTTTATCGCTGTGGCCTACGTGTTCCAGCGTTCCGGAAACGTGTGGGTCCAGCGAGCGAAGCTCTTGCCCCCAGCGGGAGCCGAATCGACCGGCGGTAACCCGACCGTCTCTTTGTCCGGCAATACCGTGCTCATCGGCAACGAGGGCAACCGCGGCGAAGCGTACGTGTTCGTGCGCTCCGGCGGCGATTGGACCTTTCAAAACACGCTGCTTCCAGCGGTTCGGGTGACGAACGGGTTTTTTGGCACTTCGGTATCGCTGGATGGTGATACCGCTTTGATTTGTGCGCGTGGCAACGGCGGTGGAGTAGGAGCCGCTTACGTGTTCGTCCGAAGCGGAACGATCTGGACGGAGCAGGCGGTGCTTGAAGAGCCCGACGGCCGCGGGCAGGGCTTTGGGGAATTCGGTGCCTCGGTTGATCTCTTCGGGGACATGGCTATTATCGGGGAACCAAGGGGGACGGGGATGGACCCGGCCGAGTTCGCCGAAGGGAAAGCCCACTTGTTCGTTCGCTCTGGGACGACCTGGAGCCTGAGTTCGACATTCACAGCTTCAGACGCTCGCAGTAACGATAGCTTGGGGAAAGCGGTGGCCATCTCTGGTAACACCGTCGTCGTCGGTGCTGATCAGGACACAAACAGCTCGGGCAGAAATGCGGGCGCCGTCTACGTCTACCGCCTCGCTGACACCCTGGACTTCGGCGACGCTCCGGCTCCGTATCCCACATTGCTCGCCAACGACGGCGCGCGGCACACGGTCGGGAGCTTGTCCCTGGGCCTGGCGGTGGACACCGATCCCGATGGCCGGCCCAACAGCGGCGCGACCGGCGACGATATTGCCGGGACCGACGACGAGGACGGAGTGAGCTTTCCGGGTGGGCTCGATCCAGGGTCGCCGGCGACGCTGCAAGCTTTCGTCACCGGGGCGCCTGCCCTGCTCGATGCCTAGCTGGACTTCAATGCGGACGGCGACTGGAACGATATCGGCGAACGCATCGCGGATCACAGCATCGTCATGCCTGGCGACAACGCCATCGCCTTCAACGTGCCTGCCGGCGCGGCGCAGGGGCTGAGCTTCGCCCGGGTGCGCCTGAGCAGTGCGGGTGTCGATGCGCCGATCGGCGCGGCGGCAGACGGCGAGGTGGAGGACGAGATCGTGGTCATCGGCCCCGCGAGTCTGAGTATCGGCGACGTGAGCTTGAGCGAGGGAAATGCCGGCACGACCGCTTTCGTTTTCCCCGTCACCTTGAGTCGTACCCTGCCGGACAGCGTGTTCGTCGACTTCGCGACCGAGACGGGTACTGCGGGTGTTTCCGACTTCGCCACGGTATCCGGAACCCTGGAAATCCCGGCCGGCTCGGTGCGCGCCAACATCACGGTGCAGGTGCAGGGCGACGCGGTATTCGAGCCGGACGAGCGCTTTGTCGTTCGGCTCTCAGACCCCGTCGGCGCCGTGATCAGAGACGACTCCGGCCTCGGGACGATTCTGAACGACGAGGCTCGCCCGAGCGTCGCGTTCGCGCAGTCGGCGCGTCTTGTTACGGAGAACGGCGGCAGCCTGAGCCTGACGGTTCAATTGTCCGGCCCGAGCAGCCAGGCGGTGAGTGTGCCGTTTTCGGTGAGCGGCACGGCGAGCACCGCGGATTACTCGGGCTTGAGTGCCAGCCCGGTGGTCATCGCGGCGGGCTCGACAAGCGCGAACATCAATCTGACCGTGACCAACGATAGCCTCGACGAACCGAATGAATCCCTGGTGCTGACACTGGGAACTCCGGTCAATGCCGACCGGGGAGCGCCCGCGGTGCTGACCCTGACGATACAGGACGACGACGATGCGCCCGCGCCCACCGGGCCGATGGTCTTTCTTCCGCCCGCTTCGCCCTCGTTCAGGGAGGCGCCGACGCGGATCACAAACCCACCCGTCCAGTTGTCCGCGCCGTCAACGGTACCCATCACCGTTCCGCTCATTTACAGCGGTACGGCGACCCGGGGCTTCGACTACACCGCGCCGGATCAAGTGACGTTTCCGCCGGGAGTGGTCTCGGTAAGGGTCATCATCACGCTACGCAATGACGGGCTCGACGAGGACACGGAAAGCATCGTGACCCGGCTGGGAACTCCCACCAATGCAAGAGTGGGCAGTCCGAGCGAGCGCACGCTACTGCTTGTCGATGATGATCCGACGCCGGTGATTTTCTTCAACCCGGGGTCGGTGGTGCTGACCGAAGGTCAACCGACCACGGCAAGGCTACGGCTGAATCGCCCATCCGGCAGGAACGTGACCGTGAACTTCAGCAGCACGGGTGGCAACGCGAACGCCCCTGACTTCGCGGTGCCGCTGCCCAGCGCGGTGACGATTCCCGCTAGCGCGACTGGCATCGATATTCCCTTGGCGGCCGCGCAGGACGGCTTGAGGGAAAGACTGGAGAGAGCCGTGTTGCGGCCTACTTCGGCGCTCAACGCGAGAATAGGAACACAGGGGCTCACGATTTACATCCGTGATAGGTAGTGAGGTGGTCCGGTAGGGCGGGAAAGCCATCAGGGACGCGGCATCGGTCTGTCGCGGGCATGGCCCGCTCCTACAGCGTTGTGGATTCCCGCAGGAGCCATCAGCGCGGTTCCGTGCCGTCATTGCGATGCAAACGATGCGGTGCGTCGGGCGCCGCGTGGACCTTAGCCGAAGGCGGTTCCGACATCGCGCTAACCGCACACGCACGGTTCCGGCCCGCCCGCGTCGGATCCGCCCGCGAAAGGCGCGCGGGCTTGATCCGACCTACATTCGACGTACATCCGACCTGCGGTGAATTCCAACCGCATCGATTCCGCCTTTGGCTTGACCCGGAGCCCTGAACCGTCCCGCAGCGTGGACTCGAATCACGGAGCCGGCTATATGATCGACGTACGCGCCGCGCCAACCCGGTCCGTTGGCGCCGCACCGCAGACAGCGACGAGAACCGAGCGTGATCCGAACCCCCGCACAGCGACTTCGCTCGATCTTCAGCGGCTCGGTCGGCAACCTCGTCGAATGGTACGACTGGTACGTGTACTCGGCGTTCTCCCTGTACTTCGCCAAATCCTTCTTTCCCAAGGGCGATCTCACGGCGCAGCTACTCAGCACCGCGGCCATCTTTGCGGTCGGCTTCCTGATGCGGCCCATCGGCGGCTGGCTGCTGGGACTGTATGCAGACCGCCGGGGCCGCAAGGCGGCGCTGATGCTGTCGGTGTATTTGATGTGTGCCGGCTCGCTGCTGATCGCTGTCACGCCCGGCCATGCCCAGATTGGGGTCGCCGCGCCGGTCCTGCTGGTGCTCGCACGCTTGCTGCAAGGGCTTTCGGTCGGCGGCGAGTACGGCACCTCGGCGACCTACCTGAGCGAGATGGCGACCGCCGCGCACCGCGGCTTCTGGTCGAGCTTCCAGTACGTGACCCTGGTCATGGGGCAGCTTCTGGCGCTGGGCCTGCTGATCCTGCTGCAACAGGTTTTCCTGAGCGAACAGCAACTGGAGAGCTGGGGCTGGCGCATCCCTTTCGTCGTCGGCGCGCTGTGCGCCGTGGCGGCGCTGTGGCTGCGGCGCGGGATGGACGAGACCGAGTCCTTCGAGCGCCAGCGGACGGCCGTCGTACCGCGCGAGAATCTGATGCGGGCCTTGCTGCGCCACCCGCGCGAACTGCTCACGGTGGTGGGCCTCACCCTCGGCGGCACCGTGGCGTTCTATACCTACACGACGTACATGCAGAAATACCTGGTCAACAGCGCCGGCATGAGCCGCGACGACGCCACCCTGATCTCGGCGCTAAGCATGTTCGTGTTCATGCTGGTGCAACCGCTGATGGGCGCGCTGTCGGACCGTATCGGGCGCCGCCCGCTGCTGATCGGCTTCGGCGTACTGGGCAGCCTGTTCACGGTGCCGATCCTCTCCGCGCTCCAGGCGACGTCCACGTTCTGGGGCGCGTTCGCACTGATCATGTGTGCCCTGCTGATCGTCAGCGGCTACACCTCGATCAACGCGGTCGTGAAGGCCGAACTGTTTCCGACGCAGATCCGCGCGCTCGGCGTCGGATTGCCGTATGCGCTGACCGTGTCGATCTTCGGCGGCACGGCGGAATACGTGGCGCTGTGGTTCAAGAGCGTGGGTCTGGAAAGCGGCTATTACTGGTACGTGAGCGGCTGCATCGCCTGCTCGCTAGGGGTCTATCTGTGGATGCCCGACACGCGCCGGCACTCCCGTATCGTCGATCAGGGGATCGACCATTGATAGGGGACCGCGCGCGAGTTCGGCGCGCATCGCGTCGACATCCAGCTCGTTCTCCCAGCGCGCAACCACCAGCGCCGCGACGCCGTTTCCGACCAGATTGGTCAGCGCCCGCGCCTCGCTCATGAAGCGGTCAATGCCGAGAATCAGGGCAAGGCTGGCGACCGGAACCATCGGCACCACGGACAGCGTAGCCGCCAGGGTGATGAAGCCGGCACCGGTGACACCGGAGGCGCCTTTGGAGGTGAGCATCGCGACCAGCAGCAGGCTCAATTGCTGGCCTATCGTGAGATCCACGTTGAGCGCCTGCGCCACGAAGATTGCCGCCATGGTCAGATAGATATTGGTGCCGTCGAGATTGAACGAATAACCGCTGGGCACCACCAGCCCGACCACGGAGCGCGAGCAGCCCAGCCGTTCCAGCTTCTGCATCAGCGGCACCAGCGCCGACTCCGAAGACGAGGTGCCGAGCACCAGCAGCAACTCCTCGCGGATGTAGCGAATGAATTTCCAGATGCTGAAGCCGGTGAGTCGCGCGACGGCTCCCAGCACCAGAAACACGAACAGCAGGCAGGTCAGATAGAAGCCGCCCATCAGCTTCATCAGCGGCCCGAGACTATCGACCCCGTACTTGCCGATGGTGAAGGCCATCGCGCCACCCGCCCCCAACGGCGCCAGGCGCATGACCATCGCGATCATGCGGAAGAACACGGCGGACATCGCCTCGAACAGCGTGATCACCGGTCGCCCGGCCGGGCCCGCCGCCATCAGTGCGAAGCCGAACAGCAGCGCCAGCAGCAGCACCTGCAGCAGACTGCCCTCGCCGGTGAACGCGTCGGTGAACGTGCGCGGGATGATGCTCAGCAGAAATCCGACGGTGCTCTGTTCCTTGGCCTGAACGGCGTATTTCTGCACCGCGCTCGCATCCAGCGTCGCCGGGTCCGCGTTGAAGCCGGCCCCGGGTTCCAGCACGTTGACCACGATCAGGCCGATGGCAAGCGCGAAGGTCGAGATCACCTCGAAATACAGGATCGCCTTGACGCCCACCCGCCCCACCTTCTTCACGTCCGCCACGCCGGCGATGCCGAGCACGACGGTCAGAAAGATCACGGGCGCGATCAGCATCTTGATCAGGCCGATGAAGGCGTCGCCCAGCGGCTTGAGTGCAACACCGGTTGCGGGGGCGAAATGGCCGATCAGGCCGCCGATGAGGATGGCGGCCAAGACCCAGAGGTAGAAGCGCGAGGGGCTGGAGGTCATCGATCGACGTAGGGCTAATAGTGATAGCGCAACTGCGCGATTCGCACTTCGCCGCCCGCCACCGTGTATACGATCCGGTGTTCGGAATTGATGCGTCGCGACCACCAGCCCTTGAGCGCGTGCTTCAGAGGCTCCGGCTTGCCGATACCGGAATGCGGGTTGCGCTGGATGTCCTTCAGCAGTTCATGGATGCGAAGAATCATCCGTGCATCGACCTCCTGCCAATAGAGATAGTCCTCCCAAGCCTGAGGTGCGAAGCACAGGTTCACAACGAATCATTCACGCGGATAGTGCCTCAGTTTGAAATCGCCCCCCAACCCGTTCATCCCGAGTAGCGCCGGCCCGTTCGTCCCGAGTAGCCGCGCAGCGGGCGTATCGAGGGAAGCGTCGCGTATCGAGGGAGCGCGCGATGCCTCGATACGCACTGCGCTACGCGCAGAGGCTACTCGGCACGAACGGAATTCAAACTGAGACACTACCTTCACGCGAGATCGATTTTGCGCACCGTGCCCTTGCCCGAGTCCAGCGCGTCGATCGACTGCATCAGTCGCCGCGCGTTGGCCGGGCTTTGCAACAGGTAGGCGGTCTCTTCGAGCGCTTCGTATTCTTCCAGCGACAGCATCACGACGGCCTGTTCGCGCTTGCGCGTGATGATGACGGGCGAACGGTCCTCGCAGACCTTGTCCATGGTGGCCGCGAGGTTCTCGCGGGCGGCGGTGTAGCTGATGGCGTCCATGTCGTACATGATCCTGTACGTAACAGAGTTCGTCAAATCGAACCGCTCTCGCAGGACATCCCCCGGTTTTGCCAGCGGATACCTACTCCCTCGTCGACGCGCTGCGCGCCGAAATTTGTGTCGCAAATCCCCATTCGGGTGGCGACAACCGACGCAACTCTTGCGACACTTGACTGACACCGAATTCGGACTCTCATCCGGCCTGTCGCACCCAGGTGGACGCGGCGAGATCAACAACACCAAGCAGTCAGTCAGCGGCACGGAGTGGACCTCCATCCAGGCGCAGATCGAGCGAAGCCGCTATCGGCTGGAGTCCGACGCGAAGCATGTGGAAGGTGTCAACCCCGAACAGGGTTGGAAGTTGGAGTTCGATTCACACGGCCTGAGCCTGAATCTCGCCGACCCGACGAATTCCAGCGTAGGCGTAGGTTGGATCAAGCCGAAGGCGGATCCGACATGGCGCTCGAAGCACATGGATGATCTCCGATACGCGCCTGTCGGGTCCGCCCGCGAAAAGCATGCGGGCTTGACCCGACCTACACCTTACGCGCTCAAGCTGCGCACTACCTCCATCGGCCGCGCCGATGCGCTGATCCCCATCGCTGGCGCCACGCTTACCATGCGCGACAACAGAGCCGAGTTCCACCACGCCCAGGCCACCGAGTGGTACGTTAACTCCGCGCGTGGAGTCAGTTCGCGGTCACGAGTGTCAACCCGACCACGAGCGCCGCGACCACAGACGGAACCGGCAACGCGCAGTTCTGTTTCACCGGCGTCAACGCGGGTAGCGTGACACGGCCTTAGCCGTGGATCCCGTCGTCGCCACGGTCGTGACGCAGGGCCTGCGGGTTCGCATCGTGATCAAGCCCACGGCGACGCTGTGGGATGCGATCACCAACGCGCCCATCGCGGGCCGAACCGTGAACTTCTCGGCCGGGACCACGGCGCTGTGCTCGGCGGTGACCAATGCCAGTGGCATGGCGGGTTGTCAGGCCAATGTCAGCAATACGCTGAGAGGCGTGCTGGCGGCTGGATACGCCGGAGAATTCAACGGCGACACGACCTACAGGCCGTCCAGCGGGATGGGACCGGTGTTGGGATTGACGCTGTTCTAGCCAGAGGGTTTCCGGGTTTGCAACGTGACAGAGGTCTGCACGGATCCAAACAGCACGTAGCACGTAGGTCGGTTCAAGCCCGCGGCTTCATGCGGGCGGAACCGACATGCGCCCTCTGAAAAAGGAAGCACTGCCTGCTCCCACCTGAGCATGTCGGCTCCGCACGCAAAAAACATGCGGGCTTGAGCCAACCTACGCCCCACCGTTCGCTGCCCTTCCTGAGACGCGATCGCGCTCAAGCTTGCGTGGTGCGCACGCCACGCTGACCACGCTTTCAGCGCGCCACCACCACCGCGACGTCGAGCTTCAATCGCGACCACGCGCGGTCCGATGTCACGGCGGCGCTTCCGAGACGTCTGGCCAGGGCGAGACACGCGCGGTCGCCGAGGGACAGGCCGGCGGTCCGTGTAGGGATGCGCAGCGACGCGGCTTCGTCCGCGTCCGCATGATCGAACGGGTGCACCTCGAGCCCGAGGTCGGCGACCGCGTTGCGCGCCATGATGTCGTCGAGTCCGGCATCGGCGAGCTTGCCGAGCACCTCGCATAAATTGACGGCGCTGATGTGCGCACCGACGAGATGCGATTCCACCCGCTTCGCCCCGAGCTCGTCCTGCAACAGGCACAGCACCGCGGAAGCATCGAGTACCGCTTCAGCCACGCTTGGCCTCCGCGCGGCGCTCGGCGATCAACTCACCAGCGAGGCTGCGGCCCACATCGACGCGCTCGCGCAGGAGCTTGCGTGCACGATCGAGCCCCAGCGCGGCGCTGGTGATGCGGATACCGTCGGCTTCCAGGCGCATGAGCAAGCGATCGCCCGGCTTGAATCCGAGGCTCTGGCGGAATTCCGCCGGAATAACTACACGCCCGTTTTCCGGCATTGGCACGACGATGTCGTTCATGTTACTCACTTTTTTATTTGTCACTTCATAAAGATCCTGACATTACGAGAAAATTCGTGCCACTCATTACCTGCCCAGATTCGCCTCCACCACCGTCAGCGCCGCCATGTTGACGATGCGCCGCACCGTCGCCGAGGGCGTGAGAATATTCACCGGTGCGGCGCAGCCGAGCAGGATCGGGCCGATGGCGACGTTGTTGCCGGCCGCGGTCTTCAAAAGGTTGTAGGCGATGTTGGCGGCGTCGAGATTGGGCATGACCAGCAGGTTGGCCGCGCCGCGCAGGGTCGAGTCCGGCATGATCGCCTGTCGCAGGGATTCGTCCAGCGCACAGTCGCCATGCATCTCGCCGTCCACTTCCAGCCCCGGCGCACGCTCGCGCAACAAGGCCAGGGCTTCGCGCATCTTGCGTGCCGATGGCGCGTCGCTGCTGCCGAAATTGGAATGCGACAGCAGCGCCACTTTCGGCTCCAGGCCAAAGCGACGGATGTGCTCCGCCGCCATCACGGTGATCTCGGCCAGTTCGTCGGCGCTCGGATCGTCATTGACATGGGTATCGACGATGAACACCTGCCGCCCCGGCAGGATCAGGCCGTTCATCGCGCCGTAGACCTTGGCCCCCGGCGCGCGGCCGCTGACCCGGTCGATGTATTGCAGGTGGCGCCCGTAATTGCTGACCGTGCCGCACACCAGGCCGTCGCCCTCGCCTTTCTTGAGCAGCATTGCGGCAATCAGGGTCGGGCGGCGACGCATCTCCAGCTTGGCGTACTGGGCGGTGACGCCGCGCCGCTCCATGATCTGGTGATAGGTATGCCAGTAGTCGGAAAAGCGCTCATCGAACTCGGGATTGACGATGTTGTAGTGAACGCCCAACTTGAGCCGCAGGCCGAAGCGCTGGATGCGCGGCTCGATCACGGACGGCCGCCCGACCAGGATCGGATACGCCAGTCGATCGTCCACCAGCACCTGCACCGCGCGCAGCACGCGCTCCTCCTCGCCCTCGGCAAAGATGATCCGTTTGGCAGAGAGCGGGGCCTTGCGCGCGCCCTCCATCACCGGCCGCATCACGGTGCCGCTGTGGGTGGTGAAGCGCTGGAGCTGTTGTCGATAGGCGTCGAAATCGGCGATCGGCCGCAACGCCACGCCGGAATCCATCGCCGCCTTGGCCACGGCCGGTGCGATGTTGACGATCAGACGTGGATCGAAGGGCTTGGGAATCAGGTACTCGGGCCCGAACTGCAAATCGTGGATGCCGTAGGCATTGGCGACCACATCGCTCTGTTCCATGCGCGCCAGGTCCGCGATCGCGCGCACCACCGCAATCTCCATCTCGCGGGTGATGGTGGTCGCGCCCACGTCGAGCGCGCCGCGGAAGATGAACGGGAAGCAGAGGACGTTATTGACCTGGTTCGGATAGTCCGTGCGACCGGTGGCGATCACCGCATCGCTGCGCACGCTCTTGACCTCTTCCGGCAGGATTTCCGGCGTCGGGTTGGCTAGTGCAAAGATCAGCGGACGCGCGTTCATCCCCGCGACCATCTCCGGCTTGACCAGGCCCGCCGACGACAGGCCCAGAAACATGTCGGCCCCGACCAGCGCCTCCGTCAGGCTGCGCAACTCAGTGCGCTGCGCGAAGCGCGCCTTCTCCGGCTCCATCTTCCGGTCGCGACCCTCGTAGATCACGCCGTTGCGGTCGGTCAGCCAGATGTTGGCAATCGGCAGCCCCAGGTCCACCAGCAGGTCCACGCAGGCCAGGGCCGCGGCACCGGCGCCGCTGACGACGAGCTTGATCTCGCTCATCTTCTTGCCCACCACCGCCAGGCCGTTGAGCGTGGCCGCGCCGACGATGATCGCGGTGCCATGCTGATCGTCGTGGAACACCGGGATCTTCAGGCGCGCGCGCAGGGCGCGCTCGATGTAGAAGCACTCCGGCGCCTTGATGTCTTCCAGGTTGATGCCACCGAAGGTCGGTTCCAGCGCGGCGATCACCTCGATCAGCTTGTTGGGGTCCGGCTCGTTGATCTCGATGTCGAACACATCGATCCCGGCGAATTTCTTGAACAGCACGCCCTTGCCTTCCATCACCGGCTTGGCTGCCAGCGGGCCGATATTCCCCAGGCCCAGCACCGCCGTGCCGTTGGTGATGACCGCCACCAGATTGCCACGCGAGGTATAGCGGTAAGCGTTGACCGGATCGGCCACGATCTCCTCGCAGGCCGCCGCCACCCCGGGCGAATACGCCAGCGCAAGGTCGCGCTGGTTGACCATGCTCTTGGTCGCGGCGATGGCGATTTTTCCCGGCGTCGGGAACTCGTGGTAGTCGAGGGCGGCCTGGCGCAGGCCTTCGCGAAGTTTCATGGGGTGACTCCGTCGTGATCCGGGGGCCGCGTATCCTGCCATGCGGCGAGCTCGGCAAGGCAGACCTCGGCGCACAAAAAAACAGTGGACTCGTGCCGTCGCGCTGATTACCTTTCGCCGCATGCCGATCACCGACTGGCCCGAGGAGGAACGACCGCGCGAACGGCTGCTCGCCCATGGCGCCGGGTCCCTGTCCGACGCCGAGTTGCTCGCGATCTTCCTGCGCACCGGCGTCAAGGGCCGCAGCGCAGTCGATCTGGCGCGCGATCTGATCGTGCGCTTTGGCGGATTGCGCGAACTCGCCGCCGCGTCGATCGAACCGTTCTGCGAAGCCAAGGGCCTGGGCCAGGCCAAGTACGTTCAATTGCAAGCCGTGATGGAGATGGCGCGGCGCGTCCTGGCGCAGGACCTCAGGGATCGATCGGTCCTGTCCGACCCGGCCGCGACCCGCCGCTACCTGGTGTCCTGGCTGCGCCATCACGATCGCGAAGTGTTTGCGGCGCTGTTTCTCGACAACCAGCATCGCGTCATCGCCACTGAAGAGCTGAGCCGCGGCACGCTCGACGCCGCGCCGGTCTTTCCGCGCGAGGTGGTCAAGCGGGCGCTGGCTGTCGGCGCCAGCGCGGTGATCTTTGCGCACAACCACCCCAGCGGCGTGGCGGAACCGTCCGCCTCCGATCGCCTGCTGACCGACCGGCTGCGCCAGGCGCTCGCGCTGGTGGACGTGCGCGTGCTCGATCACTTCGTGGTCGGTGAAGGCGCGCCGACGAGTTTTGCCGAGCGAGGATGGTTGTAGCGAGGGTCCACATAGGTTCGAAACATAGTCGCGGGCATGGCCCGCTCCTACTGGATACGAAGCCCGGTAGGAGCGGGCCATGCCCGCGACAGACCTGTGCAGAAAATCCTGAGGAACCCGGCGATCTCTGCCCATAGGCAGACCGCTCCGACCACACCCGCAGACCGCGGCCGCTGGGCTATATTCTCGGTCACCCCCCCGAGGCGCCCTGAGCGCGCCCACCCCCGGGATCGTGCATGGACCTCAAGCGGACATCGTTTCTCAGCGGTCTGGTGCTTTCGGCGTGGATCGGCGCGCCGGGTGCACAGCCGCCACCCACGCCGCTGACAACTCCGGGCCAGGTCGGTGACACGCTCAAGAAACCGCCGGAGATCCAGTTGCCGCAGCCGCCCGCTCAGGTCGAAGGTGGGCGTGCGCCGGCATCGGCACCCGCCGCGGGCGGCAAGGCGGTCCGAATCGACTCATTCGAGTTCCAGGGCAACACGCTGCTGGACCCCGCCGACCTGCAAGCCGCGGTCGCCAAGGATGTCGGACGCTCGATGACCCTGTTCGACATCTACGAGGTGGCGGACAAGCTCACCGCCCTGTACGTCGCCAAGGGCTATACGCTGGCCTCGGTCATCGTGCCGGCGCAGCGCATCGCGGACGGCATCGCGCGGCTGGAGGTGATCGAGGGCCGCGTGGGCAAGGTCTCGGTGGAAGGCAATCGGCGCTACCGGGAGGAGTCGATCCTGGATTACCTGCAAGGCGTCGCGCCGGGCTACCCCTACCGTGGCGCCGAACTTGGCGAGGGCCTGACGCGGCTCAACCGGCTGCCGGGACTGTCGACCCGCGCGGTGCTGCGTCCGGGCGAGGATTTCGGCAGCAGCGACGTGGTCATTCTGGCGACCGAGGATAATTTTTCCGCTTCGGGCACGGTGGACAACTTCGGTCGCGAAGACGTGGGCGCGTTGCGTTACAGCGCCAGCGGTACGTTCAATGGCCCGCTGAAAGCCGAGGACCAGTTGCAGGTGCTGGGTCTGGTGTCCGAGGCCGGGCTGCTGAGCTATGGATTCGTCTCCTACAGCGTGCCAGCCAATATTCACGGCACGCGGATCGCCCTGTCCTACGGCGAGGCGCAGTTCGAGGTCAAGGACGTGGCGGGACTCGAAGGCGAGAACAAGAACGGCCGGATCAAGGTCACCCATCCCCTCCTGCAGGCACGTTCCACACGGCTGAACCTGGGCATCGGGCTGAGCAACACCACCGGCGACGCCGACATCGACGGCATCGCGCTCAGCGGCGGTACCGACCTGAGCCTGCTCGAACTCGACGCCGATCTGCTGCATGCCTGGCGCGAGGGCATGACCTCGCAGGCGACGCTGGGCCTGTCCAGCAATTTCGACGAGGCGGACTTTGACGCGATCAACCCGGTGGACCCCGCCGACAAGCCCCGCGACGACCAGCGCTTCCGTGCCGAACTCGACGTGCTGCACCTGCAAGCCCTGCCGCGGCGCCTCGACGCGCTGATCCGCGTCGCCGGCGTGTGGTCGCCGGATCCGCTGCCGGATACCGAGAAATTCTCGCTCGGCGGACCTGGCAGCGTGCGCGGTTATCCGACCTCCGAAGTGCGCGGTGATCGCGGGGTGCTCGGCTCGATCACCCTGCGCCGCGCCTTCACCCTCGGGCCGGTGGCGATGTTCGGCTCGGTGTTCGCCGATTCCGGCACGGTCACCAGCCTTGACCTGCCGCGTGTGAGGGCCCTCAACCCGCCGAGCAGGACGCAGTCCTTGAGCAGCCTGGGGCTGGGTCTCGAGGGCAGCTACCGGCGCTACAGCGGCAAGCTGGACTGGGCCTTCCCCATGGACCAGCACGAGGCTTCCGACGGGCAAAACGACTCGCGCCTGTTCGGTTCACTGTCGGTGTCTTTCTAGAGATCCTGAGATGAAAACAGTCCCTGTGTCGCGTTCAGGTTTTCCTCTCAATCCCTTCCTGCGCGCACTGCTGCCGCTGATGACGATGCCCGGCCTGGCACTGGCCACGCCGACCGGCGGCGTGGTCGTCGGCGGCAACGCCGCGATCAGCCAGCAGGACGTCGTCACGACGGTCATCGATCAGAGCAGCGCGGCCGCGGCGATCAACTGGCAAAGCTTCAACGTCGGCGGCAACGAGTTCGTGGTCTTCAACCAGCCCAGCGCCAGCAGCGTGACGCTCAACCGCGTGGTCGGCGGCGATGTCTCGACCCTCCTCGGAACCCTCTCAGCCAACGGCCGCGTGTTCCTGGTCAACCCGGCCGGCGTGCTGTTCGGGCAAGGCGCGACGGTGGACGTGGGAGGACTGGTTGCCTCCACGCTGGACATTTCCGTTGAGGATTTTTTCGCCGGCAACTACGTTTTTGCGCAGCCTGCCGCTCAGGGCGGTCGAGTCGAGAACGCCGGACGCATCACCGCGGCGGACGGCGGTTTCGTGGTGCTCGCCGGCGCCGAGGTGCGCAACACCGGGCTGATCCAGGGTCGACTGGGGACGGTCGCGCTGACCAGCGGCTCGGCGCTGACCCTGGATGTGGACGGCTCCGGGCTGGTCGGTTACGAGATCACCCAGGGCACGCTGTCCGAGGCCGCCGGTGTCAGCAACGTCGGCGAGATCCTCGCCCAGGGTGGCCGCGTGGTGATGGCCGCCAACCTGGCGCGCGAACTGATCGGCTCGGTGGTCAACAACCAGGGCGTCGTGCGTGCGCAGGGCATGGCCGAGGAAGACGGCGGCGGCATCGTGCTGACCGCGACCGGCGGCAATATCACCCAGTCCGGCACGCTCGACGTGTCGGCCGGCAGCGGCCAGGCCGCCGGCTCAATCGACATCCTCAGCGATCGCGACATCAGCCTCACCGCCGGCTCGCGCATCGATGCCACCGGCCCCTCGGCCGGCGCGGTGCGGGTGATCGCGGAACGGTCGCTGAGCTACGAAGCCGGTGCCCTCACCGACATCGCCCGCGAATCGGATCAGGGATTCGGCGGCTTCGCCGAGTTGTCGGGCCGCCAGGAGATTTCCATCGAGGGTCACGTGGCCCTTGGCGACGGCGGAACCCTGGTCTTCGATCCGGGCGACGACTTCGCCATCGGTGGCCCGATCCTGCGCCTGCGCGACATCAGCGAAAACTCGCTGGAAACCATCCTGCGCGAAGCCTCCAGCAGCAGCATCGTCAGCGTCGTCGGCGCCAGCAGCGTCACCCTGCTGGACCTCGAAGACGGCGTGCTCGACGGCACCAGCACCCTGCCCGGCTTCGGTGCCGGCCTGCTGCTCGGCGTGGGCACCACCTCGCGTCCCGACCCGCGGCCCAGCACCGATGGCGTCTATACCCGCGGTGCGGTGGGCAGCATCCGATTCGTGGACTCCAACGACGCCATCCGGGTGGGCGGCGCGCTGATCATCAACACCGGAACCGACGCCGGTACCGTCAACGTCGGTGCGCTCGATGCCCGTTCCATTTTCATCGACTCGGCCAACGACATCACCACCGGCGACCTGCTGTCGGTGGGTTCGGTCGATCTGGTGACGCTCGACGGCCAGATTCGGGCTGGCAACATCAGCGTCGGCGCCGGCTCCCTTGACCTGCGCAGCCGCAATGCCGACCTCGGCGATGACCTGAGCGGCGGTTTCGTAAGCGGCATCGCGCTGGACAATCTGGATGTCGGCGGGTCCGTGACGCTGGAAACCGTCGACGTACGCCCGCCTGGTTCCGAGCTTCCAGGCGCCGGGCTCGGCATCACCGCTGCCGAGGTCTCCGCTGCGGGATCGCTGATCGTGTCGTCCACCCGCGACATCCAACTTGGATCGGTCGAGGTCAGCAATGCGGGGGGTCTCGCGGCGGTCGACATCAGAGCCCGGAACGGTGCGCTCAGCACCGGGGCGATCAGCATCAGCGGTTCAGCCGGAGGCGATGGGGTTCAGACCCGCGTTGCGCTCAGCGGCGACACCGGAGTCACGCTCGACGGCGACCTCAGTCTCGCTGATGCCGACGGCATCATCGCCATGATTGACAGCCGCTCCGGGGACATGAGCATCGGTGGAACGATCAGCGGCGGACGCGTGTTCATCAACGCCAACACCGACGTCACTGCGGACAGCGATGTCACCCTGGGCGAACTCCGGAACCTCACGGAACTGAACCTCGCCGTCGGCGGGCAGCTCAATCTGACCGGTAGCGGCAGCCTGTCGGTCGCCGAGGACATCTTCATCGAGGTGGGTGGCGGCGACATCGACTTCGCCGACATCAGCTCCGGCGCCGGCAGCATCTTTCTGAGTACGGGATTGGGCAACATCAATACCGAAAGCGTCTCCGCCGCCGGCCATCTGTATGCGTTCGCAGGCCAGGGCGATCTGGCGATGGGCCTCGCGCATGCAGGCGCAGGCATGGATTTGAGCACTCGCAACGGCCAGATCAGCGTCGCCTCGCTGACCCTCAGCGGCGGCAGCCTGATCGTCGAGAGCCGGAACGCCGACGTCGGCGACGATGCCGGCGGCGGCTTCGTCAGCGGCATCACGCTGGGCGATCTGAACGTCCCGGGCAGCGTCGCTCTCTCGACGTTTGAAAACCGGCCCGACTCGTCCGCAGCGATCGGTCTGGGCGGGTCAATCAGCGTTGGCGACATCTCGGCGCAGGGTGGGGTGTCGATCGACGTGAGTGGAAGCCGTGGCACCCATGGCGGTGACATCAGCCTGGGTGCGATCCAGGTCGAAAGCGACTTGCTCGGCTCCAACACCCTGTGGGTCCTGGCCGAAGCCGGATCGATACGCACCGGCAGCATCGCCATGACCGATTCGTCCCAGGGCAATAACCGTCAAGCGCGCATCCTCCTCGGCGGGGGAGGCGAAGTGACGATAGACGGCGATCTCAGCGTCATCGATGCAGAGGGTGGCAGCGCATCCCTGTTCAGCGACTTCGGCGATGTCAGCGTCAGCGGGAGCGTCGATGTCGGCGATTTTTCGGTTAGCGCGGGCGGCGATCTCAATCTCGGCAGAGTTGACGGAGTCGATCGCGGACTGAGCCTTTTAGCGAGCGGCCAACTTCGTCTTGCCAGCACAGACCTGTCGGTCAGCGAGGATCTGTCTATCGATGTGGGTGATGGCTCTGTCCAATTCCACTCGCTCGCCGCCGGCGTCGTCCTGAGTGTCAACGTACGGCAGGGCGACCTGAGCCTGACGACGGCGAGCGCCGGGTTTATGGCCCTGCAAACCCCTAACGGCCGGATCAACCTCGGCGGACCCGTTACGACGGATGGCGACTTCGTCGCCGTCGCCGGTGGTGATCTCAACCTGGCCGACCTCGCCGTTGGCGGTACAACGAGCCTGGGCGCTGGAGGCAACGTCAACGTCAACCAGGCCAGCGGCGATCTCGTCATTGACACCTTGGTCGCCGACGGCGCGAATCTGGTCGCAAGCGATGGGCGAATCGAGGTCGCGAGTTTTTCCACGGGTGATGGCGATGTGGTGCTGAGCAGCACCAACGCCGATGCGGCCGATGATGCCGCAGGGGGCAATGTCAGCGGAATCCTGATTGGCGATCTTGCCGCCGGCGGCGATATCGATCTGCGCACGCAGAATCTCGACCCGGTAGTGGCCGGCGTGCCGGATATGTCGGAGGGAATTCGCGCGGGCAATCTGAGTGCCGGCGGAAGCCTGACCGCGATCACGCAGTCGGGCGATCTGGTTCTCGGCACCGTGGCATCGGGCGATGCCTTGCGCCTGGATTCCGGAGGCGGTTTGAGCCTTGCCGATTCGTCGATCGACGTCGCGGGCAGCGTCGAGGTGAGCGCCGGCTCGGGCGATCTCATGTTCACTGACGTCACGGGCAACGGCGTGGATCTGCTGGCCCGCAACGGCCGGGTGGACGTGCAGCGTGTGGATGCGCGTGCAGGCGACCTCGCCGTCCACAGCGTCAATGCGGACGTCGGCGACGATGCGGATGGCCCGGTCAGCGGAATCCGGCTGGGCGAGGTCGCGGAGGTCGGCGGCTCGATCACGCTCGGCACCCTGGATATCGGTCCGGCCGGCAGCGCCGCCGGCGGATTCGGAATCACCGCCGGCAATCTGAGTGCGGGCGGCTCGGTCAGCGTGTCCGCCTCCTCTGGCGACATACAACTCGGCGGCGTGTCCTCCCGCGGTGACCTGGCGATTCTGGCCCAAGCCGGTGGGGTCAACCTGAGCGATCCGAGTCTGGTCGCGGCCGGCACTCTGGCGGTGTCGGCGGCGACGGGTGATCTCGAATTCGCAACGGTCGACGGCAGTACCGTGAACCTGTTTGCCAACGATGGCCGGATACGTGTCGATGAGCTTGCCGCGGGAGCGGGCGGCGCCATGCTGATCAGCAGAAATGCCGACCTGGCCGACGACCTTTCGGGCGGGCCGGTGAGCGGCCTCTCGATCGGCAATATGGTCTCCGGAGGTAGCGTCAGCCTGGTGGCCGACGACAGCGCGCCGCCGGGCGCAGGGGCCAGCACGCCCAGGGCTTCGGGCGGACCTTCGGGCAATATCACGGTGGGCGAGATCCGGGTGATTGCCGACCCGGATCAGACGGAGGAGGGCACGGCCAGCCGTATCGAGGTGAGGGCAAGCGGCCTGCTTACCCTGGACAACTCGGAAATCAGCGGCGATGGGATCACCCTGCAAGCCGGCGACATCCGGCTGAGCAACGCCTCCATCACCGGCGGTCCGGTGTTGTTCTCCCTGCAGGGCCCCGACGCCGATTTGAGCGACGGCGGCAGCCGCAGCGCGATCCTCGCCGACAGTCTGCTGGTCAGCGGCGCCCGCAACATCCTGCTCGGCGCCAGCGACCTGAGCGTGGGTAGTGGCCTGACCCCGGAGGGCACCGGTGACGCCGCGCTGCTGGCAGAACTGGCCCGGCGTGGCCTTGCACCCGGCGTCAGCATCCGTCCCAACGCGGCCCTGCTGGCGAGCGACACCTTGAGCCTCGGCAGCCTTGCCCTGGAGGGCGACCACCTGCTGTTGCAGGGCAATGCGGTCAGCGTCGGCAGTGACGGGCTGAGGGCCGCCGGCGGATTGCTGCTGCAATTGCTGCCCGGCGATCCGGAAGCCCTGGTGAGCCTGGAAAACCTGCGGGCGCAGATCGGCGACGTGAATTTTGGCGCGCGGAATGATTTTCCCCCACCGCCTGGGGAGGAGCGTTCGGTGGTCGTGATCGGCGGCAGCGCCTTCGACGGCGATATCCTGGTCGGACAGAACGGCCGCGTGGTGCCGCCGCCGGGTACCGATCTGGTCCTGTTCACCTCCGGCAATGTCACCGAGTTCCGCCGCACCTCGCGCGACAACGGCGAGGTCGTGATCATCGGCAACGTGGTCCGCCCGCCTCCCCGACCGGAGGAGGAGGAAGTCAGCGCCCAGCAGAACCAGATTCCGCCACCGGTTCCACGACCCGTCCCGGTCGTCGAAGTCGATCTCCCCGGGGAGGACTTGATCGAACAGCACACCGCGGATTGGGGGATCGGCGAGGTGTGCCCGTGAGGCAGGCGCTTGCCCGAATGCGGCTCGCGGGGGGGGTCGGCCTGCTGCTGTCGTGCGTGCTCACGACTGCGGTGCTGGCAGCCGATCCCGCCGCCGAGATCAATCTGATCACCGGCAAGGGCACCGCCAGTTCCGCTGATGGCGACGTGCGTCCGCTGACGCGGGGCAGCCCGGTATTTTCGGGCGAGGTGGTCAGTTCCGGGCCGAACAGCTACGTCAACCTCAAGTTCAGCGACGGCGCCTTCGTCCTGGTGCGGCCCAATTCACGGTTCCAGGTCGAGGAGTACGACTTCAAGGGACAGGCCCCGACTTCCACGGAAGCCCCGGCGCCCGTGCTGACGCCCGTCAAACCCGTTGTGCCACTGGAGCCTGCACCGTCGTCGCCCGCGCCTTCGCGGGCTTTCTTGCGCCTGCTCAAGGGTGGTTTTCGCGCTGTTTCGGGTGTGATCGGCAAGGTCGATCGAACCGAATACCGCATGGCCGCACCGGTCGCGACCATCGGCATCCGCGGCACCGATTACACCGCCGTGATCTGCGACGCCGCCTGCGCCGCCGATCCGGTCATACGCAGCGAAATCACCGATCAACCCGGCCTGGTGGCCGAAGGCGGGCTGGTGGTGGGCGTGATCGAGGGACGGGTCGCCGTGGACAGCGGTGGTCGCAATTGCGACAAGCCCGGCGAGACCGGCGCCTGCGAACTGGTCCCCCCGCAGTACCTGCTGGTGACCGCGGACGGCACCCAGATCCGGCTTGACCGCGCACCCCGCTTCCTGGAAGTGGACCCGACTCCGAACCCGGCCACCTGCGCGCCCTGATCCTCGCCCTGAGCCGCGCCGTCCTTCCTTCTGCCCACCAGCCAACTCCTGACGGCCGCGGTACGATGGAACGGTTCCCGCTGTCCGACTCCCATCATCCTGCCATGCGTATCACCCTGTCCTTCCTCCCGTGACCTGGTCGCTCGCCATTGGCCTGGGGCTGGGCCTGCCGCTGACCGGACTTGCGCTGCTGCTGGTGTGGGCCAGCCCGGTTGCCTTTCTGAGCTTCGTGGTGGCCAGCCGGCTGCTGCTGGACAGCGCCAGCGCGTTCACCTACGTGCAACTGCTGCCGGGAGTCAGCATCGTCAAGCTCTACACGGCTTTCATCATTGTCATGCTCGGTGCGTACCTGTTCCACAAGCGACGCCTGGAGATGAAACCCTTCGGCATCATGGCGGTGCTGATGGTGTTGGCGGCACTGCCCGGGACGCTGATGACAGGCGCCTGGAATGGCTTCGTCGATGTCGCACTGGGCTGGGTCTATCCCTGGCTGGTCGCGGTGATGACCCTGTTTGCGGTACGCCACAGCAGCCAGAAACGCATCGCCACCCTGGCCTTGCTATTCCTGCTCTACCCGATCGCCAATCTGGCCATACACGGTGCGATCTTCGGACCCAAGGTCTCGGACGCCGGCTCGCCTTCCTACCACGGCACCTTCGGCCACGAAGGGAACATGTCCTACCTGTGCCTGGCGTTCATCGCGCTGGCCTGCGGACTTTATGGCTGTTCCAAGAACCAGCTCGGAAAGATCACGCTTGCTGGCCTGATCCTGGTCGGCAACGTCGCGCTCTACCTGAACAACTATCGCACCTCGCTGGTCGCGATCATGGCGTTCTGGGGCGTCATGCTGCTCTACGTCTTCCCGCGGCTGAGCAGCGTCGCAAGGATCAATCTGCTGTTGTTTGGCGGCATCGCGTTCGGTGTGCTGGTGGTCAAGGTGGGCCCGGACATTGCCGAAAAGCTGCAAGACATCGCCACCCTGATCTCGGACCCCGGTAAGTACTTCGACTTCTCCAGCACCGACGCACGCGCCAACTCCAATGCTGCCGGCGGCGAAAAGCTCATGTCGGGACGGATCAACATCATCAACGAGTACATGGCCTATTACGTCCAGGCGCCTTTCACCTCCAAGATCACCGGCCTGGGCCCGGCGTTCGGTACCGAGGCGGTGGGCCTGTACGCCCACAATGAGTTCGTGGCGGCGCTGGTGGAGCAGGGCATCATCGGCCTAGTGACCCTGGTGGGCGTGCTCTTTGCCGGTTTCGTGATCGTGCGACGCGGCACGGCCAAGGGGGACTGGATCGCCAAGAGCAACGCCGCCCTGCTCGCCAGCATCCTGGTCATGACCTTGGGCACCATGCCGTTCCGCAATGTCCGTGCGCTGATGGTGATGGGTCTCGCGCTGGGCCTGATCGAGTCGTATCGGCGGATCAGACCGGCGGACGTGAAGCCCACGGTGCCGGCCGAGGAACCGTCAACGGCGTTCGCGCTGCGCTGATCGCACCGACGGCTCATGCCTTGCCGATGAAATGTTGCCGGTAGTAGCGCAATTCGGTTACCGAGTCGCGGATGTCGTCGAGCGCCAGATGGGTCGAGGCCTTGCTGAAGCCCTTGGCGATCTCCGGCGCCCAGCGCTGGCACAGCTCCTTGAGCGTGGAGACGTCGAGATTGCGGTAGTGGAAGTAGCGCTCCAATTGCGGCATCCAGCGCGCCAGGAAGCGCCGGTCCTGGCAGATCGAGTTGCCGCAGATCGGTGATTTTCCCGGGGGTACCCAGCGCGACAGGAATTCGATCGTGCGCGCCTCCGCTTCCGCCTCGGCGATGCGGCTGTCCCGCACCCGCTGGGTCAGGCCGGAACCACCGTGCTGCCGGGTGTTCCACTCATCCATCGCGGCCAGCGCCTCGTCGGACTGGTGGACGGCGAGCACCGGCCCCTCTGCCAGCCAGTTGAGTTGAGAGTCGGTGATCAGGGTCGCGACCTCGATGATGCGGTCGCGGTCCGGTACCAGCCCGGTCATCTCCAGGTCGATCCAGATCAGATTGTGTTCGTCGGGCTGCATGGCGGTTTGCGCGGCGGGTCGGAAGTCACAGTGTAAGCTCGCGGCCGTTGTCTCCCGGACGGAGCGTCCATGCAGCGCGAAGGCGACATCCTTGCGACCATCGGCAACACCCCGCTGGTGGAGATCCGCCGGCTCGACACCGGCCCGTGCCGGCTGCTGCTGAAGCTGGAAAACCAGAACCCCACCGGCTCGATCAAGGATCGCATCGGCCGCTCGATGATCGAGGCCGCCGAACGCGACGGAAAGATTGCGCCGGGCGGCACCCTGATCGAGGCCACGGCCGGCAACACCGGCCTGGGCCTCGCGCTGGTGGCGAGCCAGAAAGGCTATCGCCTGATCCTGGTCATTCCCGACAAGATGGCGCAGGAAAAAATCCTGCACCTGCGCGCGCTCGGCGCCGAGACCCGCATCACCCGCAGCGACGTCGCCAAGGGCCATCCCGAGTACTACCAGGACGTGGCGGAGCGCCTGTCGCGCGAGATTCCCGGCAGCTTCTACGTCAATCAGTTCGCCAACCCCGCCAACCCGCTGGCACACGAAACCACCACCGGTCCGGAGATCTGGGCGCAGACCCAGGGCGATGTCGATGCGGTGGTGGTGGGCGTCGGCTCCGGCGGAACGCTCACGGGTCTGTCGCGCTATTTCGGAAAAGTTGCTCCGCAGGTGCAGATGGTGCTGGCCGACCCGGTCGGCTCCATCCTCGCCGACGTGGTCCGCACCGGCGCGCCCACCCGGCCGCCCGGAAGCTGGCTGGTGGAGGGTATCGGCGAGGATTTCATTCCACCCAACTGCGACTTGTCGCGCGTGCGCAGCGCCTACGCCATCAGCGATGCCGAAAGCTTCCTCACCGCACGGGAACTGCTGCGCCGCGAGGGCCTGCTCGGCGGCTCGTCCACCGGCACGCTGGTCGCCGCCGCGCTGCGCTACTGCCGCGAACAGACCGAGCCGAAGACCGTCGTCAGCTTCGTCTGCGACAGCGGCAACAAGTACCTGACCAAGATGTACAACGACTGGTGGATGTTCGAGCAGGGCCTGCTGGAGCGCCCGCAGGAGGGCAATCTGCTGGATCTGGTCGTGCGCCGCTACCGCGAGGGCGGCGTCGCCACGCTCGCGCCGACCGACACGCTTTTGCAGGCGTACCGGCGCATGCGCCTGTACGAGGTCTCGCAGTTGCCGGTGATGGAGAACGAGCGCGTGATCGGCATCCTCGACGAGTCCGATCTGCTGATGCACGTGCAGTCCGATCCGGCCCGCTACACCGATCCGGTCGGTTCGGCGATGGTGCGCGAGGTTGAGACCATCGATGTGAGCGCCGCGCCCGGCGAGCTGCTGTCCATCTTCCAGCGCGATCACGTCGCCGTCGTCGCTGACGCCGGGAGGCTGGTCGGCTTGATCACGCGTGTCGATTTTCTCAACCATCTTCGCAAGCAGCTTGCTTGACGATGAGAAACGCGAAGGCCCAATTGCATGCCAAGGAACTTCGGCGTCAAGCGACCGACACCGAACGTTTCCTGTGGAGGTCATTGCGCGGGCGTCAGATGCACGGCTACAAGTTTCGGAGGCAAGTGCCGATCGGGCCGTACATCGCGGACTTCGCCTGTCTTGAGTGCCCGCTGATCGTTGAACTGGATGGGGGACAGCATGGCGAGCGGGAAGCTTACGATCGGGGGCGAGACGCCTGGCTTGTTGCGCACGGATTCACGATATTGAGATTCTGGAATGATCAGGTTTTCAAGGAGACCGCTTCGGTGCTGGATGTGATCGCGAATAGCCTGCGCCCCCATCCCGACCTTCCCCCGCGCGCGGGGGAGGATTGAGGAGGGAGCGACCTCCGCATGCATGGCCCCATGAATTCCAAACACAAATTCCCCACGCTCTGCATCCACGCCGGCCAAACCCCCGACGCCGTGACCGGCGCGGTCATGCCGCCAATCTCGCTGTCCTCCACCTACGCCCAGCGCTCCCCCGGCGAGCACACCGGCTTCGAATACTCGCGCTCGCACAACCCCACGCGCTTCGCATACGAGCGCTGCGTCGCCGCGCTGGAATCGGGCGCGCAGGGATTTGCGTTCGCCTCGGGCCTGGCGGCGACCAGCACAGTGCTGGACCTGCTCGACGCCGGCAGCCACGTCATCGCCAGCGACGATCTGTACGGCGGCACACGGCGCCTGTTTTCGCGCGTGCGGGAGCGCTCGGCGGGTTTGAGTTTCAGCTTCGTCGACATGCGCGATCCCGCCAATGTGCAGCGCGCGCTGCGACCCGAAACCCAGCTGATCTGGGTGGAGACGCCAACCAACCCGATGCTGCGCCTGGCCGATCTGGAGGCAATCGCGAGCATCGCGCGGACCCACGGCGCCATCGCCGCGGCGGACAACACCTTCGCCAGCCCCGCCCTGCAACGGCCGATCGAGCTGGGCTTCGATCTGGTGATGCACTCGGCGACCAAGTATCTCAACGGGCACTCCGACATGGTCGGCGGCATCGTGGTCGTCGGCGACCAGCCGGAACTTGCCGAGCGCATGAGCTTCCTGCAGAACGCGGTCGGAGCAGTCGCCGGGCCGTTCGATGCGTATCTGGCGCTGCGCGGAGTGAAAACCCTGGCCTTGCGCATGCAGCGGCACTGCGAGAACGCCCTCGAACTCGCCCGTTGGCTGGAGCAGCACCCAGGAATCGCGCGCGTGCACCATCCGGGTCTGGCTTCTCATCCGCAGCACGCGCTGGCGCGGCGCCAGATGCGGGGCGGCTTCGGCGGCATGATCTCGGTAGAGTTGAAAGCCGATCTGGCGGGCGCGAAGCGTTTCCTCGAACGCACACAACTATTCACCCTGGCCGAGTCGCTCGGGGGCGTCGAGAGCCTGATCGAGCACCCGGCGATCATGACCCACGCCAGCGTGCCGGCCAAGGCGCGCGCGCAACTCGGCATCTCGGACAGCCTGTGCCGGCTGTCGGTGGGCATCGAGGATGTCGATGATCTGCGTGCGGACCTGGAACAGGCGCTGGAACCGATTTGACCCCGAAGCGGCCCGACTCACGTTCAATCACCTGCCCCATCGACCCGATTTTTCTCGCGCGAGGTTTGTCGCCATGAAGCAAAGCCTGCCTGCCCTGCTGCTGTTTGCGGTTTCGCTCGCAGTCGCCGCCGCCCCACTCGACCCGAAAGATGTTCCCGAACCGCTGAAACCCTGGGTTCCCTGGGTACTTCAAGGGTACGAACAGAGCTTCTGCCCGCCCGCGCACGATGACACCACGCGTCGCCTCTGCGTCTGGCCTGCGCAACTCGCGCTGGATCTCGACGCCGGCGGCGGCCGCTTCGAGCTGAGCGCGCGCACCGACACCGCGGGCTGGCTGCTTCTGCCCGGCGAACGGGGCCGCTGGCCGCAGGACGTGAGCGATGCCGGGCTCGAGGCACCGGTGCTCCTCCACGAGAACCGTCCCGCGCTGTTCGTGAGCGCGGGAGAGCATCGCGTTCAGGGTCGTTTCGAATGGAGCGCGCTGCCCGAGTCCCTGCGCGTGCCGCCGGACAGCGGCCTGGTGCGGCTGGCGGTCAACGGCAAGTCAATTCCCCACCCGGAACGCGACGAGCAACACCAGCTCTGGCTCGGCCGCCGTGCCGCGGTCGCCGACACCCAGGCCGAAAGTCTCGATCTGCGTGTGTTCCGTCTCATCGACGACGCCATTCCGCTGACCGTGACCACACGCATCGAGCTCGATGCCGGCGGCGAAGTACGCGAGGAAACCATCGGCCCCGCGCTGCTCGCCGGACTGGTGCCGCTGTCGCTGTCCGGCGATCTGCCCGCGCGCATCGAGGACGACGGCCGCCTGCGCGTGCAGGTACGGCCTGGTTCCTGGGCGCTCACCGTGGTCGCACGCTCGACCGCGCCGGTGACGCAGCTCAGCGCCCTGCCCGCTCAGGAAAAATCCTGGGCTCCGCAGGAGGTCTGGTCGTTTCAGGCGCATCACGATCTGCGCGTGGTCGAGGCTGGCGGCGCGGCGCCGGTCGATCCGCGCCAGGTTGGCGTGCCGGGCGAGTGGCAGAACCTGCCCGCGTTCCTGCTAGAGCCGGGCGCCACGCTCAAGCTCGACGAGCGCCAGCGCGGCAGCGGCGATGTCGCGCCGGACGAGCTGCGCCTGTCGCGCCAGCTCTGGCTGGATTTCGATGGACGCGGATTCACCATGCAGGATCGCCTGAATGGGCGCCTGTCGCGAACGTGGCGACTTGAAGCGGCGAGCCCGCTCGCGCTCGGGCAGGTGATGGTGGACGGCGAGCCGCAGCTCATCACCCAGCACGGCGAGGGCATCGGCGTGGAAGTGCGCCACGGCACGCTGAGCCTCATCGCCGACAGCCGGGTCGGGAACGGCGCGCGCAGCCTGCCGGCCGGCGGCTGGAACACCGACCTGCAAGGCGTGGACACCACGCTGCACCTGCCGCCGGCCTGGCGCCTGCTCGCCGCACCGGGGGCCGACAACGTGCCGGACACCTGGCTGTCGCGCTGGACCTTGCTGGACCTGTTCCTGGTGCTGGTGGCGAGCATTGCGGCGCTGCGCCTGTTCGGCCGTGGCACTGCGGCGCTGACCCTGGTCATGCTCGGCCTGACCTGGCACGAGCCCGGCGCGCCGCAGTGGAGCTGGCTGAATCTGATCGCCGCGCTGGCGCTGCTGCGCGTGCTGCCGGCGTCGTTCGAAAGCAGGCTGCGTCGCGTGGTCGAGGCGTATCGCTGGGTTGCCGTGGCCGTCCTGGCCTTCGTCGCCCTGCCCTTTTTCGTGCAACAGGCACGCTTGAGCCTGTATCCGCAACTGGAGAACGGGTCGGCGCCCATCGAAGCGGCCGCCACCACCGAAGCGGCACCGGTCCTGATGGAGGACGCGGCAATGAGCAGCGCCCCGGAAATGCAGGCTGACTCGGAAGGCCGCCCGGATGTGGACTCGATCGACTCGTACGCGATGGAAGGCGGAGCCGCCGTACGCAAAGCCAGGGTGAAATTTGCCGCACCCGCGCCGCCGCCGGCCGCGAACGTCTCGCAGACCTCGATCCAGCGCCTCGATCCCAACGTGCTGACCCAGACCGGGCCGGGCCTGCCGAACTGGAACTGGCGCCAGTCCACGCTCAGCTGGTCCGGCCCGGTCACGCCGGACCAGAGTTTCACGCTGTGGCTGATGCCGCCCTGGTTGACGCGGTTGCTGGGCTGGCTGTCGATCGTGCTGATCGCGCTGGTCGCCGTGCGTTGGCTCGGTCTCAAACCACCGCGTTCCGGAGCTGCCGCGGGCTTGCGCGCGACGAGTGTCGCGCTCGCCGCGTTCACCCTGGTTCCCATGCTCGCACCGACCGATGCGCAGGCTCAGGGTGGTCCCGCACCGCCAGACCGGCAACTGCTCGAGGAACTGCGTGGCCGCCTGCTGGCGCCGGCCGATTGCGCGACCTCCTGCGCGAGCTGGTCGCGGCTGACGGTGAACGTGCGCGAGGATCGCCTGCTGCTGCGCCTGCTGGCCGAGGCGGAAGTGGACACCGCCCTGCCCCTGCCGGTGCCCCCGCTGGGTGGCCAGGGCCGCATCTGGCAGCCCGAGACGGTGCTGCTGGACGAGCGCGCGGCCGACCTGGTGCGCAGCGACAACGGCCAGCTCTGGCTGCGGGTGCCGGCGGGCCGGCACACCGTCGCGGTGTCCGGCGGACTCGCTGGATTCGCGCAGGTGCAGTTGCCGCTGCCGCTCGCACCGCAGGTGGTGAGCCTGGACACGCAGGGATGGTCGGCCTCCGGTGTCGATGCGCAGGGCCGTGCGACGCAGGCGATCGATCTCGCGCGTGAGCGCGGCGCGGAAGCCTCGGCGGAAATGGCGGAAGGCCAGTCGCAAACCCTGCCGCCGCTGCTGGTGGTGACGCGCACCCTGCGACTCGGGCTGGACTGGCGCGTGGAGTCGAGCATCGAGCGCATCGGCAACGCGCAGGGCGCCTTTGTCGCCACGGTGCCGGCGCTGCCCACGGAAGTGGTGACGATCGACAGCGTTCGTCGAGTCGGCGCTACGATCCAGGCCAGCTTCGCGCCCGGCCAGACGAGCGTGGAATGGACATCGCGACTCGACATCGCCGGGCAGCTCACATTGACCGCACCGGACAACACGCGAGCCTTCGAAGTCTGGCGCTTCGATGTGAGTCCGCTGTGGCACATCGACTTCGAAGGCATTCCGGAAGTCAGCAGCCAGGACGCGGACTGGCGTCTCAACGGCTTTCGGCCCTGGCCGGGCGAAACCGTGAAGGCGCGCATCTCGCGGCCGGTCGCGGTGACCGGCCAGGTTCTCACGCTGGATCGTGTGAGCCTCGCTGCGCAGCCCGGCAAGCGCGCCACGGACTACACGCTCAGCTTGGCGCTACGCGCCAGCCAGGGCGGCCAGCACGCCCTGCCGCTGGCGGAATCCATCGCGCTGCAAAGCCTGAGCATCGACGGCGTGACCCAGCCGGCGCGACGCGAAGGCGGGCGCGTGATTTTGCCGCTGCATCCCGGCGCGCAGTCGATCGAGCTGCAACTGCGCACGGATGAGGGCCTGGGTACGCACTTCCGGACGCCGGAGCTCGCGCCCGGATTGCCGGGCGTCAACGCCGAGCTGAGCATCTCGCTGCCGGCGGATCGCTGGGTGCTGCTGACCGGCGGACCGCAGCTCGGTCCGGCGGTGTTGTTCTGGGGGGTGCTCGCGGTGCTGCTGATCGTAGCGTTCGCGCTCGGCCGCTCGCAGCTCACGCCGTTGAAAAGCGCCCAGTGGACCTTGCTGATGATCGGCCTGTCGCAACTGCCGCTGTGGGGTGCTGCCCTGGTCGCGGGCTGGCTGTTTGCGCTGGCGCTGCGCGCCCGCGCGCCTGCGGGGTGGAGCGAAAACCGCTTCAACCTCATGCAGATCGGTCTCGCGTTGTGGACTTTCGCAGCGCTCGCCACACTGTTTGGCGCGGTTGCGCAGGGCCTGCTCGGTACACCCGACATGCAGATCGCCGGCAACGGCTCGACCGCCTCCGAGTTGCGTTGGTTCCAGGACCGTTTTGCGGAAACGCTGCCGCGCGCCTGGGTGCTGTCGGTCTCGATCTGGTTCTACCGTGGCCTGATGCTGCTGTGGGCACTGTGGCTGGCCAACAGCCTGCTCAACTGGCTGCGTTGGGGTTGGGAGCAGTTCTCGGCCGGCGGACTGTGGCGGCGCAAGCCCCTGGCCGTCGCCGCCGCGGTGGTCGCGCCGCCGGTTGGGCCGGGACCGGTCTCGCCGCCATGAGTGCAGACGATTTGGCGGGCGGGCATCATGGTGTCCCTACCCTGGCTCGCGGAGCACCGACATGTCCGATCTGGTCCAGAAACGCTGCGTGCCCTGCGAAGGAGGCGTGGCCGCACTGAGCCGCGAAGAAGCGGAGAAGCTGAAGAGCCAGCTCCGTTCCGACTGGAGTCTGAGCGCGGATGGCACGCGTCTGCACGCGGATTACGAGTTCAAGAATTATTACCACACCACCGCGTTCGTGACAGCGGTGACGTACGTGGCGCACCGCGAGGATCACCATCCCGACATCCGTTTCGGCTACCGCAGTTGCAGCATCACCTGGTGGACCCACGCCGTCGGCGGCCTGACCGAGAACGACTTCATCTGCGCCGCGAAAGTCGATGCGCTGTGCAACTGAGCAGGTTGGCCGCAGGTCGGCTCAAGCCCGCGTGCTTTTCGCGGGCGGAGCCGACGGGCGCGGGTCGGAAGAGCGTCGCGCCGCTTGTGGAGGTGCATGTCGGATCCGCCCGAATGAAGCCGCGGGCTTGATCCGACCTTCATCCAAGCTTTTCTGACGGACCCACGGCGTGATCGATTGCACCGTGGCGGCAGAAACTGACCGTCCTCGACCACTGCCTCGGCCTACGATTCTTCCAGGTCTCACTCGGGCGCTGCGTGGCGGTATATGACTTGGGCACGAGCAGCCCCGTACACTTTTTGCGCAATTCTTGCGTTGCGGCCCTGCTCCCGATTCCGGGACCGCTCATTTTTCCTGTGGAGGTTTGCGTTTGAACATCACCATCTTCGGCTCCGGCTACGTCGGCCTGGTCACCGCTGCCTGCTTCGCCGACGCCGGCAACGATGTGCTGTGCGTGGACGTGGACGCGGCCAAGGTCGAGCGGCTGCGGGCGGGCGAATGCCCGATCTACGAGCCCGGGCTGGAAGAACTGCTGACCGGCAATGCCAAGGCGGGTCGCCTGCGCTTCACCACCTCGGCGGCCGAGGGCGTGGCGCATGGGCTGTATCAGTTCATCGCAGTGGGCACGCCGCCGAACGAGGATGGCTCGGCCGACATGAAGTACGTGCTGACGGTGGCCGGGTCCATCGGCGAGCACATGAGCGAGTACCGGGTGGTGATCAGCAAATCCACGGTGCCCGTCGGCACGGCGGACCGAGTGCGCGACACCATTGCGGCGCAACTGAAATCGCGTGGCAAGCGCATCGACTTTGATGTCGTGTCCAACCCGGAATTCCTCAAGGAAGGCGCGGCGGTGGCGGACTTCAACAAGCCGGACCGCGTCGTGGTCGGCGTGTCTTCGCAGAAGGCGGCGGAGCTGATGCAGGCGCTGTACGCGCCGTTCAATCGCAATCACGACAAGATCATCGTGATGGACGTGCGCTCCAGCGAGCTGACCAAGTACGCGGCCAACGCGATGCTCGCCACCAAGATCAGTTTCATGAACGAGATGGCCAACCTGGCCGAGGCGGTGGGCGCGGACATCGAGAAAGTGCGCGTGGGCATCGGCAGCGATCCGCGCATCGGCTTTCACTTCATCTACCCGGGTTGCGGCTATGGCGGCTCCTGCTTTCCCAAGGACGTGAAGGCGCTTGCCCACACGGCGCAGAGCGTGGGGTTCGAGGCCAAGCTGCTCAATGGCGTGGAGGCGGTGAACAAGCGACAGAAGAACCGCCTGTTCGAGAAGATCCGGAAGCACTTCGGCTCTGTGCAGGGCAAAACCATCGCCTTGTGGGGCCTGGCCTTCAAGCCGCGCACCGACGACATGCGCGAAGCGCCGTCGCGCGATCTGATGGAAGCGGTGTGGGCCGCGGGCGGAACCATCCGCGCTTATGACCCGGTGGCGATGCACGAGACCGAAAAGCTCTACGGCAAGCGCGCGGATCTGGTGCTGGCCGAATCGCCCGAAGACGCGCTGGCGGGCGCCGATGCACTGGCCATCGTTACCGAGTGGCGGGTGTTTGCCTCGCCCAACTTCGGGAAGATCGCCAGGGCGCTGAAGACGCCGGTGATCTTCGATGGGCGCAATCTGTACGACCCGAAGTTTGTGGAAGCGGCGGGCATCGCGTACTACGCGATCGGTCGTGGGCGGGCCTGATGGCAAGAGCCATCACCCGCATCGTTCTCGTCACCTGCCCGCCCGACCACGCGGACGAGCTTGCCCGCGCGCTGGTCGAAGCACGCGTCGCGGCCTGTGTGAACGTGGTCCCGAAGATCACGTCCACCTACCGCTGGAAGGACGCGGTGCAGCGCGACGACGAGGCCCTGCTGATCATCAAGACCACCGCCGGGCGCTTCGGGGAGCTGAAGCGCGCGGTTCTCGAACGACATCCCTACGAACTTCCCGAGGTGCTCGGGGTCGATGTGGCCGCGGGACACCTGCCCTACCTCCAATGGATTGCCGAGTGCGTCTCACCGTCGCCAGCCTGATGCTCTGCCTCGCACCCTCTCTCCATGCCGGGTTTCTTTCCGACAAGGCGACGGACGACTCCGGCATCCTGCCAGTCGAGCAGGCCTTCGTGGTGCAGCCCGCGATCTGGGATCAGGGCCGTTTGCTGGTCGGTGTCGATATCGCGCCAGGCTGCTATCTCTACAAATCAAAGCTCTCGGTCGAAGCCATCGAGCCCGTCGGTTCGGTCCTCGGTCGGATGAATCTGCCAGAGGGCGCATCTCATCGGGACGAGCATTTCGGCACGGTCGAGATCTATCGCGGATCGGTGCAGGCCGCGTTTCAGCCCGCCCGGAATATTGCGCCCACACGGTTGCGTGTGCGCCTTCAAGGCTGTGCGGAGGATAAAGTCTGCTACCCGATGCAGACGCGCATCGTCGACGTTCTGCCGCAATGAAAACCCGAACCCTCGCAGTCCTGTCTGTCATCGGCGCGCTGGCCGCCGTTGGCGGCTTCGTGATGTATCGCAGCCTGGCCCCGGTCCCCCCTCCCGCGGAACTCGCCGCCGACTTCACGCTGCCCCTGCTCGGCGGCGGCAGCGGCAGCCTGTCCGAATATCGCGGCAAGCTGGTGCTGGTGAACTTCTGGGCAACCTGGTGCGCCCCCTGCCTCAAGGAGATTCCGCTGCTGGTGGAAATGCAGGAACGCTACGGCACGCGCGGTCTCCAGATTCTCGGCCCGGCGCTGGACGACCCGGAACAGGTGCGACAGGCGCTGCCGCGGCTGCGCATCCATTATCCGATCCTCACCGGCGAGGCCGAAATTCCTGCTGCGATGGACGCCTTCGGCGACACGCTCGGCGCCCTGCCCTTTTCCGTGCTGATCTCAGCCGACGGATACCTGCTGCAACGCAAGCACGGCGAATTCACTCGCGAGGAGCTGATTCCGCTGATCGAAGCCAACCTGCCGCAGGGCTAGGAGCCTGGACGGTAGGAACCGTGGAGGCGAGGCAAAGCCATTTCGAGTCAGATTTTTCGATCTGTCGAGGCAAATAGTGGTTCTATTTAACGAGACAGATCGGAAAATCTGGCCGAAAGGGCGAAGCCGCAGCCGCGCGCGTTTCTACCGCCCAGGCTCCTAGCAGCCTGTGCCGTAGCGGTACGCGTTTCCACCGCCCAGGCTCCCGGGCCTTGCCGGCATCATGTATGGAAATGCCGACAACTGGCGACCATCGGCTTTGATTTGCCTTACTCGGCTCGGCTCGTCAGAATCCGGCATGCGCCACACCGGGATTGCTTCGCTTGAGCCACCTGCTGCTTCTGAACGGCCCCAACCTGAACCTGCTCGGCACGCGCGAGCCGCAGGTGTACGGCAGCGCCACCCTGGCCGGGATCGAAGCGGATATGACACAGCGGACCGCCGCCCTGGGCCACCGTCTCAGCGTCTTTCAGAGTAACCACGAAGGCGCCCTGATCGACCGGGTACAGGCCGCGTGCGGCGATGTCGATTTCATCCTGCTCAACCCCGGCGCGCTCACACACACCAGCATCGGATTGCGCGACGCCCTGCTCGGCGTGGCGATTCCGTTCATCGAGATTCACCTGTCGAACGTCTTTTCTCGCGAGGCGTTCCGCCACCACTCGTATTTTTCCGACATCGCGGTCGGCGTGATCCTCGGCCTGGGGCCGATCGGTTACGGACTGGCCTTGCACGCGGCGCACCAGCGCCTCACCAACAACACGGGAGCCTAGACCACCATGGATTTGCGCAAGATCAAGACGCTGATCGACCTCGTAGAACAGTCCGGAATTTCGGAACTGGAGGTCAAGGAAGGCGAGGAGTCGGTCCGCATCGCGCGCAACACGATCCCGATGGGGTACGTCCCCGGCCCGGGCATGGCGGCGCCGATGCCCGCAGCGGCGCCCCTGGGCGTCGCTGCCCCGGTTGCGGCGGCACCCACCAAGCCCGTGGCAGACACGCGTCATGTCGTGCGCGCGCCGATGGTCGGCACGTTCTATCGCACGCCCTCTCCCGGCGCCAAGCCCTTCGTCGAGATCGGCCAGACGGTCAAAGCCGGGCAGACGCTGTGCATCATCGAGGCGATGAAGATGCTCAACCAGATCGAGTCCGACAAGGCCGGCGTCGTCGCAGAAATCCTGGTCGAGAACGAGCGTCCGGTGGAATTCGATCAGCCGCTTTTCGTCATCGAGTGAGTGGGTCCACTCGATCATGAGCGCCATCCGAAAAATCCTTATCGCCAACCGCGGCGAAATCGCGCTGCGCATCCTGCGCGCCTGTCGCGAGATGAACATCAAGACGGTGGCCGTCTACTCGCAGGCCGACCGCGATCTCAAGCACGTGCTGCTGGCCGACGAGGCGGTATGCATCGGCCCGCCTGCCGCGGGTAAAAGTTACCTCAACATGGCCGCGATCATCAGCGCGGCCGAAGTCACGCAGGCCGACGCGATCCATCCCGGCTATGGCTTCATGTCGGAGAACGCGGACTTTGCCGAGAGCGTGGAGAAGTCCGGTTTCATCTTCATCGGCCCGCGCTCGGAGACCATCCGGCTGATGGGCTCCAAGACCAATGCCAAGGCGGAGATGATCGCGGCCGGCGTGCCCTGCGTGCCCGGCTCCGACGGCGAGTTGCCGGAGGACGAACAGGTCTGCCGCGAGATCGCGGCCAAGGTCGGCTACCCGGTGCTGATCAAGGCCGCGTCCGGCGGCGGCGGTCGCGGCATGCAGGTGGTGCGCCGCGAAGACGAGTTGATCGAGAAAATCAACATCGCCCGCACCGAGGCGCTTAACGCGTTCAAGGACGCCAGCGTGTTCCTCGAAAAATACCTGGAGACGCCGCGCCACGTCGAAGTGCAGGTGCTGGCCGACGGCCAGGGCAATGCGATCTATCTCGGCGAGCGCGACTGCTCCATGCAACGCCGCAACCAGAAAGTGGTCGAGGAGTCGCCCGCGCCGGGAATCACCGACGAGCAGCGCGACGAGATCGGCGCGTTGTGCGTGGAAGCCTGCAAGCGCATCGGTTACCGCGGAGCCGGTACTTTCGAGTTCCTGTACGACGCGGGCAAGTTTTATTTCATCGAAATGAACACGCGCATCCAGGTCGAGCACCCGGTGACCGAAATGGTTACGGGCGTGGACCTGATCCGCGAAATGATTCGTATCGCCGACGGCAAGAAGCTCACCAAGAAGCAGAGCAACATCCGCTTCCGTGGCCACGCGATCGAGTGTCGCATCAACGCCGAGAACGCACGCACCTTCATCCCCTCGCCCGGCGAGATCAAGAAGTACCATGCCCCTGGTGGTCCCGGCGTGCGCATGGATACGCACATCTACTCGGGCTACAAGGTGCCGCCGCACTACGACTCGATGGTCGGCAAGCTGATCTGCTGGGGCAACACGCGAGAGTCGGCGATCGCGCGCATGAAGGGCGCGCTGTCCGAGATGATCATCGAAGGCATCGACACCAACGCCGCGCTACAGCAGCGCATCATGCGCGACGAGGTGTTTGCCAAAGGCGAGCACAACATCCACTACCTGGCGGACATGCTCGAGGTCTGGGCCAAGGAGTAGGTCCGGTGGAGGCGCATGTCGGTTCCGCTTTCGGCTTGAACCGACCTACAACCGAGCTACGCAGCGCGCCCTTTCAATTCAGCAATCCGGGCTGTGTTCGGGCCCTCAGCGGCCGCGCGTCCCGCAGCAGCCGCCGATAGAAATCCAGGTACGCAGCGACCGTCTTCTGTTCGCTGTAGCGATGCCGGTAATGCGCTTCGCCGTGCGCTCCAAGTGCGGCACGCAGAGCGGCGTCGCGCAGCACGCGATCCATCGCCGCCGCCAGGCGTGGTACGTCCGCAACCGGACACAGCAGGCCGGTGTCGCCGCTCTGGATCAGCTCACAACCACCCGCAGTCTCGGTGCAGATCACCGGCAGGCCGCGGCTCCAGGCCTCGATCACGACGTTGCCCATCGGCTCGACTCGCGATGGACAGACGAACACGTCGCCGAGCGCCAGCGCATCGACCGGGTGATCGACCCAGCCGGTGAAGTGAACGCGGGCACCGAGTCCCGCCGCCGCCGAACGCAGGTCCGCGAGCAGGGGACCATCGCCCAGCAGCACCAGGTGCAGCGGCCGGTCGCCGATCCGCACCGGCAGTCGCGCGAACGCGAGCAGCAAGTCCGAGAAGCCCTTCTTCTCGACGAAGCGGCCCAGCGCCACGACCACGAGCGCTTCGGGCGGGATGTGCAGCGAATCTCTCGTCAGACTCAGTGGCACACCCGGTGTCGGCGGCGGCACGAAGTTGTTGATCCACTCCACCCGGTCCGGCGGAAAGCCGCGCTCGACCAGCCAGTCGCGCAGGCCGCGGGTGTTCACCACCCAGGCATCGGCGTGGCGGAAATAACGCAGCTTGTAGTAACCGCCGAGGCGCGCGACATGGATCGTGTGCCCCGGCGCGCGCGTCAGCCAGGTGGCGCGCGAGGCCCAGGTCTGAACGATGTCGGAGCCGCGCTGCTCGATCGCGCTGCGTATCTGGACCGCGGTGACGACGTCGAGATAGTTCCTCAGCGGAAAGGTCTCGACGCTGAGCACGTCTTCGAGGTGCGACTGCAAGGCCGACCCGCTACGCAGGCCGGCAATGACCGGCTGGCCAGCCCCGTTCAATGCTGTGGCCACTCGAACGAAGGTGGTCTCGGCCCCTCCCATGCGCGGGCTGGCGATCAGATGAAAGCTGGTGATCGGTTGGCTCATCCGGTGCTGGGTATCGGCAGGCCCATCAGTTGGAGGTAACGCTTCGCGCTGAGGTCCGCACGATACTCCGCAACTGCCTCGCGCAACATCGATTCCGGCAAGGGGTCGCGCAGGGTCTGACGAATGGCTTCGGCCATCGCCTGCCAGTCCCCGACCGGAACCAGCGCACCGTACTTCCCGTTCGCCAGAAGCTCCGACGGCCCGCTCGGGCAATCCGTGGAGACGCAGGGCACGCCCAGCGCGAGCGCCTCGGTCAGTGCATTGGGCGAGCCCTCCCAGGCCGAGGACAGCACGAAGAGATCGGCGCGCGCGAGCCAGGCGTAAGGATTCTTCTGGAAACCCGGCAGCAGCAGCCGTTCCGACACCCGGAGCTTGGCCGCCAGCGCGGCAAGCGCTTCCCGATCCTGCCCGTCACCCAGGATCACGAGCCGGCTGGGACAGCCGTTCTGGAGGGCGGCGAAGGCGCGCAGCAGCGTGTCGAAGCCCTTCTGCCTGGTCAGCCGTCCCATGCCCACGATCAGCGGCAGGGGCCGGACGTTGAGCCAGTCGTGCGACACGGGCTCGCGCGCCTGCTCGGTTAGCCGTTCGGTGATCACCGGATTGCGGATCACGTGGACCCGCTCCGGCGGCAGACCGGTGACTTTCATCGTGTCCTCGCGCACGCCCTCGGACACGGCGATCACGCCGGCGGCGCGAGGATAAATCCGCCGCATCGGCGAGACCCGCAGCCAGCGGCTGAGCGGGTCCTTGCGTTCCAGCGCCGCGGACAGATTGGTTCCGAGGCGGATGAACACCGGCGCTTCGCTGCGCGCGCGCCCGGCGGCCTTCAGCGCCGCCCGACCCGCGCGATCCTTGGCCACCAGCAAGGCATCCGGCGTGTATTGGCGCAGATAGTCCGCCACCTCGCCGACGCAGGTCCAGGCGTGTCGAGAGTTGAGGCTGAGCAGATTGACCCTGGGCGGAATCCGGCTGGCATGGCCGCCGTCGAGCTTGAGCGCCAGCAGGTCCACATGCACGTAGCGGACGAATTCCGCGCACAGGTTGGTGACCATGCGCTCCACGCCGCCGTCACCGGAAAACGAGATCAATACGCCGACACGCTTCATGACGCGGTCTCGTCGACATACGCAGGCAGGCCGAAGGCGGCCAGATAATCGTCGGTCGCCGCCTCGATCTCGTAAGGTCTTGCGGCTTCGCGACACCGCGCGGCAGACGGCGGCGCGGCCAACGTGGCCATCAGGGCGTCCGCGAGCCGCGCGTCGTCGCCGACGGGCACCAGTCGCCCGTAACGGCCCGCCTGCAGAATCTCTGCGGGACCACTCGGACAATCGGTCGCCACCACCGGCGTGCCGCTGGCCAGCGCTTCGATCAGGACGAATCCCAGGCCCTCCCAGCGCGAGGTCATCGCAAATACCGCAGCGTGTGCCATGAGCGCGTAGACGTCGTTGCGGAAGCCGAGGAAGTCCACGTCCGCGGCCAAGCCGAGGTTCTGAGCCAGGCTGCGCAGGGCCTCCAGCTCGATGCCGCGACCCGCGATCGCCAGACGCGCAACACGCGAAGCCCGAAGCTGCGCAAACGCCCGGATCAGGGTCGCGAAGTCTTTGCGCGGGCTCAGTTCGCCCACGGCGAGAATCACCGGGACCTCAGGGTCGCGGAACCAGGGGTGGTCGGGCAAGGGCTGCGCATTCTCGAACAGGCTGGAGGGAACGACGGGCTGCGCGACACCACGAACCCGGCCGCGTGGCAGGCCGGTATAGGCGGACAGATCGGCGGCGGCGGCCTCGGAAAACGTGATCACCTGCTCGGCGTGACGATAGAAGTGGCCCATCGAATAGCGCTGCATCCAGCGGTCCACCGGACCGCGGTGCGCCAGGTCGATCGAGATGGTCGTCCCGCAGCTCAGCACCAGGCGCGTGTCACGCGCGCCGGACAGCCAACGCGCCAGCAGGGCCGTGCGGCAGACTCGATCCTTGTCGGCCAGCAGCACGGCGGGCCGGGTCCGTCGCAGGTAGCCGGAGAGCGCCGGCAGGGCGGCGTATGTCGTCGACACACCGCTGTCGATCACCCGGATGCCGTCCATCAGCGGTTCGGGCAGGTTCGGTCCGTGTTTGCGCACCTTGATCTGGTCCACCCGATAACCACGACGGACCAGCGCTGGAATCAGGTTCTTCATCGCCCGGTCGTTGCCGCTATGGCCCGACGTGGACATGAAGATGGCGATGCGTCGGAGATCCATCACAGCCATTCCAGGGGGTCCTCTTCCGAGGCCGGTACCGTGCCCTCATCTTCGACGAACAGCCGATGCCAGATCGCAAACTGCATGAGGCTCCACACCTCACGGGTGACGTCGTGCCGAGCCTGCTGTCGTGCGAGCAGCGCGCGCACGGCGTTCGGCTCGCACCAGGCCCGGATCGCCGTGCTCTGCGGCAGCTTCGCGCTGAGCGCGGTGAGAAAATCACCGCGTAACCATTCGCCCACCGGCACGTGAAAGCCGGACTTGTGGCGCCACAGGTGATCGGCCGGAATGAATTTTTCCGCCCAGCGCTTGAGAAAGACCTTGCCGGAATCGCCGCGCACCTTGAGCGCATCCGGCAGCGACAGGCCGAACTCGATCACCCGGTGATCGAGAAACGGCACGCGGCCCTCGACGCTGTACGCCATCAGCATGCGGTCCGCCTTGACCAGCAGATCGTCCGGCAGGTTGGTGGACAGGTCCACGTACTGCCGCCGCTGAAGGGCGCTCCATTCCGCCGGCGTCTCGGCCCAGGCGGCGATATAGGGAGCGCGATGCTGCGCCAGTGCGGTCTGCAACTCGGGCTTGAACAGGCGGCGCACCCAGTTGGCCTGCAACTCGCCGCGCGCGCGGAAGCCGCCGCTTCCGGGGTGCCGCAAGGACTTGAAGCTGCGTTCGATCGCCGAGGGCCGATAACGCCCATAGCCGGCAAACGCCTCGTCGCCGCCCTCGCCGCTGAACACCACCTTGAGTTGCGCGCCCGCCGCCTCGGCCAGCGCCAGGGTCGGCAGGCAGGCGTAGTCGCGCATCAGGTCGTCCGCGGCCCAGACGCTGCGCGGCAGTCGCCGGAACACCTGCTGCGAGGACAGGCGGATCGACTGGTGATCGGAGTGCATCAGCTTGGCGACGCGCTCGGCGCCGTCGATCTCATCGGATTGCCTGGCGTCCGACCAGCCGATGGAAAAGGTGCTGATGGGCTTGCGCTGAAAACGGCGGAGCATGGCGAGCAGCACGGCGGAATCGACGCCGCCGGACAGGAACAGTCCGAACGGAACATCGGCGCGCACGTGCTCGCGCATCACCTGGTCGAACAGGGGCTCCCATTCGGCCACCGCAGTCTCGTAACTGCGGGGTCGTGGATGGGCATCGGTGGCGCGCCAGTAGCGGTACTCCTCGATCTCCAGGCCGGCCGTGATGCGCAGCGCCTCGCCCGGGAGCACGCGCTGGATGCCCTGGAAGACGGTCTCGCGTCCGCTGGAATGCTGGTTCTGGAAGAACTGTGCCAGCGCAGCCGGATTGATCGCCGGCCGGCTCGGCAGAACCGGCAGCAGGGCCTTGAGTTCGGAGGCGAACAGCACGCGATCCGGCAGTCGCACGAAATACAGCGGCTTGATGCCCAGCCGATCACGCACCAGCCACAGCTCGCGCGAACGGTGATCGAACAGCGCGAAGGCATACATGCCGTTCAGTCGGCTCAAGCAACGCCGCCCCCAGTGATGCCAGCCGTGCAGTGCCACCTCGCTGTCCGACTTCGTCAGCGGCTCCGCACCCAGATCCTCCAGCTCGCGACGCAGTTCGACGTAGTTGTAGATCTCGCCGTTGCACACCAACGCGTAGCGCTTCTCGGCGTCGAACAGGGGCTGGTGGCCGCCGGGCAGATCGATGATCGACAGCCGCGTGTGGGCGATGCCGAACGCCCCCGCGACGTATTGTCCGGTGTCCTCCGGGCCGCGATGCGTGAGGGTCGCGGCCATGCGCGACAGGTCGTCATCCGCGACGATCCCTTCGCGCACCACCATGCCTGCAATGCCGCACATCCGAAAGAGAGGGCTTGGCGCCTAGTGACGCGGCGAGTCGTCGGGTTCGGACCGATCGTCCAGCGCAAACTCGACGTCTTCAAAAATCTCCGACAGCGGAATTTCGATGGCGGGTGAATCAAGCTCGAGGATGGCGTCCATGCCACGCAATTCGGTGTAGGCCCAGAACGCCCCCGCTCGTTCGTAGCGTTCGATCAGCGGTTCGTACTGCGACACGAGCAGATAGGTCTTGAGACTGTCGATGAGGCGGTAGTGCCGCAGCTTGGTGCCGCGGTCCATCGCCTCGGTGCTGGGCGAGAGCACCTCGGCGATCACGCCCGGATTCAGTACGGTGTCCTTGAGCGCGTCTTCGCGGGTCTGCACACCGCCGCAGACGATCACCAGGTCAGGGTAGAAGTAGCGGCTCTGGTTACGCACCTGCACCCGCAAATCGTGCGAGTAAACCTTGCACGGACTACGGCGCAGGCGGTTCTGGAACGACGTGACCAGCCTGACTCCCAATTCGCTGTGCGTACGGCTGCCGCCCGTCATCAGGTACATCTCGCCGTCCACGAACTCGTGGCGCTCAGGCGAGGCGCGTTCAAAAGCGAGGTATTCCTCGTCGGTCATGCGCGGTTTGCGAATAGCGGTCATGGCTTGGAACCAGGGGCAGATCGAATTCCGACTCATCCTAGTCCGGATCGAAGCGGTAGCCCAGCATCTCGACATCGCGCCGGAAATAGTTACCGACCAGCTCCGCGAGATCGTCGGAGTAGTAGCTGCGATAGTCCTTGCTGCGATCGGTCGCCTTGCGCTTGTGCGGGAGCTCCGGCGTCACGATACCGAGCCGCTTGCAGATGTGATCCCAGTCCTCGTGCAGGCGCTCGTAGCGGCCGACGTAATCCGTCAGCAGCTTGCCGCGCAAGTCGATCAGGTAATCGGTCAGCGGCGTGATCGAGGTGTCCAGGTGGTACTGGTAAGGCCGCCCCGACTCGAGCTTCCAGCGTGTGAAGGCTTCGAAGGATTCGTGGCCTTCGAGAAGCAATGGCCGCTCGCGCTTCAGATGGTGGTAGCTCGACACCTGCAAATCCCAGGGATTGCGCACGAAGGCGAACTTGTAGAGCCGGTCGAAAAATTCCTGCGGCAGCATCTCCTGCGCACCGATGATCTTGGAATGCCGCGGCAGTTTGGCCGCGATGCGATGCCCGGTGAGCCCGGACAGGCGCGAGCAGGTCCACTGCGCAAGGTAGTAAGGATCGCGCCACTGCAAGGACTTCAACGCCGCGCGCACGCTGGTGCCGCCGGTCTTGGCGATGTGGACGTAGAGGAAGTTGTAGCGGTTGCTGAGGATCAAGGAGCGGCCGGTCTCAACGATCGAAGCTCACGCCCGCATAGATCTCGGTGAGCGCCAGGTCGAGCTTCAGGCAGGACAGGTACAAGGGGTCGTCCGGCTCGAGGGTGAACTCGATCCAGCCCTCGTCGCCGCGTCGGATCACCACCACCTCGGGACGGTCCTGAGTGATCAGCACATACTCGCGCAAGGTCGGCAGCGTGAGGTAGGCCGCGCGCTTCTCGCGGCGGTCCGTAGTTTCCGTTTCCGGCGACAGCACCTCGATCACCGCACAGGGCTTTTCCACCAGGTGGCTGTTGGTTTCCGTGGCGCAGCTCACCACCACGTCGGGGTAGTAATAGGTATTGCGCCCGGCGACGTAGAGCTTCACATCCGAAATGTGCACCGAGCACGGCGGACGGCTCCGCGCCGCGGCCCGGCAGGCCACGGCGACGTTCAGCGCGATGTCGTTGTGCCGCCGGCTGGCGCCGGACATGGCGTACACCATCCCGTCGACGTATTCGTGACGGACCTGGGCAAGCCGTTCGCCATCCAGGTACTCGGTCGGCGAAAGGTAAGGGGTCTTGGCGGCAAGCATGAGAATCTCCGATGACGCCTCATGATAGGGCTTGGCCCGAAGGCGTTCACCCCCGGAGTGCTTGCCGAGGACTACGCCGGAACCCCGGTCAGTTCGATGATGCGTTCCGCGACCGCACGAAAACTCGCATCGCTGAAATCGCGATAGCTGCCATGGGTCAGGAATCGGAAATAGACGTAGCGCAGAAATGCGCGGCGACGTTCCGGGTCCGGCGGCTCGGTCAGCGCAATGGCCAGCGCGCTTTCCAGATCCTCCAGCCGCTCGACCGGGACGACCAGCGGCGTCGCGCAATAAAAATTGCGACCCAAAGTTACCACTGGCCTGTCGAACATGATGCCCTCGAAGCCCACGGTCGAGTTGATCGTGACCACCGCTGCGCAGCGCGCCAGCAGTTCCGTCAGCGGATGCCGCAGGGTAAAACGTACGTCCGGATATTGCCGCGGCAGGTCGCGGTATCGGCCCAGCACTTGCCTGCTTTCCGCCGGGTGCAGCTTCACCACCAGTTCCATCCTGGGATCAGCTCTTCGCATCGCTCCGTGCACCTCCGCCAGAAGGAGTCTCATGTCGCCACGGACCAAAGGCGAGTGCAGGATCAGTTGCGAATCCTGGCTGACCTGGAACGGCAGCAGCACGAACCGGGGGGGCAGTTCGAGGCGATCCGGAAAATCCTTCGGGCTCAGTCGCGGCGCAATGACCCAGGAGTCCGGCTGCACCAGGCGCAGCGCCTCGCGCCTGAGCCGGGAGCGCCAGTCCGGCCGCAGGGATTTCGGTGCGGACTGGAATTTGGGCGTGCGCCCGGCGCGAAAGTCATCGAGCGCACGGTCGAGTTGCGCATCGAGCACGCGTTCCGCCGGCAGTTCGGCCCGCCCCTCCCGGACCAGCCGCGTGATGGAGGAATGCTGGTTCACCCCCTGCGGATCGAGTTGCAGGGTTCCGGGCAGATACCCATTCTCGCCAAAGATCACCGGCAGGCCGCGCCGACGTGCCAGATGAACCGCAATCGACGCAATCAGGCCGGAGCCGTTCCAGACCAGCAGCGCAGCGGCACGCTGCCGAGCGAGGAATGCGTCGAGGTCGGCCCACAGCCGCGCGGCCTGCGCGACGAGCCGGGGCGGCTCGCTGATCAGGGCTTTCTCGCCGATGACTTCACGCAACTGATCTGCACCGACGCTCGCGGCCTCCGGCAAACTGAGTCGCACGGGAAAGCACTCCGCGCCGGATTGCTGGAGCACGCTGCGCACCACAGCCAGGCGCGAGTAATAGACACAGCGGATGTCCGGCTTGAGCGCGTGACGCAACTCTGCGAAGAACGGCGCTGCCTTGATGCCCAGATCGATCAGGGCCAGGGTGCGCGGGGGGTCTGCGGCATCCAGCATCGCCTGGTTCATGGGTTCGTGCAGCGCTTCCGTTATAGTTTTGTGACGACTCGCCAGGGCAGCCCATGAACGACCGCACACTCATCAGCGAATCGTATCGCCAGATGTACCAGCAGGTGCACGGTTCCGACGAGCATTATGGGTCCGAAGGTCACCGCTGGTCGCGGCTCATCCGCAGCTTCGTCGCCGAGCACCGCCTCGCCGAGATTCTCGATTACGGATGCGGCAAACAGACGGTGAAAGCCTCGATGCCGGAACTGACGGTGCATGGCTACGACCCCGCGTTCCCGGAACTCGCAGCCGCACCGGCGCCGGCCGATTTCGTGTTCTGCGGCGACGTGCTGGAACATGTCGAACCGGAGTTCGTCGATTCGGTTCTCGATGACCTCCAGCGCGTCACGCGCCGCTACGGCCTGTTCATCATTTCGACGCGCCCCGCCACCAAGATTCTCCCGGACGGACGCAACGCGCATCTGAGCCTTCTGACAGCGGGTCAATGGGCGACGCGGCTCGCGCAGCGCTTCGATCTGGTCTTCATGACGACCTACCTGCCGGAACTCAAACGCCGCAACTGGAAGAACCGCATCGCCAAGCGACTTTTCGGCGATGTGCGCGCCGCCATCGCCGGGTCGGACGAAGTGATTTTCGTGGTGCGCGCGCAAGGCGGCGGCGGACAATCCGCGCCGTAATGGCGACTGCTGCGACGCCGGAGCCGCGCTGCTTTTATCTCGTCAGCACGCCCTATCACTGCCTGCTCGCCCTGGCGCATGCGGAGTCACGCAACGAGATCCCGGTGTTGTTCCTGTTCGGTCGATTTCCCTCCGCGTCGGACTATCTCAGAGTGCTCGGCGTCCATCCTCCGCTGTTGCCGGGCCTGGTCGTCGAGGGATTGACCGGAAGCGCAGACGACCGCGGTTTGCGCCGAGGCGCGCGCGGGCGCCTGTTGCAAAGCCTGTCGCTATGGAAGCCCGGGACCCTGGTCGTCTTCAACGACCGGCACGATCTGTCGCAGGTCGCGCTCGACTGGGCGCAGCGGGACAACGCCCGACGGCTCTGCTTCGAAGACGGCTCCTCGTTCTACACCGACTGGCTCGCGCCGCCCGCAAGTGCGTGGACCCGCTGGCGCAAGCGCCTGTTCACCACCCGCAACTGGGAGCCCATCCGGGTTCTCGGCACGCACCCGGCTTTGGATGCGGTGCTTGCGCAACGCCCGCAAGCCGTCCGCGCCGAGTTGCGTGGACGCGTGCAGCCGCTGTCGCTGGACCTGCCGCGCTCGCCGGTTCTGCGCGCATTGGCCGAGGGCCTGGTGCGTGAGGAGGACCGATCAAGCGCCCTCGACGGTGCCCCGGACGTCCTGGTGCTGCCTGCGCTCAACGCCGATGCCGCCTGGACGCTGGCCGCCACCGGGCTGATTCCCAAAGAGTCGAACATCGCTTTCAAGTACCACCCGCGCGAGGCCGCAAGCGATCCAGCCGGCCTGCGTGGCCTGGGTATGGAGTTGCCGCGTCACCTGCCGGTCGAACTGCTCTATCTGCTCTGGGGCGGTGGCCCGGGCACGCTGATCGGGGACGGCCGTTCGACGACGTTGCTGACCGCCGGCCTGTTTGATGGCCGCACGCGCATCATCGGACTTTACGCCGGGGCTGCGCTGCCGCAGGCTGAGGTCTATGCAAGATTGGGAATCGAACTCGCACCTTCTGCGATCGATTGATTCAAACAGAGCACCTCAGGCGGCCTTGAGCCGACCGCCTCTCGGTCCTGTTTCAGCCGACCCCGGTGGAGGGGCGTGGCGTATAAACCCCACCCCCGGACCGGCCGGAGCCGGGAGGGTGGGTAAAACAAACGCAACCAAACAAACCACGCCAAGGCTAGCCTGATCAGTTAGTTT
>JBQTIX010000122.1:0-17558 GCA_052387695.1 Panacagrimonas sp. | reverse complement strand
GGCGGTCTGGGTGTGGGGGGGGGGGCGGGGGGGGCGCGGCCGCCGGGGGGCGCCCCCACGACCCAGGACCAGGTGCTGCGCTTCCAGGTGCGGCCCGCGTTCGCCGCGAGCTTCTCCTGTGAAAGAGTCAATGCCTCGGCGCCCTGCGTGCCGGTGCTGCCGATATCGCTGCGCTTCACCGCGCCGGTGAGGCGCGAACTGGCGCAGGCCATCCGGCTCGGCGGCGCCGCGCAGCGCGAACCGGTGTTGGGCGAGGAAGCGAGCCTGTTCGTCGATTCCATCGAGTTCGCGCCACCGTTTCCGGAAAGTGCGACGTTTCAGATACGGCTGCCGTCCGCGTTCCTGGACGACGCCGGCCGCAGCCTGGAAAACGCCGCGAGCTTTCCTCTGGAGGTCCAGACCGACGCCGCGCCGCCACTGGCCAGGTTCAACGGCGAGTTCGGCATCCTCGAACTCGGCGAGGGCGGCGTTCTGCCGGTGACCCTGCGTGACCTTGAGGATGCGTTGCCGGCATCGAAAATGGGTGGCGCCGCCAAGCGCATCGACGACGAAGCCGGGGTCTTGCGCTGGATGGCGCACGTCAGGAAGCAGATGAATGGCGAATGGCAGGAGGACCAGTTTCGCCAACCCGGCCGTGAATCGGTGTTCGCTGAAGCGGACGACGCCGAGGCGTTCGAACTGCCTGCGCGAGAGGGTGGAAAAACCTTCGAAGTCGTCGGCATTCCGCTCAAGGAACCCGGCTTCCATGTGGTGGAACTCGCCAGCCCGCGTCTCGGCGCTGCCCTGCTCGGCGAGAACCGTCCGCGCTACGTCGCGACGACTGCGCTGGTCACCAATCTCGCGGTGCATTTCAAATGGGGACGCGAGGGTTCGCTGGCGTTCGTCACGACGCTCGACGGCGGCAGGCCGGTGGAGGGCGCGCAATTGCGCGTGGTCGATGGCTGCGACGGCACGCCGGTCTGGAAAGGCATCACCGGCAAGGACGGCATTGCACGCATCGAGACCGGTCTGCCCGCGCCGCGAGGCTGGACCTATTGCAGCTCGCCCGAGGACCATCCGCTGATGGTGAGCGCGCGCAAGGACGGCGATTTCTCGTTCACGCTGTCGAGTTGGAACCAGGGCATTGGTCCCAGTGACTTCCAGTTTTCCAGCGGCACCTGGGAGGCGCCGCAGATCGCTCACACCGTGCTCGATCGCGCGCTGTTCCGCGCCGGCGAAACCGTGTCGATGAAGCATTTCTGGCGACAGCACACGGCCACGGGTCTGGCCGTGCCCGCTGCTCGTCCGGACAAGCTGGTGATCGAGCACAGCGGCAGCGGGCAGATCGTGGAACTGCCCGTGGCCTTCGACGCGCAGGGCATTGCCGAATCGACCTGGACCCTCCCGAAAGAGGCGCGGCTTGGCGACTACGCGCTGCGCCTCACGGACGGCAAGGACATCCAGGCAGGCAGCGGCCAGTTCCGCGTGGAGCAGTACCGGATTCCGCTGATGCGCGCCGTCGTGCAGGCGCCAGAGCAACCTGCGGTCGCGGCGACCGAACTGCCGCTGGACCTGTTCGTCGGCTACTACTCCGGCGGCGGTGCGTCCGGCCTGCCGGTGAAACTGCGCACGCAGGTGCAGCCGCGGGCCGTTTCCTTTCCGCAGTACGAGCGTTTCCAGTTCGGCGGTGCGGCGGTGAAGGAGGGCCTGGTCGAAGGCGGCGAGGGCGGCTACTTCCCCGATGAGAACCCGGCGCCGGCCCAGCCCAGTCCCGCGCGCACCTTGCCGCTATCGCTCGATGCCAACGGTGCCGCGCACGTCGTGGTGCCGGAGATTCCGGCTTCGGAGCAGGCACAGTCGCTGTTTGCGGAGCTCGAGTATCCGGACGCGAACGGCGAGCTCACCAGTGCGCGCACGCTGGCCTCGATCTGGCCGTCCGCGCTCGCCACCGGCATCGCGACGGATGGCTGGGTCGGCTCCAGCGACGGTTTGCGCTTCCAGGTCGTCGTGCTCAATCTCAAGGGCCAGCCGGTCAGGCGTCAGCCGGTCAGGGTGAAGCTGTACGCGCAGAAGACCCACTCGTATCGCAAGCGTCTCGTCGGCGGCTTCTACGCTTACTCGCACAGCGAGGAGACGGTGAAGCTGCGCCCTTCGTGCAGCGGCAGTACCGACGAGCAGGGCTTGCTGATGTGCGAGCTCGCCCCCGGCGTGAGCGGACAGGTTCTGATGGAGGCCACGACGTCCGATTCCAAGGGCCGCATCTCGCGCGCCGTGGCCAGCACCTGGCTTGCCGGCAAGGACGACTGGTGGTTCGCGCAAGGCGATTCGGATCGCATGGACGTGATAGCCGAGCAGCGTGAGATCGAACCCGGACAGACGTTGCGCGTGCAGGTGCGCATGCCGTTCCGCAAGGCCACCGGGCTGGTGACGGTGGAGCGTGAAGGCGTGATGGATGCCTTCGTCGTCGAACTGTCCGGCCGCAAACCCGTGATCGAGATTCCGATCGCGGACCGCTACGCGCCCAACGTCTACGTCTCCGTGCTCGCGCTGCGGCCGCGGGTCAGCGACTTCCGCACGCGGTTCTACGATTTCCTGCGCCGGCTCGGGCTGGATCGCTGGCTCAAGCTGGACGGCGGCAGCCCGACAGCGATGGTGGACCTGTCCAAGCCCGCGTTCCGGCTCGGGGCCACTGCCGTCGATGTGGGCTGGACGGCGCATCGGCTGGCGGTTGTGGTCAAACCTCAACAGGAGTCCTACAAGACGCGCGGTACCGCCAGCGTGCAGGTGCAGGTGACGCCGGCCGCGGGCGGGGCGATGCCGAAGGATGCGGAAATTGCGTTTTCGGCCGTCGATGAAGCCCTGCTCGATCTGCTCGCGAATCCGTCGGTGAATCTGCTCGACCAGATGATGCAGCGCCGCGGCATCGAGGTGTTCACCTCGACCGCGCAGATGCAGGTGGTGGGCAAGCGTCACTACGGTCGCAAGTCCTTGCCGCCGGGTGGTGGGGGGGGGCGCGGCGCGGCGCGCGAACTGCTCGACAGCCTGCTGCTGTGGAAGGGCAGGGTGCCGCTGGATGCGCAGGGTCGCGCGACCGTCGAGGTGCCGCTGAACGATGCGCTCAGCTCGTTCCGGCTCACCGCGGTTGCCAGTGCGGGCGCGGATCGCTTCGGCGCCGGCCATGCCAGTATCCGCACGACGCAGGACGTGCAACTGCTGTCCGGCCTCGCGCCGCTGGTGCGCGAGAACGACCGCTACGAGGCGATCTTCACCGTGCGCAATACCACGGACAAGGCGCAGGACGTGGAGATGGAGGCCGAGGTCGTTGCCGACGGCAACCAGCAGCCGCTGCTGCACGCGACGCAAAAGATCCAGCTTCCCGCCAACACCGCATTGCCGGCGCGCTTCGAATTCACCGCGCCGGTCGATGTCTCGCGCTTGTCGTGGACCGTTCGTGCGGACGGAAAAGGCGGCGAGTCGCTCGACGCGCTCAAGGTCACGCAGGACGTCGTGACCGCAACACCGGTCCGCGTTTACCAGGCGACGCTGACACAGATCGACCATCACTTTGAACTGCCGGTCGAGCGTCCTGCGGACGCGATTGCCGGTCGTGGCGGCGTGCGCGTGAATCTCGCCGCTTCCCTGACCGCGAGCCTCGACCCCGTGCGAGAGTGGATGAGCGCCTATCCCTATTCCTGCTTCGAGCAACTGGCGTCGAAAACGATCGTGCTGGACGATCGCCTGGGCTGGGATGCCTTGATGACGCGTCTGCCGGGCTATCTCGACCGCGACGGGCTGGTGAAGTATTTCCCGTCGAACGGGCTCGAAGGCAGCGATACGCTCACCGCGTACCTGCTCGCGATCGCGCACGAAGCCGGCTGGGAAATTCCGGAGTCCGAACGCGAAAAGATGCTGCGCGGCCTCGCCAATTTCGTGCAGGGGCGCGTTCAGCGCGGCTCGCCCCTGCGGCTCGCCGACCAGACCGAGCGCAAGCTCGCAGCGCTCGACGCGCTGTCGCGTCATGGCCGCGCCGAGGCGGCATGGCTGTCCACCCTCAGCATCGATCCGAACCTGTGGCATACCTCCGCGGTGATCGACTGGATCGGCATCCTCGCGAGAATCGGCAAGGACGTTCCAGATCGCGCAAGGCGCACGGCCGAGGCCCAGCAGATCCTGCGGTCGCGACTGAACTTCCAGGGCACGACGATGGGCTTCTCGGCCGAGCAGGACGACGCGCTGTGGTGGCTGATGATCTCGGCCGACGTCAACGCCAACCGCGCGATTCTGGCCGTGCTCGACCAGGCTGCATGGCGCGAGGATCTGCCACGGATGATGCGCGGCTCGGTCGGTCGCCAGCTGCGGGGCCACTGGAATCTGACGACGGCAAATGCCTGGGGCGCGCTGGCGCTGCGCAAATTTGCGGGCCTGTTCGAGCGCGATCCTGTTTACGGCAAGACCCGCGCGGAACTGGGCGAGGCGCGCCAGGAGCACGTGTGGAATGCGCAAGCACCCACGCCGCTGGACCTTCCCTGGCCGGAGTCGGCCGACGTGCTGAAGCTGGATCATTGGGGCTCCGGAAAACCCTGGGCGATCGTGCAGAGTCGCGCCGCGATTCCGTTGCGCGAGCCCTTCTCGTCGGGCTTTTCCATCACGCGCAGCGTCACCCCGGTCGAGCAGAAGACAAAAGACCACTGGACGCGCGGCGACGTGGCGCGAGTCCGGGTCGAGATCGATGCGCAATCCGACATGACCTGGGTCGTGGTCGATGACCCGGTTCCGGGCGGCGCGACCCTGCTCGGCGGCGGGCTCGGCCGCGATTCGCAACTGCTCGCGCAGGGCGAGCGCAAGGACGGCGAGGCCTGGCCGGCTTTCGAGGAACGCCGCTTCGACGCCTACCGCGCGTATTACGCCTTCGTGCCCAAGGGGAAGTTCTCGATCGAGTACACCGTCCGCTACAACACCGCCGGGCAGTTCGGTTTGCCGGCGACGCGTGTCGAGGCGATGTACTCGCCCGAGATGCTGGGCGAGATTCCGAATGCATCGGTGACAGTGGAGGCGCCGTGAAACGGATTCGACCCGTAAGTCGGTTCAAGCCTGTCCTGAGCTCCGTCGAAGGGCCGAAGGCGGAACCGACGCGGTGCGCGCCTGACGGGGGGCGCATGTCGGCTCCGGCCGCGAACAGCACACGGCCCCTTCGACGGAGCTCAGGACAGGCTTGAACCGACCTACGCCTGACCTGCCGATGATTTCCAGACTCCGCAGAGCCTTCTTCGGTCTTGCGGCGCTGGCCTTGGTCGTCGCAGTTGCGGGGCTGGAGTCGTCCACACGTCCGGCATGGCTCCCCGGCTTCGACGCGGTTCGCGGCAGCTATCGAAGCTCCGAAGCCGCGCTGCTCGATCGGCACGGCAGGCTGCTGCAAACGCAGCGCATGGACTTTGACGCGCGGCGCCTGGACTGGACGCCGGTCGAAGCCCTTTCACCAGCCCTGTCCGATGCCGTCATCACGGCCGAAGACCGGCGCTTTTTCGCGCACGCCGGAGTCGATCCGATCGCGGTGCTCGGCGCTGTGCGCGATCGTCTGGCCGGTCGCGCCCGGCGCGGCGCCAGCACCCTCGAGATGCAGTTGGCTGCGCAACTCGATCCGGACTTGCGCAGCCGCGGGGGTACGCGGCGCAGCCTGATGCTGAAACTGCGGCAGATGCGCGCGGCGCGCGCGATCGGCCACTCCTGGAGCAAGCCGCAGGTGCTGGAGGCTTATCTGAACCTCGTCAGCTTTCGCGGCGAGACGCAGGGCATCGCGGCAGCGGCGCGCAGCCTGTTTGACAAGTCGCCGAAGGATCTGACCGACGCCGAATCCTGGATGCTGGTCGCGCTGTTGCCGGCACCGGGTGCCGATACCGCCACGGGCGCAGGACGCGCCTGCGCCATCGCGGATCGCTCCGGCGCGGAGTGCGACGCCCTGCGCCGCATCGTGAATGTCGCGCTCGCGCAGGGACGCTCACCAACGGTGGCGACCCCTGCAAACGACGCGCCCCACCTCGCCCGCCGCCTGTTGCGAGCGCCCGGCGAGCGCGTTACTTCGACGCTCGATGCGCGCGTGCAGCAGCTCGCATCGCGCGCGCTCGAAGCGCAGTTGCGCCAACTGCAAGCCGAGCAGGTACGCGATGCCGCGGCCGTCGTGATGGACAACGCAAGCGGCGACGTGCTGGCCTACGTCGGGTCGGCGGGCGCTGCGAGTCGCGCCGCGCAGGTCGATGGCGCACGTGCCCTGCGTCAGGCGGGTTCGACCCTGAAACCCTTCCTCTACGGGCTCGCGCTGGAACGCGGCTGGATCACCGCGGCCTCGCTGCTCGACGACGCGCCGGTCGCGCTCGAAGCCGGTCCGGGCCTGTACCTGCCGCAGAACTACGAGCACGATTACAAGGGCCTGGTCAGCGTGCGCACGGCGCTGGCCGGCTCGCTCAACATCCCCGCCGTCCGCACCCTGCTGATCACCGGCATCGAGCCGTTCCGTGAGCGCCTGCGCGCATTCGGCTACGTCGAAGGCCTGACCGAATCCGGCGAGCACTACGGCTACTCGCTGGCGCTGGGTTCGGCCGAGGTAAGCCTGCTCGAACAGGTCAACGCGTATCGCACACTCGCCAACGGCGGACGCTGGACGCCACTGCGTTTACGTCTCGACGAGCCGCAAGCTTCGCCCGGGCGCGCGGTGCTGTCGCCCGCCGCGGCGTGGATCGTCTCCGACGTGCTGTCGGACCGCGGCGCGCGCGCGGTCACCTTCGATTTCGACGGGCCGCTATCGACACCCTACTGGTCTGCGGTGAAGACCGGGACCAGCAAGAACCTGCGCGACAACTGGTGCATCGGCTACACGAGCCGCTACTCGGTCGGTGTGTGGGTCGGCAACTTCGAAGGCGATCCGATGCGCACGGTGTCGGGCATCACCGGCGCGGCGCCGGCCTGGCGCGAAATCATGGATGCGCTTCACGCGGGTGTGCCGAGTGTCGAGACGCCCGCACCGACGGGCGTGGTACGAAGCCGCGTGCGATTCGACTCGGGTCGGGAGGCCGATCGCGACGAGTGGTTCGTCGCCGGCACCGAGGTCACGCAGGTTCTCGCCGCCGCGCCGACTGCGATACGGCCGCGGCTCGCCTCGCCGGCCGCCGGAAGCCTGATCGCGCTGGACCCGGATATTCCACTGGAACGTCAGCATGTGCTGCTGCGCGCCGAGCCGGCGTCGGCCGATCTGCGCCTGAGACTGGACGATCGCGAGCTGGGCAGCGCGGAAAAGGCCCGGCTGTGGACACCGCTCCCGGGCGATCACCATCTCGCTCTGGTCGATGCAAGCGGACGTGCGCTGGATGAGTTGCGTTTCAGCGTACGCGGGTTGCGCTGAAAAATCTTCGCATAAATGCGAATTCATCTGCAGATCGGGTGTAGGTCGGATCAAGCCCGCGTGCTTTTCGCGGGCGGATCCGACAGGCGCCGGTCGGAAACGACTCGCGTGCGATAAGTGCGATGTCGGTTCCGCCTTCGGCTTGAACCGACCTACGAACGTTTCTCCAATCCGCAAAATCAGCGTCGATTCTTTCTCGGTGGAAAAAGCGGAAAGCGTGCCCTACGACAAGCGCATCCAGACCGCGCGTTTCATCGAAGACCTCACCGCCTCGTACCAGGGGCTGGTATTCGGTGATCAGCCTGCATGGCGGCGGCTCGCCTGCCGCGATGAAGCAGGAGATTTACCGGCACTACCCGGTGGGCGACAAGGTCGCCCTGGTGGAGCGCCTGCTGGACCGCGGCGTGCTTGCCGACACAAGCCGCTCCATCACGCGCAACCGGCAGCCAGGGAAGTGTTGCGCCAAGGGCAGCGCGTAACCCGGCGCGGCCATCATGCAGGAGCTGCCCGGAATCGAACCCTGATCAATCGGGTCACCCGATCTCGCGGCATACGCGGCGGACTCTGTTCTGGTCTTCTGTCCGGTTTTCGTCGATGTTCTTGCCGGCGACACCGCCGCCGATCGCACCTGCAGCGGTCGCCAGTTTCTTGCCGCTGCCGCTGCCAAACTGATTTCCGATCACGCCACCGACGACCGCACCGAGCAGCGGTCCTGCGACCGGATGCCCTTCCTTGCTCAGTTGCTCGTCCTTGCATTCAACGCGTTTGCCGTCTTCGTTGGTGAAGATCTCGGCGCTGGCAGGCAAGCTGCCGGCCGCGAGCAATAAAGCAACGATCGCACTCGCTGTAATTCTGTTCATGGCTCACTCCTGAATTCGTATGGTGAGGAGTCAGCAGCAAGTCGAGTGCCCGCTGTCGAAGCTCCACAAACCTGACGAACCAGGCCGGGAGGACGGCATGGGCATGCACGGCGCCCGGCGATACCTCGAGCATCCATGCAATAAGGCGAAACCGGAAAGCAAACCGAGCAGGCCGGCTGCAGGTCGACTCGAGCGGCGCGTCGGGTCCGCCCGCAAAAAGCCGCGGGCTTGAACCGACCTACAACCGACCTACAACCGGCTACGTACGGTGATGAATACCGCCCTCATGTGGCTCACTTGCTGGTGGTGATCTTCCAGGCGTCGCCGACCCCTCCGATGGTGAGGGTGGCGTTGGCGGTGCCGCTGTTGTCGGGGATGCGGTTGCGCAGGCGCACCGTGTCGCCGTTCCTGACCGTGGCTGCGGTCTTGCCGAAGGCGGCGCCGTTGATCGAGTAACTGGCGTCGCCGCCGCTGCCGTTGGTCAGGGTCACTGCCGTGGGGGTGCTGTTGCTCAAGCCGCTGACCGTGATGGTGTTGCTGGTGATGTCGGTCCTGGCCTTGACGCCTCGTCTGTCGGTGAAGTTGAAGGCGTCGGGGACGGCGTCGGGCGGCGGTGCGTCGTTGTCGCGAATGGTAAGCAGGCTCTTGCTAGGGGTGCCCAGGGTGGCGTTGGTGGGCGTGTTGAGGGTGAAGATGAGCTGTTCGTCCGGCTCGACCAGCGTGTCGTTGACGATGCTGAACGAGATCACGGTGCTCAGGCTGCCGGCAGGAATCGTCAGCGGAGAAATGCTCAGGACGCTGTAGTCGGCAGCGCTTGCAGTGCCGGCGACGGTGAAGGGTACGGTGGTGGGCAGACTGGAAATCGCCGAGAGCTGGACGGTGAGACTCCGCAGGCCGGCGGCCTCCCCGGCAGACTCGGTGCCGATCAGGAACGTGACGGTCGGCGGGGTGTTGTCGTCTGGCGGGACGTCGTCGTTGGTGATCGTCCCCGTCGCCTGGGCGCCGCCTAGGGTGGCGTTGATGGCCCCCGATAGATTGACCAGCAGGGTTTCGTTGTTCTCGAACAGCAGGTCGCCGTTGACGGTGACGGGAGCATTGACGCTGGTCATCCCGGCAGGGATGGTGACGCTGCCGCTGATCGAAACGAAATCGGCGGCGTCGGCGGCATTGGCGCCACCGTCGAGGGCGGTGGTGTAGGTGACGGTCACGGGTAGCCTGGAGACGACCGGGATGCTCACCGGGAAATTCATCACCACCGTGCCGCCATTGCCTTCGATCACAGACGCGTCGCCGATGGAGATGACCGGCGGCGGCTCGTCGTCGAGGATGGTGGTGGTGACCTGCTGACTGCCGGACTCACTGCCGTTGACGACGCTGTCGATATCGACCACGACGGTCTCGTCGTTCTCGTCCAGCGTGTCCTGCACCGCGGTCACGGTGACCGCGCCGCTGAGCGATCCTGCGGGAATGCTGATGGAGACGCCGGAGCGGGTGTAATCGGTGAGGTTGGTGGCGGTGCCGGTGTAGGCCAGGTTCACGGTCACCGGCAGGCTGCTGGTGGCGGACAGGGTGGCCGTGAGCGTCGAGACGCCTGCGGCTTCGGCGATGCTCAGCGGGCTGGCGGCCAGGGTGACGGTGGGCGGGGCGTCGTTGTCTGTGATCGTCACGGTCTGGGTGGTGATGCCGCCGGCGGTCGCGTTGACCAGCGTGCCGAAGCTCATGACCACGGTTTCGTTCGGCTCGTCGAGCGTGTCGTCGACAAAGTTCAGTGTCAGGCTACCCGAGCCTGAGCCTGCGGGAATGACGATGCTGGTGGCACTGCGACTGTAGTCGTCGGGGTTGGCCGCGGTGCCGGCGAAGTTGATCGGCACGGTCACGACGCGGCCACTCAAGGCAGAGAGCTGGGCCGTCACCGTCCGGTTGGTGCCCTCCCCCACCGTCAGCGTGCCGACTGCGAAGCTAACGGTGGGCGTGGCGTCGTCGTCGATGATGGTGACCGTCGCCGAGTTCGGCGAGCCGATCTTGCCGTTGGGTACGCTGCTGATATCGACGATGAGGGTTTCGTCGTTCTCGTCCAGCGTGTCCTGGGTGGCCGTGATGGTGGCGGTGCCGCTGAGCGATCCGGCGGGAATGCCGATGCTGGCGGGGCGGCTGCTGTCGGCCGCGCTGGCGGTGCCGGTGTAGGCGAGGTTCACGGTCACCGGTTGGCTGCTGGCGGCAGAGAGCGTGGCGGTCAGGGTGGAGACACCCGCAGCCTCGGCGATGCTCAGCGGGCTGGCGGCCAGGGTGACGGTGGGGGCGGCGTCGTCATCAACGATGGTGAGGGTGCGCTGCTGGGTGCCGGACTCGGTGGCATTGCTTACCGAGCCGATATCGACGATGAGGCTCTCGTCGTCCTCTTCCAGGGTGTCCTGGGTGGCGATAACCAAGGCTGTGCCGCTGAGCGAGCCGGCCGGAATGGTGATGCTCGCCGGTCGGGTGCTGTCGCCCGCGCTGGCCGTGCCGGTGTAGGAGAGGTTCACGGTGACCGGCAGGCTGCTGGCGGCGGAGAGAGTGGCGGTGAGCGTCGAGACGCCCGCAGCCTCGGCGATGCTCAGGGGGCTGGCGGCCAGGGTGACGGTGGGCGTGGCGTCGTCGTCGGTGATGTTGACGGTGTAGACGGTGGGACCGACGAAGTTGGCGTTGACCGGCGTGCCGCGGGTGATGACGACGGTTTCGTTCGACTCGTCGAGCGTCTCATTGACCAGACTCAGGGTGATGGAACCGCTGGTCGCGCCGACCGGGATCGTCAGGGTGGTGGCGCTGGGGCTGTAGTCCGCAGGGTTGGTTGCGCTGCCGGTGAAGGTCAGCGGCACGGTGACCGCGAGGCCGCTGGCGCGGGACATGGTCATGCTTACGGTGACGGTGCCGGCGGTTTCGTCCACGGTTTGGGTGGTGCCGATGAAGCTGATGCTGGGCGGGGCGTCGTCGTCGGTGATGGTGAGGGTGCGCTGCTGGGTGCCGGTCTCGGTGGCATTGCTTACGGTGCTGATATCGACGATGACGGTTTCGTCGTTCTCGTCCAGGGTGTCCTGCGTGGAAGTCACCAAGGCCGTGCCGCTGAGCGAGCCGGCGGGAATGCTGATACTGGCGGGGCGGGTGCTGTCGGCGGCGCTGGCGGTGCCGGTGTAGGCGAGGTTCACGGTGACGGGCAGGCTGCTGACGGCGGAGAGGGTGGCGGTCAGGGTCGAGACGCCTGCGGCCTCGGCGATGCTCAGCGGGCTGGCCGCCAGGGTGACGGTGGGAGGCAAGTCGGTGTCGATGATCGTCACGGTCTGGGTGGTGACGGCGCCGGGGGTCGCGTTGACCAGCGCGCCGAAGCTCATGACCACGGTTTCGTTCGGCTCGTCGAGGGTGTCGTCGACCAAGGTCAGCGTCAGGCTGGCCGAGGCCGAGCCCGCTGGAATGACGATGCTGGTCGCGCTGCGGCTGTAGTCCGCGGGGTTGGCCGCGGTGCCGGCGAAATTGATCGGCACGGTCACGGCGCGGCCGCTCACGGCGGAGAGCTGGGCCGTGACCGTCACGCTCGCGGCGCCCTCGCTCACCGATTGCGTGGCGGCGGTGAAGCTCACGGTGGGCGCGTCGTCGTCGTCGATGATGCTGACCGGCACCGAGTTCGGCGTGCCGATCATGCCGTTGGGCACGCTGCTGATGCTGGCGATGATGCTCTCGTCGGTCTCGTCGGCCGTATCCGCCAAGGCGGTGAGCGGCGCGATGGCGCTGGTGGCGCCGGCCGGCACGGTGATGCTCGCGGGGCGCGTGTAGTCGCCAGTGCCCGCCGTGCCGGTGTAGGCCAGGTTCACGACGACGGGGATGCTGGCCGTCTGGCTCAAGCTGGCGCGCAAGGTGGCGACGCCGCCGGCCTCGACGATGCTGGCCGGGGTCGCGCTCAGGGTCACGGTGGGGCCGATCACCTGGGTCGTCACCGCGGCGTCGAAGTCGGTACCAGAAGCATTGGTGTTGATCAGCGTGTCGTTGAGGAAGCTCACCTCGTTGGTCACCGGGCCGACCGCCGTGGTGCGCGTCACCAGGTTGAACGTGACCGCTTGGGCGGGCGCGAGCCGGCGCATCCGGCACTCCACGGTGCCGGAAGTCTCGAAGCAATCGTTGAAGAAGCCGTCGCCCTCATTGATGGATGCGAACTCCAGACCGGCGGGCAGCGTGTCGAACAGTTCGATGCCGTTGGCCGGCTCGGGGCCGTCGTTACGCACGGTGATGGAGAAGGTCAGCGGCTGGCCGACGAACACCGGCCCGTTGCTGGTCTTGGTGATGGACAGGTCCACCGCGTTGAAGCCCGAGGACTCCACCGAGCCTGCGTCGCATTCGTTGGCGCTGGCGCCGCCCTGCCCGTTCTTGGGCCGCACCACGCCGCGCTGGTCGATCTCGCCCGCGCACATCGCGGAGGGAATGAAATCCCGCGCCGGGCTCCCGCCCCGCGTGTTGAACGCAAGCGTGGGGCCGCCGATGGCGGCGGGCCCGGCGCCGAGGATGTTGCCGATGGTGGTCGGGTGCGTGCCGTTGCTGGTGGCGGTGCGGTCGCTGGCCATGGGCGTGAAGGCATTAAAGGCCTGGGCCGAGGTGTGCGCCGAGGAACCCAGCACGTTGAAGCCGTTGTTGTTGAGCGTCGAGACGCCAGCCTGCAGGCTGATCTCCTGCCCGGGCACAGAGCTGACGATTCCGTTGCCGGAGACGATGTTGCGCTCCAGGGTCAGCACGCCGCCGCCGGTCTTGGCGATGCCGGCCCCACCGAAGGAGGGCGAGGGGGCGACGAAGCTGTTGCCGGTGATGGTGGAGCTGCGGATCGTGGCCGAGGCGCGATTCAGAGCGGTCACACCCGCCCCGCGGTTGGCCGCGATCGTCGAGTTCTCGATGAGGGCCGTAACGTCAAACGAGAGGTCAATGCCGCCGGTCTCCTGTACGGAGCGATTGCCCGCCACGGTGCTGTTGGTGAGACTCAAGGACCCCGGTCTCGTCGACCCGTCGGACTCGACGAGGATGCCGCCGCCGCGACGCGGCGTGACGTTGTTCGACACGCTGCTGTATTTGACCTCGAGCGCAACGCTGTTCGTGAGGATGCCGCCGCCCGAGTAGGCGGCGGTGTTGCCGGTCACCTGGCTGTTGGACAGGGTGACCGACGCGCGCGAGAAGATGCCGCCGCCACCGCCCAGGGCCGAGTTGCCGCTGACGGTGCTGTACTTGAGGCGCACGCTGCCGCCGCCACCGTAGTGGTAGATGCCGCCGCCGCTGCCGTAGCCGTCGTAATTCACCGGTGCCGGCAGGCCGGCGCGGTTGCCGGAGACGGTGCTGTTGACCAGCAGCAGATTCGCCGAATACGCGGCGATGCCGGCCCCGCCGTCCGAGACGGCGCGGTTGTCGGTCACGGTGCTGTCGCGCAGCACCAGATCACGGTTGTCGCCGTAGGAGCCGCCGATCAGGATGCCGCCGCCGAATTCCTGCGCCGTGTTGCCGCTGATGGTGCTGCCGGTGATCGTCAGGGAATCGAGTGCATTGATGCCGCCGCCGCGCCGCGTAGCGGTGTTGTTCGAGATCGTGCTGCCCGCGATGGTCAGCGTGGTCAGGTCATCGCCACCCATCTTCAGCCCGCCGCCGTAGTAACCGCTGATGTTGCCGGTGATGGTGCTGCCGGTGAGGGTGGCCGTGATCGGCGCGTTGTACCCTAGAAAGACACCGCCACCGTCGTTGGTGCTGCTGTTGGCCGAGACGGTGCTGTCGTTGAGCTCGAAGGTTCCGGCCGCCACGCCGATGCCGCCGCCGACCTCCGAACGGTTGCCGGTGACCGTGCAGCGGTTCAGCACCAGCCGCCCTTGCGAGCGGATGCCACCCCCCGCGTTGACGCCGGTGGTACCGGTGATCTGGCCGTTGGTGACGGTCAGATCGTTGAGCGTCAGATCGCCCGCGGCGGTGACGTCGAACAGGCGGAACGCCGGTGCGCCGCTGCCGCGCTGCAGCGTGCTGCCGTTGCCCTGGATGGTGATCGGACTGCTGATCGCGGGCGGCGCCGTCGCCGAAGTCAGGGTCACAGACGCCGGCAGCACGATGATGTCCGCCCCGCTGCCGGCGGTGCAGCCGCCCTGCGCGGTGTTGCTGTTCGCCGAGTTGATCGCCCCCGTCAGCGTGCAGGCACCGGCCACGTTGATGGTGGCGGCCTGCGCGGGCTGCGGCAGCGCGAACAGGGTGGTTGCGGCGGCAGCCATGAGATGACGGCGGAACCGCGCCGGATCGCGGATGGACCTGAGGAGAGCGGGTGATTTCATGACGCACTCCTGAATTCTGGACGGGATGCCGGCCCCAGGAATTTCGCCAGATCGGCGCGTGCAGCAACATCGGTCAGTAGGGCTAGTCCTTTGGTACGAGTTGAGCAATCGCGGCTGAAGCCGCTCCTACGACAGCGTGATTCTTGTAGGAGCTGGCAGCGCGCGGATGCGCACCGTGATCGGGGAACAAACGGGTGCTCTCTCGTCATGCCGACCCGGTGGATGCGCTTCGCTTATCCACCTTGCGGGTGGGCGCAGGGTAGGGTGGATAAGCGAAGCGCATCCACCACCCCAGGCTAGGACGCGCCGGCCAACAGCCTTTGCGCCAGCACCGCGGCCTGGGTACGGCTTTGCAGGTCGAGCTTGCGCAACAGCGCCGTGATGTGCGACTTCACCGTGGATTGGCTGATCCGCAGGTCGCCCGCGATCTGCTTGTTGAGCCGGCCGTCCTTGATCTCCAGCAGGATGCGCAGTTCCTGTCGCGACAGCCGTTCGAGCTTGTCCTCGATCGAGTGCTGAACCAGGGCCGGAGTGGGCATTTGCGGCCACCAGGTCTGGCCCGCGAGCAGGCTAAGCACGATCTCATGGGTCTGTTCCGCGGGCGTCGACTTCGGGATGAAGGCGACCGCGCCCAGGGCCTCGGCCGATCGCACCCAGGCCCGCTCCCGCACGCCGGAAACCACCGCGACCCGCAGATCGGGACATTCGCTGCGCAGGAATTGCAGGGCGGACAGGCCTTCCACGTCCGGCATCATCAGGTCGAGCAGCACGAGCTCCGGCGATGGGTCGCGGTGGAGGGCGTCTTTGAGCGCCGCAAACGATTCGACTTCGATCACCCTGGCCGCAGGCGCAACGCGGAGCACGCCCAGGCGCAGCGCCACGCGGAACAGCGGGTGATCGTCCGCGACGATGACGGTGATTTCGGCCTGCGTCGTCATCGTGGTGTGCCTTGCTCGCCTCGTGGTTCTGCCCCGCGTGAAGTCTACGCGCCCGCCGGCCGGGCCTCGGCCGTCTCGAAGAGCACCTGTTCCAGTTCGTGCCGGCGGAAGGGCTTGGCCAGGTGCCGGTCCATGCCGGCGTCCAGGCAGGCCTGGCGCTCTTCGCCGAGCACGCTGGCGCTCACCGCGTAGATGCGTGGTTGCACCCGGTCCTTCATCGCACGGATACGGCGCGTGGCCTCCAGCCCGTCCATGACCGGCATCTGCACGTCCATCAGCAGCAGGTCGTACGTGTGGTTTTCGAACGCCTGCACCGCGGCCAGGCCGTTGCCGGCGAGATCGGCAGAGTAGCCCAGCGATTCGAGCATGCGCAGCCCCACCTTCTGGTTGAGCGCATTGTCTTCGACCAGCAGGATGCGCAGCCAGGCAGCCGGCTGCGCGACCGGCGAGCGCGCTGCGGCAATCGGCCGCGGCGGCGCGGTCCAGCCGGGATCGGTCGCGGCCACAAAGGTGAAGGAAAACGTGGAGCCGCGACCCGGCTCGCTTTCCACCGCCACCTCGCCACCCATCAATCCGGCGAGGCGCTTGGAGATGGCCAAGCCCAGACCGGTACCGCCGTATTGGCGGGTGGTCGAGGCGTCGAGCTGGCTGAAGGTCTTGAACAGACGGTCGAGCCCGTCAGCGGGAATGCCGATCCCGGTGTCGCTCACCGCGATGCGCAGCCGGTGTTTTCCGGGCTCGATCACTTCAGCGCTCACCCGCACCGCGACACCACCGCGCTCGGTGAACTTGATCGCGTTGGAGAGATAGTTCAGCAGGATCTGGCGTACGCGGCCGCGGTCACCTTTCACCACCTCCGGCGTATCGGCAGCGAACTCGCAGCCGAGGTCCAGACCTTGGCGCGCGGCCTTGCCCGCAACCAGTTCGAGCGCTTCGGCGACCGCTCGACGCAGATCGAATATCTGCTCGTCCAGCTCCAGCATGCCGGCCTCGACCTTGCTGAAATCGAGGATGTCGTTGACCACACCCAGCAGGTGATCGCCGCTCTGCGTGATGGTGTCCAGGCTCTGGCGCTGTTCGGGGTCCAGCTTGGTGTCGCCGAGCAATTCGGCGGTGCCGACAATGGCGTTGAGCGGCGTGCGAATCTCATGGCTCATGTTGGCGAGGAAGGCGCTCTTGGCGCGATTGGCGGATTCGACCGCCGCCTGCGCATGTCTGAGCGCCTCGGCCTGCCCACGCCAGCGCGCGCCGCCGCGCGCGAAGACGTACAGCAGCAGGCTGGCGAATGTGGCAGCCAGCGCCACGATCCACGGCGCCAGCCGGTCGCTGAGGGTGAAGAAGTCCGCCGTCGCCGTGGCATGCAAGGTCCATCGGCGCCCGGGCAAGTCCAGCGGTGTCTCGCCTTGCAGGTAGGGGCGTGCGGCTGCGGGCAAGCTCAGCGGACCGCCGTCGTCGGCGACGCCGGCCGTCGAATACAACAGCCGGTCCGGCTCGACCCGGTCACCGTCGTAGAGCGCGAACGCCAGCGGACTGCGGTCCAGTCCCATCAGGCCGCGCATAAAGTCATCGGCGATAAACACTGCGGTTACCCAGCCCAGCAGTTCAGTGTCGCGACGCACCGCGAGATACGCAATGAAACCGGCTTGGCTGCCGCGCACCTGCAACACGTTCAGGCGCCCGCTGACCATCGCATCGTCGCTCGCGGCCGCGGCCTCCAAAACCGCCTTGCGGACCGCGTCCTGCATCAGGTCCAGCCCGATGGCGCGCGTATTCACGGCATCGAGCGGCTCGGCGTAGAGCACCACGGCGTGCAGGTCGCTGACTACCGGTGTGATCGGCGGCGGCGGCGCGCGCAGGCGGAATTCGCGCAGCACCCTGGGGTCGTCGGCCAAGCCAGGCGGCAGCGGCTCGCTGCGCACGCGCGCGATGAAGGCGTCCAGGTCCGTCGCACGCACCGCCGCGGTGAAGTTCATGGCCTTGATGCCGGGATAGCGCCGCGCGAGCCGGAGCGTTGCGACGTAACGGCGCCAGTCTTCCCGGGTGACCTCGTCCGAGGCCGCGAACAAACCGAGCC
>JBQTIX010000121.1:0-3474 GCA_052387695.1 Panacagrimonas sp. | reverse complement strand
GATGATGCTTCACGACCCGGTACAGATTGACCAGGTCGCCGTTGATGTCGTTGAGCACCTCGACGGCTGACGGCGGCTTGAGGAAGTACAGAGCGGCGGCGCCGCAGAACGGCTCGACGTAGCAGGTGTGCTGCGGGAATAGCGGCAGCAGTAGGGGTGCCAGTCGGCGCTTGCCGCCGATCCACGGAATGATGGGGTGGGACATGGTGGTCAGGGCCGCGGGGTGTGCGTGGTAGCCTCACCGGGCTCTGCGCGCAGAGCGGGGAAGCCTTGGCTGGCCACCGACCTTCATGTCGGGGGTTGGCGGTCGCGGGATGCTCTAACATTCCGCGGCCGCTTCCTCTTGCAGCTTTCGTCACCTCATGTGTAACCCCGAGGGTGCGGTGCCACCGTCGGAGCGCCATTGACGGTCAGGGTGCCGCCCTTGATACCGCTGAGGTCACGCAATAGCCACCAGGCATTCACCAGGATTTGCGGAGCGATTTGCTCAGGCGAGAACCCCTTCGCCAGACTGTTGATCTGGTCAGCGTTTAAGATCCCCGCCCATATCGCGACCCAGGCGATATCGCCCCCGAACCAGGCCAGTGCGCTCCCGGTTCCATTGGCCGCGGAGTTGGCGGCGATCAGCACCCGGTTGAGCGCCCCGATAATTCGCTGCTGCGTGCTGTTGGACCCCACGGCCCCGCCCAGGAACGCCTTGCGGAGGGTGTCCGAGTCAAATTGTGCGACGCCGTGGGACCAGTTCCCTGAGGTAAGCGTTCCAGCCGCGGAGATTGACGAACTGGTGCCCGCCGCCAACCCGGCGCGCGCCTGCAGATTGGCCGCATTTTTCATCAGGGCGAGTTTCGACGAGTCGCTGGTTGAGGTCAGCGACGCGAAGCCGGCCACATCGGTGACTTCCGTGGGATTGATCCAGGCCGCAATCGTCACCGGGTAGCCGGGATCGGTGACGGCTACCGACAGATAGTCATCGACTCCATCGAAATGAAACGCCATGTCAGAGCGTGCTCGCGTGCCAGAACAGGCTGTCGATCTGCGCATCGCTCAAGCCCAGCGTCGGGGCCATCGCCGCGAGCATCGGGTGTTCGCGGTGCAGCTCGGTGGAATACTCCCAGTAGTCGCGAACGTCGATCGAGGCTGCGGCAACAATGTCCTCGACAGCCTGTCTCAATCCAGTCTGACTCAATGCGAGTCGCACTTGGCGCGCGGTGATAACGGGTACGGGCAGCGGGTGCAGTGTCCAGACCTGACGCACGACATTCGCATCGATCTCCAACATCGAGAGCGCCCGATAGCCCGTCGGTTCTGTGGGCTTTTCAAGGAATTCGATAGGGCGGATGAACTCGGTCTTCGGGTTTCCGTTGGCGATCAAGGCATCGACCCACGCCGGGTCGTAGTCCTTGACGTCCACGATCTGCAGCTCGGTCTCGCCCTGTGGTACCGCCAACAGTGCGTATTTCATGCGGCGGTCTCCAGCACAAGCAGCGCGGTTTCGGTGTCGCCCGAGGCGGTGTCGTTGGTGGTATCGGACGCATCGCGATACCACTCGAAGATCATCGCCTCACCCGCCACCGCTCCATCGAGATTGGTGTTACTGACCTCGATAACGGTCGGCACGCCCAGGGTTGCGCTGACGGCGGCGTGTGCCTCCACCGCGGTGCTGAACGAGTCCGTATCGATCGACGTGTTAAACCGCATCATCCGGAAGCCGTAGCGGGCGTTGCCGCTGGTCGCGCTCGTCGCGGTCACCCATCCCCGCGCCTTGATGCCCGCCGAGTAATCCAGTCCCAGGGGCAGATACACGATGCCTCGGACGATTTCGTTGATCGAACCGCCGTCGGCATCGAGCACCGCAATCGAGTTGCGACTGTCGAGCGACATGAAGCTGGTCGCGTCGGGGTAAAGGTCACGCGGCCGGAAGACGTCGATCAACTTATTCCCGTCCGACAAAGTGTCCCCCGCGGGCAGCTCCTTGAGCCGCCCGCTGATATAGGTGACCGCACGCCGTGCTGCCACGGCTCAGGCCCGGGTGACGGGGGCGGAGGGCTCGAAGCTGATCGTCGTTGCGCTGATAGCGCGGCCAACGAGCATCGCGACGTTGCCGGTCGCGGTCGGTGCGGTGGTCGTCACGCCTCCGGCCGTTGTCCCGAGATAGTAAAACGCTCCGAGCGTCAGGCCGCTGCGCTGGGTGTTCGAGCCCTCGAAATACACCGTCGCGGTCGCCGCGCTGGCGACCGCCTCCAACACGAATCCGTCCGCTTCCTTGCCCTCGGTGGTGGCATCGGCCTTGCGGACGCGGATCGACCCCGCGTTGTCGAACACATTGACGAAATCGCCCGCCGAAAGCGCCTCACTGGCCACGATCGACGCGGTGTCGGCGCCAATGCCCACCGGCATCACGCTGGTGTCCAGGCGGCCGGTGGAATCCAGAGCCGGCAGATCGCCGTCATTGGCGGCGCCTGCGGAAACGACGGTCGCCGTGACTTCCTTGGTGCGGCCGGCGAGGAACGAGAGGTACTTTTTTGCAGCCATGATGGTGACTCCTGGGTGAGAGAACTACGTAAGAAAGATGGGACGTTGCGGACGCACAAACACAGTCGTGGCGTTGATTGCCGCGGCTAACTGCACCGCCACCGCAGCCGGCACGGTCTGTGTAAGCAGTCCGTCGGCCGAAGCGAAGATGGGCAGGCCGGGCGTCCAGCTCCAGCCGCCGAAAGACAAAAATCCGGATGCCTGAACCGTCAGCGACTGATCGACCAGCGCGGCGTTCAGCGCGACCCCGATGACCGAATCGTGATGAGTGGTATCGGCCGGGTTGTAATGAACGGCCCGGCCATCCGCGAGGCTGGCGACGGCGCGATGTCCGTTCACTGCAGCGCCCGCCGTCAGCGTGAGTTCGCCGACAATCCCGCCCGCATCGCCCTTCGGCCCCTGCCCGCCCAGGTACAGCGACATCTGGATGCCGCCCGTCAGCGCGGTCTCCGACTCGAAGCCCTGCACCTCGATGTCCATCCTCATGGGACGATCACCTCGGTGGCTGACCGCTCCACCTCAAATCTCAGGGTCTCGCTGATCAGGATGTCGGTGCCCGTGAGCACGGCGACGTCCCAGATCATCTGTACCAGTGGCCACGTGTGGGTGGGCGGGAACACCGCCGCATATCGTCCTGGATAGGCGGTCTGATCGGCCTTGGTGAAGGTTGCCGACGCGACGAAACTGCCGGTCTTGCCCCGCACCTGACTCTGCACATCGAGCGGCGTCAGATCCAGTGGAACACCCAGATCGTCCTTCACCACACCCGACCAGCGCAGCGTGCGGCCGCGCTTCAAGATCCTGAGCGGCGACTGGTCACTCACGGCACCGGCTCCTGCGGCCTCACCGGCTCGCCTTCGGCCTTGTCCAGCGTCAGCAGAATCACGCGCAATTGATCGCGCCGCTCGACGAGCTGGAACAGCGTGCTCTGCACCTGCGCCA
>JBQTIX010000120.1:0-2922 GCA_052387695.1 Panacagrimonas sp. | reverse complement strand
GGGTGCGTCATGGGGTCGAGGGCGAGAACTGGTTTGGCTTCGAATCGATACGCGCGATTCCGGGTCTGGACCCGGACGTGCAGTCTCCAAGCGACCTTTGGCTTACCGGATGCAACGTTCCAGCTCGACCGGATCGTGCGCGCAGAACACATCCACTTCATCGCCATGGCTCGCCTTGAGCTCGCGCAGACGCCGCTGGTTGTTCAATCGCTGTTTGCCGTTGATCTGGACCAGGCTCTGAAAGGCCATCAGGCCGATCGGGCAGTGCGCCGGGGTTTCGACCTCGCCGTGGAAAAAATAGGCATCACCGCAGTGGATGAGCCAGCGCTCCGGCTGCCGCACGGCCACGCCGCAATGTCCTCGCGTGTGGCCCAGCAGCGGGATCAGCAGCACGTCCGGGTCCAGGCCCGGAATCGCGCGTATCGATTCGAAGCCAAACCAGTTCTCGCCCTCGACCCCATGACGCACCCAGTCCGGACCATGTGCCCAGTGCTGCGCCACGTAGCGCGGGCGTTCGCGCAGGTGGGGGGCGAGCGCCGCATCGACCTCGGGCGCAAACACGTGAACCTTCGCCCGCGGAAAATCCGGCAGGCCCCCGGCGTGATCCAGATCCAGATGGGTGACGACGATATGACGCACGTCCTCCGCCTTGAAACCCAGCGCGCGGATCTGCGCCAGCGCCGTTTCCTCGTGACGTAATTGCGGCCGGACAAGGCCGCGGAAGACCCGGCCGAGCGGGCGCGGATCGCGCACGTCATCGGTTCCCAGACCGGTATCGACCAGCACCAGCCCCTGTGCGGTCTCGATCAGCAGGCAGTGACAGCACATCTCGGCCTCCTCGAACAGCGAGCCGAGCAGGCCGCCCTGCCCAGACATCAGGCGGCGACCGTAGGGGCACATCGTGCCGCAGTTGAGATGGTGAATTTGCACGCCCATGCGACTTCTCCCGTCGATCTGGAACGAACCTGACTGGCCGACACGCAACCCCACTTCACGCGACCCTGGCGAGTGCGTCAAGTCGATTCCCCGCATGGCTAGAATGGCGCCTCAAAGAGAAAATGACATCCCCTTGATGAACCGCTTTTCGAACGGCCCCCGGAACGTCTGCATGCCCGGTGCGGCCTTGATGCTGGTCCTGACCGGCGCGCTCTGGCCGGCCGCGAACGCCGTCGCGGCACGGGGGCCTGCGCTCGCCGTCGACACCCGCGCCGACCGTCGCGCCATCAGCCCGGACATCTACGGGCTGACCTTTGCCGATCCTGCCCTTGCGGCCGAACTGTCGCTGCCGCTGAATCGATGGGGTGGCAACCTCGTGGAGCGGTACAACTGGCGACTCGGCGCCGTCAATACCGCATCCGATTACTACTACGAAAACATCGGCGACTGTTTCTACTTCGAAACCGGCTGCGCGGGCGGCAACACGCCCTACTACCGGACCTTCGTCGCCAGCAATCTCGCCCGCGGCACCCAGGCGCTGATGCAGTTGCCGATGATGGGTTACGTCGCCAAGGACGCGCCGACCCAGCATCCGTTCACGTGCAGCTTCCCCAGGAGCCGGTTTCCGGACCAGCAGTCTTTCGATCCCTTCGATCCGGTGTGCGGCAATGGCATCAGCAGCAGCGGCGTGCTGCTGAGCGCTGCGCGGGCGCGGGCGAACCTCGCCGTCGGCCCCGGCTTTGCGGCCGATTGGGTCCGCGATCTGAAAGCCCGCTACGGCGCGGCTGCGGCCGGTGGCGTGAAGTTCTACGAACTGGGCAACGAACCGGCACTCTGGAACGAGACCCACCGTGACGCCCATCCCCATCCGGTCACGTACGACGAGTTGTTTGCCAAGTCGCGCGATCTGGCGCTGGCGGTGAAGCAGGCCGATCCGGGTGCTCAGATCCTGGCCTTTTCCGAATGGGGCTGGCCCAATTACTTCTGCTCCGCGGCCGACAATAGTCGGGAGAATGGCTGCTTCCCGAACTCGCCGGACCGCGCCGCCCACGGCGGAATTCCGCTGGCCGACTGGCTGCTGCAACAGTTCCGCGACCACCAGCAGCGCAGCGGGCAACGCCTGATCGACTATTTCGACCTGCACTACTACCGTCAGGGCGGACGCAGCGCCGATGTGACCCGCTCGCTATGGGACCCAGGCTTCACCGACCCGAGCTATATCGACGACACCATTGCCCTGCTGCCGCGGATGCGCGAACTGGTCGCCAACAATTATCCCGGCACCCGCATCGCCCTGACGGAATACAACCTCTCCGTTCCCGGCAATCCGACCCTCAACGCGATCATTCAGGCCGACGTGCTGGGTATCTTTGCCCGCGAGGGCCTCGATCTTGCGGCGCGATTCCGCACGCAGGACGACGGGACGGGCAACGCGCTGGACGGCATTGACGATGCCTACCGCCTGTACCGCAACTACGACGGCGCCGGTTCGGGATTCGGCGACACCTACGTACGCTCGACCAGCGCCGATCAGCGCAAGCTCTCGATCTACTCGGCATTGCGCAGCACCGACGGCAGGCTCACGATCGTGGTCATCAACAAGACCGCAAGGGCGCTCTCCAGCCGGCTGACGCTGACGGGGGGCATCCCGGCCGGCAAGGCCCAGGTCTGGCGCTGGACCGGCGATGGAATCCAGAGCCAGGCCCGGCAGACCCTCAACCGCAGGCCAATCGAGTACCCGCCCCTGTCGATGACCTTGTACGTGGTCAGGATCCGATAGCGGGCCGCTCGGTTCGCGCCAGCACCGGGCGCGCCGATGCCCGCATTGCCTGTTTTCGGTAGTGCATCAGTTGAAATCCGTTCGCACCGAGTAGCGCCATTGCGCAGCAATGCTGCGTATCGAGGTGCCGGGCGTGCCCTCGATACGCGACGCTTCCCTCGGTACGCCCGCTGCGCGGCTACTCGGGACAAACGGGCCGGCGCTAC
>JBQTIX010000119.1:0-83968 GCA_052387695.1 Panacagrimonas sp. | reverse complement strand
GGAAGAGCAGGTCCGCTTCGCCATCCGCGAGGGTGGAAGAACCGTCGGCGCAGGGGTCGTGACGAAGATCCTGGCATAAACCCAGTCCCCCGCCGCAGACTCCATCGCGGCAGGGATTGAATGTGGTAAACGGAAGGGCGCGAGATCATCTCGCGCCCTTTTTCGTTGCGGGCGGATCGAAATTCCTGTGACTTCCAAGTGACTTGAAACCATCTCCGGCGATTCACGATCGGTCCCTAGGCTGCGGGCGCCTAGCCCACCCAGCAAAGGAACAACCGGAATGTCAACGCCGCTGTCACACCATCCCGAAACGACGCATCACGATGATGCCGATACCAGCACCAATGAGTCGGTCAACCCCCATCTCCTGGATCTCATAGCAGCGCGCTTGACGCGCCGCGATGTGCTCAAGGGTATGAGCGCGGTGTCCGCCGCATTCTTCGGTGGAGCGGCCCTGTCGCTGTCCGAAAAGGCCAACGCCGTCGGCGGTCTGCAACTCGGCTTCAACGCCGTCGCCAAGAGTCTCGCCGACGCCGTGATTGTGCCCACGGGCTACACGGCGCGCGTGTTGTACGCGCTGGGCGACCCGATCCGCAACGGAGTTTCCGAGTACGCCAACGACGGCACCGACCAGCAGTTCGACCGCCGTGCCGGCGATCATCACGACGGCATGTACTACTTCGGCATGAATGCCAACGGCACGCCGAACCGCAATGCCTCCAATCGCGGCATGCTGTGCATGAATCACGAGGCGCTGACCACCACCTACCTGCACGCCAACGGCGCGACCAACAACGGCAGCGGCGTGCGACCGGAAGCCGAGGCGCTCAAGGAGATGCAGGCGCACGGCGTCAGCATCATCGAGATCGCCAAGGACGGCGGCGGCCAGTTCCAGGTGGTGCGCAACTCGTCGCGCAATCGTCGTCTGACCGCGATCACAACGATGCGCATCCAGGGTCCGGCTGCGGGTTCGTCGCAATTGGTGACGCTGTTCTCGCCGAACGGCACCCGAACCCGCGGCACCGTCAACAACTGCGCCGAGGGCTTCACGCCCTGGGGCACCTACCTCACCTGCGAGGAAAACTGGGCCGGCTACTTCGCGCGGCCCACCACCGACGACGCCAACCGCAGCGCGAAAGAACTGACCTCGCTGCGTCGCAACGGCGTGACGAGCGCTCTGGGGCGGCACAACTGGGCCTCGGTCGAGGGCGACAACTTCGATCGCTGGGATGCCACGGTCAAGGGCGCGAGCGCCGAAGCGGACTACCGCAACGTCGCCAACACCTATGGCTGGGTGGTCGAGGTCGATCCCTACAAACCGAAGTCCCACCCGGTCAAGCGCACCGCGCTTGGCCGCTTCGCGCATGAAGGTTGCTGGCCGCACCTGCCGCCCGTTCCCGGCAAGCCGGTGGTGTTCTACATGGGCGACGATCAGCGCGGCGACTACGTGTACAAGTTCGTTTCGCGCGAGAACTTCAACCCTGCCGATCGCGGCATCGCCGCCGGCAACAAGTACCTCAATCGCGGCACGCTCTACGTGGCTCGCTTCAACGCGGACGGCACGGGCGCCTGGTTGCCCCTGGTGTTCGGCCAGAACGGCCTCGACGCCAGCAACACCGCCTATCCCTTCGAGGATCAGGCGGACGTGCTGATCAACGCGCGCCTCGCCGGCGATGCCCTGGGTGCCACCAAGATGGATCGCCCCGAGTGGGTCGCGGTCGACCCGACCACGGGTCTGGTGTACCTGACCCTGACCAACAACTCCAACCGTCGCATCACCGCGGGAACGGGCCAGCAGGCGGTAGACGCCGCCAATCCGCGCGATTACACCGACGGGCTCGGCAACCCGGCCGGCGGCGGCAATCGCAACGGCCACATCATCCGCTGGCGCGAAGCGGGTGACCAGCCAGCCGCGACCAGCTTCACCTGGGACATCTGGCTGTTCGGCGCCGAAGCCGACGACGTCGCCAGCAATGTGAATCTGTCCAATCTCGACGACAGCAATGACTTCTCCAGCCCGGACGGCCTGTGGTGCGATCCTCGCGGCGTGATGTGGGTCCAGACCGACGACGGTGCGTTCACCGACACGACCAACTGCATGATGCTGGCGGCCGTCCCGCGGCACATGAACGACGACGGCGCCACCGGGTCGTCGCGTCCGGACGCGGTCGCCGTCAATGGAGTGGTGACCTACGTGGCGCCGGTTCCGGGACCCCATCTGCGTCGTTTCATGGTCGGCCCGAAGGACTGCGAGCTGACCGGCGTAGACATCACCCCGGACGGCAAGACCATGTTCGTCAACATCCAGCATCCCGGCGAGAACGGTACCCTGGCCAGCCTGATCAGTACTTGGCCGGCGCTGGACGGCGTGTCGCGACCACGTTCGGCGACGATCGTCATCACGCGCGACGATGGCGGTGTGATCGGCCTTTGATGGGTGACGGATGTGGGGGATTGAAGATGTAAATGCAGAAGGCCCGCACGGGTGTGCGGGCCTTCTGTTGTTTGAGACGAGGAGTTGTAGCCTGCGCACCGCGCACGATTGACGATCGATGTGAGAGAGGGGTAGTGCGCGATGCGCGCACTACATTTGCTGTTCTAAGCGGCTCGCGAATAGTGGGGGAGAGAAGAGACGAGCGGCGGGGGCATGTGCCAGCCGCGAAAGCTTTTAGAGTGCCGCCGATTTACCTAAGCCATCGTTGCGCGTAGATTCCGGAAATGAACTTGCCGCGAAATATCGTCCCCATGGTGCGCACGTTCCGCCTCGGCGAGGAACCGCGTGACGTAGAGTTCTGGCGCACCCTGCCGGTGACCGCGCGCCTCGCCGCCCTGCAGGCCATTCGCCTGGAACACCACGGCTGGACCGATGCAACTGAGCCGCGACTTCAAAGAGTTTATCGCATCGTTAAACGCTAACCGCGTTCGCTATCTGATCGTCGGTGGCTACGCGATGGCGGCTCACGGCCATCCTCGTTACACCAAGGACACTGGATGTGTGGATTGAGATAGCGCCCGAAAATGCCGCGAGGATCGTGCAGGCACTGACCGATTTCGGGTTTGGCCAGCTCGACTTCAAGGCCAGCGACTTCCTCGATGAAGGCGTCGTGGTCCAGCTTGGCTATCCGCCGCAGCGCATCGGCTTGCTCACCGCCGCCACCGGTGTGCGATTCTCAGATTGCTACGCGAGAAAGATTCGTCTGGCGATTGACGGCATCGAGGTAGACTTCATCGATATCGACGGCTTGCTGGAAAACAAGAAGGCGACGGGTCGGTTGCAGGACCAGGCGGATGTCGAAGCGCTGGGCGAGCGGCCGAAGTGAGAGACATAGGTGGCAGCAGCGGTGCTCGCCACAACCTCCCAGTCGCGGAAGGCGGGTTACGCGATGAAACTGCTAACCCGCCCTACCGCACCACCGACCCCAGTTCTACTTCCGCACCACCGACGTCACTGGCAATGTCGAACTCGGCGACGGCACCGAGATGGTCATGCCTGGCGACAACGTCAAGGTCACGGTGGAACTGATCAACCCGATTGCGATGGAAGAGCAGGTCCGTTTCGCCATCCGCGAGGGGGGGCAGGACCGTCGGGGCCGGTGTCGTTACGAAGATTCTGGCGTAACAAGCGACCTTGCGGTATCCGAAGGGCGCGAGATCGCATCTCGCACCCTTTGTCGTTTCCGCTGCCAACATCGAATCACCAGAATCTGACGGCGACATTAGCGTTGCCAAAGTTTGGCAACGCTGCTAGCGTCCGGTCATGTCGACGATGAATATTTCGCTGCCTGACGAACTGAAGCTTTTCGTGGATCACCGCATTCAGGCCGAGGGTTACGGCAGCTCCAGCGAGTACATGCGCGAACTGATACGGCGCGACCGTGACCGCGTGCAGTTCCGTCAGTACCTTATGGATGGTATGCAGTCCAAGCCGGCGGGTCGCATGGATGCAAGGTACTTCACCGCGCTGCGGAGCAAGCTGAAAAGCACGGGCAAGAAAAAGGTGTGAAGCCCGCGATCCGCTCGGCACAGGCGGAAGCGGATATCGAGTTGGCGCTGGACTTCTATCTTGCCGAGGCGGCGCAGGCGGCCGTAGGTTTCATTGACGAACTCGAGCATGCGACCCGGCATATCGAATTGAACCCGGCAACCGGCTCACCGCGCTACGCGCATGAGCTGAACATTCCCCAATTGCGGTTCTGGCCCTTCAAGCGTTTTCCTTACGCTTTGTTCTACATCGAGCACGCGGACCATCTGGACGTGATTCGCTGCGTGCATATGAGCCGTGACATCCCGGCCTGCCTGCAGGACGACGCGCCGTGACCGTAGCCCAGATTTCGCCTCCGGCTCCGTCAGGGCTACGCTCGTTACACCAGTTCGAATGGGTGGATTGAAAATGACTTTGCCGAGCCTCGACGTGGCGACACAACAGGGAACATCCGGCCGAGCCAATTGGCGTGTCGTTCTCCTACGAATCGCCGTAATCGCGACTAGCACGTGCCTGTGCTCGTGCCCGGCTGAATCCCGCACGACGCGCGAGCTGCTCGATGAACTGGGGCAAGCGATTCGATTAAAGATTGGAACACCGAGTGCGGACAGCGTTTCCCAATGCCGGAGTGTCGCGTTCGGCTCGAAGTCCTGCGGCGGGCCGCAGAGTTATCTTGTGTACTCTCTTGCGACGACGGACGAAGTCGAGTTGAACCGGCTTGTGAGCAATTACAACAGGCTCGAGAAGCAATACAACAGGGAAGGGGGTCTATTGTCGAATTGTGAATTCATCACCAAGCGACCCCTCATCCTGAAAAATGGCGTTTGCGCGATCCAGTCGGACCAAGATATTTCTCCGTCGTAATAGCTGTCGTCTTCGCAGATTTCCGTTGCACCTCCAAAACCTCGCGGCTATACTGCGCGCCCCTTTGAGCTGCCCCCCGTTAGCACCAGCGCCAAAAGCGCAGAGTTTTCAGGTGTTTCTGGGGTCGTTCTTTAAGACCTTCTGAGTGAGAGCATGGCCGCGACCAGCCAGTCGATTCGTATTCGGCTAAAAGCCTTCGATCATCGTTTGATCGACAAGTCTGCACGCGAAATCGTCGAAACGGCGAAGCGTACGGGCGCCGTTGTACGCGGTCCCATTCCGCTTCCAACGCGCAAGGAGCGCTACACGATCCTCGTGTCGCCACATGCCGACAAGGATGCTCGTGACCAGTACGAAATTCGTACGCACAAGCGCCTCATGCAGATCGTCGACCCCACCGAGAAGACGGTGGATGCCCTCTCCAAGCTGGACCTTCCCGCGGGTGTGGAAGTCCAGATCAAGGTCAATTGAGGAGCGCACACCACCATGATTGCCATCATTGGCCGCAAGGCGGGCATGACGCGGATCTTCACCGAAGCCGGTGAATCGATTCCCGTCACCGTCATCGAGTGCACCCCCAATCGCGTCACGCAGATCAAGTCCGTTGAGACCGACGGCTATCGCGCCGTCCAGGTCACGGTGGGTGAGGTCAAGCCCTCGCGCGTGAACAAGGCGCTGACCGGCCACTTCAAGAAGGCCGGCGTTGCCGCGGGCCGCAGCCTGTGGGAAATCCGGCCGGAAGGGCAGGAACTGGCAGACGCCGCTCCGGGTTCCGAGATCAGGGTCGAAGCGTTCAAGGACATCAAGCGCGTCGATGTGACCGGTACCTCGATCGGCAAGGGCTTCGCCGGTGTGCAGAAGCGCTGGCACTTCGGCGGTGGTCGCGCCAGCCACGGCAACTCGCTGTCGCATCGCGCGCCTGGCTCCATCGGCCAGCGCCAGTCGCCGGGCAAGGTGTGGAAGGGTCGCAAGATGGCCGGGCAGTTGGGCAACAAGCGCATCACCGCGATCAATCTCGATCTGGTGAGAGTGGATTCGGCCAAGAACCTGCTGTTGGTCAAGGGTGCGGTTCCGGGTCACGCGGGCGCGGATGTGATCGTGCGTCCGACGGTGAAGGGATAAGGCGAAGGATCAGTCATGGAAATCCAGATCCATAACAGCAGCGTCATGGTGTCGGTTGCCGACAGCGTGTTCGGTGCGGAATACAACGAGCCCCTGATTCATCAGGTCGTCACTGCTTACATGAATGGCGCGCGGTCGGGCACCAAGAAGCAGAAGACCAAGGCCGAAGTTCGTGGCGGCGGCAAGAAGCCGTGGAAGCAGAAGGGAACCGGTCAGGCCCGTGCGGGCTCGATCCGCAGCCCGCTGTGGCGCGGTGGCGGCAAGACCCACGCCGCGGTGCCGCGCGACTTCTCGCAAAAAGTCAATCGCAAGATGTATCGCGGTGCGCTGCGCTCGATCATCTCCGAGCTGACTCGCGGCGGTCATCTGCTGCTGACCGAGAGCATCGTTGCGGACGTAGCCAAGACCAGCGCGATGATCGAACGTCTCAAGGCTTTCGACACGCAGGACATCCTGCTGGTCACCGAGAACGTGGATCAGAATCTGTACCTGTCGGCGCGTAACCTGCACAAGGTCGGCGTGACGGACGTGTCGGGGCTCGACCCGCTCGCGCTACTGACGCACAAGAAGGTGGTAATGACCACCGAGTCCGTGAAGAAACTCGAGGCCTGGCTGGCATGAGCACGCAAATAAAAACCGTGGTGACGGCTGGCCGTCTGCACCGCGTGATCGTATCGCCGGTGGTATCCGAAAAATCCACCCGTGTTGCCGAGAAAGGCAACCAGGCGGTGTTCAAGGTGCTGCGCGACGCCACCAAAGCCGAGGTCAAGGCGGCAGTTGAGGAGCTGTTCAAGGTCCAGGTCACCGACGTGAACACGATCAACATGGCGGGCAAGAGCAAGCGGTTTGGCCAATCCATGGGCCGCCGTTCCGACTGGAAGAAGGCGTACGTCACTCTGGCCCCAGGCGCCGAGATCGACTTCGCCAGCGGCGCGAAGGAGGCATAGTCGTGGCACTCGTTCAAATGAAGCCGACGTCCCCCGGGCGTCGCCACCAAGTCAAGGTGGTGGTCAAGGGTCTGTGGAAGGGTGAGCCGCATGCCCCGCTGCTGGAGAAGAATGCTCCGGGTGGCGCGCGCAACAACAACGGCCACATGACCACGCGCCACAAAGGCGGCGGTCACAAGCACCACTACCGCGTGGTGGATTTCAAGCGCAACAAGGATGGGATCGTCGGCAAGGTCGAGCGTATCGAATACGACCCCAACCGTTCCGCTCACCTCGCGCTGCTGTGCTACGCCGATGGCGAACGCCGCTACATCATCGCGCCGCGTAATCTGGCTGCCGGTGACGTCGTGCAGTCCGGCACGGACGCGCCGATCAAGCCGGGCAACGTATTGCCGCTGCGCAACATCCCGATCGGTTCGACCATCCACTGCGTCGAGATGCGTCCGGGTAAGGGTGCGCAGATCGCGCGTTCGGCGGGTGCCGGCGTGCAGTTGGTCGCGCGTGAAGGTGAATACGCCACGCTCCGCCTGCGGTCCGGCGAGATGCGGAAGATTCACGCGGAGTGCCGCGCCGCTATCGGCGAAGTCGGTAACAACGAACACAACCTGCGACAGTACGGCAAGGCCGGTGCGAAGCGCTGGAAGGGCATTCGTCCCACCGTCCGCGGCGTCGTCATGAACCCGGTCGACCACCCGCACGGTGGTGGTGAAGGCAAGTCCGGCCAGGGCAATCCGCATCCGGTCACGCCCTGGGGTCAGCAGACCAAGGGTATGAAGACCCGCAATAACAAGCGCACGCAGAAGTTCATCCTGCGCAGCCGTCACAAGAAGTAATCACCAAGGTACCGGTCGAGCACACCCATGCCGCGTTCACTCAAGAAAGGCCCGTTCGTGGATCACCACCTCGCAAAGAAGGTGGCGGACATGTCTGGCAGCCGCGTCAAGAAGCCGATCAAGACCTGGTCGCGTCGCTCCATGATCACGCCCGATTTCGTGGGCCTGACCCTGCAGGTTCACAACGGGAAGGCGCACATGCCGGTGTTCGTGACCGAGAACATGGTCGGCCACAAGTGTGGTGAGTTCGCACCGACCCGGAACTTCAAGGGTCATGGCGGCGATAAGAAGACCGACGCGAAGGCAGGGAAGTAATCATGCACACGCAGGCCGTACTCAAGTTCGTCCGCCTGTCCCCTATGAAGGGACGGCTGGTCGCTGACCTCGTCCGCGGCAAGAAAGTCGATGAGGCGCTCAACATCCTCAAGTTCTCCAACCAGCGTGCCGCCGGCATCCTCAAGAAGGTGCTGGATTCGGCGATCGCCAATGCCGAGAACAATAACGGTGCGGACGTGGACGAGCTGAAGGTCAGCGAAATCCTGGTCGATGAAGGTCCGACCATGAAGCGCACGCTCCCGCGCGCCAAGGGCCGCGCCGATCGCATCCTCAAGCGCACTTCCCACATCACGATTCGCGTCAGCGACGGACAGAAGGTCTGAACTTATGGGTCATAAAGTAAACCCGTATGGGTTCCGTCTCGGCGTCACCACCCAGTGGACGTCGAATTGGTATGCCGAGCGCGGCTCGTACACCGACAATCTGAAGAAGGACATGCTCGTGCGCGCGTTTCTGCGCAAGAAGCTGGCCTCGGCTTCGGTATCGAAGATCCGCATCGAGCGTCCGGCCAAGTCGGCGCGCGTGACGATCCACACCGCGCGTCCCGGCATCGTCATCGGCAAGAAGGGCGAGGACATCGAGAAGCTGAAGCACGAGGTCGCCGGCAAGATGGGGCTGAAGCCGGAGAGCGTGCATATCTCGGTGGAAGAGATCCGCAAGCCGGAGCTCGACTCGCAGCTCATCGCCGAGAGCGTGGCCCAGCAGTTGGAGCGGCGCATCATGTTCCGTCGCGCCATGAAGCGCGCGGTGCAGAACGCGCTGCGCCAGGGCGCCCAGGGCATCAAGATCCAGGTCGGTGGCCGCCTCAACGGTGCGGAAATCGCCCGGGTCGAGTGGTACCGCGAAGGCCGCGTGCCGCTGCACACGCTGCGCGCCTACGTGGACTACGCGACGGCCGAAGCCAAGACGACCTACGGCGTGATCGGGGTCAAGGTCTGGGTGTTCAGCGGCGAAGTCTTTGAAGCAGAGCGTCCGCGCAGCGGCAGGAAAGATGAAGCTGCCGAAGCCGTTGCAGCCTGAGTCCTGACCGAATACGAATCTAGGAGTTCGCTGCCATGATGCAGCCGAAAAGAACCAAATACAGAAAGCAGCAAAAGGGTCGCAACCGCGGCCTCGCCCTGACCGGAAACAAGGTCAGCTTTGGCGAGTTCGGCTTGAAGGCGACCGAGCGCGGCATGCTGACCGCTCGACAGATCGAGGCGGCGCGTCGCGTGATCACACGCTACGTCAAGCGCGGCGGCAAGCTGTGGATCCGCGTGTTCCCCGATGTGCCGGTAACCAAGAAGCCGCTCGAAGTCCGAATGGGTTCGGGCAAGGGCAACGTGGAGTACTGGGTCGCCAAGGTTCAGCCGGGCCGCATGCTGTACGAGATGGAAGGTGTGACCGAGGCCGAGGCGCGTGAAGCCTTCCGTCTCGCTGCCGCCAAGCTGTGCGTCAAGTCCACCTTCGTTCAGCGGACGATTCTCTGATGAAGACTGTCGAATACATGAAGACGCTGCGTGCCAAGGACGCGGCAGGTCTCAAGGCCGAACTCGTCGCCCTGCGCAAGGAGCAGTTCAACCTGCGCATGCAGGCCTCGATGGGCACGATGAATCAGGCGCACCTGACGCGCGATGCGCGCAAGAAGGTTGCGCGCGTGCAGACGCTATTGCACCCGTTGTTGAATGGGAAGGCCAAGTAAGACATGACCGAAACAACCGCCACTCCTGTGAAGATCGAGCGCCGCATCGTCGGCCGCGTGATCTCCAGCAAGATGAACAAGACCATCACCGTGCTGGTCGAGCGCAGCGTGAAGCACCCGTTGTACGGCAAGATCCTGCGCCGTTCGACCAAGCTGCACGCGCACGACGAGGCCAGCACCGCGAAGGAAGGGGACCTCGTTGCCGTTGTCGAGACGCGCCCGATCTCGCGCACCAAGCACTTCAAGCTGGTCGAAGTGCTTTCGAACCACGCCTGAGCGATCGGAGAATCCAGCATGCTGCAACAGGAATCTTTCCTCCTCGCCGCCGACAACAGTGGCGCGAAGCTGATGCAGGTCATCCAGGTCAAGGGTGCGACCTATCGTCGCTACGCCAACGTCGGCGATCTGATCAAGGTCACGATCAAGGACGCGATCCCGCGCGGCAAGGTCAAGAAGGGCGAGGTGCATGACGCGGTCGTGGTTCGCACTCGTCACCCGATCCGTCGCCCCGATGGCTCGGCGATCCGCTTCGACACCAACGCCGCCGTGCTGCTCACCAACAAGATGGAACCCATCGGCACCCGTATTTTTGGACCGGTCACGCGCGAGTTGCGTGAACGTTTCATGAAGATCGTGTCGCTGGCGCCGGAAGTGATCTAAAGGTCCAGTCCAGATGAACAGAATTCGCAAGGGTGACGAGATCGTCGTCATCACCGGGCGCGACAAGGGTCGCCGGGGCACAGTTTCCGTCGTTCGGGCTGACGGAAAGCTCGTGATCGAGGGCATCAATGTCGTCAAGAAGCACCAGAAGCCGAATCCGCAGGCGGGTGTTGCAGGCGGCGTGGTCGAGAAGGAGATGCCGATCCAGATCTCCAACGTCATGCTCTGGAACTCCAAGGCGAGCAAGGGTGAGCGCGTCGGCTTTCGCTTCGAGGGGGAGGGCGACAAGAAGCGCAAGGTCCGTTACTTCAAGTCAAGCAAGGAACTGGTGGATCTCTGACTCGCTGGGGCTCGCAGCGCGGCGGTAGCCGCGACGACCGGGTCGGAAGCGTGGAACAGAGTCCCTACAAGTCAGAATCCAGATACAGAATCGGCACTTAGAAATGGCAACACTCCAATCGGAATTCCGCGATAAGATCGCACCGGCCCTGAAAGAAAAACTGGGCTGCAGTGCGATGGCCGTGCCGCGCCTGTCGAAGATCACGCTCAACATGGGCGTGGGCGAAGCGACCGCGGACAAGAAGGTCATCGAGCATGCGGTGTCGGACATGACCGCGATCGCGGGCCAGAAGCCGATCGTGACCAAGACCCGCATGTCGATCGCGACCTTCAAGGTGCGCGAGAATTACCCGGTCGGCGTGAAGGTCACGCTGCGCCGCGAGCGCATGTACGAATTCCTGGAGCGTTTGATCACCGTCGCTCTGCCGCGCATCCGCGACTTTCGCGGCATCTCGGCGCGCGGTTTCGACGGCCAGGGGAACTTCAATTTCGGCATCACCGAACAGATCATCTTTCCCGAAATCGAGTACGACAAGATCGACGCGGTGCGGGGCATGAACATCACTTTCACCACCACGGCGAGAACGGATGAGGAAGGTCGGGCACTGCTCGACGCCTTCAGCTTCCCGTTCCGCAAGTAAGAGCAAGGCACTCCCATGGCCAAACGCAACATGAAAGAGCGCGAGAAGAAGCGCACTCTGCTGGTCGCGAAGTTCGAGAAGCAGCGCGAGAAGATGCGTCTGGTCCTCAAGGATCCGGATGCCTCGTATGAGGACAAGCAGGCGGCGTCGACGACCTTGCAGAAACTGCCTCGCGACAGCAGCTACACGCGTCAGCGCAACCGCTGCGCGATCACCGGCCGCTCGCGCGGCGTGTATCGGAAGTTCGGCCTGTCGCGTCACAAGCTGCGTGAAGCGGCGATGCGCGGGGAAGTGCCGGGCCTCAAGAAAGCGAGCTGGTAAGACCTATGTCCATGACCGATCCCATCGCCGACTTTCTGACCCGTATCCGCAACGGGCAGTCGGCGCGCAAGAAGTCCATCCGCTGCCCGTCTTCGACGGCCAAGGAAGCGATCGCCCGCGTGCTGGAAGACGAGGGCTACATCCTCGGCTTCGACGTGGCGACCGAAGACAAGAAACCTGTCATCACTGTTGCCCTCAAGTACTTCGACGGCAAGCCGGTCATCGAGCGGATCGATCGCATCAGCACCCCGTCCCTGCGCGTGTACAAGGCCAAGGACGAGCTGCCCAAGGTTCTGGGCGGGCTGGGTGTCGCCATCGTCTCGACGTCGAGCGGTGTGGTCAGTGACAAGCAGGCGCGCGCGGCCGGTCACGGCGGCGAAGTGATCTGCGTGGTTGCCTAAGGAATCCGAGCAATGTCCCGTGTAGCGAAGATGCCGGTGAAAATTCCGGCAGGCGTGCAGGTCACGTCGGCTGAAGGCCTGGTAACGGTCAAGGGTGCGAAGACCTCGCTGTCGTTCACCCTTCCGGCGATGGTCGCGGTGGAGATGAGCGGTGGTGAACTGAAAGTGTCCGAAGGTTCGATCAAGAACAACGCGATGCAGTCGGGCACGGTGCGCGCGTTGATCAACAACATGATCACCGGCGTGACCAAGGGCTACGAGAAGAAGCTGACTCTGGTCGGTGTCGGTTATCGTGCCGCCTCGCAGGGCAAGAAGATCAATCTTGCTTTGGGCTTCTCGCACCCCATCGAGTATCCGATCCCGGAAGGCGTCACGGTGGAGACGCCGACGCAGACCGAGATCGTCGTGAAAGGGGCGGACAAGAAGATGGTGGGCCAGGTCGCTGCGGACATCCGTCGATTCCGTCCGCCAGAGCCGTACAAGGGCAAGGGCGTCCGGTATTCCACCGAGCGCGTCGAGTTGAAGGAAGCGAAAAAGAAATAGACCGCGAGAAAAGACTCGCGGCCTATTTCAGGCCGATTCAAGCCGACGCTATCGCGCGGCTTAATCGGCCGAACCGAGATACGAGCTGGATCGAACTTATTTATGAAAGACAAAAAGGCCTCACGCATGCGTCGCGCAAAGCGCACCCGGTATCACATCCGTGATCTCGGCGCGCATCGTCTCGCCGTGCATCGCACGCCGCGGCACATCTATGCGCAGATCATTGCGCCCGATGCCGCGCACACGCTGGTCTGCGCCTCGACGCTTGAGAAAGAACTGGCGGAAGGTCTGACCGGTACCGGCAACGTGGAAGCGGCCAAGAAGGTCGGACAGATCATCGCCGAGCGCGCCAAGGCCGCTGGCATCACCAAGGTCGCGTTCGACCGTTCCGGATTCAAATACCACGGCCGTGTTCAGGCCCTGGCCGATGCCGCGCGTGCAGCCGGCCTGGAGTTTTAAGTTATGGCTTCTGCTCAGCAGCATTTCGACGATGTGCAATCCGGCAGTGACCTGAAGGAAAAGCTGGTTACGGTCAACCGCGTCAGCAAGACGGTCAAGGGCGGCAAGCAGTTCGCCTTCACCGCGCTGACCGTGGTCGGTGACGGCGCCGGCAGAGTCGGCTTCGGTTATGGCAAGGCGCGCGAAGTGCCGCAGGCCATCTCCAAGGCGATGGAGCAGGCGCGCAAGAATATGATCAACGTGCCGCTGCGGGGCCTCACCTTGCAGCACGAGATCTGGGGACAGCACGGCGCGACGCAGGTGTTCATGCGCCCGGCTTCCGACGGTACCGGTGTCATCGCCGGTGGCGCGATGCGCGCGGTATTCGAAGTGGCCGGCGTGCAGAACGTGCTTGCCAAGTCCTTCGGTTCGCGCAATCCCATCAACATGGTGCGTGCGACCCTGGACGCGCTCAAGAAGATGAACATGCCCTCCGAGATTGCCGCCAAGCGCGGCAAGACGGTGGAAGAAATCCTCGCCTGAATAGGTCTGAAAATCATGACCGCAGCCAAACAGATCAAAGTCACCCTGATCAAGAGCACCTTCGGGCGCCTGCAGAATCACAAGGACTGCGCGCGCGGCCTGGGCCTGCGCAAGATGCACTCGTCCTTCGTCCTGACCGCGACACCCGAGGTCATGGGCATGGTCAACAAGATTGCGTACATGCTGAAGATTGAAGAGGTCTCATGACCATGAAACTCAACACGATCAAGCCCGCTGAAGGCGCCAAGACCGCACGCGTTCGCGTCGGCCGTGGCATCGGTTCGGGCCTGGGCAAGACCTGCGGTCGCGGACACAAGGGCCAGCGGGCCCGCAAGGGTGGTCGCGGCAAGAAGGGCTTCGAGGGCGGCCAGATGCCGATCCAGCGGCGCCTGCCCAAGCGCGGCTTCAACTCGCCGATGGAAGGACTGACCGCCGAAGTACGGCTGTCCGACCTGCAGAAGTTCAAGGGCGACGAGGTCGACATCGCGTTGCTCAAGGCTCAGGGATTTGTCCCTGCGCAGACGCAGACGGTCAAGATCATCAAGACCGGCGACCTGTCGCGCAAGCTGAGTCTCAAGGGTTTGAAGGTTACGGCCGGCGCGCGCGAGATGGTGATCGCGGCCGGTGGTTCGATCGCGGAATAGTTTCGACCGGTATCGATCATGGCCAAGACCCCGTCGACTGGAATGGTGCCGGACCTCTCCAAGCTCGGAGAAGTGCGCGGTCGCCTGTTTTTCCTGTTGGGGGCCATCGTCGTATTCCGCATCGGTTGTTTCATTCCGGTGCCGGGGGTCGATCCGGTTCAACTCGCGGCGCTGTTCGATCAGACCCGCGGTTCGATTCTGGACATGTTCAACATGTTTTCGGGTGGAGCGCTGGAGCGTCTCTCGATCATGGCCCTGGGCGTGATGCCCTACATCTCGGCCTCGATCATCGTGCAGCTGATGAGTTCGGTGGCGCCTAAGTTCAAGGAGCTGAAGAAAGAAGGCGAGTCGGGTCGTCGCCAGCTGACCAAATACACGCGCTATGGCACCCTGGGACTTGCGATCTTCCAGGCGGTTGGCGCGTCGCTGGCTCTACAAAAGAGTGGCGTTGCATTGGCGCCGGGTTGGGGTTTCGTATTTACGGCGACCGTGTCGCTGGTCACCGGCACCATGTTCCTGATGTGGTTGGGGGAGCAGATCACCGAGCGCGGCATCGGCAACGGCATGTCGATGATCATCTTCGCTGGCATCGTTGCCGGTCTGCCTCCAGCAATGGGTTCGACCGCAGGCTTAGTCAGTGAAGGCTCGCTCAACCCGGCTGTCGTGATCGTGCTGGCGCTGCTCACCGTCGGGGTGACCTACGCGGTGGTTTTCGTGGAGCGCGCACAGCGGCGGATTCCGGTGCATCACGCGAGGCGGCAGCAGGGCCGAAAGGTCTTTGCGGCGCAGACTCAGCATCTTCCGCTGAAGCTGAATATGTCCGGCGTGATCCCGCCGATCTTCGCCTCGTCGATCATTCTGTTCCCCGCGACTCTGGCCCAGTTGTTCGTGGGCGAGGGCGGCGGCGGTGGATTTTTGCAGGGCATGGCCAATGCACTGTCGCCCGGGCAGGCTTTGCACGGGTTCCTGTATGCCGCAATGATCATTTTCTTCTGTTTCTTCTACACCGCGCTGGTATTTGATTCGCGCGAGACGGCGGAGAACCTTAAGAAGTCTGGTGCTTTCATCCCGGGAGTTCGGCCCGGCGCGCAGACCGCCAAGTACATTGACCAGGTGCTGACGCGCCTGACGGTTGCGGGTGCAGCGTACATCACGATCATCTGCCTGATGCCGGAAATCATGATTGCGTACGCAAACGTGCCATTCGCGTTCGGGGGTACGTCGTTGCTGATCGTTGTCGTGGTCATCATGGATTTCATGGCTCAGCTCCAATCGCATCTGATGTCGCACCAGTACGATGGTCTGCTTAAGAAAGCCAATCTCAAGGGTTTGGGCGGGCCCGGTGACGGCGGCAAGCCGGGCCGGTCGGATATGAAGGCGTTGCCGTCTGGCAAGCCGGTCTCACGTTGAGCTTTGTTTGGAGGAGCGGGACATGAAGGTTCGTACATCAGTCAAGAAAATCTGCCGCAACTGCAAGGTTGTCCGGCGTCAGGGTGTGGTGCGGGTGATCTGTTCGGATCTGCGGCATAAGCAGCGTCAAGGTTGATCAGTCCGCGCTGAACCCGTACAATCCGCGCCCTTTTTTGCGTGCCTGAAAATTCAGGCCTGAAATCCAGGAGTCACCCGCGTCATGGCACGTATCGCCGGCGTCAATATCCCCGACAAGAAGCACACCGTGATTGCGCTGCAGGCGATTTACGGCATTGGTCCCACCCGCTCCAAGGCGATCTGCGCGGGGGCCAAGGTCGATCCCGCAATCCCGGTGCGTCTGCTGACTGAAGGTCAGCTCGACGCGCTGCGCGCCGAAATCACAAAGCTCACGGTTGAAGGCGACCTGCGTCGCGAAGTGTCGATGAGCATCAAGCGACTGATGGACCTGGGGTGCTATCGAGGCCAGCGTCACCGTCGTGGACTCCCGGTCCGCGGTCAGCGTACCCGCACCAACGCCCGCACCCGCAAGGGCCCGCGCCGCGCGATCAAGAAAACATAAATCGAGTTCTAAATGGCAACTGCGACTCCCCCCGCCAACAAGCCGCGCGTCAAGCGCGCCAAGAAGAACATTTCGGACGCGGTTGTGCACGTGCACGCCTCGTTCAACAACACGATCATCCTGATCACCGATCGGCAGGGCAATGCCATCTCCTGGTCCACGTCGGGAGCCGCAGGTTTCAAGGGCTCTCGCAAGTCCACGCCGTTCGCAGCGCAGGTCGCGGCCGACAAGGCGGCCCAGGCGGCAGCCGAACACGGCGTGAAGAACGTCGAAGTCCGCATCAAGGGGCCCGGCCCGGGTCGTGAGTCTGCGGTCCGCGCACTCAATGCCGCGGGTTTCAAAATCGCCAACATCACCGACGTGACGCCGATCCCGCATAACGGCTGCCGTCCGCCCAAGCGCCGTCGCGTGTAGTTCAGGAATTCAGATCATGGCTCGTTACATCGGACCCAAGTGCAAACTCTCTCGCCGTGCCGGCACCGACTTGCTGCTCAAGTCGCGTGGCCGCTCACTCGAAACCAAGTGCAAGCTCGACACGCCTCCTGGTCAGCACGGTGCGCGAAAGCCGCGCCTGTCTGACTACGCCAACCAGCTGCGTGAGAAGCAGAAGCTCAAGCAGATGTACGGCGTGCTGGAGCGTCAGTTCCGCAACTATTACCTGAAGGCCTCCGGCCAGAAGGGCGCAACCGGCCTGAACCTGCTGCTGATGCTCGAAGGTCGCCTCGACAATGTGATTTATCGCATGGGGTTCGGCCGCACGCGCGCCGAGGCCCGTCAGTTGGTCGGGCACAAGGCCATCCTGGTCAACGGCAAGTCCGTGAACATTCCTTCTTACCAGGTTGCTGAAGGTGATCAGGTGGAAGTGCGCGAGAAATCGCGAACGCAATCGCGCATTGCGGAGTCCTTGTCCATCGCTGCGCAGATCGGTTTCCCGGACTGGCTGGAAGTGGACGAGAAGGGCCTCAAGGGCAAATTCAAATCCAAGCCGAGTCGAGATCAGATCCTTCCCGACATCAACGAAAATCTGGTCGTCGAGTTGTACTCCAAGTAAGAGAAGCAGTCGGTAGCCGTTAGGCGTCAACCGTTGGTAAAGGTGGCGCGTTGCTAATGGTTAACGGCTAATCGTTAATAGCTGAGGTTCCAATGCAAGGTTTCGTTTCCGAGTTGCTCAAGCCGCGCCAGATCGAAGTTGAAGCGATCTCCACCAACCGTGCGCGAGTCGCGCTCGAACCGCTCGAGCGTGGCTTCGGCCACACCCTGGGCAATGCCTTGCGTCGCATCCTGCTGTCCTCGATCCCTGGCGCAGCTGTGACCGAGGTGCAAATTGAAGGCGTGGTGCACGAATACAGCGCGATCGAAGGCGTGCAGGAGGATGTCATTGACATCCTCCTCAATATCAAGAACATCGCGCTTCGCCTCAATGCGCGAGAAGAGGCCACTCTGCGGCTGGAAAAGTCCGGCAACGGTCCGGTCACCGCCGCTGACATCCAGGTCGATCACGACGTCGAGATCGTCAATCCGGAACTGGTCCTTGCACACCTGACCGGTGGCAAGATCAAGGCGACTCTCAAGGTGACGCGCGGCCGCGGTTACCAGCCCGTTGCGGCGACTACGGCCGAGACTGAATCCACCACCGTGGGTCTGCTCAAGCTCGAAGCCTCGTACAGCCCGGTTCGTCGCGTGAGCTACAGCGTCGAGCGCGCCCGTGTTGAACAGCGTACGGACCTCGATCGGCTGATTCTCGATGTCGACACCAACGGCGGCGTGGATGCAGCAGAGGCCGTGCGTCAGGCCGCGCGTATCCTGCACGACCAACTCGCGGTGTTTCTGGATCTCGAAGGCGAGATTATCCAGACGGTCACCAAGAAGCCGCCGGGCGAAACGCTGCCCATCCTGTTCCGTCCAATTGACGATCTGGAACTTACGGTCCGCTCTGCCAACTGTCTCAAGGCCGAGAACGTTTATTACATCGGCGATCTGGTTCAACGCTCCGAAAATGAGTTGATGAAGACGCCGAACCTCGGCAAGAAATCTCTCAACGAGATCAAGGAAGCGCTCAAGGCTCATGAACTCGAGTTGGGCATGAAGCTCGACAACTGGTCGGCGCCGAAGACCCCCGCCAACTGATTCGAATATTAGGAACCACCGATCATGCGTCACGGAAATTCAGGCCGCGCCTTCGGCCGCACAGGTAGCCATCGCAAGGCCACCATGCAGGCCGTCGCCGTGGCGCTGTTCAAGCACGAACTGATCCGCACCACCGTGCCCAAGGCCAAGGAGTTGCGCAAGCTTGCAGAGCCTCTGATCACGCGTGCCAAGATCGACAGCGTCCACAACCGCCGTATCGCGTTTGCGCGCCTGCGCGACCGTGACGCCGTACAGAAATTGTTCAAGGATCTGGGACCGCGCTATACCACCCGTCCGGGGGGGTACACTCGCATCATGCGCTGTGGCTTCCGCGCCGGAGACAAGGCGCCAATGGCCTATGTCGAACTGGTCGATCGTCCGCAGATCTCCGTAGCCGTTGCGGAGTCCGCGGCGGATTGAGAAGCGGACCGGGAGATGAAACGATTCGGGCGCCGCAGGGCGCCCGAATCGTTTCTGGAAGGGCCCTGCCAGTGCGGAGAGGTTTGTTCAATGCGGATGAGCTGCGCGGTCCGCGCGCTACCCAGATAGATCGAAGAAAGCCTCCACCGTGAGGGCGGACCCATCGGGGCGCTCGAACGTCAGCCCGACCGGGATCCTGGCCTTCCCTGCGAGGTCTGTAGCCGGGTCCGACAACATCAGGTGACGGCCGCCGGGTTCGAAAATCAGCTCGGCCCCTGGTGCGACACTCACGCTTTGAAGCAGTCGCATCTTCGACAGTCCGTTCTCGATCGAGGTCTCATGCATGTCGGTTGACGCGAAGTCCGGGCTGCTGATCGAACGCAGCTTGAGAGTCTGGTCAGTCGGGTTTCTGATGCGAAAATATCCGGCCGCCATCGGCACGCCCGGCGGCGGCATCCGGATGTAGGCGTCGGTGACTGCAAGCGCCGCCTGCTCGCCGGAGTGCTTGCATCCGGCGATCAACAGCAGCGCAAGCAAGGATGCCGGCAAGGCGCGACACAGGCAGACCGGGCCGCGCAGGCGACGTGTTGTGTTCATCATGGGTTCTCGCTGCGGCATGCAGGGTGGGTGGGCGTGAAGGCGCGCGAAAACAAGGATAGCGGACACCGAGTGCCCGACGCCCTGATCGCGCGCCGGCGCGCTACGATTCGACCATGGAGTCCGAATTCGAATTGCATCCGCAACTGGCCAAGGACACATTCATCCTCGCCGACCTGACGTTGTCGCGCCTGTTACTGATGAACGACGCGCAGTATCCCTGGTGCATCCTCGTTCCACGAACCAACGGCGTTCGCGAGATCCATGACCTGTGCGAGTCCGACCAGGCACAGCTACTGCGCGAATCCGTGGGGCTCGGCCGCGCGATGATGAGCGCCTTCGACGGCGATAAGCTCAACGTCGCCGCGCTCGGTAATGTGGTGCCGCAACTGCATGTTCACCATATCGTTCGATTCCGGATGGATCCTACCTGGCCGGCGCCGGTTTGGGGCAGGCATCCAGCGCAGCCATATGACCGTCGCGGGCGTCAGGATTTCGTCGAGAGACTGACGCCATATCTGGTGGGCGTGCGTCTGAACCCTTGAGCGGGGTAGCGGGCGATGCAGGGTCCGCGAGAGCGATGCCATGGATGCTCACGGAGCCGAGCGGGAGTACGATCGCGTCTGTTTGCAGCGTTGAAACGATCGGGTCACCGGGTTCCGTTCATGCAGGGTTCGCTGAAGGGCCTTCACCATCCGCGGACCCAACTAGCTGGAGGTACGTGATGAAGAAGTTACTGATGACGCTGTGCAGTGGCGTGTTGCTCTCCTGGTCGGCCGGCACCGTCATGGCTGCGGACGAATCCGCAGCCGACAAGACGGCGGTCGAGGCAGCCAAGGAGCGGCAGGAGCAGCGGCGCGAGAATCGCGACACACGCCAGGGCAATCGCGAGGAGCGCCACGACGCTCGTGTGGAGAAACGCGACGGTAACGAAAAAGTGGAGGCGGCCCATGATCGTCGTGCCGGAAATCGCGAGGAACGCGAAGACACGCGACAGGGCAAGTCGGATGAACGCCAGGCGGATCGGCAGGAGAATCGCAAGGAGCGTCGTGAAAAACTCAAGGATGCAATCGAGAACGGCGAGCCCGCCAAGTAGTCGCTACGTGAAGCAAATCCAAGGCCTGTCGCCCTCTGCTGACAGGGGCCGGCGCTGGACCTGAGTTCGTCGAAGCGCCCGCACTCGTTCTCCGTTCGGGCTTCGACAAGCACGAACGGAGAATATCGAGCGTGATGGTTCTGCACGATTCGGTTTGAGAAGACGGGTCCGCAGCCGGTTCTCGATTCAACCGTATCGCCGATGCTCCACCATCAGGCACCGATCCTGTACGACCTTGATCCCCACACGCGCCAGCGACTCCGCGAACGCCTCGTGTCGGATGCCGAGCTGTAGCCAGACCGCTTTCGGGCGACTGGCGAGAATATCCTCCAGGTGCCCGGGCAAATCGGACGGTCGCCGGAACACGTCGAGCAGATCGATGTCACCGGGAATGTCGGCCAGCCTGCGGTAGACCCTGCGCCCGAGAATCGACTGAAGCTCGGGGTAGTACACCGGTACCGGAATGACTTCGAAGCCCGCCTGGGCCAGATACACCGGGACGTACCAGGCCGGTTGATCGGACTGTTCCTCCGTCTTGATGCCGAGCACGGCGATGGTTCGTGTCGAGGCCAGCAACTGCCGGATACCCTCGGTATCGTCGATCAGGTTGTCGCACCAGTTCATTTGCCCGGTGCAGCGGGCTTGCTCAGCGTGAAGGCGCGCGCACTGATTTGGAATTGCATGCTCGGCAACGGCAGCTCCTTGACCCCGACCGCGGTCCATGCAGGTCGATGTTCGCCGAACACCTCGGCACGCGCGTCCACGACGTCGTTGAACTTGGTCATGTCGAGCTGGTACGTGGTGATCTCCACCACATCGGTCAGCTCGGCACCGGACGCCTTGAGAACGGCTTCGAGATTGCGAAACGCCGCCATCACCTGGGCGCTGAATTCGTCCGGGAAGCCGCGCATCTCGATGTCGAAACCGGGCTGGGCGGAGACGCTGATCCAGGGACCGGTGCGCGCGGCCTGCGAGTAGCCGAACAGGTCGGAGACGAACTCGGTGCCGGCGGGGACGATGAATTCGGTCGGCTTGGGTGGCGGTGCCGTGGGCTTGACGGCGCAAGCGCCAAGCAGGGTCACAGCGAGCAGCGGCAGGATTCGGATCATGGCACTCTTCCTGGAGGGGTGGCGGCTGCAACGATACGTGATCGGCGACCGTGCGGGCAGCGGGGTGTGCAGGGCTTGGACCCGACAGACCTCAGCGGACCAGCAAGTACCATAGCGGCGCGGTGGCAAACGACATCGCGATCCCGACGCCGGTCACCAGGGTCACCAGTTCCGGCGCCAGCCGATGTTCCTGCGCCATGATCCCCGAGGTGATCATTGGCCCCTGTGCTGCCTGGAGAATACCCGCCACAGCCGGCGGGCCGCCGACGCCGCACGCCGCCGCAAGCGCCACGACCGCCAACGGCGCAAGCACCAGCTTCCACGCCAGTCCCACTGCCAGCGGCCCTTTGCGCCCCTGCCAGGCACCGAGTCGAAACTGCAAGCCCACGGAGAACAGTGCCATCGGTGTGAGCGTGTCGCCGAGGCGGTGCAGGACGATAGCGACGTCCTGCGGCCACCCTCCCGCCGCACGCACGCACAGCGCAACCACCAGCGCGATGAAGGGCGGGGAACGCAGCACCCGCATGACCGCATCGCGTGGCTCGATGCGGTCGCCGGCAAACATCGACGCTGCGACCATGCCGACGGTGGACACGGCGATGAAACTGCCAAGTTGATCCGCGATCAGCGCCGGCCCCACTGTCTCCGGTCCGGCGAGCGCGCCGATCATCGGCAGGCCGATGAACGCCGTATTGCCGAAACCGCAGGTCATCACCAAGGCGCCGATCGTTACGCGGTCAAAGCCCAGGCGCCGGCCGATCAGCGGAATCAGGATCAGTGCGCCGCCGATCACCACCCAGGGTGCCGCGGCGGCGAACACCAGTGCAGGTTCCCACACCAGGCGTGGCACCTGTTCAAGAACCAGAGCGGGAAACGCGATGCGCAGGACCCAGGCGTTGATCACGGCGAAGCTTTGATCCGGCATCAGGCGCAGGCGTGCGGCCAAGCCGCCCAGAAGCGGGCAGGTGATCAGCAGGAGAAACGCACTCAAGCGGGGTCCCCGCGAAGTAGCGTTTCACTTCGTGGGGTGCTCAAGCGGGGTCCCCGCGACGTAGCTTTGTACTTCGTGGGGTGCTCAAGCGAGGAGTCGATCGAAACCAAAACTGCGCGGCGACAGCACCTGGCGCGGATCGCAACGGCGCTTGCGCAAGACCAGTTGATCGAGTCTCTCGCGTGGCGTGCGGTGCAGAAACTCGTCGGCCCACTTGGGGCCCACGCCGTGCTCCGCGCTGTAGGTGCCGTCAAATGCCAGGGTCACGTCGATCACCAGCCGCGTCAGACGTTCGGCATCCGGCGCCACCGGCGCACCGCGGCCGCCGATCAGGTGCAGGTGCGCGCCGCCGACGCCTGCGTGGCCGAAGGCGATGAGCTGCACATCCGGCCGCGCCTCGCGCAGTTCGTGCGCGAGGCGATCGAGGTAGTCGCCGAACCTTGCGACCGGCGTGGCGGTATCGAAAGACAGCCTCCCGCCACCGAGCTGGCGCGTCTCCAGATTGCTCGACTCGGTGACCGAATGCCGGATTTTCTTCAGTGCCGTCAGTGGCGCGTAGCCGATCGCCTTGTCGGGCAAGCCGGCCTCATCGGCGAGGAAGGTGTACAGACGTTGCGCGAGATCGATGTCCGCGGCTTCCGATTTGACTTGGCAAAGGACGACATAGGGCGCTTCAGGCAGAACATCGAACGGCAGCCGCACATCCGCACCCTTCTGTCGCAGCACCAGTTCCAGCGCGGAGCGCGACAGGAATTCGAACTCCTCGATGTCCGCGCCGAACGCGTCGCGCGCCCGCGACAGCAAGGCCATCGCGTCGGGCATGCCGGCGACGGCGAGCATGGCGCCTTCACGTTGCGCGGGCACGGCGTGGGTGCGCAGGTTCACGCGCGTGATCACGCCGAACACGCCTTGCGAACCGACCATTCCCCAGGCCTCGGGAAGACGAGTGGAATCAATGGCGAGCGAGTGCGGATCGGGCCTGCGCCAGGCTTCCGCCGCGTGCGGACCGGCAGCGCTGCCATCGCCGAAATAGCCGTGTGCGGAAACTGCCATGTGTGCGGAGGTGCCGTAACACACGGCGTTGGCGCCCGCCGAAGCATTGGCCACGCAGGCGCCGATGCTGGCGGTAGCGGTGGACCCCATCTCCATCGGAAACATTCGTGACAGCGGCGCCAGCAGCTCGTTGAGCGCATCCACGGCAAACCCTGCCTCGGCCTCGATCGTCGAACCCTTCAGCTCGGGACGACCGCGTCCGGTCCACCAACGGACCAGGCGATCGCGTGCGCCGTCGGCAGAGTCGCCAGGATCGAATTCGCAGCGGCTGCCGTCGGCCAGGGAGAACGAGAGCGGGTGGCGCAGCCGCTCCAGGCTCAGGACGATCTCGCCCTCCGGGCGCTGCGCTTCCACCAGGCCGGTGCGTCCGGCGCTGAGGACGTAGGCCAAGCCTTCGCAGTTGGCGATCCGGAGTGCCTCGCCGACTTCCTCGACACGCTCGGGGAGCAGGACCGCCTGCGTGTGCCCGGGCGCGCCACGCTCGGGAACTTCGTAGGGACGCAGTCGCCCGGCGTCGGTCACGCAGCGCGCGCCGAATCGCTCGCGCAGCACGGCTGTGGGATTCATGTGGAGGGGGGCAGGGCGCGCAAGATGTCGTTGCGACGCCGTTTGAGCTTGTCGTGGAAATGCTCGTAGATCGCCACGTCCTTGGCGTTCAACTGGCGAATGCGCGGCGTCAGGGCTTCCAGGTCCGCAATCTCGTTGTCCTCGCTCGGTTCGGTACGGCGCTCGTATACGGTCGGGTTGCGCGCATCGCCCAGCAGCGCGAACAGCACGCGGCAGGACAGGTAGTACATCTCGGTCACGCCCAGAAAACTGAACGTTTGCTCGACGTCGTGAATCACCTGTTCCGGCGGATCCGACGGTGCGCGTCGCAGAAACTCATGGATCTTATTCTGCGAGGCCGGCGAATTCACGTAATCCTCGAAACTTGGAAACTGGCGGATGAACTGGCGATAGGGAGGATGCAGGGGCGTGCGGGCGTAACGGAAGTCGGACACGATGCGCGCCACCGGGTTGCGCAGCATGGTGATGGGGCGCACGTCTGGATGGTACTGGGCGATAAAAGCCGCGTGACTGCGAAAGATGTGCCCGGAAGCAAAGCGCACGGCCGATTCGTTCACGGTATCGGCAAATTCCCGTATCACCGACTGCAGGCGCTGGTGGAAAGGCGTGGACTCGTCCTCGTAATTGACGACGATGTTGCGATCCGGTTGCAGGCGACCGGCCAACTCCGCCCGGAACGAGGAGCCTGCCGTCTTGGGGACGTGCAGGAACAGCCACAGCGCACCGGGCCGATCGGCCTGCTGTTGCAGATACTCGGTGATGTCACCGTCCAGAAGGCCGACGAGGGACATGGCTAGGTCGATCTCCGCTTCGGGCGTGTGCGGTGCTTCGGGCGTGTGCGGTGCCGCGGCTCCGTTGACGCAAAAGTGTAACGGAGCCGCCTGTCCTGCACCCGCTGCATCTGTCCAGGACTCGGCGCCCTTGACGCCATCCGCGCTCCACCGGAGCGCGGATGGACCCGGCTGCCTTGGCTTACCCGTGCATCGTCAGGCCACCCGAGACGCTGATGGTCTGACCCGTCATGAAGCTGGCGTCGTCGCTGGCGAGGAAGGCGACCAGTCCCGGATAGTCCGACGGCTCGCCGATGCGACCCAGCGGCACGCCGCGGACCATCGCGTCGCGAATCTTCTGGCCTTCTTCGCCGGTGCCGACGAAGGCGTCCATCGCCGGGGTGTTGGTGGGCCCGGGACACAGGCAGTTGAGGGTGACGTTCTTGCGGGCCACTTCGCGCGCCAGGGCCTTGGCGAACGCAATCGTGGCGCCCTTGGCGCCGGAGTACACCACTTCGCCCGAAGAGCCGACCCTGCCGGCGTCCGAGGCGATGAAGATGATGCGCCCGCCGCCGCGCGCCACCATGCCCTGGGCCACTGCGTGGGTCATGTGCAGCGGGCCCATGTAATTGATGCTCACGACCTTCTGCCAGAAGTCCGGGGTGGTCTTCAGGAAGGGAATGGGCTTGTCCCAGCCGGCGTTGTTGACCAGCGCCCAGGTCGGGCCGATACGGCTCTCGATGGCCGCCACCGCGGTCTTGGCCGCGTCGTAATTCGTGATGTCGCAGACCTCCGCGTCGGCGTTTCCGCCGCCGGCCGTGATTTCTGCGACCGCCCTGGCCGCGGCCTCCGCGTTGATGTCCAGCACACCTACCCGCATGCCTTCTTCCGCCAGGCGCTTTGCGATGGCCAGGCCAATGCCGCTGGCGGCGCCGGTGACCAGCGCAACCTTGTCTTTGAGTCCACGCAAGATGCTTTCTCCTGAGAATGATGCTCGATAGATGTCGCTTGGAATGGGGCTTGAATAGCCTTGAACTGGAGGGCCGCCCAACGTAGTATGGCACCATACTACTATGGCGGTTGCTGCTCGAAAAGCCGGCGCCCAGAACAAGCGACGAGAATGCTCGATGAAAGTCTGAGCCGTCCGCGTTTTTCGCGATTAAACTTCCGAACCGTGCCAGCGGGAGTCCGGTCGTGTCTCGCCGATGGTTCAAACAGTGGGTTCAAGAGGATGCGGTTCATGCCCAGGGGCGATGCAGCGGCGAGCGGAAAGGGGGCTGGCGACAGTCATGAGGGTGGCTCCGGCACGCCGCTGGTGCTGCTGCACGGTCTGGGGGGGACCTGGCACATCTGGAAACCGGTGCTGCGCCTGCTCGAACAGCACCACCGTGTCCTCGCGCTCACCCTTCCCGGCCATTTCGGTGGGCCGGCCCTGCCCGCGGGTGTCGAACCGACGGTGGATGCGCTGGCCGATGTGCTGGTCGCCGACCTGCGCAGCCGGGGCATCGAACGCGCGCACCTCGCCGGTAACTCTCTGGGCGGATGGCTGGCGCTGGAACTGGCGCGACGCGGTATGGCCCAGTCCGTCACCGCGCTGTCGCCGGCCGGCGCCTGGCGCACCCCGCAGGACTATCAAATGATTTCGCGGCCGTTCCGCATCGTGTTCGCGCTGCTGCCGCTGCTGATGATCCTGTCCTGGCTGTTCCTGCGGTTCGCCGCGGTGCGGCGGTTTCTCAACAAGCAGGCGATGAATTACGGCGACCGCGTGCCGCACAGCGATTTTTTTGGATCGATGCGCTCCATGCGCAAGACCACCATGCTGCCGCGCCTGTTGACGAGCATGGGCATGATCGGCGCGATCAAGCCGATGCAGATTCCGGAAAACGTTCCGGTGCGGATCGCCTGGTGCGAGCACGACAAGGTGATTCCGTTCGAAACTTACGGCAAGCCGATGCTGGAGGCGATGGTCGGTGCGGAAATGATCATCGTCAAAGGCGTCGGCCACGTGCCCATGTACGATGACCCCGAACAGGTGGCGGACATCATTCTTGCCGTCACGTCCAAGGCGGAAGCGCTCCCCGCATGAACTTGCTGCACATGAATCCCGTCGTCGCCGCCACCTTGATCCAGCGCAAACAGGTTGCGCGCAAGGTGGCCAGAAGCGCGCGCTTCGTCGAGCAGATCGAAAAGCTGGCCAGCCAGCTCAAACAGTCGCCGGAGAGCGTGGCCGCCGAGGCGCTCAAGGGACTTGAAGAAATCGTCACGGTGCAGAGTCCGGCCTTCGCCGCGATGTTCGACTTTGGTCTTGGGCCGCTCCACACGCGGGCGTGGACGGTCGATGCAGACGTCAGCGAACTGGCCAAGCTGAAAGCTCTCAACGAAAAGCACGCGCTGGTCTATCTGCCGACGCACCGCTCCTACGCCGACGCTTTCATCCTGTCGCGCTTGTTGCGCGATCACGGACTCAAGCGCAATCACATTCTCGGCGGCAACAATCTCGGCTTCTGGCCACTGGGGACCATCATCCGCCGCTCGGGCGGAATTCTGATCCGCCGCAGCTTCCAGGACGACGAGGTGTACAAGCTGGTGGTGCGCGAATACCTCGCCTGGCTGGCCGCGCAGCAGCAGAATCTCGAGTGGTACATGGAAGGCGGGCGCTCGCGCACCGGCAAGCTGCGGCCACCAAAGTACGGCCTGCTGAGCTACCTGGTCTCGGCCATCGAGAGCGGCGGTGCGGACGACATGCTGCTGGTGCCAGTCTCGACGACCTACGACCAGATGCATGAGATCGGCGTGATGGCGGCCGAAGAAGCCGGTGCGCCGAAGGCCAAGGAAAACCTGCTTTGGCTCGCCGGCTACGCACGCACGCAGCAGAAGCACATCGGCACCGCGTACGTGCGTTTCGGTGAGCCGCTGTCGCTGAAGGAAGCGCTCGCGCGGGCGGACGCCGAGGGGGGTGGCAAGTGGACGGTCGCCAAGATCGCGTTCGAGGTTTTCCAGCGCATCAACCGATGTACGCCGGTGACGGCGCACGCCCTGGTCACCCTGGTGCTGCTCGGCCAGTCCGATCGCGCGTTGGCCCTCGCCGATGTGCACGAGCGCGTGCTGCCGCTGCTGGACTATGCCAGAGCTCAGGGCCTGCCCAGTTCGCAACTGGAGGCGCTACGCGACGCGCGTGGCGTGGCGGATCACCTCGATTCGCTGGTCACCAGCGGTGTGCTCAGCCGTTACGACAGTGGCCTGGAGCCGGTCTACAGCGTCGAGCCGGGTCAGCATTCGGTCGCAGCGTTCTATCGCAACAGCGCGATCCACTGGTTCGTGAACCGCGCGATCCTGGAACTGTCCTTGCTCGACGTGACCGTGGAAGAGACCACGGGTCCGATGGAACGCGCCTGGAGTTCAGGCTTCGCCATGCGTGACCTGCTCAAGTTCGAGTTCTTCTTCAGCGACAAGGCCACGTTCCGTGACGAGATGAAATCGGAGGCGCGGCTGCTGGACCCGAAGTTCCGCCAGCGCGTGGGCACCGAAGAGCTGCGCCGCAAGGTTTTGTTCAACGCGCCCTTCCTGATTTCCCACCGCGTGCTGCCACCGTTCCTGGAGGCCTACTACGTGGTCGCCCACCGGCTCGCCGCGCAGCCGGCGGACAAGCCGGTCGACAAGAAGGCCTTCACCGAGGAATGCGTGAAGGTGGGGCGGCAATACGTGCTGCAGAAGCGCCTGCGCAATCCCGAGTGCGTGTCGCGGGAAATCTTCGGCAACGCCCTTTCGTTGGCGGCCAACCGCGACCTGCTCAAGCCCGGCGCCCCGGACCTCGCGCGCCGTCGCCAGGAATTCGCCGATGAACTGTCCGCCGCCGTGGAGAGCATGAAACAGATCGAGCAGCTGATCGTGGCGCGCCGCGCCGCGCGTGAGACCGCGCGCGCCGCGGCGGCCAACCAGGCACCTGAATGAAACCGATCGACGCCGCACTTCAGCGCATTCTCGAAGGCCCGAAAGGTCCGAAGATCGGCGCCTTCTTCGACTTCGACGGCACCTTGATCGACGGCTACTCCGCCGCCGCCTATTTCACCGACCGCATCAAGCGTCGTGATATGAGCGGCAAGGAACTGATCGACACGCTCAAGCTGACGCGCAAGAAAGATCTCAGTGACGCCGAGTTCGGCGACATCATCGGCAAGGGCATTCTCGACTGGGCCGGCCAGACTGAAGAACAGATGCGCGCGCTGTGGAAACGCCTGTGGCTTTCGAGTATCGGCAGCACGACCTTCCCGGAAACCTGGAGGCTGGTGCGCGCGCACCAGCAGATGGGTCACACGGTCGCGGTCGCCTCATCCGCCACGGCCTACCAGATCGAACCGCTGGCCGAGGAATACGGCATCGAGCACGTCATTGCGACGCAGGCCAAGATCCGCAACGGCAAGCTCACTGGCGGACTGGTCGGCAAGCCAGCCTGGGGCGAGGGCAAGGCCGAGGCGGTGCAGGCTTTCGCAAAAGAGCAAGGCGTCAAGCTCGACCAGAGCTATGGCTATGCCAATGGCAACGAGGACATCGCGTTCCTCAAGTCTGTGGGTCATGCGACCGCGATTCAGCCCAAGGAAGTGCTGGAACAGACCGCGAAGGACGCCGGCTGGCCGGTGCTGCGTTTCCCGCCGCGCAAGCGCGGTACGACCGAAGCCATGGCCCGCACCGTCGGCGCCTACGGCGCGATGGGCCTGAGCTTTCTCGCCGGCATGGGCTATTACCGGGCGACCGGCAACCGCCGCAAAACGGTGGACATGGTCACGGCCATGGCCGCGGACTCGGCCTTCGCCGTGCTCGGCGTCAAGGTCGAAGTGGTGGGCGAGGAAAACTTGTGGGCGCACCGGCCCTGCGTGTTCGCGCTCAACCACCAGAGCAAGTTCGACATGTTCGCGATGATGTACCTCGTGCGTCGCGACTTCACCGGCGTCGCCAAGGCCGAGGCGCGCAAGGTGCCGGGCTTCGGGAAATTCATGGAAATGGCCGAAGTCGCGTTCCTGGATCGCAGCGATTCGGCCAAGGCCGTGAACGCGCTCAAGCCCGCCGTGGACCGGCTCAAGAAGGGTCTGTCGCTGTGCATTGCGCCGGAAGGCACTCGCTCCTGGACGCCGAAGGTCGGCAAGTTCAAGAAGGGACCGTTTCATCTGGCGATGCAGGCTGGTGTGCCGATCGTACCGGTGATTTTCCGCAACTCGGGAGAGATCATGGGTCGCAACGACCAGACGATGCGCTCGGGCACCTTGCAGGTCGCCGTGCTGGCGCCGATCGACGTGTCGAAATGGGAGATCGAGGAGATGGACGTGCGCATCGCCGAGGTGCGGCAACTCTATGTCGATACGCTGGACAACTGGCCGGAGGCGGCGACATGAGCACCCTACGAACCAAGAAGCTACGTCGTGGGTTGAGCCCGGAAGGGGAGAGCGCATGAGCCGGCCGATCAAGGTCACCGTGCTCGGCGCCGGTTCCTGGGGGACCACGGTGGCCTCGGTGGCGGCGCGCAACGCCGACACCCTGATCTGGGCGCGTCGCGCCGACACCGTGGACCAGATCAATCGCGAGCATCGCAACGACGCCTACCTGAGGGGCCTGCCGCTGCACAAGAAGCTGCGCGCGACCGCCTCGCTGGACGAGGCGGTCAGCGATTGCGACGTGCTGGTGGTCGGCGTGCCCTCGCACAGTTTCCGCGAGACGCTCAGGGCGGTCGCGCCGCTGGTACGTCCCTGGGTGCCCATTCTCAGCCTCGCCAAGGGCCTGGAGCAGGGCAGCAAGCGGCGCATGACCGAAATCATCCACGAGGAACTGCCAGGCCACCCGGCGGGCCTGCTGGCGGGTCCCAACATCGCGCGCGAAGTCTTGCAGGGTATGGCCGCGGCCACGGTGATTGCGATGCCGGACGAACAGGTCGCGCGTTCCCTGCAACCGCTTTTTTCCAGTTCGGTGTTCCGCGTCTACACCAATACCGATGTGATCGGCTGCGAACTTGGGGGTCCGCTCAAGAACGTGATCGCCATCTCCGCCGGCATGGCCGATGGCCTCGGTGTGGGCGAGAACACGCGCGCGCTGGTGATCACGCGCGGGCTCGCCGAAATCGCGCGTCTGGGCGTGGCGCTGGGCGGACGACCCGAGACCTTCGCCGGACTCACCGGCCTGGGCGATCTGCTGACCACCTGCATGAGCCCGCTGTCGCGCAACCGCCAGGTCGGCGAGCAATACGCGAAAGGCAGGACCACCGCCGAGATCGTCGCCTCGATGAACATGGTTGCGGAGGGCATCAAGACCAGCGGCGTGGTGATGGAACTGGCGAACCGGCACGAACTTGTCATGCCCATCGCCGCCGAGGTCGCGGCCGTGGTCAAGGGCGAACACAACGCCGCGCAGGCGTTCCGGGGCTTGCGCAGGCTGGCGGCGGGATCGGAACACGAAGCGGCGTAGGCTGGGATGAAGCGAAGCGAATCCCGGCGGCCATCTCGCGCCTTGCCCAGCCGCGCCGGGTTTTGCTTCGCTTCAACCCAGCCTACATTCAACGAATAAAGCACCAACCAATGAGCAAGGAAATGGGAACACAAGACGTGATCAGCGAAGACATCCTGGCGGAACTGCGCGACTGGGGCGGGCCGGCCGAAATGAGCGCCTTCGAGGCGGTGATGTGGCGCGCGGAAGTCGATCCGCGGTTGCGCTCGACCACGACCTCGGTGCTGATTCTCGACCGCTCGCCAGACTGGGAGCGCTTCCTCGCCGGGCATCGCTGGGTGGTGAAAGTGGTGCCGCGCTTCCGCCAGCGCGTGGTGATTCCAGCGCTCGGGGTCGGCAATCCGACCTGGGTGGACGATCCGGACTTTCACCTCGACTACCACCTGCGCCGCATGCGCGTGGCGGAGCCCGGCACCGAGCGACAAGTGTTCGACCTCGCACAGACCATGGCGATGACGCCGTTCGACAAGGCGCGCGCGCCCTGGGAGGCGACGCTGATCGAAGGGCTGGAGGGTGGCCGCGCGGCCTACGTGCTCAAGTTGCACCACGCGACGTCCGACGGCCTGGGAATCATCCAGTTGCTGAGCCGCGTGCTGGGCAAGGAACGCACCGAGACGCAGCGACCGCTGCCGCCGCGCTCGGATGCGGGCAAGCGGCGCGCGCCGACGCCGGCAGAACTGGCCACCCGGCAGTTGCGGACCAGCCTGTTCGCGCTGCCGTCCGAGGCCGCCGGCAAGATCTCGACCCTGACCCGTTCGCTGGGTCAGTGGGCGCGCAATCCGGATGCGGCCCGCAAGGGCCTGGAGTACCTGTCCTCGGCCCGGCGCATGCTCGGGATCAAGCCGGTTCCCGGTTCCGGCCTGTTCAGGAAGCGCAGCCTGTCGTGGCGCTTCGACGGCATCGAGATTCCGCTCGCCGCGTTCAAGGCCGCGGGCAAGGCGACGCAGGGTTCGCTCAACGACGTGTTTCTCTCCGGCCTGATCGGCGGCTTCCGTCGCTATCACGAGGAGATGGGCGTTTCGCTGGACCGGATGCCGATCGGTTTTCCGATCTCCTTGCGCACGGAAAACGATCCCATGGGGGGCAACAAGTTTGCCGGCAGCCAGTACGCCGCGCCGCTGAACGTGCTCGATCCGGTCGAGCGCGTGCGCCACATCCAGAAGTTCGTCAAGGACACCCGCGCCGAGCCCGCGCTGGACATCATGATCCGCATGATGCCGGTGGTGACCCGCCTGCCGCTGGCGGCCGTCACCGCGATGACCGCGGATTTCACCAAGGCGCAGGACGCGCAGGTCAGCAACGTGCCTGGCATCGCGTTTCCCGTCTACATGGCGGGCGCGGAGATCACGCAGTTCTGGCCGTTCGCGCCGGTGCCGGGTTGCGGAATGATGATCGTGATGATGTCGCACAACGGCCGCTGCTGTATCGGCATCAACAGCGACCGCGCCGCGGTCACGGAGCCCGAGCTGCTGATCCAGTGCCTGCGCGAAGGTCTCGACGAGATTCTCGCGCTCGGCGCATCCGTGAAACCCACCATCAAGAGCTGATATGGAACACCGCGAAAGCACTTTCCAGGGCAAGAACAAGGTCCGGATTTTTCACCAGACCTGGCTGCCGCCGAAGAAATCCATCAAGGCGGTCGTGGTGGTGGCGCACGGCCTGGGCGAACACGGCGGGCGCTATGCGCACGTCGCCAAAGAACTGGTGGATATCGGCTGCGCGGTCTATGCCATCGACCATCGTGGGCACGGCAAGTCTGCCGGGGGCGGCAGCGCGTTCGTCGACCGCTTCTCCAACGTCGTTGATGACATGGACCAGCTGGTCGAACTGGCGAAACGCGAACAGCCGAAAAAGCCCCTGTTCCTGCTCGGCCACAGCATGGGCGGCGCGCTCTCCTTGAGCTACACGCTCAAGCACGCGACCAAGCTCAGCGGCCTGATTCTCAGCGGCCCGGCGGTGGCGCTGGACGGCGCTCCGCCGTTCATGAAGCCGCTGAGCAAGCTGCTGTCGATGTTCCTTCCCCGGCTCGGCATGTTCGGCATCGATCCCTCGCTGGTCAGTCGCGACAAGGACGCGGTTGCGGCCTATGCCAGCGATCCGCTCAACGCCCATGGCAAGGTGCCCGCGCGCACCCTGGGCGAGATCGTGAAGTTCGTCGAATGGCTGCCGGCGGTGCTGCCCGTCATCAAGCTGCCCTTGCTGATCCTGCACGGCAGCGCCGACAAGCTCGCCGGCGTGGCGGGCAGCCGGATGGTGCTGGAACGGGTCAGTTCGACCGACAAGACGCTCAAGGTCTACGAGGGCCTGGAGCACGAGATTTTCAATGAGCTTCCGGCCGACCGTGCGCTCGTGTTCAAAGACCTGACCGGCTGGATCAGTGGGCAGATAGCGATGTAACGCTTGCCGGCGAGCGCCAGACCGTACGCTGAGAGCTTGTGAAGATTTCGTCGCGAGCGAAGGCAGTTCGCGTTCCGCCGGCGCGCAGGAGCCGCAGTGTATTGAAATACATGAGGACTCCGAGCACCGCCGGAACGCGAAATGCCGAGCGCAGTAGAAAGATTCACAAGCTCTGAGCCGATGCGTCGTTCAGGCGTTTTTGCCGTGGAGTCCGGATGAACCAACGGCCGAGCCTGGATTCCTTGCGCGGTGCCATCACGCGGCACTGGCTGGCGCCGGAAGCGGCGCTGATCGCGCAGCTTGTTCCGCAGGCCCGGTTCGATCCGGCCACCCGAGATGCGATCCAGGCACGGGCCGCGGACGGGGTGCGACGGGTGCGCGCGCGGGGCAGCGGCGCGTCGCCGCTCGATGCCTTCATGCGCGAGTACGACCTCGGCAGCGAGGAGGGCGTCCTGCTCATGTGCCTGGCCGAGGCCCTGCTGCGTATCCCGGACCCGGCGACCGCGCAGATGCTGATCGCCGACAAGCTCGGCTCCGCCGCCTGGCACCGGCACCTGGGACAATCGGATTCACTGTTCGTCAACGCCTCGACCTGGGGCTTGCTGCTGACCGGTCGCCTGGTGCGACTGGGAAGCGAGACCGAGTCCCATTACCAAAGCGCCCTGGGCCGTTTGGTGGGTCGCGCCAGTGAACCGGCGATCCGTCTGGCCCTGCGTCAGACGATGCGAATGATGGCCCAGCAGTTCGTCATGGGGCGCAGCATCGGCGACGCGCTGGCGCGGGCACGCGAGCGGGGCGTGCTGTGCTCGTTCGACATGCTGGGCGAGGCCGCGTTGACCGCCGAAGATGTCGGCCGCTACCGGCTCGCTTATGGCGTGGCGATCGAGGCCATCGGGGAGGAGGCGGACACCGCAGGTGGCAGCGATCCCAACGCCGCGGTCACCACGCGTCCCGGCATCTCGGTCAAGCTCTCGGCGCTGCATCCGCGTTTCGAGCCGATGCAGGCCACAAGAGTGTTGCGCGAATGCGTGCCGCACCTGCTCGACCTCGCGCTGCTCGCCCGGCAACGCAATCTCTGCCTGACCGTGGACGCCGAAGAGGCGGACCGGCTGGAACTGTCGCTGGACGTGATTGCGGCCGTGTTCGCAGATCCGCGCCTCTCCGGCTGGGAGGGCTTTGGCCTTGCCGTGCAGGCGCTCCAGAAGCGCGCGCTGCCGGTGATCGATTGGCTGGGTGACATGGCGCGCCGCGCCGGCCGGCGCATCCAGGTGCGGCTGGTCAAGGGCGCGTACTGGGACACCGAGATCAAGCGTGCGCAGGAACAGGGCCTGAGCGAATACCCGGTGTTCACGCGCAAGGCGCACACCGATGTCAGCTATATCGCTTGCGCACGACGCTTGATCGAGGGGCGTGACCACTTTTATCCGATGTTCGCAACCCACAACGCGCATACCATTGCCGCGGTACAGAAGTTGGCGACGGGCAGTGATGGGGGCTACGAATTCCAGCGCCTGCACGGCATGGGCGAGGCGCTGTATGAAGTGATGGGCAGCGCCGCCGGGATCTGCCGCGTGTACGCACCGGTTGGAACGCACGAAGACCTGCTGCCTTACCTGGTGCGCCGCCTGCTGGAAAACGGCGCCAATACCAGCTTCGTCAACCGGATCTATGACGAGCAGCTTGCGCCCGCGCTGCTGGTGCGCGACCCGGTCGATCAGGTGATCACCGATCCCCCGCACGCACTGCCATTGCCGGCACAGCTTTATGGGTCGGAACGGCGCAATTCGGCGGGGCTGAATCTGGCCGACCCGGTCCAGCTTCAGCACCTCTGCGCCGTGCTGGCGATCTCACCGGTGATGGCAGCGGTCAAGCCCGACGAAGCGTCCCAACCGGTCTGCGCGCCGGCCGATCGCCGCCGTGTCCTCGGGTACTGGAAGTCGGTCGAACGGTCGCAGGTCAGGTCACGGGTCGAGACCGCGCTGGTGGCCCAGGATCAATGGAATTCAAGGCCGGTTGCCGAGCGCGCGGCGCTGCTCGAAGCCGCATCTGATCAGCTGGAGTCCTCGCGCGACGAATTCCTGAAACTGCTCGTGTTCGAGGCCGGCAAGACCCTGGCTGACGCCGTCGCCGAGCTGCGCGAGACGGTGGACTTCCTGCGCTACTACGCGGCGCAGGCGCGACGTCTGATGTCCGCGCCGCAGCTTCTGCCCGGACCGACCGGCGAGGACAATCAATTGCAGCTTCATGGTCGCGGCGTATGGGTCTGCATCTCGCCCTGGAATTTTCCGCTGGCCATCTTCACCGGCCAGATCGCCGCATGTCTGGTGACCGGCAACAGCGTGGTTGCGAAGCCGGCCGAACAGACGCCCCTGATCGCGTTGCGCATGATCACGCTGCTGCACCAGGCGGGTGTTCCGCGCGAAGTCCTCCAGCTTGCCCCCGGCGATGGCCGCATCGGCGCACAACTGGTGGCGGAGCCGTGCATCGCGGGTGTGGTGTTCACCGGCTCGGTGGCGGTGGCGCAGTCCATCAACCGGACGCTCGCCGCCAGGACCGGCCCCCTCGCGATCCTGATCGCCGAGACCGGTGGCCAGAACGCGATGATCGCGGATTCTTCCGCCTTGCCCGAACAAGTCGTCCGCGACGCTCTGCGCTCGGCGTTTGGTTCCGCGGGTCAGCGTTGCTCGGCGCTCCGCGTGCTGTACCTGCAGGAAGAGATCGCGGACCGCGTCATCGCCATGCTGCGCGGCGCGATGCGCGAGCTGGTGGTCGGCGATCCCGCCCGGATCACGACCGATGTCGGACCGGTGATCGATGAGGACGCGCGATCGCGGCTGCAAGCCCATATCGCCGGGTTGGAGCGGGCAGGTCGATTGATCGAACAGCTACCCCTGCCCGAAAGCTGCGCGCACGGATTTTTCGTTGCGCCCTGCCTGGCGGAAATCGCAGGGATCGAGGCGCTGGACGCGGAACACTTCGGTCCGATCCTGCACGTCGCGCGCTTCGCGGCCGGGGACCTCGACGGGGTGGTCGATCACATCAATGCGTCCGGCTACGGTCTCACCCTGGGTATCCATTCGCGCATCGAATCCAACTGGCGACGCATCCAGTCCCGCGCCCGGGTCGGCAATGTCTACGTCAACCGCGGCATGACCGGCGCGGTGGTCGGCAGCCAGCCGTTCGGCGGCGAGGGGCTGTCGGGTACCGGCCCGAAGGCAGGGGGGCCGCATTACCTGCTGCGTCTGGTGGTCGAGCGCAGCCTGAGCGTGAATTCCGCAGCGGTGGGAGGTAACGCTGGATTGCTGGCGGGTCACTCCCGGGCAGGGGCAGATTCCTCGTTCCCCGTCCCCGGAGAGGGGCATGGCTGAGGGCTTCCGTATTCACCGCGCCACGTCCGGGCCGGCCGTGGTCGAAGCGCTGGTCGAGGTGCTGCTGGATTGCGTGGAAGGTGGCGCGTCGGTCGGCTTCATGCACCCCCTGTCGCGTGCCAGGGCGCGCGCTTTCTGGCAGAACGCCCTGGCCAGCGCCACGCGCGGCGAGCGCATCGTGCTGGTGGCCGAGGATGTGGGCTCCGGCACTCTCGTCGGCACGGTGCAGCTGGTGCTGGCCATGCCCGACAACCACCCGCACCGTGCCGACGTGGCCAAGATGCAGGTGCACCGTCGCGCGCGCCGCCGCGGCCTGGGTGCGGCATTGATGCGGGCGGTCGAAGCCGCGGCACGCGATGCCGGCCGGACGCTGCTGGTGCTGGACACCGTCACCGGCGGTGATGCCGAGCGTCTCTACGCGGGCCTCGGCTGGCAGCGCTGCGGCGTGATTCCCGGCTATGCACTCTGGCCGCAAGGCGGGCTGTGCAGTACCACCGTGTTCTACAGGCAACTGGCGGACTGATCCGCAGCGGGCGAAACGCCGCAGGGGCCGGTCATTGCAGCCCTTTCCGCGCCGCCGCAATTGATCTACCGTGCCGCAGCGCTCACAACGATGACCGGCCAGGACCGGGTTCACACGATGAAGATTCCGGGGCTCTTCCAGAGGGTGAAGGATTTCAGCTTGCGCGACGCCATCGTCGAGCGCCTCGTGACGCCCGAGATCGACGAGCTGATCGATCGCGTGCCCAAGCAGGTCGGCAGTTTCGGCTACGACACCTGGGGTTACGACGAGAGCAAGGTCAGGCTTGGCGCCGGATTGATGCGCCTGCTGTACGAGAAATACTTCCGCGTCACCGCGCACGGCCTGGAGAACGTTCCGGCCGAGGGCCGCGTGCTGATCATCGGCAATCACAGCGGGCAGTTGCCGATAGACGGCACCCTGGTCGGTTATGCGCTGCTGACCAACCCGCACGGCCCGCGGGCGGCGCGGGCGATGATCGAGCGTTTCCTTCCCACGGTGCCCTTCCTCGGGAACCTGCTCAACGGACTCGGCGCGGTGATCGGCGATCCGCTCAACTGCGCCAGGATGCTCGAATCCGACGAGGCGATCATCGTCTTCCCCGAAGGCGTGCGCGGCTCAGGCAAGCCGTATCGCAAGCGCTACCAGCTGCAGCGCTTCGGCAACGGCTTCGTGCACCTGGCGATGGCGCATCGCACGCCGATCGTTCCGGTGGGCATCGTCGGCTGCGAGGAGACGATGCCCTCGCTGGGCAGTATCAAACCGCTGGCCAGGCTGCTGGGCATCCCCTATGTTCCGATCGCGCCGCCGCTGCCGCTGCCCGCGCGCGTGTTCCTCAACTTTGGCGAGCCGATCCGTTTCGGGCCGGAATCCTGTACCGAGGCAGAGGTGACGATGCGGGTGGAACGGGTGAAGGACCTCATCCGGGAATTGATCGACAAGGGTCTGACCGAACGCACCCGGATCTTCTGAAGTCATCCATGAGCGAATCCAAGAGCGGCAACAAGAAAAAGACCGTCCTGGTGACCGGCGCGGCCGGCTCGCTGGCCAAGCGCGTCATCAGCCGCCTGTATGGGCGCTACAACGTGCTGGCAGTCGATTTCCGCCACAAGGTCGAGACCGATGCCGGCATCCCGAGCTACAAGGTCGAGATCCACAAGCGTGGCTTCGAGGACATTTTCCGCGAGCACAAGGTCGATGCCGTGCTGCACATCGGCCGCATCTTCCCGCACGAATCCGACCGCAACCGTCGTTACAACGCCAACGTGCTCGGCACCAAGAAGCTGCTGGAACTGGCGAGGAAGTACGGCGTTGCGCAGGTCATGATCCATTCCACCTACATGGTTTACGGCGCCTCGCCGTACAACCCCGCGCCGCTGGACGAAGACCATCCCTTGAAGGCCAGCGAGGTGACGCAGGACCTGGTCGATGCGGTGGAAGTGGAATCGCTCGCCAACATCTTCCTGTGGAAGCACCCGGAGCTGAACATCACCATCCTGCGGCCCTGCGGCGTGCTGGGCCCGGGCGTGCGCAACACCCTGTCGGTGCTGTTGTCGCGCAAGCTGGTGCCGGTGTTGCTGGGCTTCTCGCCGATGATGCAGTTCCTGCACGTCGACGACCTGGCCGACGCGATGGTGACCGCGTTCGAAGCCAACAAGCCCGGCATCTACAACGTGGCGCCGGAGGATTGCGTGGCCTACCAGGTGGCGGTGGAACAGTGCGGCTGCCGCAAGCTGCACATTCCGTCGATTCCACCGGCGCTGCCCAGGATGTGGAGCAGCCTGCTCAACTGGAATGCGTTCTTCCCGCCGTACCTGATCAATTACTTCAAGTACCCGGTGATCATCGACGGCCGCCTGTTCCGCGACACCTTCGGCTGGAAACCGCGGCGCAGTCTGAACGACATCTTCGGCTACTACCGCAAGCAGAAACAGGTGGGGCCGTGATCCACGACGATCAGGAAGGAGCATCCGCATGACCGAACCCAGCGTGCTGTTCGAGATCGACCAGCAGGTCGCCATCATTCGCCTCAACCGGCCACGGCAGCTCAACGCGCTGACCACGGAGCTGGTGAGCGAGTGGATGCTGGCGCTGGACCAGGCGGCGAACGACGCGAGCGTGCGCGCGGTGCTGATCACGGGCGAGGGCCGTGGCTTCTGCTCCGGCGCGGACCTCGTCGCCGCCATGACCAGGCCGCCGCTCGATTCGCGGGGTCGCCTGGATCTCGGCGCCAGTCTGGAAAGCACCTACAACCCCCTGATCCGCAAGCTGCGCGGGTTGCCCAAGCCGGTGATCGCCGCAGTAAACGGGATGGCCGCTGGCGCGGGCTGTTCCATCGCCCTGATGGCTGACCTGACGCTTGCCGGGCGCTCGGCGCAATTCCTCCAGGCCTTCGTCAACATCGGCCTGATCCCCGATGCCGGTGGCACCTGGCTGCTGGCGCGAACGCTTGGCCAGCAGCGCGCAATGGGCTTTGCCGCCCTCGGCGAGGCGATCGGCGCCGAGCAGGCCCTGGCCTGGGGCCTGATCTGGGAGGTGGTGGACGACGATCAGCTCATGCCCCGGGCGCTCGCGCTCGCGCAAAGACTGGCGCAGGGCCCGACCCTGGCCATCGCACGGATCAAGCAGGCGCTGATCGCAGCCCAGTCGAACGACCTCGATGCGCAACTCGACCTCGAACGCGATTTTCAGCGTGAATTGGGCCTTAGCCACGACTTCACCGAAGGGGCCGGCGCCTTTGTGCAGAAGCGCAAGGCGCGGTTCAAGGGACGATAGGGCGGCTGCCAACGTGCGGATGGTGCCCATCGCCCGAAGCGCTTGGCAGCGTATCAGTATGAAATCCGTTCGCACCGAGTAGCGCCATTGCGCAGCAATGCCGCGTATCGAGGTGCCGGGCGTGCCCTCGATACGCGACGCTTCGCGGCGCTACTTGGGCCGAACGGGGTTCTGGAATTCAAACTGATACGCTGCCAAGCGCTTCCACGCGGACGTGCAGGAATCCACCAGCGACCTGTTTCCGCACATCACCAACGTCGGTGGCGCGCGCAATCGCGGTGTGGAGCTGAGCATCGACGCGCCGCGCCCGGGCTGCTTCGCAGCGAAGCTCAACGGCTTTTCATCAAACGAGGATCACGCGACACCTGACCTGGGAGGGTGTCAGGGGTAGGTCGGGTCAAGGCCGCGTGCCGTTCACGGGCGGACCCGATGGGCACCGGTCGTCGTCGAGGGCGCGCCGCGTCGGTTCCGCCTTCGGCTTGAACCGACCCACGTGATTTTCGAGACCCAGAACTCCGGCGGAGTTCTCACCTTCTTCAACCCGCCGCGCGCGATCTTCCCTGGGCCTCGTCAGCGATCACTCGGCGCGGATACTGCCTCTCCTGCTCCCCGTCTCCTGCTCCCCGTCCGATTTGTAAATCTGGTGTAAGGGCGGATTTTCTCTGTTGGCTACGAGCCATGAGGATTCGAGGGTGCGGCGCCATGTGTGAGGCAGGCCACCACCGTCTCGACCAGCAGGTCGATCACTGTTTCGCGCTCGACGCCCGGACGGTGGGTCGTCACGAATCGAAAGCCGGTGCAGACGGCGCTGGTGAAGAAGACGAAAGTCGCCGCAGGAAGATTGGGCGCGCTGATCTCCCGGTAGTGTTGCAGGACATAGAGCCGGAAGGCGTCGAGGAAGCTGCGTTCCAGGGCCTCGATCGAAGCCATGGTCCGCTTCTGCGAGTCGGTGCCGAGCAGTTCACGAACCAGGGTTTGATGTGCCGCTGTGTAGTCGAACGCGACCGAGATCATGGCGCGCGAGATCGTGCGCAGATCCTGACCCATGTGCGCGCTGAACTGTTCGGTCAACAGCTTCTGCATCTCTGCCGTCAAGCGCTTCACGACGGCGTCGAGCAGCGCGTCCTTGTCTGCGAAATACTGGTACAGCGAACCCACGCTCACGCCGGCACGGTCCGCGACCTGGGTCGTGGTCAGCCCTGCGATTCCACGCTCGGCGATTTCCAGCATGGTCGCGTCCACAATGGACTCGACCGTGTGACGCGAGCGGGCCTGCAGGGGTTTCTGGCGCATATCCACTGCTTTACGGAGAAGAATCCGAAACATTGTGGGGCGATGGCTCGCGGAATGACACCGCGCGCCGCAGCGCTTCATCCGCGCCCGAAAAAAATTGACTGCAAACAGCGTCCTGAGGACGGTCAGCGGAGTTACCGATCGTCATCAGCACGTCCACCGAAAGCGAATTGTTTGCGAACCGGAAAGGGTCGTAGCTTGCTCTCCTGGAAAAAGCGGCCGCAGGGGTTTGCGAACCGCCTTACACAAGGAGAAGAAGCCGCCATGAACGACCTGTCCATGCCGCAACGCGCTCGCAGCACGCCGGTCCCGCATCTGCCCATCGCCATCATCGGCGCAGGCTTCGGCGGTATTGGTCTTGCGATCAAGCTGCGCGAAGCCGGCATCGGGGATTTCACCATTTTCGAGAAGGCCGGCGAACTGGGCGGCACCTGGCGCGACAACCGCTATCCCGGTTGCGCCTGCGACGTGCCCTCGGTGCTGTATTCGTATTCCTTCGCGCAGAACCCGGACTGGAGCCGCAAGTACGGCGAGCAGCCGGAAATCCTCGACTACCTGCGCGATGTCGCGGGCAAGCACGGCATCGAGCCGCACATCCGCTACGGTCACGAGCTGCTCGACGCGAGCTGGGACGAGTCTGCGGCGCTCTGGAAGATCGAGACTTCGCAGGGCGAGTTCACCGCGAGCGTGCTGGTGTCGGCCTGCGGGCCGTTCAACGATCCGATGACCCCGCCGTTGCCGGGCATCGAGACGTTCAAGGGCAAGAGTTTTCACACCGCGCGCTGGAACGCGCAGCACGATCTGAGCGGTGAGCGCGTCGCCGTCATCGGCACCGGCGCGACGGCGGTGCAGGTCGTGCCCGCGATTCAGGCGCGGGTGAAACAGTTGCTTGTGTTTCAGCGCACGCCGACCTGGATCGTGCCGCGCTGGGATCGCCAGCGCTCCGCATTTGAACGCGCGCTCACGCGCCGCGTCCCCGGCTTGAACGGCGCGCTGCGTACGGGCTGGTTCCTCGGCATCGAGAGCCTGGGCCTGTCGCTGTTCCTCGACCGGCGCTTCGTGCTGCCCTTCGAGGCGCTCGCCCGCTACCAGTTGCGACGCCAGGTGCCGGATGCGGCGCTGCGCGCGAAGCTCACGCCGAAGTACCGGCTCGGCTGCAAGCGTGCGGTGTTCAGTGATGCGTTCTATCCCGCCCTCGCCAAGCCCAACGTGGAACTCGTCACCGAGGGCATCGCGGAAGTGCGCGCGCATTCCATCGTGACGAAGGACGGCCGCGAGCATGCGGTGGATACGATCATTTTCGCCACCGGCTTTCACGTGCCCGGCAAGATCGGCGAAAAGATTCACGCGCGCTACGGCCGCAGCATCGCGCAGGTCTTCGGCAGCTCGCCGGGCAGCTATCTCGGCACCACGTTCGAGGGCTTCCCCAACCTGTTCATGATGCTCGGGCCGTATTCGGCCGCCGGCAACCAGTCGGCGATCTACATGCTGGAAAACCAGATGCGCTACATCGTCGATGCGCTGCGCACGATGCGCAGCCGAGGCATCGCGACGGTCGAGCCGCGCTGGGACGTGCAGCGCAACTTTGTCACCGAGATGGTCAGACGTAGCCGCGACACGACCTGGGTCACCGGCGGCTGCAAGAGCTACTACCAGAACCCGGAAGGCGGCAACGGCGGGCTATGGCCCGACTGGAGCTTTCGCTACTCCAAGCGCACGCGGCGCTTCGACGTGGAGAACTACGTCACGCAGACAGCGCGCGCCAACAATGGAGCGGTCGAGGCATGAGCAGGCACTACGAGGTTCGCGGCAAGGTCGTCTTCATCACCGGCGCCGCGCGCGGCATCGGCGCGGCGCTCGCGAAGCGGCTGCATGCGCGCGGCGCGAAGGTCGTGCTGGTGGGGCTCGAACCCGAGCTGCTCGAAACCCTGGCCGACAGCCTGGGCAAGAACGCGCTGTGGATCGAGGCGGATGTGACCGACGCGGCGGCGATGGCGCTCGCCGCGAAGCAGGCCACCGAAGTCTTCGGCGGTATCGACGTCGTCGTCGCCAACGCCGGCATCCTGCATGTCGGCAGCGTGGCGGATTCCTTGCCGCGTCAGTTCGAGCGCACGCTCAACGTGAACCTGATGGGCGTGTGGCACACCTTGCGCGCGACCTTGCCTTACGTGATCGCGCGCAAGGGCTATGTGCTGAACATCGCCTCGCTCGCCGCGCTCGGACACGGCCCGCTGATGGGCGCCTATGCCGCATCAAAAGCCGCCGTGGATGCGCTCAGCGACAGCATGCGCATCGAGCTCGCGCCGCGCGGCGTCGGCGTCGGCTGTGCCTACTTCGGCGCGGTGGACACCGACCTCGTGCAGGGCTCGCGCAAGCATCCGGCGATGGCCGCGCTGGAAAAAATCTCGCCGCGTTTCATCGGCGCCGAGATCACGCTGTCCGATGCGGTCGATGTGATCGAGCGGGGCATCCGCCGCCGTTCCGCGCGCATCTGGGCGCCGCGCTGGGTCGGCGCTTTCCTGTTGCTGCGCGGCTTCGCGCAGCCCCTGCTCGAATGGCGCACGCGCGGCGATCAGAGACTCAGCGACGCGCTCGATCTGGCCAATCCCGCGGTGGGTGTGCCGCAGGCGCAGGACGATGTGCTCGGCACGGCTGCCAACGTGGCGATGCCTCGCGATGCTGCGAAGCCGCGCAACACGGCCTGAGTCCCCGCTCTCCCATTCCCGAAATTCCCGGAGAAAAATCATGACCGCCACTCAATCGACTGTGAAGCCCGCGAAGCGCGCCGCGATCGCCCGGCCTCAGGCCGTGCTCATCAAACCCGCGCCGCTGGGCTATTCCCTTCCGGATGCGCTGCCGGCGTACTGGTTTGGCAACGATCCGGTACTGACGAAGTTCTGGACCGCGTTCTGCGGACAGTTTCCGCAGGGCGAGCGCTTCCTGATCCGGTCGGTGCGCCTGTTCCGCGACCAGGTCCAGGACGCGCAATTGCAGAAGGACGTGTCCGGCTTCATCGGCCAGGAAGCGCATCACGCGCAGGCACACGAGGCGCTCAACGCTTTGCTGGCGAAAAACGGCGTCCCCACCGAGCGTGTGGATGCGCAGGTGCGGAAGATTCTCGAACTGATCTGCAAGTTTTCCAGCGCGCGCGACCAGATGGCGATGACCGCCGCGCTGGAGCACTTCACCTCGATGTTCGGCAGCCTGACTTTGGAACATCCGGAAGTGATGGACGACGTGCACCCCGCGATCCGGCCGCTGTTCCTCTGGCATGCGATCGAGGAGTCCGAGCACAAGGCGGTGGCGTTCGATCTGTACCAGGCGGTGGACGGCAGCCACGCGCGATTGATGCGCGCCTATCTCGTCTCCACGACCCTGCTGGTTCTGACGACGGGATACCTGACGGCCTCGCTGATGGCGAGCGACCGCTCACTGTTCAAGCCCTGGTCCTGGGGCAAGGGTCTGCGCTGGATGTTCGGTTACGGCGAGCGCGCCGGTTACATGCGCAAGATGCTGCCGGCATATCTTGATTTCTTTCGCCGCGACTTCCATCCCTGGCAGCACGACAACAGCGAGCAGATCGAGCAGTGGAAGCCGGTGCTCGCCCAGTTGTTGAAAGAGCAATCCGCTCCTGCTCGTGTCCATTGAGCGGCTGACTGCGGTGCGACCGGCGAACTTGCGCAAGGTCATGGTGCCGCGCGACCTGAGTCCGGTGCGCGCCATCGACGCCGACGAAGCGCCGGCTGCGCAGGCGGGTCTCGGCGGTGCGGCGGTGCAAGGCATCTGGGATGCGGTCGAAACCCTGTATCGCAGCGGCGCGTATCCCGCCGTGTCGTTCTGCTTGCAGCGTCGCGGCGAGCGGGTGCTGAACCGCAGCCTCGGTCACGCACAGGGCAACGGACCCGACGATTCGCCGGACCTGCCGAAGCGACTCGCGACGCCGGACACGCCGATCATGATCAGCTCCGCGTCCAAGGCGATCACCGCGGCGCTCGTGCATCTGCTGGCGGAAGAGGGCGGCATCGAACTCGACCGGCCGGTGGCGCACTACCTTCCCGCGTTCGGCGCGCAGGGCAAGCAGCGCATCACCATCGCCGAGATGCTCTCGCACCGCGGTGGAATTCCTTTCATCCGCGTACCGAAAGCCGAGCGCCGCATCGAACTGCTGGCAGACTGGGAGCGCTGCCTTGCGCTGCTGTATGCGGCGTCGCCGGTCAACGTCGGATGGCCGGCGTATCACGCCTACAGCAGCGGCTTCATTCTCGGCGAGCTGATCCAGCGCGTGACCGGCCGACCGCTGCGCGAATATCTCGATCGCCGTCTGCGCCAGCCGCTGGGCATGCGGCACTTCACTTACGGACTGCCGGCGGAGCATCGGGCTGCGGTGGCCCGCCACAGCGTCGCCGGTGCACCGGTGCGTTTTCCGATATCGGTGCTGCTCCCGCGACTGCTGATGGGCTCGTTCGATGCGCTCGTCGAATCCCACAACGGCGACTCGGCGATGAATAGCGTGCTGCCGTCCGGCAACCTGCACGCGACCGCTGCAGAACTGACGCGCTTCTATCAGATGCTGCTGGACAAGGGCATGTATCAGGGCCGACAGGTCATGCAGCCGCAGACCGTGGCGCGCCTGATCCGCCCGGTCGGCCGGATGGCGCTGGATCGCACGCTGATGCTGCCGATGCGCTACAGCGAGGGACTGATTCTCGGCGCCGATCCCTACGGCATGTACGGACCCCGCAGCGGCCGTGCATTCGGCCATCTGGGCTTCACCAACATTCTCGGCTGGGCCGATCCGGATCGCGCCATCGCATGCAGCCTCATCGTCACCGGCAAGGCGATCCTGGGCACGCATCTGCGGCCGTTCTTCGGCCTGCTGAACCGCATCGCGCAGGAGTGCGAGCCAAGTCACGACGCGGTGTGCACCGCGCCGATTCCCGAACCGCCCTCGCTGCACGAACCCTGCGCATGACGACCCACCCCCCGACCCTGGTGCACGCCGCATGCTGCATGGGGCGCGCCGCAAGCCCGCCCCGATCTACGCAGCCAAGGGCAAGTACGTCGCTCCCGCGTCCATCGAAAACCGCATCGCCAGCGATCCGGCCGTCGAGTCGGTGTGCGTGATGGGCGCCGCCCCGCCGCAGGCGTTTGCCTTGATGACGCTGTCGCCGCGAGTCGCGGTTCTCTTTTATTCGTGCGCCGGCATTTTGCCTTTTCACACCCCGCTTGCTGACCCGCCAGGTGCAATCGTCGCGCAGGTCATTCACGGCGCAGGCCGTGGCGCGGAGTCTCGCGCACCGCCTTGCACTTGGACTTGTCGGGGCCGCGGCCTAACATCGGGTCGCGCTGTCCCGTCAGGAGCATGCCGGCAACCGCGCTGATGTGAACCCGGTCGGGTGGATGGGTCCGTTTAAGAGGAGGCTAAGGAGACGAGGCATGTATAGAAAAATGAATCTCTGCGGTGGGTCCATCGGGTGGACCTTTGTCGTGATCGCGGGGCTGGTCTGCGCGTTCCCGGCCCGCGCCATCAACTTCGAATACGGCGGAGCCGAATTCGCCTGGACGACCAAGATGACCCTGGGAGCGGCCTGGCGCATGGAAGGCCGCGACTCGGATCGGGTGGGCAAGCTCAACATCCCCGGCCAGCAATACCTGTGCAGCAATCGCGGCGGCGATCGGAGCCTGGGTCCGTTCGACGACGACTGCATCTCGCTGTCGGGCGACCCCGCGCCCAACCAGCGGCTGGTCGACGCGCGCGGGGGATACTTCCTGGCGCTGATGGACGACGGCAACATCAATTACGACAACGGCGATCTGGTGTCCTCGATCTTCAAGATCAACACCCAGCTCGGCGCGACCTGGGGCGACTGGACGGTCAAGCTCAACTACGTCGGCTTCTACGACGAGACCAACTACAACTTCGACGTCACCCACGCCAACACGCAGTACCAGCCGGCACGGGAGGAGCGCAGCGACAGCGTGAAAGACCGGTCGGGTCTCAAGGGCGAGTTTCGCGAGGCCTTCATCCTGCGCAATTTCGAGATCGGCGAGCGCTCGTTCTCGGTGGCCGTCGGCAATCAGCGCGTGCGCTGGGGCGAGGCCAACCTGCACCTGTTCAACACCCTGGATACGGTCAACCCGCTTGACGCCATCCTGGCCCTGCAACCGGGCTTCAACCTCAATGAGCTGGCGGTGCCCACCGGCATGGTGCTGCTGACGGGCGACATCGTCGAGAACCTCAGCGCCGAGCTGATCTACCAGTACGACTGGGACACCACGCGCATCCAGCCCAGCGGCACCTTCTTCTCCAGCGCCGACCCGGCCGGCATCGACACCTACAACCCGGTGCTGAGCCTGGGACAGTTTCCGGAGGATCCGGACAATCAGTTCCGTTCCGGCTTGCCGTTCCGGCTCCTGTCTTCGAGCACGCGCAATTCGCAGGTGCGCGAAAACGGACGCCCGGCCAAGGACAGTGGCCAATTCGGTGTGAAGATCAATTGGTATGCGGAGGGCCTCAACGACGGCACCGAGTTCGGGTTCTATTTCCTCAACTACCACAGCCGCGTGCCGTATTTCGGGATCAACGAGGCGGCCGAGACCTGCCTGCGCAGAAGCCCGTTGGGGCCTCTGCCGCCACCGCTCAACCTGCTGCCGGACGAGCTGCTGGCCTGCCTGCCGTTCAACCCGCTGGCGCTCAACAACGCCCTGCCGAACCAGGATCCGCTGCCGATCAATTCGGCCGAACTGCTGTTCGACTACCCCGAAAACGTCCGCATGTTCGGGGTGAGTTTCAACACCACCGCGTTCGGCCTGTCGGTGTCGGGCGAGTATTCCTACCGGCCCAACCTGCCGGCGCAGGTGCTGATCTCCGACGTGTTCTACGCCGGTTTCCAGCAGGCGTTTTCACGCGAGGACATCGGTATTCCGGACACCCTGCTGGGCCTGCTCGACCTTCCGGCGGTGCCGGGTGTGGTGCCGATCCTGCCGGGCGCGGAGACCTTCATCCCCTCGTTTCTCACCAAGTATCGCGGGCGCACCATCGCCAATAACAACGAATATCAGCCGGGCGAGTACGTGAGGGGTTTCGAGCGCCTGAAAACCGGCCAGTTCGTGATCAACGCGCTCAAGCTGTTTCCGAGCACCTTCGGCGCCGATGACGTGACGGTGCTGGGCGAGCTGGGCTTCACCCACATCATCGACATGCCCGACAACCTTTACTTCCAGGGCACGCTGGAGCACACCCATCCGAGTCCTGGCGCCGACTGCACGGGCTTTGCCGAGGGCACCAACTGCCGCACGCCGCAGGTCACGGCGCGCGTCAACCCCACGCAGCAGACCGACGGCTTTGCCGACGACTTCGCCATGGGCCTGCGCCTGCTGGTGCAGTTCAAGTACAGCAACCTGTTCAATTCCGGCATCAACGTCAATCCCACCCTGCTGTGGTTCGAGGACATCTACGGCATCGCGCCGTTTCCGGTGCAGAACTATGTCGAGGGCAATCGCTGGATCATTCCGGGCTTCCAGTTCGAGATTGGCCAAGCGTTCAACGGCACACTGCTGTACCAATACTTCGACGGCAAGGACCAGGTGCTCCAGGACCGCGACAATCTGTCGGTGAGCATCACTTACAATTTCTGATCGCCTCACACCTCGTGCAGCGGCCGCACACCTTCGCGTCCGCCCGCGAAATGCAGGCGCACCAGGTCTTCATGGGCCTTGCGACCGATCCGCTGCGCGCGCGCCTGACCGCCCGGAATCACGCGGTGTGCGACATGCCAGGCGAACGTGAACGGCGCGCTTAGGAGGGGATACCAGGGCAGCGTGTTCGGCGGTAATCCCAGCGCCTCCATGCCGGCGCGCCCGGTGAAGAAGCGTGTGACGCTCAGATGGCGTGCCCGCTCGAACCGCGCACGCAGTTTCTGCCAGCGCGGATAGGGCACGGAGAGCGTCTCGTCCATGAGCGAGCGACCGAGTTGCGCGCTGGTTTCATCCGGTGGTGTCTGCGCGATCAACATGTGGTAGAGCAGGCGCCGTCCTTCCATCTCGTCGTCGGTGAGCCAGGACTCATCCACGCCCATCAGCCAGCAGGTGTACTTCCACAGGTGCATCACCGCGTGCGCCTCGCGCGACGTCATTGGCACGCCCATCGCGCGCACCCCGATCAGCAGCAGTGCGCTGAAACCCAGCCACGTGGCCGCCATGTCGGTCTGGTTGATCGGCAGGCCCAGCGCTTCGAGCGGCCATTCCGGCAGGCCGGCGACCCTGCGCCGGATCATCGCGTGGATCAGTCGCACGTGCAGCGTGGCACGGAATCCTTCTGCGCCCGGTTCAAGGCCGTTCGTGTCGGTCGCGCCGACGACCCACTTCATGGTCTCGGCCACGCGCCGTGGCGTCCCGCCCTTGAGCGCGCCGGTGAGGATGAGGGTCTTATTGAACGCCGAGGCCTGGTAGCCGCCCATCAGCGCGGCGTCACGCAGCACGTAGTGCGAGGTCATGCCCATGCGCTGGAATGCGCGCGCGCCCTCGGCCAGCTTTCCGCCATCGACCCAGGCGGGGCGTCGCTCGCAATGCGTGAAGAACGCGTGTAGCGGCGTCGGCACGCCGGCACCGGCAGGTGTTTCCGGCACCGACGCGATACCCGAAGCCAGCGCGCGCTGGAACAGGGGCATGGACTCGCGCATGCCGGATTCGTGCATCCAGTCGAGCAGGCGGTCGGCCAGGGGATCGCCCAGCATCAGGCCCTCGCCGAGAGCTTTCCATCGCTCCGGTGTGGGTTCCGCATCGCCTCGGATGAACCATTTCAGCAGCCGGCCGGTTCGGCGCCCGCTTTCCAGGTCGATGCCATGACGTCGCGGAATGAAGCCGGTTGCGTTCTGCATGGCGGTAGCCTCGATTGACTTAGACGCAAGCTAATGCGAAAGATTGCCCGTATTCAATTCGCGTTCTGGTCGGACGTGCGGAAGGAAGCACGCCAGGACCGCTCGCGGGAGAGAGAAGCGCTTGCGGGCCGATATGACGGGGGTTCCTGCAAGGCAGTTTGCGACGATGTTTCAAGGGGTATCCACTGTCTCACGCGTATCACGCTGAACACCGTGACGGAACTGTTCGAGAACAATCTCGAAATATCTCCTCAAGGCCGGCCGCGCAGTTGCGCCTGAAGCCCGGGCGCAGCGGCCAAGGCAATTCTTTGGCCGAGGCATAGGCTCAAAGCCTGCCTTGCAAGATTGGACCGACGACGTCCGCAGGAAGAATCCAAATGAAGAATCGTTTTGTGCTCGCATGGGCGCTGTCGCTGACGACCGCGGTCGTTCAGGCCATCGCTCCCCCCGACCAGGCCGCGCGCCTGGGCAAGGACCTCACCGCGGTCGGTGCTACAAGCGCGGGCAACGCGGAGGGGACCATTCCCACCTGGACCGGCAGCGCCGCCTTCTCGCCCGAAATGCTCAAGCTCAAGCGCGCCGATCTGGAAGCCCTGCGCACGCGCCTGGTCAAAGACATCCAGGGCATGATCGGCGACCCGGCCGTGGTCAGCGACCTGCTGGTGCAGGCACAGAGCATCATGGACGCCGAGCCGGCCAAGGCCGACCAGGTGCTGGTCGTGGTCAAGGCCATGCTCTCCGCGGACGCTTCGCTCAAGGCGGATTTCGACAGGGTGCTCGCCACCCGCGGCGGCAAGAGCGTGGATGCCTTGCTGGCGCAGGTGCAGGCGCGCAGCTTGAAGCTGCCGCAGATGCGCGACGACATCGTCGCCGTCATCGCCGAACTCAAGAAAAGCGGAGGCGCGAGCTTCCTGTCGCGCATGGTCGCGGCCTTCGACATCGGCAAGGTGCTGGAGATCATCAACATCGTCGATGACCCCAAGACCCGCGTCGCGGCCAATGCCCTGGTCATGAAGTACATGCCCAGCTACGTGAGAGGCTTCCTCGATTACAAACAACCCGGCGCCACCGGCCCCATCGATTCCATCAAGCCGCTGTACGTCATCAACAAGTCCAACCTCGCGCAGTACGACAAGCTGCTCAGCGAGGGCCACAAGGCGCTGTTCAAGACCTATCCGGACTACCGGATGATCGTGTTCCCGTCCTTCCGCAACGCCTTCTTTCCGGACCCGATCAACGCCGCGACCATCGCCAACGCCGGCCGCGCGACGCTCAAGGGCACGGACGAGATCGAGGGCGCGGAGCTGGGTTTTCCCTTCCCGATTCCGGCGACCGGCGCCGAGCCGATCTGGAATCACAAGCTCAAGTTCCGCGGTTCAGCGGTCAAGCGCTACAACAACCAGGCCGTCGTCAAACCCGATGGCACGTACAAGATCAGCAAGCTGGTCGAGGACGTGAAGTTCAAGTACGCCAGCCTCAGCGAGCCGAGCGCGATCCGCAACGGCGGCCTGTTCGCCTATTACCTGCAAGAGGTGCTGGAACCGCCGCGCTCGGCCGGCCAGGTGATCCTGGTTCACGAGACCGCCGGCGGCAGTGGCCTGAGCCGCAATGCCTGGATCTATTCGCCGGGCCTGGCGCGGGTCAACCGCGCGCCCGACGTCGGTTTCGACAATCCTTCCATCGGTTCTGACAACGAGCAGTTCAACGACCAGATCGACGTGTTCAACGGCTCCCTGGAGCGCTACGACTGGAAGCTGGTGGGCAAGAAGGAGGTGCTGATTCCCTACAACTCCTGGCTGCTCAACAGTCCCACCTTCAAGTACAAGGACATCATCCGCCCCGGCCACATCAACCAGGACCTGGCGCGCTACGAGCTGCACCGGGTGTGGGTGGTGGAGGCCACGCTCAAGGCCGGACAGCGGCATGGCTTCGGCAAGCGGCGCTTCTACCTGGACGAGGATTCCTGGGCCATCGCCATCGTCGACTGCTACGACAACCGCGGCGAATTGTGGAAGGTGCAGGAGGCGCATCTGCTGACCGTGCCCTTCATTCCCACCGTGACCGGCATCCCCGAGACCATCTATGACTTGCAGTCCAAGCGTTACTTCGTCACGGCGCTGAGCAACGAGGACGCGATCTCGGATTTCGAGGTGAAGTACGAGGACGCGCTGTTCACGCCCGCGGCTTTGCAGAAGAAGGCGAGGACGAAGTAGCGGGTACCAGGTTTCGGGAGTCGCCGGGCTGCCGCTCAGGAGCCTGGGTCGGATAGGACATGCAGGCCCTCGAACACCAGCATCGGCCGGTGCTCCCAGCTGGCACCCAGAAACGGAATCAGGGTCGGCGCATCACCCCCTGCGATGTAGCGCCGCGCCGGCGGCAGTTGCGTGGCGACGCGATCCAGCGCACCAAGCGCCGACAGCATGGCGCCCTGGCGTACGCAGGCTTCCGAGTCCAGGCCGAGTCCCGCGTGAGGTACCAACGGCACCTGGCGTACCGGAAATCGGGTCGCGCCGAGCACAGCTTTTTCCGAAGTCCGAAGGCCGGCCGCGATGATGCCGCCAAGGTGCTGGCCGCGGTCGTCCACGACATCGACCGTGAGTGCGGTGCCCGCATCCGCGACGATGCAGGGGCCTCGCGTCCGGGCCCACGCCGCCAGCATCGCCAGCCAGCGATCGACGCCCAGACGCTGCGGTTCGGCGTAGCCATTACGCAGGCCGTCGCGCTCCGCCGCCACTCGCGCGAACGCCGGCTTGAGTTGCCAGCGCACGGCGCAGACTTTCGTCAGCGCGATGTCATGCGCCGGGCCCGCAACGCTGGCCACCGCAATCGAATCCGGCTCGTCCAGATCCGCCTGCGCGAGGATGTCGGCGGGGTTGTCGTCGTGCATCGCCGCGCCGCCCTCGACGATTTCGCCGTCCTCGACCCAGGCCCATTTCAGCCTCGTGTTGCCGACATCGATCAAGAGTTTCATGCGGGCCTCAGCGACACGTCGCCAGCGAGGACGCGTTGGAGCGCGCCGTCGCCGGTCTGGATCAGGAAGGCGCCGTGCTCGTCCAGGCCACGGCCGATTCCGTGCAGCCTCTCGTCGCCCGGCACGCGCACCGGACGATTTCGCAGGGCATCCAGTGCGAGCCACTCTTTCCGATATTCCTCGAAGCCATCCCGCGGATATCGCGCGAGGCACGCGTGCAGGCTTCCCAGGAGGCTCGCCGCCAGCGCGTTGCGTGAGGCACGCGCCCGGCCTGTCCGTGTCAGCACTTCGTCGAGCGCGATCCATGGTTGGTCGATCTCGCCTGCCTGGCCTGAGTCCATCGCCACGTTGATGCCGACGCCCACGACCACCCGGCAGCTGCCGCTGGATTCGCCACGCTGCTCGATCAGGATCCCGCCCAGCTTGCGGCCGTCCAGCCACAGATCGTTGGGCCACTTCAGCCGAACGCCGTCGAGCCCTGCTTGGTTCGACAGCACGCGCGCGCAGACCACGCCCACGGCCAGCGAAAGCGCCGGCAGGGCAGGAGGCCACGAGGGATACGTCCAGGCGATGGAGAGATACAGGTTGGCGCCGAAAGGCGAACGCCACGCGCGCCCGCGACGCCCGCGGCCGGCGGACTGGAACTCGGCGATCAGGGCTTGCGGGTCCGCGGTGGTATCTGCGTCCATCAGCATGCGGTTGGTCGAGTCCACGATCGGTGCGACGTCGAGGCGCAGGCCCGGCGGAAGCGAGCCACGCAAGCGCATCGCGTCGAGCCGTTCGAGCGGGCGCGCCAGCCGGTAGCCGAGCCCGAAGCGCGACTCGATGGCCAGTCCCCATTCGCGCAGATGCGCGACGCGCTTGGCCAAACCTGCCCGCGTCAGACCGGCCGACCCGGCCAGCCGCTCGCCGGATTGCCAGTCGCCGCCGGCCAGTGCGTCGACCAGATGCAACAGGTCCTCGTCGTCTAGCGTTCGAGCCATTTGCCGATGACGCGCAGCTTGTCGAAACGGCTCTCGCTGCCGCGCAGCAGGCGCAGGATGTTGTCGCGATGTTTGAGCACGACCAGGGCCGCCATGAAGGCCGTGAACGCACCGACATCGGACGCCGCGCCGCGTGCATCGAACGCGGCGACGTAAAGCACCGCGACCGCCGCCGCCGTCAGCGTGCCCAGACTCACATATCCCGTGACCAGAACGACCCCCACGAAGCCGAGCAGAATCCACGGCAGGCCCCAGGGCAGCAGCGCACCGAAGACGCCGGCGAGCGTGGCCACGCCCTTGCCGCCGCTGAAGCCCCACAGGGCCGGATAACAGTGGCCAAGGGTGACCGCGGCGCCGCAGACGTAACCGAGCTGCTGCATTGAAAAAGGCGATGGGGTGTCGAGACCGAGCGGCAGCATCGGCACCAGCAACGCGCCGACCACACCCTTGCCGACATCGATCGCCAGCACCATGAGCGCAAAGCTCGTGCCCTGAGTGCGCAAGGCATTGGTCGCCCCCACATTGCCGCTGCCGACCGCACGCAGATCGACGCCGCCGCGCAGCCGGCCGACCAGGTACCCGCCCATGATGTTGCCGAGCAGGTAGGCGAGCGCGGCTTTGATGATCAATTCCCCCATGACATCAGTGTCCGTCTTCCACAGAACCCCAATCAAGCCGCGCGTGAATGTCCGGGTTCTACCGGCTTGCGCCGGACGCTGCCCGGGCCGTAGCCATGCACGCGCTTGAAGCTACGCCGGAATGCGGCCTCGGTCTGGTAGCCCATGCGTTCCGCCACATGGGCGACGGACAGCCGTGGATCGCGCAGCAGCTTGAGCGCCTGGGTCATGCGCCAGCGCGTGAGGTATTGGTAAGGCGTTTCAGCCAGGGTCTCGGCAAAACGCTCGGCAAACGCGGTGCGGGACAGGCAGGCGACCTCGGCCAGCGAGGCCACGGTCCAGTCACGACCGGGATGGGCGTGCATCGCGTCGAGCGAGCGCTTGAGTCGCGGATCGGCCAGCGCCGCGAACAGCCCCCGCGGCGAGGTGGCGGTGGCGAGGTGGTGGCGCAGGGTCATCACGAACAGCGCGTCCGCCAGCTTGTCCATCACGGCCTGGCTGCCGAAGCGGCGCACCCGGGATTCCTCCTGAAGCAGTGCGGCGACCCGACGGAACGCATCGCCCGCTTCGGCCTCATGCACCACCATCAGGGGCGGCAGGCCGTCCATCACTGGGTTGCCGGCGGTGGACTCGAAGGTGAACTCGCCGCAGAGCATGCTGGTGAAACCCGGCTCGCAACCGGGGACTTCCAGATTCTCGATCCCGGTGAGCGTGTGCGCTGTGCCGTGCGGAAACACCACGAGGTCACCGGCATCCAGACGCACCGGAGCCGCATCGCCGGACATCTGCATCATGCATGCGCCCTGGTCGATCAGGTGAAACCACGCCGTGCCCTTGGGGGCCTGCGCATCCCAGTCCCGCCAGCGGCCGCAGTACCGCATGCTGTCGGTGATACGGGCATGCAGCTGGTAGGCGGAGATGATGCTTTCGAGCAGGGCGTCGTCTGTACGTTCGGTCATGGACAGCGGATCGGGTGACACAGTGTTCGACCGGGGCGGAGGCTAGCATGCGTCTCATCGAAAACGGTTCCAGGATCCATGGCGCAACTCAACAAGCTGTACGACCTCTACGCCGACGCTGTCCGGATCGTGTCGAAGGCCGATTTCCTCGCCCCCCTGTTGCTGCGTCTGTACCTGGCGCCGGTGTTCTGGATGGCGGGGTGGAACAAGCTGGCCCATTTTGAAGATACCTCCGAGTGGTTCGGCAACGCGGAGTGGGGCTTGGGACTGCCGTTTCCGGACCTGATGGCGGCCATGGCCACCGGCTCCGAGCTGGGGGGAGCGGCGCTGCTGCTCGCCGGTTTGGGTGTGCGTCTGATCGCGGTGCCGCTGATGGTCACCATGCTGGTCGCGATCTTCGCCGTGCACTGGCCGCACGGTTGGCCGGCGATCGCCGAGTCGATGGGATTCTTCGCTACGGACATGACCATTGCCGCGGTCGAGCGGCTCGGTGAGGTGAAGGAACTATTGCGCCAGCATGGTGACTACGATTACCTGACCGAGCACGGCAGCTTGGTGATGCTGAACAACGGCATCGAATTCGCGGCAACCTATTTCGTCATGCTGCTGGCGCTCCTTTTTACCGGTGCGGGGCGCTGGCTGAGTGTGGATTGGTGGATCGCACGGAGGTTTTCCTGCCGCCGATCTGCGTCCAGGCCCGCCACGGCCGCGTACTGACATCCGCGTGACCACCGAGTTACCCTAACGGGCCCATCCGGGCCTCTATTGCAAGGAGATTCACCATGAGCAATACCCCCAAGAAGTCCCTGTCCATCGTCCTCGGCGCAGCGTTCGCCCTCAGCGGCATGGCGGCCCAGGCTTCCGTGTTCCAGGCCACCGATCTCGGCGCCGGGTACATGGTTGCTTCCGTTGGCGAAGGCAAGTGCGGTGAAGGCAAGTGCGGCGAGAAGAAGGCCGGCGAAGCCAAGTGCGGCGAGCACAAGGGTTCCAACTGCGACAAGACCGCCGGCGTCGACAAGGACGGCAACTGTGCCTGCGGCGCCAACAAGGGCCAGAAGGCCGACGGCAAGTGCGGCGAAGCCAAGTGCGGCGAAAAGAAGTAAGCATCGGGTTTTAGCGACACATAGCCCGAAGGCGCAGGCAATCGCGCCTTCGGGTTTTCCGTTTTTGCGATTCCGCGAATCATCCATCTGATCTGGATCGCGACCATGAATTCACAAGCAGCGGTCAGCGGCGCCGGTCTGGGCCTGCGACGCGAACTGATGGCGCCACTGGCCGAGGCCCGCGCGGGCGACATCGGCTTTCTCGAAATAGCGCCCGAGAACTGGATCGGCCGCGGCGGCAAGACGGCCAAATCCCTGCGCTCCTTCACCGAGCGCTTCCCTTTCGTCACGCACGGCCTGTCGCTGTCGATCGGCAGTCCTGCGCCGCTGGACGAGGACTTCGTCCGCAGCGTCAAGCAATTCCTCGATCTGCACGGCATCCGCGATTACACCGAGCACCTCACCTACTGCTCGGACGACGGCCATCTGTACGACCTGATGCCGATTCCGTTCACCGGGGAGGCGGTCGAATACGTCGCGGCACGCGTGCGCCGCGTCCAGGACATCCTGGAGCGGCGCATCGCCCTGGAAAACGCCAGCTACTACGCCGCGCCCGGGCAGGAGATGCAGGAGATCGAATTCATCCGCGCCGTGATCGAGCGCGCCGACTGCGATCTGCTGCTCGACGTCAACAACATCTGGGTCAACAGCATCAACCACCGCTACGACGCGGAGGCCTTTCTCGACGCTCTGCCCGGCGAGCGCGTGCGCTACATCCACGTGGCCGGTCACTATGTCGAGGCCGAAGACCTGCGCGTGGATACGCACGCGGCCAACGTGATCGACCCGGTATGGACGCTGCTCGACCGCGCCTACGCGCGTTTCGGCGTGCAACCGACCCTGCTCGAACGCGACTTCAACATCCCGCCGCTGGCGGAGTTGATGCAGGAGATCCATCACATCCGCTCGATCCAGGCGCGGCACCTTGCCTTGCCGAAAGCAGCCAATGCCTGAGTCACAGACGCTGCCGCGTTTCCAGCAGGTCCAGTACCGCTTCGCGGCCCACATCCGCGATCCCGAGCGCAACCCGGCGCCCGAAGGCATTGAGGATCGTCGCCTGCAGATCTACCGCGAGCTGTTCTACAACAACGTCGAAAGTTTCCTCGCCAACGCCTTTCCGGTGATCCGCAAACTCTCGACCGACCAGGTCTGGTATGCACGGGTGCGCGACTTCTATTCCCGCCACCAAAGTCACGGACCGCAGTTCCACCTGCTGGCCGAGGAATTCCTGAAGTTCCTGCAGGAAGAGCGCGGCGAACATCCCGACGATCCGCCCTACCTGGCCGAACTGGCGCATTACGAGTGGGCGGAGCTGTCCCTGATGCTCGCCGAAGTCGAACTCACGCCGGAACTGGCCGACCCCAACGGCGATCCGCTGGAGTCTCCGCCGGTGGTGTCGCCGCTGGCCTGGCCGCTGGCCTACGGCTATCCGGTGCACCGTATCAGCCCGGACTTCCAGCCCGACGCGGCACCGGACGCCCCGACCTATCTGGTGGTGTATCGCACGCGCCAGGACGAGGTGAAGTTCATGGAGATCAACGCGGTCACCGGACGGCTCATGCAGTTGATCGAGGAAAATCCGACCGTCACCGGGCGCAAACTGCTGTCCGGCATCGCCACCGAGCTACAGCACCCCGACCCGGTCCAGGTCATCGAAGCCGGCCGCGTCATTCTTGCGAGCCTGCGCGAACGAGACATCCTGCTCGGCACGCGGCATGGTGCGTGATCGATCGGGCGGCTCCGAGGCTCTCTGCACAGGTCGGATGTAGGTCGGTTCAAGCCCGCGTGCTTTTGGCGGGCGGACCCGACAGGTGCCCTTCGTTGGACGGAGCGCAGTGTCGGTTCGGCCCGCATGAAACCGCGGGCTTGAACCGACCTACGAGACGGATCGAAGCTGTGCAGGCTTTCTCAGAGCCCGACCTGTATCGCTTCATTGAAGATGGCCTTGGCCTCGCGCATCGCTTCGCTCCGCACCCGCGCCAGGGTTTCGACGTCGAACGTGCGAGCGAGCGAGGCCTGCACCGAATCGCGCAGGCGCTGATCTGCAGGCTCCCGCTGATACCCGACCGCGGCATACAGAGAGTCGGCGGCATAGGCGTAGCGCGCAGCAAGCTGCGCCTCTCCCACCTGCAATTCGACGGCCGCGAGCCGCTGTAACGCCTCGGGGCCGAGGTGCGAAGAACCCACCTCCAGGGCGATACGCCCCACTTCCAGAAAATGCTGGCGCGCACGCTCCGGCGCGTTCTGCTGCAGCAGGGCCATGCCCGCCGTCGAGAGCGCATGCGCCATGCCTTCGACGCTGCCGAGTTCGCGAAAGATGCCAGCGCCTTCCGTCGCCAGTCTGAGGGACTCCTCGTGTTCGCCGAGTTCGCTCAGGCCCACGGCAAGGTTGTTCATCAGTCGCGCGCGGTCGAAGCGCCACCGCTGCAACTCGGCTTCGCGCAGCCGTTCCCGTAACTGCACGACCGCCTCGGTGCTGCGGCCCTGCTGAAGCATCAAGGTGGCGCGCTCGGTCTCGACGATGAAGCGGCGATAGGGATCGTCGAGTCCGGCGAGCAGTTCCGCCTGCTCTTGCAGCAGCTTCTCGGCAGCCGCGTAATCGCCCCGATCGCGCGTGTTGGTCGTCATCTGCTTGAGCGCTTCGAGTCGCGTCGACACGTCGCCGGCCTCGATCGCCAGATCGAGGGCGACACGCAGGCTGTGCTCGGCGCGGGCCAGGTCCGACCCGCGCAGCAGGCGACCCAGGCCGATCAGCAGAGCGGCCCTCTCACCGGGGCTCGCCACCGGCAGCGCTGCGGCCCGCTCGGCCCAGGCGGCGCCTTCGCGCAGACGGCCGCGCTTGATCCAGAAATGCGTCTGCAGCGCCGTCAGGCGCAGGGTCGCTGCGTGCGCGCCGAGCTTGTGTCCCAGTTCCAGCGCCGCGCGGACGTTGTCCTGCTCGCGCACCAGACGCGCCATCCACGGCGACCCTTCGGGCCCGGTGAAGCAGGGCACCGCGGTCTGCGTCAGTTCAACGGCCCAATCCAGCAGGCGTCGCTGGACCGGCGCCGCATCGGAGGCGCGCAGTTTCTCGGCGGCGAATTCGCGCAGGGTTTCGAGCATGCCGTAACGATGGTCGCTCGCGACCGGGACATAGGTGACCAGCGACTTGTCGACGAGGGCGGTCAGCAGGTCCAGCGTGTCGTCGCGCGGCAGGTCCTCGCTGCTGCAAACCGATTCGGCTGCGTCCAGGTCCCAGCCGTCGGCAAACACCGACAGGCGCTCGAACATCCGGCGCTCCGTCGCAGACAGCGCCTCATAGCTCCACTCGACTGTCGCGCGCAGCGTCTGGTGGCGTCGCCCGGAATCGCGCGGGCCGCCGCCGGAAAGGAGCCGGAAGCGGTCGCGCAGGCGCAGTGAGAGTTCGCGCAGCGACAGCGCGCGGGCGCGGCTGGCCGCCAGTTCCAGGGCCAGCGGCATGCCGTCGAGGCGGCGGCAGATCTGGTGAACCACCGCGGCGGTGTCCGCATCGAGCACCAGGTCGGACTGATGTTCCTGGATGCGGTCGAGGAACAGTCGGGCGGCTTCGGAAATATCGCCCGCGGTCTGCTGCGTGGGCAGCGGCGTCATGCGCAGCAGGTGTTCTCCCGTCAGATGCAGGGGCTCGCGCGAGGTGGCGAGGACGCGCAGGTTTGCTGACTGCGCGAGCTTCGCTGCGAGCCGGCCGGCGACTGGCAGCAGGTGCTCGCAGTTGTCCAGAATCAGCAGCAGGGTGCGGGTCTCGACATGCGCCGCGATGCTCTCGATCAGGCTGCGGCCGCGCTCTTCGCCCACCCCCAGTGAAAAGGCGCAGGCGCGGACGGCGGACTCGTCGTCCTGCGCGGTTGCAAGCTCGACCAGCCAGACGCCATCCGGGAAAAAGGGCAGCAGGTCTCCGCCAACTTCCAGCGCCAGCCGGGTCTTGCCGACGCCGCCGGGGCCGACCACGTTGACGATGCGCCGTTCGCGCAGCAGCTGACCGAGACGGCTGCGTTCGTCAGCGCGGCCGATGAAGGAGTTGGTCGCGCGCGGCAGGTTGTGACCGCGAGCCGACAGCGAGCGCGGGGTTGGAAAATCGGAGCGTAGCTGCGGATGACAGAGCTGGTAGAGCGTTTCGGCTTCGGGGAAATCCTTGAGCTGGAAGCGGCCGAGATCGCGCAGCGCCGCACCCCCGGGCAATTGCTGGCTCACTGCTTCGGCGGTTCGGGCCGAAACCAGGGTCTGCCCGCCGTGGCCTGCCGCAGCGACTCGAGAGGCCTGGTGTACGGCCAGCGCAATGTAATTGTCGCCGAAGGGTTGCGCCTCGCCCGTATGCACGCCGATCCGTACACGCAACTGCGTCGCCACGGGCCAGGGCTCGATCGCGATCGCAGTCTGGATCTGGATACAGGCCGCCACCGCCGCCACCGCGTCGCCGAAGGCGCAGAAACAGGAGTCGCCTTCATGCGCGACCAGATATCCGTCATTGCGCGCAAGGATTTCACGCACCAGTTCGCGATGCCGGAACACCACGCCTGCGTAGTCGTCGCCGAGCCTCCGCAGCAGGGCGGTGGAGCCCTCGATATCGGTCATGACGAAGCTCACCTGACCGCGCGGCAGCTTCGATGCGGTGTCGGCAGATGATGGCTCGGTCATGCGCCGAACTGTAGCGGAATTGGTCGGGATGCCGGCACCGTTTGGTTACACTCTCGCGCTTTCCCCGCCCGCGTCCCCGATGTCCGCCACGCAGATCACCGGCCAGGCTCAGCGCCGCCGCACCTTCGCCATCATCAGCCACCCGGACGCGGGCAAGACCACGCTGACCGAAAAGCTGCTGCTGTTCGGCGGCGCGATCCAGTTGGCCGGCACGGTCAAGGGTCGCAAGGCCACGCGTCATGCGACCAGCGACTGGATGGCGCTGGAACAGCAGCGCGGCATCTCGATCACCACCTCGGTGATGCAGTTTCCGTACAAGGACCGCATCGTCAATCTGCTCGACACGCCGGGCCACGAGGACTTCTCCGAAGACACCTACCGCACCCTCACCGCGGTGGACTCGGCGCTGATGGTGATCGATGCGGCCAAGGGCGTGGAGACGCGCACGATCAAGCTGATGGAGGTGTGTCGGATGCGCGACACGCCGATCATCACGTTCATCAACAAGCTCGATCGTGAAGGTCGGCCGCCGCTGGAATTGCTCGACGAGATCGAGAAGGTGCTGGGCCTGGCCTGCACGCCCATCACCTGGCCGCTGGGCATGGGGCGCGAGTTCAAGGGCGTGTATCACCTGCTGGAAGATCGCTTCTATCTGTATTCGGGCGACAAGCATCGCGTGTCGGAAATCGAGACCATCGACGGCCTGCTGAGCCCGGGCCTGCGTGAGCGCTTCGGCGCCGATTACCAGACGCTGCGCGACGAGATCGAGCTCCTGCAGATGGCCGGCACCGGGTTCGACCTCGACCCCTACCGCGCCGCGAAACTCACGCCGGTGTTCTTCGGCTCCGCCATCAGCAACTTCGGTGTGCGGGAACTGCTCGACGGCTTCGTCGAATGGGCGCCATCGCCGCAACCGCGGATCGCCGAGTTCCGTGGCCAGCCGTTCGAAATCTTCCCCAACCACGACAAATTCGCCGGCTTCGTGTTCAAGATCCAGGCGAACATGGATCCCAAGCATCGCGACCGCGTGGCCTTCCTGCGCGTGTGCTCGGGCAGCTACAAGCGCGGCATGAACCTGCACAGCGTGCGGCTCGACGGGCCGGTGCGCATTTCCAGCGCACTGACCTTCATGGCCGCCGACCGCGAATCGGTGGAGGAAGCCTGGCCGGGTGACATCATCGGCCTGCACAACCACGGCAACATCGCCATCGGCGACGCGCTGACCGAGGGCGAGGCGCTGCGCTTTCTCGGCATTCCGAACTTCGCGCCCGAGCTGTTCCGGCGTGTCGTGCTCAAGGACCCGCTCAAGGCCAAGCAGCTCAACAAGGGTCTGGACCAGCTTTGCGAGGAAGGCGCCACCCAGGTCTACCGGCCGCTGACCAACAACGACATCGTGCTCGGCGCGGTGGGCAGCTTGCAGTTCGACGTCGTCCAGTTCCGGCTGCGCGACGAGTACAACGTCGAGGCCGCCTTCGAGGCAGTGAACGTGCACTGCGCGCGCTGGGTGGACTGCCCGGACGACAAGCTGTTCGATGCCTTCGTCGAAAAGAACGAGGCCCGCATGGCGCGGGATCACTACGGCGACCTGGTGTACCTGGCGTCGAGCAACGTCAATCTGTCCATGACGCGCGAGCGGCATGCCGAGGTCCGGTTTCTGGATACCAAGGAACACGCCCGGGCCTGATGCCGGAGTCAGGCACCATTCATTCCGGGTGATCGACAGGCGTCCGAGCGTTGTGCGCCGCAATGCAGCATTATTCGCGTATCGGTGGGTTACACTTCTCGCGTAATCTTCAGTCTTCTGCAAGCAAGGGGGTCAGTGTGAATCAGTTCAAGCGTGTCGTTGCGGGATCAGTCGTCGCCCTGTGTGGCGTATCTCTGGCACCGGCTTATGCACTGGATAACGACAAGTACGCCAGTGCAATGGGCCTCTACTACATTCCAGATTCTTCGTTCAATCTCGATAACGGCGGCGGTATGCGCCTCCTGTTCGGCGTTCCGCTGCACGAAAAGCTGAATCTGGAATTCAACGCTTCCGGCTACGGTTCGGACAACGACGACGGGAATTTCGATCACATCAAGCAGCTGGGTCTCGGCGTGGATCTGATGGCCCCGCTTTCGCGCGGCCCCATCACGCCGTTCTTCCTGTTCGGTGGCGGCTACAACCGTGCGGACAGCGATGACATCGAAGGCCGGCTCGACAACGGCTATCTCAATGCCGGCGTCGGTGCGCTGTTCGACCTGGGTGACAATTTCTCGCTGCGCGGCGAAGCGCGCTACGTGGCATTGTTCCTGGAAGACGAGGAGCCGACCGCCGGTATCGACGACGACCAGATGAACGATGCGGTGATCGGACTGGGCTTGCAGTACACCTTCGCCAAGCCGGTACCGCCTCCTCCTCCGGTTGCGCCGGCTCCGCCGCCTCCGCCGCCCCCTCCTCCGCCCCCGCCGCCGCCTGATACGGACGGCGACGGCGTGATCGACCCCAGCGATCAATGCCCTAACACGCCCAAGGGTGTGCAGGTCGACCAGCGCGGTTGCCCGCTCGACACCGACGGCGATGGCGTGCCGGATTACCTCGACAAGTGCCCCAACACCACCCGCGGTCTCAAGGTGGATGAGACGGGCTGTGTACGCGAGGCACAGACGATCGTCCTTCAGAACGTCAATTTCGAGTTCAACAAGGACACGCTGACGGCCGATGCCAAGGGAGTGTTGACCGATGTGGCCAAGGGTCTGACCAGTCAGAAAGATCTGAAGGTCGAGATTGGCGGACACACCGACAGCAAGGGTGCCGATGCGTACAACCAGCGTCTGTCGGAACGTCGCGCAGCCTCGGCCAAGGCTTTCCTGATCACGCAGGGCGTGACGCCTGCCCAACTCGTGTCCAAGGGCTACGGCGAGAAGAAGCCGATCGCCACCAACGACAACGACACGGGTCGCGCGCAGAACCGCCGTGTCGAGTTCCGCGTGCTGAGCAACCCGTCGGTCCCGGTCAAGGAAGCCGCGCCGGCGAAGAAACCAGCGCCGAAACCGGCGCCGGCGAAGTAAGCCAGCCACACGCAGTTGCAGAAACAGGCCCGGGCGCGAAAGCGCCCGGGTTTTTTTATGTGCCGCCTGGATTCCCCCGTACCTCTGGAAACCGCGGTTGTGGAGCGGGGTCCCGACCGCCCGCGCTGACAGGTATCAGGCTGCCTGCGCGAGTCGCGCCGACTGTATGTGCCGCATCAGGTACTCAGCATCCAGTCCCACGTCGGCGAAGCGCCCGGAACCCCAGGTGTTCATCCACGGCAGGCCCAGGAAGTAGATGCCTGGAACGGTGCTGCCGCCCCGCTTCTGCACCGGCTGGCCGCGGCCGTCGAACAGCGGCAGTTCGACCCAGCGGTAGTCCACGCCGAAGCCGATGCTCCAGATCACACTGCGGATATTGGATGCTTTGAAATCCAGTTCGGTGATCTCGCGTTCGGGTTCCCAGACGGGCCGGTAAGGCGGCTCCGCCGGTGCCTCTATCCCAGCCTGCTCGATGTAACGATCGATCCCGGTGCGAATACCGACGTAGCTTGCGTCCGCCGAATCGAGGTGCTGTTTCAGGTCCGGATGAAACAGGAATTTTTCTCCGCGCACATCGTCGAGCCGGCCATAAAGCTTCATGCCTTCCAGTGCGAACTGGCGCAGGTCGATTTCCTTGCCGCCGTCGCGACCGGAGAGATAGTGATTGGTCTTCTCGCGCACCGCTTCGCCCTGTGGATGGCGGTCGATGGGAATCGCGTAGTAGCCGTTCTCGGTCAGCCAGTCGGTGACTTCCTTTCCGCGATACTTTCGCGGCGAACGCGGCGCGCTGCCGACCGCCAGGTGCACCTTGCGACCGACGCGATGCAGATCCTCGGCGATCTGACAACCGGACTGCCCGGTGCCGACCACCAGCACCTCGCCCTCGGGCAGGGCGGCGGCGTTGCGATAGTTCGACGAATGTACTTGCAGGATCGAGTCTGGCAGTCGCTCTCCACAGCGCGGCACGGTCGGCGTCTGGTAGCCGCCGGTGGCGATGACGACCTGGGCAGCCTGCCAGGTGCCGGCGGTGGTCAGGATTTCAAAGCCCTGTCCTTCGGCGGCGCGCAGACGCTGCACGCTCACGCCTTCGAGCAGCGGTGGCGCAAAGCTTCCGACATAGGCTTCGAGGTAGGCGACGATATCGTCCTTCAGCATGAAGCCGTCGGGATCGCTGCCGGGATAAGGGAAGCCGGGCAGCCGGCACTGCCAGTTGGGTGTGACCAGGCAGAACGAATCCCAGCGCGCGCTGCGCCACTCGTACGCGACGCGGTGACGCTCGAACACCACGTGTTCGATGCCCGCCCGCTTCAGATACCAGCTCATCGAAAGTCCGGCCTGCCCGCCGCCGATCACGGCGACCGGCACGCGGCGCGACACGTTGCTGCTGTCATCCATCTGCTAGTCCTCGAATGCCTCGACCACAACGCGTTGCGCGGCCTCGTCGAAGCGGCTCGCCGTCCACTCGATCTCGCGGATCTGCGCCGCGGCATGCCCGCAGCCATAGCCGTAGATCTGCGCAACGCGCTGGCTGGCGTGTTCCAGCGCGGCACGCGAGCGGCGTACGAATTCTTCCACCGGGTAGGGATGCCCGAGTACGAACGCATCCTTGATGGTGCTGCTGGGGGAATAGGCGTGCATCAGCGAACGATCCGGCCAGCGCACGCGAAAATGGACTTCAGGCACGCACGCTCTCCGCCACTTTGGCGGGGCCGCACCCGGTCAGGTCCTGAACGCGAAAATCCCAGGCCAGGCGCTCGTCGCGACCGTCGCGCAGGTGCAGGCAACGCGAATCGTCGCAGCGACCGATGGTGGCGCAGGCGATGTTGCGTGCGCGGAAGCGCCCGAGCACCGCTTGAACGTGCAGTTCCGGCACCGCGAGTACGAAACCGAAACTCGGGAAGGTCGAGATGAGCCAGCGCGTGGGATCAACACCTGGCGGTCGCGGCACGGCGTTGATGTCGATCAAGGCTCCCACGCCGGAGCACTCCAGCAACATCATCGCGGTGCCGATCGCGCCGGCCTGGCTGATGTCCTTGCCGGCACGCGACAGGCCGGCCTCGGCGATCTGCGGCAACAGATCGAGATCGGCGCGCAGGCGCGCAGGATCGGCTTCGGTGGCCGCGTTCCAGTGCGGATACGGATCGCGGTAGGCGCCGCGCAGGTCGATGGCGGCGATCAGGACATCGCCCGGCCGCGCGTCGAAACTGGTCAGCAGCCTGTGCGCGCGGCCGATGATCGCCACCGCCAGTTGATCGCGATCGTTGTGCGCGTTGCTATGCCCGCCCACCACCGGAATGCCGTAAGCCTTCGAGGCTGCGGCCATGCCCGTCATCAACAGCGCCAGGCGAGCGTCGCTGCGACTCCACACGGCATCCACCACCGCGACCGGGCGGCCACCCATCGCGTACACGTCGGAGGCATTCACCATCACGCCGCACCAGCCGGCGAACCAGGGATCAGCCTCGACGAAAGCATTGATGAAGCCCTCGATCGCGAACAGCGTGTAGCCATTGCCCGCGGCGTCACGGATCGCCGCGCAGTCGTCGCCTACCGCAATCGCGTGGTCGGCGCCGGTGATGCCAAGGGCACGCACCGCCGTCGCGATATCGTGCTTGTGCTTGATGCCGCGGCTGTCGCGCAGGGCCGCAACCAGGGTGTCGAGCATCAGGCCGCCTCGCGCAGCGCCGTGGCCGTAAAAAACGCGACGTCGTCCTGGCTTCGCGGCGGATAGTGCGCGAGGTCCGCCTGCATCAGCACGTGCGGACGCCCCTGCACCGTCACGGCCTGCAGCGATTGCCAGTGCAGGCGCTCGAACAGGCGCCGGTTCTGCACCTGCACCTGGGCCAGAAATCTCGTCGCGCCGCGCGCGTGCGCGGTCCGTACGGCATGGTGGATCAACTCGGTGCCGAGCCAGATCGAGCGGCGGTAGTCGCGGTGCACGGCCAGGCGCGAACCGCACCAGGTGCCGGGTTCGAGTTCCACGATCCGGACCGTGCCGACCACGTCTTCCGGCTGGCCGATCAGGCAGGCGATGGCGGCGATGGACAGGGCGCGAGAGTCGAGGGCGTCGCGGTCATCGCCGACGAAGATGTCCTGTTCTTCACAAAACACCGCATGGCGCAGTTCGGCGCAGGCGCGGCGTTCCCAGTTCTCGCTGACGTGCTTGATGCGGAATTCACCGGGCATGAACCGGGCAACGGGCGGGAACATGGCGAGATGCGAGTTCACGCAGAACCGCAGGTCGGGATGAAGCAAGGCGACTCCCTGCGACGCCCCTGCGTCGAGCGGGATGCCGGGCTTCGCTCGGCTTCAACCCAGCCGGCATTGGCTTCGCATCGAGAGCTGTTCATGGACCTACTCCTCGTAGGCCGACAGCGAGGAACAAGCCCCGCAACGCCCACACCCGGCCTTGATGTCGGCCGATCGCAACCCGCCTTCGACCAGCATGCGGCCCAGCGGCTGCAACAGCTCGCGCATGAACACCGGGTCCGGCGCGGCGTGGCTCTCCAGCGGCGTGCCGGAAATGGGCACGAAGGGCACGACGAAGGGATACACGCCGAGCCGCACCAACTGCTCGCACATCGACAGAATCGCCTCGCGGGTGTCGCCGAGTCCGGCCAGGATGTAGGTGCTGACCTGGCCGCGGCCGAACACGGCGACGGCGTCGGCAAAAGCCCGCAGGTACTGCTCGATGCTGACCGTGGCCTTGCCCGGCATGATGCGCTCGCGCACCTCCGGCGTGACCGCTTCGAGGTGCATGCCCAGGGTATCCACGCCCGCAGCCTTGAGGCGTGCAAACCAGACCGGATCATCCGGCGGTTCGCACTGCGCCTGGATCGGCAGATTCTCGTTGGCGGCCTTCACCGCGAACGCTGACTCGCACAGGATCTCGGCACCGCGGTCGGTGAAATTGGGTGTGCCGGTGGTCATCACCATGTGCTGGATGCGGTCCAGCAGCACCGCGGCACGCGTGACCTCGGCGAGCTGCTGCGGGGTCTTGCGGTTGATCGTGCGGCCGTGGGCCAGCGATTCGCCGATGGCGCAGAACTGGCACGAGGTGCTGCGGCGGCCGTAGCGGATGCAGGTCTGCAACACGGTGGTGGCGAGCACATCGCTGCCGTGCAACTGCGCGATCTGCCAGTACGGCACTCCGTCGAAGGTTTGCAGCTTGTAGAAGCGTGGAGTTTTCGGGAACGTGATCTGCGCGACCGCGGTGTCCTTGTGCCGCAGCGTGGCGCGGCCATCGGCGCGCGGGGCTTCGACCAGGAAGGGCGAATCCGCCGCACTGCCGGTGTGGACCGGCACCATGATGGTGCGCCCGTCCACCGTGACCGCCTTGTGGTCCGACGGCCCCGCCCCGCCGCGGCGGCTGGGCGCGCCGGCGGTTTCATCCACCAGCCGCAGGCCGCGCGATTGCAGGTCGGTCAATAGTTGCTGGGTGGGGGTCATGGGCGAACGCTCAAAAATATTGGCCACGGATTACGCGGATGAACGCGGATCAAAAACTAATAGGAACCTGGCACTGCAAGAATTTCTTTCATGCTTTATCCGCGTTCATCCGCGTAATCCGTGGCCAGAAATATTTGTTACGGGCTTGGCGATAGGGGTGTCGTTGGTCGGCTATCCATCACCAGCGACAACAACTCCGGCCGCGCGTAATGCCCGACGCTATCCATCATTCGCTTGCGCTTGGTGATGAGTGCGAAATCCAGATCGGCAATCACCATGCCTTCGCCCTCGCGCAGGGGCTCGGCGAGGTGCCTGCCTTCCGGCGAGATGATCGAGGTGTAGCAGCCGCCGCGCAGGGCCTTCTGCATCGCCGGGTCGGTGGTGATGCTCTGCACCTGCGCTTCGGACAGCCAGGCGGTGGAATTGACCACGAAGCAGCCGGATTCCAGGGCGTGGTGACGCATCGTCAATTCCATCTGGTCGGCGAAGATCTGGCCGACGAGAGAACCGGGAAACTGGCTGCAATGAATCTGCTCGTGCTGCGCCATCAGGGCGTAGCGGGCGAGCGGGTTGTAATGCTCCCAGCAGGCCAGCGCGCCGATGCGGCCCACCGCCGTATCGACCGGCTTGAGGCCGGAGCCATCGCCCATGCCCCAGACCATGCGTTCGTGATAGGTCGGGGTGATCTTGCGGCGCTTGAGCACGATCTCGCCGCTGCGGTCGAACACCAGTTGCGTGTTGTACAGCGTGCCGTGGTCGCGCTCGTTGACGCCGAGCACCACCACCACGCCGTGCTCGCGTGCGGCGGCGCCGACCGCTGCGGTGACGGGGCCGGGCACCTGCACCGCGCGCTCGTACAGGCGTAAGTGTTCGGCGCCCATGGAGGCCGCGGGCGTGATGAAGGAGAAATAGGGGTAATACGGCACCGCGGTTTCGGGAAACACGATCAGTTGCACGCCCTGAGAGGCGGCGTCGCTGATCGCGTTGAGGACTTTCTCCGCGGTGCCGTCGGCATTGCCGAGGACCGGCGACAACTGGACCGCCGCCGCCTTGACGATGCCCTGCGTCTTCATGGAACGGGTCTTCTCAGACCGTCCAGGTGTGGATCATGAACGCGCCCGCATCCTTGTGAACCAGGATGCAATCGAGCACGTCCAGCGGGCTGATCGGGATGATCCCCGGCAGCAGGCTGTGCTCGCCGTGGCCGTACAGCATCTGCAAGGCGAAGCGGCAGCAGTAGACCTTGCCGCCGCCGTCCATGAAGGCCTTGAGCTGGCCGGCAAAGTTCTGCGCGCCGGGGAAGGCCTCGTCGCCGATGGTCGGGAAACCGCGCTGGATGCCCAGCGTCACGCCCGGGCCGTAAAGCAGGATCGAGGTCTCGAAGCCCTTCTTCTGCAGGCGCTTGGCCTGGAGAATGTTGACCAGGCCGATGGAGCCTTCAAACGCGACGGTGTGGAAGGTGACCAACGCCTTTTCGCCCGGCTTGGCCTTCACATCGGGAAACACCTTGTCTTCATAGTCGACGAAGAAATCGCCTTTCTTGGTCTTGGGCGTGGTGACTGCGGGCATCGGTGACTCCAGTGGTTGGTCGGATCGCCTGCCCGTAATCGCAACCGCTGTGCCAGATGTTGCAAGAATTTATGCGATCAATATGCGATCATTAATTCAGGCTACGGAAATGCTTCGAGTTGTTCTGCGGGTCGGGTTGAGTCACTCCGGTGTCTCTCAAACCTGTCCCGGTCCGGGCCTGCACCACGTCGTGCATCCGCTCGGTGCAGATGCACCGGTTTGAAACATTCTCCTGCCTGCTCCCACGCCAGCCCCACGCCAAGCGGTCAACACTTCATCCAGGAAACCATGGCGACCATCCCCAACCGCTGGGCCGCGGCACTGCGCAACAGCAGCCGCCCTGCTTACATCGCGCTCGCCGACGCCATTGCCGACGATATCCAGGCGCAGCGCCTGCTACCGGAACAGCGTCTGCCGCCGCTGCGTGCGCTGGGCCAGCATCTCGATCTGAACTTCACCACCGTGGCCCGCGGATACGCCGAGGCCGCCAGGCGTGGGCTGATCGATTCCAGGGTCGGCCAAGGCAGCTTCGTGCGCGTGATCGAAACACCGCGGCCGCCGCTGGCACCACGGGTACGCTCGCTGGCGGTGGTCGGCCTGGTCGACATGACCATGAACATGCCGCCGGAACCAACCGATCCGGTCCTGCTGAAACGCTTCCGTGACGGCTTCGCGGCACTGGATTTCAGCGATCCCCACGCGCTGCTGCGCTACCACGAATTTGGCGGCGGGCCGGCCGACCGGGAGGCCGGTGCGCGCTGGCTGTCGGAGCGCCTGCCCGGCATCCCGGCGCAGCGTATTCTAGTCTGTCCGGGCGTTCAGTCCGCACTTTTGGCGCTTTTCGCGGTGCTGGCCAAGCCGGGCGAGACGCTGTGCTGCGAGTCCATCACCTATCCGGGTGTCAAGGGCCTGGCCTCGCAGCTCGGCATCCGTCTGCACGGGCTGCCGGCGGACGATGAGGGCATCGATCCCGATGCCTTCGCGGCAGTGTGCGTCCTGGACCCGCCCAAAGCGCTGTACTGCAATCCGACCTTTCTCAATCCGACCACGGCTGTGATGTCGCAGGCGCGTCGCGAAGCGATCGTTGAAATCGCGCAGCGCCACGCGGTGCCGATCATCGAGGACGATGCGTATGGATTTCTGCCCAGCCAATCCCCTCCACCGCTGGCGACGCTGGCGCCGGAACTGACCTTTTACGTGACCGGCTTTGCCAAACATGTAGGCGCCGGTTTGCGTACGGCTTACCTCGCGTTGCCTAATTCACGCTACACCGCGCGACTGTCATCGGCCCTGCGTACGATGACCGTGATGGCCTCGCCCCTGACTGTCGCGCTGTCGACCCAGTGGATCAACGACGGTACGGCGAACGCCGCGACCCTGGCAATCCGCGAGGAGTCGCGTGCGCGACAGACCATTGCACGCGAGGTGCTGAAGCGTGCGGATTACGTGGCCAAGCCCGAAGCCTTTCACCTCTGGCTGCACATCCCGCCGCCCTGGAACCGGGTGGAATTCGTCACCCACCTGCGCCAGCAGGGCGTGGGGGCGGTGGTGTCCGATGCCTTCACGGTGACCGCGCCGGCGCCCGAGGCGGTGCGGGTCTGCCTGGGCGGCCAAGCCACGCGCGAGGAATGCCGGCACACACTCGAGGTGATCGAGGACGCGCTGGAGCAGTTTCCGGAATTAACGTCGAGAGTGGTGTAGCGGCGCGAGGCGGGTCCATCCCGTTGATCGTGATCCTGCCGCCGGTCCGGATTTGTGTGCCTCTCTCGGGCCTGCCAGGAATGCGATCAATAACGGATTGAGTGGACATATATATGCAATCAATATAGTGCATTGATCGCACATCGTTCGCTGCGCGTCCGCGTACAATGCGACCCTCATTGGGAGCGATCGGACCGGGGGGTTCTTCGTGCGCAAACTCATGCTTCTGGCGTTGTGTCTGGCTGTCCGTCCGATTTACGCGGACTCGGGGGTATCGCCACCCGATTCACGCTGCCAGGAAGACCGGTTTCTTGGCCTCATCACCATCCGTTGCAGCTCCAAGACACTCACGGTGACCGGCAAGCCGGGCGACAGTCGAAAGGTGGAATACGAGGTTCCGCTGGGCGATCCACCGGTGAGTGGGTGGCCAGTGGTGTTCATCTATCAACCCACCAGCGCCAAGGTGAAGTTCGTCCGCGGCAATAGCCCCGGGCTCAACTCTTTCAATGAAATCCGCCTGATCCGTGAGCTACTGAATCACGGCTTTGCGGTGATCGCACCGCCCGCGCGAAACAGTCTGACGGCCTGGGATACCAACGACCTCGGCACGGCCACGAGTTACGTGGACAGCCACGACTACGTGTTCCTGTCCGCCTTGTTCGCCAAGGTCTCGGCGTCCAACCTCTGGGTCGCCGACGCGAGCACCGGCCGCTTCGCCGGTATCGATCCGGGGGAGATGTACGCGACCGGCCTCTCCAGCGGTGGTTACAACAGCAGTCGCATGGCGGTGAGCTTTGCGGGCATGTTCCGCGGACTGGCGATCGAGTCGGCCTCGTACGCCACGTGTTCGGGCTCGCCCTGCCGGCTTCCGGCAAGGATGCCCCCGGACCATCCACCCACCCTGTTCCTGCACGGCGGCAACGACAGGATCGTGCAGCTGGAGACGATGGAGCCTTACGAGGAGGCACTCAGAGCACAGGGCACGCCGACGCGCAAAGTGATCCAGGCCGACGCCGGACATCAATGGATCGATGCGGCGCCGCATGAAGTGGTGGACTGGTTCATCGGCCATCCTTGAGGCCCCGCACGACCCGTCGGCAACTCCACCTCAGATCACGTCAAGCAGCAGCGGCCTCGCGTTCACTTCCGAGTGCAGCGTCGCCAGCATGATGAATACGCCCGACAGGCGCCGGTGCAGGAACACGATCTCGCGCGGCGGCACGCGGAAGTGCTTGGAGAACGCGTTGCGGGCTGCGACCTGGCCGGCGCGCATGGGCAGGTCGCTGTCGCCCCACTTGTATTCGCCCCGGTCGTTGAGCAGACGGGCCGGCACGCGGCCGGGCTCGTTTCCGGCAAACGGCTCGGTGATCATTTCGCACATCAGGCAGAAGGCATCCAGCACGGACTTCGGGAATTCCGGGCTCATCAGGCCGATGCCGCAGGCGCCGTGCAGGATCTGCTCGTGGTCACGATGTACGCCGCCACGCACGATGCTGGCGTAGTTGTCGACAAAGCCGCGGCCGAATACCCGCGTGGCGCCGAAGTCCAGCAGTACGATGCGGTCGTTGCCGTCCTCCTCCGGCCGGATCCGGTAATTGCCGAAGTGCGGATCGGTCTGAACCATGTTCCAGCGGAACAGTTCGGTGACGAACAACTCGACGAATGCCTTCCCGAGACGATTGCGCCGTTCTTGCGGCAGACCCTGCACCACGGGGTCCTTGACGTGATAGCCGCGCTCGAAGGTCGTGGTGAGCACCTGGTCGCTGCTGTACTCCGTGAGCACGCGCGGCACCACGAAGCGGTGATCGTCGGCGAGCCGGGCGGCGAAGGTTTCCGTGAAATTGCGCTCGGCGGCGTAGTCCACTTCGCGATGCAGCATCTCGCGCAACTCGGCGAACACCGAACTCAGGTCCAGTCCCTTGGGCGCAAGGCGCGTCATCATCATCAGGCGCGACAGGGTACGGATATCGCTCTCGATGGCATCTGCGACGCCGGGGTACTGGATCTTGACCACCAGTTCCAGCCCGTCGCGCTTGCGTCGCGCGCGATGAGCCTGGCCCAGCGACGCAGCCGCGAGCGGCGTCTCGTCGACATCCAGCTCGGCGAGTCGCGCGCGGCCCAGCGCCCGTTCCAGCACCGGCCCCACCACGCGCCAGGCCACCGCGGGTGTGTCGTCCTGCAACTGCGACAGCACCGTCACCGCCTCTTCGGGCAGGAAATACTGACCGTAGAGCGACAACATCTGCCCGGCCTTCATCACGCTGCCCTTGAGTTGGCCGAGTTCGTCGCGAAGGATTTCGGCCTGGCGCTTGAAGAAATCGCGATCCGACTGGCTGCGCGAAATCTCGCCGCGGAACAGGTTGGCGATGGAGTGCGCCACGATCTGCGTACCCGCGCCCAGCCCGAGCTTGGTCAGCGCGAAGTTGCGCTCGAACGTGCCGGTCTTGAGGTGCGACAGACCCGGCTTGCTAGACTTTCCGTCCTCTTTATCCACCGATGACCTCATGTCCACGCTTGCCGAATTGCTGCTGGTCGAACATCAACGCGATGCCCTCATCAGGGACTGTGTTGCCCTGGTCGAAAAACAGATCGACAGTCGCGGCACCCTCCGGCGCCTGACGCTCAAGGCCGGTCTGAGTATGCTCAATTCGATCCGCCCCAATGCCCTGCACCGCGCAACGGCCCGGCTGCTGCCGGATTTCGCGGTTGCGCTCGAACCCCTGTTTCAGCGCTTCCGGCTATCGAGCGATCGCGATTTTAGCCTCTTCCTGCAGAAACACCCGGACGACGCGGTCGTGGCTCTGATCGGCGTGACCGACCAGCGCGCCGGTCAGCATCCGAATGGCTCGGTGCGCACGGTGTACGAACGCTTCCGCCCGACCGCCGAGTCGGAAGTGCGTAGCGCCTTGCCCGGCCTGTCGAAGATCATCTCGGCCTACATCGGCTGAGAGCCAAAAGGGATGGGCTTCAGGCGCGCGCTCCCTGCTCGCGCGCGATGTCAGCTTCGAAATCCGCCAGGCCCAGCCGGGCCATATAGGGGTAGCGCTCGGCGAACAGCCGCAGCATGTCGTCCAGCGGCAGGTCGTCGAACTCGCCGCGCAGTTGCAGGTACTCCATATGCCGGTTACCGGCCAGATCGAAGGGGTGGTAGATCGAATCCCCGCTGCCATCGAACTCCAGGGTCGCCAGGCCGAACTTCTCGCACAGTTTTCGGTTGAATGCCGGCGTCGCCTTGACCCAGCGCCCGTCGAGATGGATCGCGGTGTAGCCGTGGTAGTAGAAGACGTCGGTCTGCATGGTCTGCCGCAGGCGCTCGGTGGACAGGTGATTGCGCACGTCCGCATAACCGAGTCGGGCAGGAATGCCGACCGCCCGGCAGGCGGCTGCCAGCAGCACCGCCTTGTTCACGCAGAAGCCGAAACCCTGTTCCAGCACGGTGCTCGCGCGCAGGCCCTTGACGCTCAGGTCGATGCGATAGGGGTCGTACCGAATCTCGTCACGGACGGCGTAATACAGCCGCACCGCGCGGTCGCGCTCGCTGCCGTCCTCACCTGCGGCGCGGCGCGCGAAGCTGCGCACGAGCGGATGGTCTGCGTCGACACAGGCCGTGGCTTGCAGGGCCTGGTAAAGGTTGGAATCCACACTGATCTCCGAAAGTGCCGAATATCATCGGGCATCTGAGGGTTGCGATGCTGCCCGAACGTCGGACTTGAACCGTCGGTCGAAGCCCCGATCATCCCCCCGTGTACGTTCACCGTCCTTAAGAAACCTGTCATGAAAGGCATCTTCCTGCTCATCGTCACCAACCTCGCGGTCATGATCGTGCTGTCGATCGTGGCTTCCCTGCTGGGCGTCAACCAGTTCCTGACCGAGAACGGACTGAACTTTGGTGCGCTGCTGGCATTTTCCGCCGTCTTCGGTTTTGGGGGCGCGTTCATCTCTCTGGCCATCTCGAAGTGGATGGCCAAGCGGTCCACCGGCGCGCAGGTCATCACCGAGCCGAAAAATTCCGCCGAGATGTGGCTGCTCAACACGGTGCAGCGGCAGGCCCGCGCGGCGGGCATCGGCGTGCCCGAGGTCGCGGTGTTCGACGCGCCGGAGCCCAACGCCTTCGCCACTGGCATGAACAGGAACAATGCCTTGGTCGCGGTCAGCACCGGCCTGCTGCGCAACATGAGCCAGGACGAGGTCGAGGCGGTACTCGGACACGAGATCAGCCACGTCGCCAATGGCGACATGGTCACGCTCACCCTGATCCAGGGTGTGCTCAATACCTTCGTGATGTTCCTGGCGCGAGTGGTCGGCTTCGTGATCGACCGTGCGATCTTCAAGACCGAGCGCGGAACCGGCCCGGGCTATTTCATCACCGTGATGATCTTGCAGATCGTGTTCGGAATCCTGGCTTCGGCAGTCGTCTGCTGGTTCTCGCGCCAGCGTGAATTCCGCGCGGACGCGGGCGGCGCGCATCTGGCCGGCAAGCGCAAGATGATTTCGGCGCTGGAACGGCTCAAGGCTGGAGGCGCGCAGTCCACGCTGCCGGAAACTGTCGAAGCCTTCGGCGTGATCGGCGCGAAGAAGATGTTCATGACGCACCCGCCGCTGGAAGATCGCATCGCGGCGCTGAGAGCTTCGAGCGCTGCCGGCTGATCGAAAAATGGAAAGGCTGAACCCTGTTTCAGTCGAAACCGGCCTCCGACCCAGCTAAGGACGCTCGGCACCGGTCTGAATTCAAGGGTAGGTCGGGTCAAGCCCGCGTGCTGTTCGCGGGCGGACCCGACGGGCGCCCTTTGTCGAGCGCGCGCAGCGTCGGTTCCGCCTTCGGCTTGAACCGACCTACGGGCCGGATGAAACCTGTGCAGACCTTCCCTAACGCGCCTCTGCCATCTCCGCTCGCCGTCTCGTGGTCCCCGCAAGATCGACCACCAAGCCCTCCGGGTCCTTCAAAGGATCACCCTTGATGACGACACCATAGTCGCGATACGCGCCTTCGATGCTCACGTACTCGTCGCGCACATCGCGCTTCACGCGCTCGGGCTCGCGCTCCAGCGGATTGCCCCAGCCACCGCCACCGCAGGTCTGGTAGCGGAACATGGAGTTCGCTTTCGTCTTCCACACCGGCGTGGAGTTGAAGTAGAAATACTCGCCCGCAGCGTCGAGGCACTTCGTCTCCGGATCGAGCATGCCGGCCACCGGCACCGACTTCGCGTAGATCGACGGCGTGACCGGAAGAATGTCTCGCGAGCCAGCGACATCGAAAGCCTCGGGCGGAAACATCCAGCTCGCCTGCAAGCTGCCGTCGCGGCCGCCGTTGACGCCGAAGCCGGTGGAGGTCTTCGTATGCAGCGGCATCGACCAGTGTTCGGCCGCAGTGAGCCACAGCGTGTCCTTCACCACCGCCGCGCCGCCGCGATTCGCGCCGGGGCCGGCGGTGTCGGCCGCGTATTCCTTGCGCAGCAGCACGACCGGCACATCGGCCTCGATCGCCTCGGTGGCCGGGTCGATGTTGTTGAGCATCTGTTCCACGGTGTAGCTGTCGCCGTCGCCGCGCTTGGTGCCACTCCAGGGGCCGTGCTCACCGCCGCACTGCGCGACCGTGACCCAGGGAATGCCGGTCTTCGGATTCACGCCGTTGCCGTTGTGAATCATCAGCGAGGAGTAGTCGCCGCCGATGGCGTCCACGCCCAGCACTTTTTCCAGCGCGCGGTACACGCAGGACAGCACCTGGATGGAGGATTCCCAGTACAGGAAGATCGCGCCGTCCGGCGGTGTGGCGCTGCAGATCGTGCCCGGCGGAATCACCACGTCGATGTTGCGGTACAGCCCCGAGCTGAACGGAGTCACCGTCTCGATGAGCATCTTCAGCGCCACCCCGACCGAGGTCTTCGCGTCGAGCGGGCCGGAGTTGATGCTGGTGCGCGCCTGCGCCGAGGTGCCGCTCAGATCGACCTCGATGTGGTCGCCGAACTTGGTGAGCTTGAGCTTGACCTTGTATTCGAGGCTGGCGTCCACGCCGTCCGCATCGACCATTTCCTCGGCCTCGTACACGCCGTCCGGAATCTTCGTGCGGATCGCGTCGCGCATGGCCTCGGCCGAGACATCGCAGCTATAGCGGATCGCGCCGAGATAGGCGTCGAGCCCATAGCGCTGGATGCTCTCGCAGATCAGCCGGTCGCCGAGCACGAGGCTCTGGTACAGCGACTTGATATCCGGCAACAGCAGCGCGCCGAAGCGGCAGTTGTCGAAGATCATGTTGAACGCCGACTTCACCGGTTTATCCCTGCTGTAGAGCAGGGTCGGCGGGATGCACAGCCCGGTCTCATAGGTGTTGCGCTTGCCGCCGCTGAAGCCGGCCGGCACGACGCCACCCATGTCGAGCTGGTGCGCGCGCATCGCGACGAAGGACACGAGCCTGCCCTCAACGAACACCGGGCGCAGGAAGGCCAGATCGTTGACGTGCGTGCCGCTGCGATAGGGATCGTTGCAGATCACCACGTCGCCGGGTTGCAGGCGCTCCACGCCGTACTCGGTGATGATGTTGCGCACCGCCTCCGGCATGGTGCCCATGAACAGCAGCAGGCTGTCGCTGACCGTGCTCATCGGGTAGTCGAGCTCCGGCGGCCCCGAGATGGTCGCGGAGAAGTCGTACCAGTCGCGCAGAATCAGCGAGAAGGCATTGGTCAGCAGGCCGGTGCTCATGTGGCGCACGACGTAGCGCATGCGACTGGCGAGCACGGCGATGGTGAAACGGTCGGCCTTGTAGATTTTTTCGAACTGCTCGGGCGACAGGTCGCGCAGCGAAGTTGTGGTGGTGCTCATCAGTGCTTCCCTCCGCGCTTGCTCGGGCGTATGTGCATCTCGCCGTATTCGCCGACTCTCAAGCTCTGGCCCGGCAGCATGAACGTGGTGGACAGCGGCTCGCGGATGATTGCGGGGCCGGCGATCTCATCGCCGAAACGCAAATCGACGCGCGCGTACTCGAAGGCGGGAATCGGCGTATCCGCAAGGTACTTCAGCTCGATGCTGCGCGTCGGCGCCAGCGCGGCGCCCTCACGCTTCGGCAGCTTCGGGTACTGCACCTTCTCGGCGGGCAGCACCGCTTCCACCCGATACGTCACGCCCTGTACCGGCATCATCTCGAAGCGATTGCCGGAGCGGGTCTGATACACGGTGTGGAAGTTCTCGATCATCTTTGCCACCGCCGCCGCGTCGATGATGCCGGAGGGCACGTCGATGAACGGCGTCTCCCAGGTCTGGCCCACCAGCCGTCCGTCGAAGGCGCGCACGATGCGCAGCTCGGATGCTGAGTCCTTCAGCTGCTCGCGCAGCCGCGCTTCCATTTCTTCGTACACCTGGTTGATGGCGGGCGCAGCATCCGCGGTCAGCACGGTGTACGCGCTGCGGCTGTCGCCATAGACCTGATCGGAACTCACCAGCCCGAGCGCCGAGAACAGGCCGGGATGCGGCGGCACGATGACCTCGGCCGCGTGCACGAGTTCCAGCACCGCGGGCAGCAGCATGGAACCCGCCGCGCCGAAGGACACGAGGCTGTAGTCGCGCGGATCGATGCCGTGCTGGATCGCGATGTTGGTGATGCCCTCGGCGATGTTGTTCGCGCCGACGTTGTAGGCGTAGCGGATGCGCTCCTTGAAGGGAATCACGGTCTCCAGTTCTTCGAAGGCCTTGAGCGACAGCGCGGGATCGAGCTTCATGCGTCCGCCCGCAAAGCCGCCCGCATCGATGATGCCGATGAGCAGGCAGGCATCGGTCATCGCGGGCTGCTTGCCGCCCTTACCGTAGCAGGCCGGGCCGGGGTCCGCGCCCGCGCTGCCGGGTCCCACCTGCAACTCGCCTGCGCCACTGATGGTGACGAGGCTGCCGCCACCCGCGCCTATGCTGGACACCTCGATGGACAGCGCGTTGACCACCAGATCGTGTTCGAGCTGGAAGGTCGTATTGACGAAGGGCTTTCCTTCCGTGACCAGGCTGATGTCGCAGGACGTGCCACCGACGTCCACGCAAATCAGGTTCTGCTTGTCGATCATGCTGCCGAAGTGCGCGCTCGCGATGGTGCCCGCAGCCGGTCCGGCGAACACGATCTCGAACGGGCGCCGCATCGCGACATCGGCCGGGATGAGCTGCGCCGCGCAGTTCGCGTAATTCAGCCCGCCCTTGAAGCCAAGCTCGCGCAGTCCCGCATCCAGCTTCTGCGTGTAGCTGCCGTAGATCAGGTTCATGAACACGTCGATCACGGTGGTCGATGCGCGGGCGAATTCCTTCGCCAGCGGCGACACCTCGCAGGAGATCGAGCAGGGGATCGGTCCGAGCACCTCGCGCACGAGTTCGCGCAGGCGCTCCTCGTGGCGGTGCGCGACGTAGGCATTGAGCAGGCAGATCGCGACGCCCTGCACCTCGCAGCGCTTCAGCACTTCGAGTTGTTCGCGCGCCTGTGTCTCGTCAAGCGGAATCAGCACGTCGCCGCTGGCCGCGATGCGTTCACGAATGCCGCGACGCAGATAGCGTGGAACGAGCGGCCTGTCGGCGTCGCCGAAGGAGCGGCGCCAGTGCGGATTGGTCAGATCGTTGGGCGGACGCCAGACACGGCCCACATCGAGAATGTCGCGATGCCCGAACGTGGTCAGGAACGCGATCTTCGGCAGTCGGCGCGTGATGACGGCATTGAGACCGTGCGTGCTTGCGTGGTTGAACACCGAGGCGGCCTCGACGCCGGCCTCGCGTGCGCCCTGGATCACCCCCTTCTCGGTATTGCTCACATCGGTCGCGACCTTGACCGTGCGGATGCCGTCCCTCGAGATCGCCACCACGTCGGTGAAGGTTCCGCCGACATCAACCCCAATCATCATGTGCAGCTCCTTGGCCCTGGCAGGCTCTGGTTGACAGCAGATCGCCGCCCTGGGTGAACGGGGGCGTACGTGTTCTTATTCGAGTAAGAGACCGTCCGAGGTCAGCGGCACCGGACCCAGCAGCTTCCAGGGCTTTCGGCTCACGGACCGGAGGGTTCGCTGGTGCTTGACGACCATGAACCAGCCGCCCTCCGAGAGCACCGGGTAGCGCTTGAAGTCGGCAGGGGTGGCGCCGGGAAAATCCCGGTGCAGGTCGACGCCCGCGTCACGCAGTTCCAGCTCGGTCACGTCTTCACGTGGCTGGTTGATGCCCGGCGCAACCGTCGTGGCGGTCTTGCTCATTCTTGTCTCCTCAGATTTGCACTGCCTTACGAGCACATCCGTCTTCGCAGATGCGTCACAGCAAGCCGCCGTTTATTTTTGCGTCGCAGCTTCGGCCGCAGAGTGCTGACAAGAAGCTGGTGCCGTCAAGCAGGGTGTTCGCCCAGGGAAAAGTGGCCAGGCACGGCGGACAAACAAGTGGCCAACAGACTTCAGACCGGTGATCGCGATTCGGGACTGAGGCCGCTCGTCCGTCTGCTTGCGTAACGCGTCTTCAAATGTCGAAATCGGGTTCGCCAGCCCGTCATGGAGGTGCACGGACTTCGTGCGATCCCTTTCCCGACAACGATTCCAAGACCGAGGAAGCCATGAAATACGCCATCATCATCTACGAAACTGCTGACGATTTTTCCGCCCGCAACAGCGCCAAGGCGCCAGAGTACTGGGCGCCCTGGAAGGCCTACGCGGCGGCGCTCGGCGACACGCTCACCGGCGGCGCCTGCCTGCAAGGGCCGGCCACGGCGACCACGCTGTCTCTACGCGAGGGCAAGCGCCAGGTTCAGGACGGCCCTTACGCCGACACCAAGGAACAGCTCGGCGGCGTGATGTTGATCGAGGCCGCCAACCTCGATGCGGCGCTGGAGTGGGCGGCGCGCTGCCCCGCCGCGGCGACGGGTCGGGTCGAGGTGCGGCCCATCGTCCCGATGTCCGGTTGAAGCCTTGGCGATGACGGCTCACGAGGCGGTGGTCGCTGCCGCCCGGCAGAGTTGCGGCCGCCTCGTGGCCTTCATCGCCGCGCGTTCGCGCGATCTTGCGGCGGCTGAGGATGCGCTGGCCGATGCGTTCGAAACGGCACTGCGCACCTGGCCGCGGGACGGCGTGCCGGAGCATCCCGAAGCCTGGCTGCTCACGGCCGCACGGCGTCGTCTGATCGATGCGCAGCGTCACGCGCAGGTGCACGAGGCGGCGCGTCCCCTGATCGAACTCGACACCATGCTCGGCCAGGCGCAGGACCTGTCGGAAGCGGAGCCGGAAATGTTCCCCGATGAGCGTCTCAAGCTGATGTTCGTATGCGCCCACCCGGCAATCGATGCCGCGTCGCGCACGCCGCTGATGCTGCAAACCGTGCTGGGCCTGGATGCGGCCACCATCGCTTCGGCGTTTCTGGTCGCGCCTGCGGCGATGGGCCAGCGCCTGGTTCGCGCCAAGACCAAGATTCGCGATGCCGGTATCGCGTTCGAGGTGCCCGCGGCGGCCGATCTTCCAGAGCGGCTGGACGCCGTGCTCGCGGGCATCTATGCCGCCTACGGCACCGGCTGGGACGCGGCCGGCGAGGGCGATGCGCGTCGTTCCGGGCTCGCTTCCGAAGCGATGCAGTTGGCGCGGATGCTGGTGCAGCTCATGCCGGATCAAGCAGAGGCGCTGGGGCTGCTGAGCCTGGTTTTGTATTGCGAGTCGCGGCGCGAGGCTCGTCGTGACGCTGCGCGTGGCTATGTGCCGCTGAGCGAACAGGACACGACGCGCTGGTCGGCCTCCATGATCGAGGAGGCGGAGATTCTGCTGCGCCGCGCCGGAGCGATGCAGCGCCTCGGCCGCTTCCAGTTGGAAGCTGCGATCCAGGCGGTGCACGCGCAGCGCGCACGCACGGGTTCGACTCGCTGGGAGGTGATCGCGAGCCTGTACGCAGGGCTGATGGAGATTGCGCCGACCGTGGGTGCACGCGTCGGTCACGCGGCGGCGGAAGGCGAAGCTTTTGGCGCGCAGATCGGTTTGCAGCGGCTGGATGCCATCGATGCTGAGGGCATCGGCTCGTATCAACCTTGGTGGGCGGTGCGCGCGCACCTGCTCGCGCAACTCGGTCGCAGGGCGGAAGCCTTGTCCGCGTACGAACAGGCGATGGGTCTGAGCGAGGACGCCGATGTCCGCGCCTTCCTGTTGCGTCGCGCCAATGCGCTGGGAGTCTCACACTGAGGATTCTCTCTGCAAGAGTGTCG
>JBQTIX010000118.1:0-14353 GCA_052387695.1 Panacagrimonas sp. | reverse complement strand
GCGGACACGGGGGGGGTCGCCCTGGGGCGTTCACGGGGGGGGGGGCCTGGGCCCGCTCCTACGGTGTTGGTTTTGGTGGGCGGGGCCACGCCCCGCGACAGAGCTGTGCAGACCTTCCTCAAGGATTCTCTGCCCAGGTCTGAATTCAGGGGCAGGTCGGGTGTAGGTCGGCTCAAGGCCACGGCTTTTCGTGGCCGGAGCCGACGTGCGCCGATCGTCGTGAGCGCGCGCAGCGTCGGTTCCGCCTTCGGCTTGAACCGACCTACGAGCCGGATCGAACCGGTGCAGGCCGTCCAAGAGACCGCCTCGATGCCGACGAATTGCGATGCCAGACCCGGGAGACGGCGCAAAAAACCCCGCGCAGCAGCGTCAGGCGGTCACGGCGCCGGCGACACGGCACCCCACTCGAATGCCCCGATGTCGCATCCGGCAGTTCCGTCGAGATCGCCGTCGACCGGCCTCACGAATCCGCGCTGATCGGTGTTCAGCCGCCGACAGGCGCCGACCCGGGTGACGGCGTCAATTGCCGGGCTGGTCGCCAGCAGGGCGTGGGTGAGAGTGGCGCCGCCGTTGTCTGCCAGCGGAGCGAGGCCCGGATCGATGACCCCGGTCCGGTCGCCGATGGCGCTGAAGGCGGCGGCGCCACGGCCATCGCCGATCAGATTGTCGCCCTGGGACAGGAAGCGCCCGATCGGGCCGGTCAGGAGGTGGATGTCGGTGCCGGTGTTGCCCGCGACGATCGAGGAAAAAAACTTCGTGAGTGTGCGATTCCCGGGATTCTCTGCGCTGGCGACGCCGCCGCCGCGGGTGTCGGCCGCGAGGTTGCCGGTGATCGTGCTCTGGCTGATGAGGGTCCTGCCGCCGATGGTGAGCAGCCCGCCGCCACCGCCGCTGGCCGCCGTGTTGCCCGAGACCGTGCTGTTGCTGAGGGTCGAGGAGCCGTTGTAGTAGGAATACGTATCGACCTGGATGCCGCCGCCGGTCGCGGCGCGGTTGCCCGAGACGGTGCTGGCCGTCAGGCGCAGGGTGCCGGAGCTGCGGATGCCGCCGCCGGCCTCGTCGCTGGTGTTGCCCGAGACGGTGCTGCGAGTCAGGTTGAGGATCCCGTCGCTGGCAATGCCGCCGCCGGTCCGGCCGCTGCGATTGGCAGAAACAAGGGTGTCGAGCAGGCTCAGCGAACCTCCGCTGTCGTTGCGGATGCCACCGCCGTTGCCGTTGGTGCTGGTGTTGCCGGAGATCAGGCTGTCGCTCAGCAGCAGCGCGCCGTAGACGGCGTGGATGCCGCCGCCCGCAAGCCGGCTGGTGTTGTCAGAGACGGTGCTGCCTCTCATGGTCAGCCCGGCGTCCTGGACGGCGATGCCGCCGCCGTTGTCGCGGCTGCGGTTGCCGGACACAGTGCTGTTGCGCAGGCTCAGGGAATACGCGTTGTAGATGCCGCCGCCCGCGCCGCGGCTGCTGTTGCCCGAGACGGTGCTGTTGCCCAGGCTCAGGGTGCCGTCCTGGTTGGCGATGCCGCCGCCGCGGCCTTCGCTGCGGTTGTCCGAGACGGTGCTCCTGCCCAGGTTGAGCGTGCCGTAGTTGGCGATGCCCCCGCCGGAGGCTTCGCTGGAGTGGCCCGAGACCGTGCTCTGGCTCAGGCTCAGGCTGCCGCGGTTGAGAATGCCGGCGCCGCCGAACGGGCTGTCTGTCAATGTCAGCAGGCCGCCGCTGAGCGTCGTTCGCTGCACGTTCAATGTGCCGGCGAAACTGACCGCCAGAAGGCGGAAATTGGCGGCGCCCGGGCTGCGCACGATGCTGCTGCCGCTGCCCCGGAGCGTGATGTCGCTGCTGATCACGGGCAGGCCGGTGGGGCCGTAGTCCTCGCTGTTGCTGTTGACCGCCGACAGCGTGAGGATGCTGCCGCGAGGCAGGATCAGGGTGTCGGGGCCACTGCCGGGGCGGCAGCCACCCGTGCGCCGATCGGTATTGGCGGCGGTGATCGCGTCCGCCAGGGTGCAGCCGCCGGTCACCCGGATATTTCGCGCCAGGGCTTCCGGCACCGGCAGAAAGAACGCGCCGGCCGCAGCCAGGGCGAAGAGGTTGCGGCGAAGCCGTAGAGCGGTGAGAGGGACGGCGCGTGGCTTCATGGTGAGGTTTCTCCTTCGCGCGAAAAAACGCGGCGCGGCATTGTCATTTTGTCCGGGTGACCACGCCAGCCATTTTTGCCGGACCTGCGAACGATCGGGCCGCTGCTGCCCCGGCTCCTGGTCATGCGGCGGCTCTGCGCCGGAGGGTCAATTCGTCCCGCTGCCGACGCCAGGCCGGACGGTCGAGGGGCCAGCGTGATCGAACCGCCCCTCGCGCAGGAAGTACAGCGACTGCCGGATCACTTCGTCGTTGCGCATCATCCAGGTATGGTTGACCGGCAGGTCGACGAAATCCGCCATGCCCTGCACCTGGGTTCGCTTGACCGCGACCTTGCCATCGTCCCGGCCGGGAATGATCCAGGAATACAGCGGACTGATGGTGGAGCTGCCGGCGATGACGCCCACCGGATAGCTCACCGGCGGCAGGCGGTTGGGCAGGCTGTCCGGACCGGTGCCGAGCTGGCGACCGGCGGGTCCGTAAATCCATTGGAACACCGGCAGCCAGCCAAAGGTATCCACCAGCTCGCTGCCGCGATTGGGCGGACCCATCATGACCACGCGGCCGAGCTGCGGGGGCAGTTCATGAGTGGCCAGGAACTGACGCACGAGAATGCCGCCCATCGAGTGGGTGAGGAAATGGATTCTCGTGGCGCCGGATTCCACCGCCTGACGCACGACCGGCACCAGGTGCGCATCGACCAGCACCTCAACCCGTGCGGAGGTGGACGGATAGTCGAGGTTGAACACCGCGTAACCCTGGTTGCGCGCGGCCGTGGCCAGCTTTTCCATCGGCGAGGCCGAACGCGCCAGGCCGTGAATCACGATCACGGTGCCGCCGGTCCCCCGGTCCTTGCCGCGGTCCTGGACCGCTTCGATGCCGGCATGCGCGTTCACGCGTGGACTCCCCTGTTTCCCCGCCCCTGACGGACTCAGGATAGCGCGGCGGTGGGCGGCGGGCGCATCAGGCTCGCGCTGCGCCGGCCCTTGCCCGTCGCCACGGAACGCGCATCAGCAACAGCGCCGCGGCGATTCCCAGGTACACCAGCGGTTCGCGCACATCCGATTTCACCAGCCAGAAAAAATGCACACCGCCGAGCAGGACTGCGGGATAGACCAGCCGGTGCAGCTGCTTCCAGCGTCGCTTGAGCCGCCGTTGCCAGCCCTGGGTCGAGGTGATCGCCAGCGGCAGCAGCAGCAGCCAGGCCGCAAATCCGATCGTGATGTAGGTGCGCTCGATGATTTCCTCGGCCAGCTTCGACGGTGCCCATTCCAGATCGAAGGTGAGATAAATCGCGAAGTGCACGCAGACCCAGGCGTAGGCCCACAGGCCGAGCAGCCGCCGCACCTGCACGAATTCGCCGCGCGAGGTGAGTTGCCGCAGCGGCGTCATCGCCAGGGTGACGAGCAACAGACGCAGGCCCCAGAGGCCGGTGTAGTGCTCCAGGAATTCCACCGGGTTCGCGGTGAGCTGGGCGTGCGTGAAACGCCAGGCGAGTTCGACGGCGGGCCACAGGCCCAGCGACCAGGCCGCGACCCGGAACCAGGTCAGCCGCCGCGTCAGCCACACCAGCATCAATGGAATTTCACCGGGTCCATGCCGGCATACAGCGAGGCCACTTCGGGGTAACCGTTGTAGAGCAGCGTCTCGTGCTTGAACAGTTCGCCGAGACGGCGCTCCGTCTTCTGGCTCCAGCGCGGATGGCTCACTGCGGGATTCACGTTGGAATAAAAACCATATTCGCTTGCGGCCAGCGACTTCCACGTCGTCGTCGGCTCGTTCTCCACGAAGCGCACTTTCACGATCGACTTGATGCTCTTGTAGCCGTACTTCCACGGCGTCACCAGGCGCAGCGGCGCGCCGTTCTGGTTCGGCAGCGTCCTGCCGTACATGCCCACGGCGAGGAAAGCGAGCGGGTGCATGGCCTCGTCGATGCGCAGACCTTCTGTATAAGGCAGATCGAAACCGGCGTAGCGCGCCAGCGGCATCTGCTGCGGATCGCTCAGCGTCTCGAACGCAACGTACTTCGCCCTCAGAGTCGGCTTGAAGCGCGCGAGAAAATCGCCGAGCGGAATGCCGACCCAGGGCACCACCATGCTCCAGGCCTCCACGCAGCGGAAGCGGTAGATGCGTTCTTCGAGCGTCTTCGGGTTCACCAGATCCTCGATGCCGATCTGACCCGGCGCCTCGCACTCGCCCTCGACCGTCACGATCCAGGGGCGTGTGCGGAGCGTGTGAGCGTTCTTCGCGGGCTCGCTCTTGTCGGTGCCGAACTCGTAGTAATTGTTGTAGGTGCTGGCATCGGCGAACGGCGTCACCGTCTCCTCACCTGCCAGCGCACTGCGCTTTGAAATGACCAGGTCCTGCAGGGGCGCGGCCACGTCTTTCGACGCGGCACCCCCCGCCGCGTCCGGCTTGCCGCATCCGGTGAGCAGTGCGGCCGCACCGAGGCCCAACTGCGTGATGAAGCGGCGACGATCCTGATACACGCGCTCCGGCGTGATGTCACTGGATCGGACGGCGTGCGGCGGCGGCATACGGATCAGCATGTCAGGCTCCTTGGGGCGGACGAAGATTGACCGAAGTACGCCCCCCTTGTTCGTCCGGATGACGCTTTGAGCATGGCTTGCGGACGAACGGGCCGACAAGCTGCAATCGTCAGAAAATCGTCAAGACTTCGCGACCGCGGCGCACTACGTTATGCATACAGGGCAAGCCTGCGCCGACCCGGCCAGCGGCCCGTCCGACGGGAGAGGGAACATGGCGGATTCATCCGAGGCAGCAACGGTGCAATTCGATGCGGTTGTCATCGGCGCGGGCGTGTCGGGGATGCACTTCATCCACCTCGCGCGCCAGCGCGGCTGGAGCGTGCAGGCTTTCGAGGCCGGCTCCGGCGTCGGCGGCACCTGGTACTGGAACCGCTATCCGGGCTGCCGGGTGGACGTGGAGAGTCTCGAATACTCGTACTCGTTCTCCGAAGAGCTCCAGCAGGAGTGGGAATGGTCGGAACGCTACGCCGGCCAGCCCGAGCTGGAGCGCTACTGCAATCACGTCGCCGACCGCTTCGGCCTGCGGCCTTACGTTCGGTTCGACACGCGCGTGACCTCGGCGCATTTCGACGAGAAGCGCGAGCGCTGGACGGTGTGCACGAACACCGGCGCCGTCGTGAGCGCGCGCTATCTGATTTCGGCGACGGGAACCCTGTCGGACCCGGTGCTTCCCAAGTTCGAGGGGCTGGACCAGTTCCAGGGTCTGAAACTCCAGACCTCGCTGTGGCCGCGCGAGCGCCCAGCGCTCGCCGGCAAGCGCGTGGCCGTGATCGGCACCGGCGCGTCCGGCGTGCAGGTGATCCAGACCCTCGCGCCCACGGTCGGCCACCTCAGCGTCCTGCAGCGCACCGCCGCGCACACCGTGCCGCTGCGCAACCACCCGATGGACCCGGCGCATCAGCGCGCCATGAAGTCCCGCTACGGCGAGTTGCGCAAGGCGCTGGCCGCTTCGTTTGCCGGCCTGACCACGCTGCATTCGCAGATCGAGGCGCCGCCGACGCGCTCGGCGCTGGAGGTCAGCGACGAGGAACGTCGGCGCGTGTTCGAGGACCGCTGGGCCTCGGGCGGCCTGTGCATCTACAACGCCTTCACCGACCTGCTGCTCGACGAGCGCGCCAACGCCGAGCTGGAATCCTTCTACCGGGACAAGCTGGCGCAGCGCGTCGCTAAGCCCGGCATCGCCGACAAGCTCACGCCGCGCGGTCACCCCGTGCTGACCCGGCGCCTGGCCGGCGACAGCGGCTATGTCGAGGCCTTCGACCGCGACAACGTGGACCTCGTGGACTTGCAGGAAGAACCGATCCGCCGGTTCACACCCGGCGGCATCGTGGTCGGCGTACGCGAAATTCCGCTCGACGCGGTGATCTTCGCTACCGGCTTCGACGTCGGCATCGGTGCCATTGCGCGCATCGACCTGCGCGGTCGCAACGGGCGCAGCCTGCAAGAGGCCTGGGCGCAGGGGTTCAAGACGCATCTGGCCATGACCATGGACGGTTTCCCCAACCTGTTCTGCATCAATGGCGCGGGCGTGCCGTTCTACAACCCGATGCTGATGTGCGAATTCCAGGGCAACTGGATCATGCGCTGTATCGATCAACTGGAACGACGAGGCGCGCGCACGATGGAGCCGACCACCGAAGCCGTCGAAACCTGGACGCGCTTCCACGACTCGATCACCGACATGACGCTATTTCCCAAGGGTCGGAACTACTACATGGGCGACAACATTCCCGGCAAGACGCGCCGCTCGGCGTTCTTCTGGGGCGGCTGGCCGCTGTACGTGAAGCAGTGCGAGGCGGCGCTGGCGGACAACGATTGCCTCCGTTATGACGGCAAAGCGATACGTGCACGTCTTGACGCCGGTTACTGACGATGAAACCGGGGTCTTATACTGATCTCCATGAACTTCGTCTGGGACCCGAAGAAGGCCGCAAGCAACCTAAAGAAGCACGGCGTCAGCTTCGAAGAGGCCAGCACGGTTTTTCTCGATCTGCTCTCCATTACGGGCGCGGACCCCGACCATTCCGAAATTGAGGAACGCTGGCTGACGTTTGGACTATCAACACCCGGCGCGTTTCTGGCGGTGTCGCACAAGGACGAAGCCGAAGACATCAGGATCATCAGTGCCCGTCCGGGCACCAAACCGGAAAGGAAACTCTATGAAGAAGGCTAGCCCCGCGAAGGACACGCTGCGTAGCGAATACAAGCGTTCCGATTTCCCTGGCGGCTTCGTGCGCGGGAAGTACGCAGCGCGTGTAGCAGCCTCTTCCAACATTGCGGTGCTGGAGCCGGAACTGGCAACCGCCTTCCCCAATAGCGCTGCGGTGAACGACGCCCTGCGCGCCATTCTGCAAGTGGCCAAGCGCGCCGCGACTCACCCTTAAGCAAGACGGTCTCACGAGCAATGCGGGCGCAATGCCTGCGCCCCTGTCGAAGCTGGAGCACCTAGCGCCCGTGCCAGGCAGATGCACAGCCTGCGCGACGCTGTAGAACCGAGTCTTTTCTGCCGGAAGAAACCGGCAACTCCATAGGGTGAAGCGCACATGGCCCGAGTCCATCTCTTCGAGTGGGAAGACCAGTCCTGGTTTCCGGCCCTGTTCCGCAACTTCATCACCGACCACCTGGTGTTCCTCGTGAGCCGGCTGTTCGTTCCCGTCGTGCCGAAGCTGGTCGAGCTCATGAAGACGACCGGCCACCACTCGATCGTGGACCTCTGTTCGGGCGGCGGCGGGCCGCTGCTGGCACTGCTGCCGCGCTGCTCTGCCGCGCTCGGCCGTCTCGTGACGGCGACCCTGACCGATCTGTTTCCGAACCTGGAGACGTTTGCGCGTGCGCACTCGCTCAGCGGCGGTACGATCAGCTATCGCAGCGAATCGGTCAGCGCGATGGATTGTCCGGAGACTCTGCATGGCGTGCGCACGATCTTCACGGCGCTTCATCATTTCCGCCCTGAGCAGGCGAGAAAAATACTTGCCGACGCCGTCGCCAAGGGCGTCCTGATGGCCTCCTTCGAAGCCCAGGAACGCAGTCTCTCCAAGCTCGTCGTCGTACCCCTTGTCGCATTTCTCGGCGCCTTGATCATGACCCCGTTTGTCGGGCGCATGAGCTGGGGGCGGTTCGTGTTCACGTACCTGGTGCCGCTGGCGCCGGCGTTCTTCGCCTGGGACGGGTTCGTCTCCTGCCTGCGCACCTACAGTCCGCGGGAGCTCGGGAAACTGACCGAGCGACTGGACGAGAACGGCTATCACTGGGAGATCGGGCAGATCCCCTCGTTCGGCATTGTCGGCCCCTACAACATCACCTACCTGATTGGCATCCCCAGCAAGCGCATCGAAGATTCACCGGCACTCGGGCACTGACGGTCGATGAACCTCCATCGCAGCTTGCGGCACCCGTTTGAGTGGAGCCGCTGTCTGCGAGACCGGCAATGAATCCATGAGCCAGGCTCAGACTATTCCCGCAACGGCTCGCCGCTGGCGTTTCGGCAAGGCCGAACTCGACGAGCGCAGCCTCGTGCTCAAGGTCGATGGTCGCGCCGTCGCCATCGAACCCAAGCCGCTCGAAGTGCTGATCTGCCTGCTTGAACGCGCGGGCGAGGTGGTGACCAAGGACGCGCTGATGCGCGCCGCCTGGCCGGGTCGCATCATCGCCGACGTGACCCTGGCCAAGACGCTCGCGCGGCTGCGCGAGGCGCTCGGCGACAAGGACCAGAGTCTCATCAAGACGCAGCACCGCTACGGCTATCGGCTGATTGCGCCGGTGAAAGTCGAAACGCTGGACCGCGCGGATGCGGCCCGCAAAACCCAGGACCTGCCGGAAGTCGTGCGGCGCGACACGGAACACCGTCCGCTGACGGTGCTGTTCTGCGATGTGGTCGAGTCCACGCAGCTCGCGGATACGCTCGAACCGGAAGTCTTCCGCGAACTGCTGGTGAACTACCAGCGCCGCGCCGCTGACATCTGTGCGCGCTACGAAGGGCATCTGGCGCCGCAGGCCGGCGACGGCCTGCTGATGTATTTCGGTTATCCCGCTGCGCACGACGACGACGCCGAGCGCGCACTGCGCTGCGCCTGCGAGCTGATCTCAAGCCCGGCGCAGGACGCGAGCGCCTCGCGGCTCGCACTGCGAGTCGGCGTTCACACCAGCACCGTGCTCATCGGCTGCACCGGCAGCGGCAGCGAACCGCTCGCGACCGGCGCGGGCCTGCATCTCGCCGCGCGACTGCAAGCCCTGGCCGAGCCCGACACCGTGCTGATGAGCGAGGCCACGTTCCGCCTCGTGCCCGGCCTGTTCGTGACGCGCGACTTCGGTCCACAAAGCATTCGTGGCCTCAGTGAGCCAGTGAGCGTGCACCAGGCGATTCAGCCCAGCGGCGTGCGCACACGACTGGAAGCGGCGGCCAGACTCACACCCTATGCGGGGCGCGAATCCGAGATCGAAACACTAGGCAAAGGCTGGCAGGCCGCGGTGCGCGGCGAGGGTCGTGCGCTGATGATTTCCGGCGAGCCGGGCCTGGGCAAATCGAGACTGCTGCTGGAACTGCGCGAACGACTGTTGTCCGGCGCGGCCTTCACCTGGCTCGAATGCCGCGCCAGCGCGCTGACCCGTCACAGCACCTGGCAGCCCTGGGTGGAACTGCTGCGACGCGGCCTGAACCTGCGCGACGGCGATACCGACGGGCAAGGCCTGCAACGCCTGGAACATTCGCTCGGCATCGACGCCTCGGTCGCCTTGCCCCTGCTCGCGCCGCTGCTCGGCCTCGCCTTGCCCGCGCATCACGCCGGCGCGCAGCTCGGCCCCGAGTTGCGGCGTAGGCGCACGCTCGAAGCACTCGTGAACTGGGTACTGCACTCCGCACAGCAGCAGCCGCTGGTGCTCGTGTTCGAGGACCTGCACTGGGCCGACGACAGTTCGCTCGACTGTCTCGGTCTGCTGCTCAAGCAACTCGCCGACATGCCCGTGCTGCTCCTCATGACCGCGCGCACCGAGTTCGTGCCGCGCTGGCTGCAGCATCCCTGGCTGCATTTCCTGACGCTCGATCCGCTGCCCGTATCCGGTGTCGATCAGATGCTCGCGACACTCGGCGAGGGCCGCGCGCTTAGCGCCGAGTCGCGCGCGCTCGTGCATCAACGCGCCGGTGGCGTGCCGCTGTTCGTCGAGGAACTGACCCGCTCGCTGCTCGAATCAGCCGACGCCGAACCGGCACGCGAACCACAAGCCATTCCGACCAGCCTGCGTGCGCTGCTGATGGCGCGGCTGGATCGTCTGGGACCGGCGCGCGACCTGATGCAGATCGCAGCGGTGGTCGGGCGCGAGGTCTCGCACGCGCTGCTCGCCCAGGTTGCCGGCCTGGACGACACGAGCCTGCTGCGTGCGCTGCGACGCCTCACCGACAGCGGCATGCTGCACGCACGCGGCTCAGTGCCGGACGCGACCTACGTGTTCAAGCACGCGCTGATCCAGGACGCGGCCTACGAGACCCTGGTCAAGAGCCGGCGGCAGCACTGGCACGGGCAGATTGCGCAGGCGCTCGAAGCGCAGTTTCCCGAACGCGCGCGCAACGAGCCGGAAGTGCTCGCGCTGCATTTCGAGAAGGCGGGGCTGATCGAAGCCGCGGTGCGCTACGGCAGCCGCGCCGCCGACAAGGCCATCGCCGCGAGCGCCTATGTCGAGGCGATCCGACACGCCGAGCATGCCCTGCAATTATTGCCGCGCGCGGAAAAAGTACCGGCCAGTGCGCCACTCGAACTACAACTGCTGGTCACGCTCGGCAGTGCGAAACTCGCGCTGCTCGGTCGCGGACATCCGGAACTGGTACCGATCATGGAGCGCAGCGAAACGCTCTACAACGCGGTTCGTGACGGCGGCCTGCAGGCGCGTGCGCTGGTGAACATCGCGCTGACGCGCGCCGGGATCGGTGACTATCCGGGCTATGCCCGCTCGGGCGAGCAGTTGGTCGCACATGGGCGGGGCGCGGGTAACCGCGCCTGGGAGGGAGTCGGACACAACCTCGCAACCCAGGCACGTCACTTCATGGGCGAATTCCAACTCTCGATGGGGCATATCGAGCAGGCCGAACGCGCGTTCGAGAACCAACCGCCCGACCCTGCGATCCGGGTCATGGGCCTGGACGGACTCACGGTGGCGCTTGGGTTCAAGGCCTACATGCTGTGGTTGCTCGGTCGTCCCGATCAGGCACGCGACTGTGCCGTGCAACTGCTGGCGCGCGCTCAGTCCACCGGTCACCCGCAAACCATCGGCGCGGCGAAGAGTCGCGCGGCCTGGCAGGCGATCTTTCGCCGCGAACCGCAACCGGCGCTCGAACTGGCTCATGCCGGCGCCGCGTTTTCCGAACGCCACGGGTTCAGCGAATGGCAGTCGCTCGCGCAGCTGCAAGCGGGCATCGCCACCGGACTGCTCGACCGGTTTGAGGAGGCCATCACGCTGGTCCGCAACTATCAGCCCTCGCCCAAGCTCATGCGCTTCCTGTTCGGATCGCTGGCCCGCGGCTTCGAAGCCCAGTTCTGCCTCGCAGCCGGCAGACTGTGCGAAGCGCGTGCGGCGCTGGATGCCGCGTTCCTCGCGGTCCAGCAATCGCGCGAACTGCACTGGGAATCAGAACTCCACCGGCTGCACGGCGAGCTGACCTTGGCAGAGCACTCCGACGACTGCGCAGCCGCGGAAACTTGCTTCCGCAAGGCACTCGGAGTCGCGCGCCATCAGGAAGCACGATCGCTGGAGTTGCGCGCCGCCACGAGCCTCGCGCGGCTGTGGTTGCGCGCGGGCCGTGCAGAAGAAGCCGACGCGGTGCTGCGCCCGATCTACGCGGGGTTCACCGAGGGCTTCGACACGCCCGACCTGATCGACGCGGCCGCGCTGCTGCAGCAGGCACCCAAGGCCTCGCTGGCGTAGGATCGGAGCATGGACAAAATCATCGCCCGCAAGTCGCTGCGCGAGCCGGATCACGACCGCAGGTACTGGCTGGGACGTGCGCCTGCGGAAAGACTGGCTGCGATCGATCTGCTGCGCCAACACTACATGGCACTGAAAAATGTGGAGCCAGGACTTCAAAGAGTTTGTCGGTTTGTTGAACGAACTCGGGGTTGATTATCTGGTCGTTGGCGGCTACGCCGTCGGCGTCCACGGATACCCCCGATATACCGGCGATCTCGATATCTGGGTATCGACACGCGCGGACAATGCGACGCGGCTGGTGCAGGCCTTGGAGCGCTTCGGCTTCGGCGGCATGGGCGTCACCGCGGAAGACTTCACGCGCGAAGAGCGAATTCTCCAGCTCGGCCAGCCGCCCTTCCGCATCGATCTGCTGACGTCGATCGACGGCGTTCAATTCGATGCCTGCTATCCTGCCCGCGTGGTGATCGACTACGAGGGCGTAGCGACCGCATTCATCGGACTCGAAGACCTCAAACGCAACAAGCTCGCCAGCGGCCGACCGAAAGACCGTATCGATCTCGACGAGCTGGATCGAAGCTGAAGACGATCAGAGAATGTAGCGGCTCAGATCCTCGTCACCCGCCAGCTTCTTGAGCTTGCCGTCCACATAGGCCGCGTCCACGGTCAGCGTCGTGCCCGCCTTGTCCGGCGCATCGAACGCCAGCTCTTCCATCAGCTTTTCCATCACCGTGTGCAGGCGCCGCGCGCCGATGTTCTCGGTGCGCTCGTTGACCTGCCAGGCCATCTCGGCAAGGCGGCGGATGCCGTCGGCGGCGAACTCCACGGTCACGTTCTCCGTGTTCATCAGCGCCTTGTACTGGTCGGTGAGCGAGTAGTCCGGCTCGCTCAAGATTCGCACGAAGTCCTCGGTCTTGAGCGGGTCGAGTTCCACGCGGATCGGCAGTCGGCCCTGCAATTCCGGAATCAGGTCCGAGGGCTTGGACATGTGGAACGCGCCGCTGGCGATGAACAGGATGTGATCGGTCTTCACCGAGCCGTACTTGGTGGTAATGGTCGAGCCCTCGACCAGCGGCAGGAGATCACGCTGCACGCCTTCTCGCGAAACGTCGGCGCCGACGAACTCGCCGCGCTTGCACACCTTGTCGATCTCGTCGATGAAAACGATGCCGTTCTCCTCGACGTTGTGCAGGGCCTCGGTCTTGATGGCCTCTTCGTCCACCAGCCGGGCGGCTTCCTCGTCCGTGAGCTGTTTGAGCGCCTCGGAGATTTTCATCTTCTTGGCCCGCGTCTTGCCCTGATTCATGCCCGCGAACATGCCCTGCAATTGCTGGGTCATCTCCTCCATGCCCGGAGGCCCCATCAATTGCACGTTCGGCATGGGCTGCGAGAGGTTGATCTCGATCTCGGTGTCATCGAGCTTGCCTTCACGCAATTTTTTGCGGAACACCTGGCGCGCGGCGCTGTTCTCGTTGCTGCGCACCGGGCTGGCTTCGCCGAAGTCCTTGGGCGGCGGCACCAGGGTGTCGAGCACGCGATCCTCGGCCGCAAGCTCGGCCTTGTCGCGCACGCGCTTGGTGAACTGCTCGCGCGTCATCTTCACGGCGGCGTCCATCAGATCCCGGATGATCGAGTCCACGTCCTTGCCGACATAGCCGACCTCGGTGAACTTGGTCGCTTCCACTTTCACGAACGGTGCGTTGGTGAGCTTGGCCAGCCGCCGCGCGATCTCGGTCTTGCCGACGCCGGTCGGCCCGATCATGAGGATGTTCTTGGGGTGGATTTCCGAGCGCATCTGACCATCGACCTGCTGGCGCCGCCAGCGATTGCGCAAGGCGATCGCCACCGCGCGCTTGGCCGAGGCCTGGCCGATGATGTGCTTGTCCAGCTCCGCGACGATCTCGCGCGGCGTCATGGTGGAAGGGGCGGTGTTGGGGTCGGTCATGGGGAGGTCCGGGAGACGAGGGGCGGGAGGCGTATGAAGAGGCGCTGTCGCGCCTTTCGCCTCACGAAAGATCGATGTGCTCGATCGTCAGCGAATGATTCGTGTAGATGCAGATGTCGGCCGCAATGTGCAGCGCTTTCTCCACAATCTCTCTGGCCGACAACTGCGTGTTCTCCACCAGCGCTCGCGCTGCCGCGGTGGCGAAGCTGCCGCCCGAGCCGATGCCCATCACGCCATGCGGTTCCGGCTCCATCACGTCACCGTTGCCGGAGACCATCAGCGAGGCGTCCTTGTCCGACACCAGCAGCAGGGCCTCCAACCGGCGCAGGTAGCGATCCGTGCGCCAGTCCTTGGCCATCTCCACCGCCGCGCGCACGAGGTTGCCTGAGTGCTTCTCCAGCTTTCCTTCGAAGCGCTCGAACAGGGTGAACGCATCCGCCGTGCCGCCGGCAAAACCTGCCATCACCTTGTCGTTGTAGAGCCGCCGCACCTTGCGCGCATTGCCCTTGACCATGGTGTTGCCCATCGACACCTGGCCATCGCCGCCGAGCGCAACCTGATTGCCGCGCCGGACGCTGAGGATGGTGGTGCCATCGAACTGTTTCATGAATGGAAGTTTCCCGAAGAGAAGTTCCGCTTACATGAGGATAGCGCCGTGCGATTCAAGCGGTCCGGTTCCGCAACGCCGCCTGGGGGTCACGCGATACCTTGGCCTGGAATGGTGGATTAGTCGGGCAGAAAAAAACAAAACACAGCCGAGAAGAGTCGGGTGTAATGAGAAACCAAAAACCCCGGGGCCCACGCCCAGGATGGAGAGGGTGCA
>JBQTIX010000117.1:0-11805 GCA_052387695.1 Panacagrimonas sp. | reverse complement strand
CCCGGGTGACCTCGTCCGAGGCCGCGAACAAACCGAGCCCGCCACGCAACACCTGCACATAGGCGACCGTGCGTTGCTCGATCGCGAACTCGATGCGCCGGACTTCAGCATCGAAGCGCGCCTGCTGATGCTGCGCGACCAGGGTCCGCGTGAATGCGGCGCCCGCGAGACCCGCGATAAAGACGATGGCCACGAGCACCCGCGTGCGGGCCGGCAAGGCGAGGGATTTGGAATCAAACCCAGAATCAGGCATCGCCGGCTTCACGCTGAAAATGCGCAACCAGTAAGGCGTGGCGTTGCAGCGCTGCCTGGCTGAGCCGGATCGCCTCGTCGCGCTGGCCGGCCGCCGCCGCGAGTTCGGCCAAGGTCCAGAGTTGCGCGAGCGCCTGCGCGCCGAGTTGCTGGGCAGCGCCGCGCAGATCATGGGCCAGGCGCTTCAGCCCATGCGGATCGGCGGCCCGCGCCGCTTCAGCCAGCTCGCTGCGCTGGCGGGGAAGATCGTCCACGAGCACGCTGACGAGTTCGGCGGCGCCCGCGCGTCCGAACAGGCTGAGCAGCTCGGCCCAGGCAGCAGGGTTGAAGTCGGCAGATTCTGTTTTGACTGGAGATATCAAACGACGCTCCCGAGAATCCGTCACGCCCACCTTACGCCGCTCTTGTGGGTAACCGCAGAACACAGCAACGCGACACCGCTGGCGGTTCCTAGAGCGAGCTGCACAGATGCCCGCCATCGACCACGATCTCCGACCCGGTCATGTACGCGCCCGCGTCGGAAGCCAGCAGCAGCAGCGGCCCGTTGAAATCCTCGAACCGCCCGAAGCGCCGGAACGGAATGCGCGCCTTGAGCTTCTCGCCGCTTTCGCCTTGCAGGTATTCGTCGTTCAGCTCGGTGATGACGTAACCGGGTGCAATGGCGTTGACTCGGATGCCGGTCCGCGCAAGCTCGGTCGCCATCGAGCGGCTCAGGTGTGCGAGGCCGGCTTTCGATGCGGCGTAGGGGCTCAGGCCGCCCGCAACCCGGCTCGCGACGATCGAGGTGATGTTGATGATGCTGCCGGCGATGCCCGCGGCGACCATGGACTTCGCCGCCTCCTGCGCCACGATCCACGCGCCCTTGAGATTGGTGCCGACGACGTCGTCCCAATCCGCGTCTTCGTACTCCAGCACGCGCTTCATGCCCGAGACGCCGGCGTTGTTGACCACGATGTGCACCGTGCCCGTAGCTTTGAAGCAGGCCTGCACGCTGGCGCGATCCGTCACGTCCAGGTTCAGTGCGCGCGCCTTCCCGCCCGCGGCCTCGATCTCGGCCACGAGACTTGCGAGCTTGTCCGCGCGCCGCGCGCCGACCACCACTTCCGCACCTGCGCGGGCCAGCGTTTTCGCAAAATGCCGGCCCAGGCCGCTGGATGCGCCGGTCACGAGCGCGCACCGGCCATCGAGCCGGAACGGTGCAAACAGGGACTCATCGTTCATGACGTGGTTCACGACTTGGCACCCCCTTTGAGAATGCGTTTGGCCAGGCTCCAGCGATGCGTTTCGTTGGGTCCGTCGTAGATGCGGAAGGCGCGGATGTCGCGCCAGATGCGCTCGACGATCGTTTCGCCCGTCACGCCCTGTCCGCCGAGCATCTGCACGCTGCGGTCCACGACGCGGAACACCGCTTCGGAGGAAATCACCTTGGCCATGCTCGACTCGGTGCCGCCCTGGTGTCCCTGGTCCAGCACCCAGGCCGTGTACCAGATGGTGAGTCGCGTCGTGAGCAGATCCATCTCGTTGTCCGCGAGCATGAAGCCGACGCCTTCGTGATCGCCGAGGCGCTTGCCGAAAGCCTGGCGATGACGGACGTATTCGGTGGCGATGTCGTGCGCGCGCCGCGCGGCGCCGAGCCAGCGCATGCAGTGCGTCAGGCGCGCGGGCGCAAGCCGGATCTGCGCGTACTGGAAGCCGCGACCGAGCTCGCCCAGCACATCGGTCGCCGGCACCCGCAGACGGTTGAAACGCAGCTCGGCGTGACCGCCGACGAAGCAGGAATCCAGCGAGTCCATCTGCCGTACGTGCTCGATGCCCGGCGCGTCCATGTCGGACAGAAACATCGTCGCGCTGCCGTCTTCGAGTCGCGCCATGATGATCACGAAGGCCGCGCCCTCGGCCCCGGTGATGAACCACTTGGTGCCGTTGATCACGTAGTGATTGCCGTCGCGCACCGCGGTTGTCGTGAGCATCGAGGGGTCCGAGCCCGCGCCGGGCGCGGGCTCGGTCATCGCGAAGCAGGAGCGGGTATGGCCCTCGACCAGCGGCCTGAGCCAGCGTTCCTTCTGCGCCTGCGAGCAGGCGATTTCCATCAGATGGATGTTGCCCTCGTCGGGCGCGTGGATGTTGAGCGCGACCGGCCCGAGCGGCGAGTAGCCCGCCTCCTCGAATACGATGGCTTTCGCGATATGGCTCAGGCCCATGCCGCCGAGTTCGATCGAGGCATGCGGCGTCAGCAGACCGGCAGCGCGTGCCCTCGCGATCAACTCGGCGCGCAGGTCCTCGGTCGGGCCGTGCGGGGTCTGGCGCGGATCGCGCTCGTAGGGAATCACCTGCCCGGCGATGAAGTCGCGCGTGCGGGTTTGCAGGTCGAGCAGTTCCTGGCTCAGCGAAAAATTCATAGTTCCTCCACGGTCTCATCCGGCGGGACGCCGATGGCGTCGTCGCGGGCCGTCAGATCGGCCCAGAAATTTTCGGCGCCGCGCGCTGCGATTTTCTCGCCGAGCCAGGCGGCCCATTCGCGATCGCTGCCGTACTCGCTGCGCCAACCGATCAGACGCTGCGTGAAGCGGCGCAGCGCATATTCGTGCGTGAACCCGATCGCGCCGTGAACCTGGTGCGCGGTCGCCACGCCAATCTCGATCGCCTGGTTGGCACGCAGTCTGGCGCAGGCAATCTCGAAGCCCGCATCGCCGATTTCGGCTGCCGCATCGGCCGCGCGGAACGCCGCGCCCACCGCGCAATCCACCGCTGCAACTTCAGAGCCCATGACTGCAAGCGCGTGTTGCACGCTCTGGAACTGGCCGATGGGCTTGCCAAACTGCTTGCGATTGCGCGCGTAATCGACCGACAGCGCCAGCGCGGCGTTGAGCGCACCGGACATCTGACCGAGCCTTAGCAGCACGCAGTCTTCCAGCAGGCGTCGAGAGTCGAGGCCATAGGCTTCCGACACGCGCACGGGCGCCTCGTTGAACCTCAGGACATCGCGCGGTTCGCCCGCGGGTGTTTTGCCGTTCCGGGTTTCGCTCGCATCTGCTGGATTCAGCAGCATCAGCGTCGCGATTTCATCTGCCTCGATCAGCGCGACGATGCCCGAGACCTGCGCGCCCCAGGGGACGCCCGCGAGTTGTCCGCTGAAGCGTGCACCGGTATTGGTCTGCGTCAGCGAACCGCAGATTCGCACCGCCAGGCTCAGCGGCGATCCCTGCGGAATCTCCAGGCCAACGGTAGCGAGCAGATTGGCCGCGAGCATCGTTTCGCCGAGCGGCATCGCCACCGCATGACGACCCATCGCCTGCATCACGACCCGTGCGTCCTGCCACGATCCGCCGATACCGCCAGCGGATTCCGGCACGAGCAGCATGGGCAAGCCCAGCCCGCTGACCTGCGCCCACCGCCCCGCGTCGAGCGTCGCGTCGGCGTGGACCTGCGTACTCGCGTGCGCAAGCGCAGCGCTGAAGAGGCGGTTCGCGGTATCGGCCAGCATCTGCGTCTGCCCGTTCATGACCGCGTCATCGCAGTCCCAGCCCGCGGGCGATGATGCCGCGCAGAATCTCGCGCGTGCCGCCGCGCAGCGAGAACGAGGGCGAGGCCTGCAACAGGTAGGTCAGCACGCGAGCGAACTCGCTGTCGTCCTCCAGCGCAAGACCCGCATCCATCGCCGCGTGAATCCAGCGCGGCAGATCCTGCTCGAAGCTGTTGCCGAGATCCTTGACGATCGCCGCTTCGGTCGCTGGATCGCCGCCCTGCGCGAGCTGGCCCGCGACCGACAGCGACATCTGCCGCAGGGTCCAGATCTCCGCCGCGATGCGCCCGATCAGCCCGCGCACCGGTTCCGTCGGCGCCGGTCCGGCCAGGCGCAGGAACTCCACGAACAGCGCATAGCTCGACAGGTAACGTTCCGGCCCGCTGCGTTCCAGCGACAGCTCGGAGGTGCATTGCTTCCAGCCTTCGCCCTCCCTGCCGAGTAGCGCGTTGTCCGGCACGAAGGCGTCCTCGAAGAACACTTCGTTGAAATGCTCGTGCCCGACCAGATCGACGATGGGCTTGATGCGGATGCCGGGTGATTGCAGCTCGATCAGGAATTGTGAGAGGCCGACGTGACGGCTGTCCGCGTCCCCGCTGGTGCGCACCAGCGCGATCATGAGCTGCGAGCGGTGCGCGAATGTGGTCCAGATTTTCTGCCCGTTGATACGCCAGCCGCCCGGGACCTTGGTTGCTCGCGTGCGCACCGAGGCCAGGTCCGAGCCGGTATCGGGCTCGCTCATCCCGATGACGCAAAACACCTCGCCCGCCGCGATGCCGTGCAGCCAGCGCTGCTTCATCTCCTCGTGACCGTAGCGCAGGATGTTCATCGCCGACTGACGGTCCGCGATCCAGTGCGCGCCGACCGGTGCGCCCGCGGCGAGCAGCTCTTCGATCACCACGTAGCGTTCGATCGGGCTGCGCTCGTGCCCGCCGTATGGCGTCGGCCAGACCATGCCGACCCAGCCACGGGCACCGAGCTTGCGGCTGAAGTCAGCGTCGAAACGCGCCCAGCAGTTGGCGCGTTGTTCGGCCGGGACGGGGCCGAGTTCGGCGGCGAGAAACTCGCGCACCTCCGCGCGCAGTGCAGGCACCGAGGCGGGAAGGGTCACCGGATCGAACTGGAAATTCTGCATGCGGAAGTTTGATGCCCGACGGGGCGCAGCGCCATACCGGACACGGCGAGTCGGTAGGTCGGCTCAAGGGCGCGTGCTTTTCGCGGGCGGAGCGGACGTGCGCGGTTCGTTGAAGGGCGCGCAGTGTCGGTTCCGCCTTCGGCTTGAACCGACCTACAACCTACAACCGACCTGCTCAGCGACCCTTGAACACGGGTGCACGCTTTTCGGCGAAGGCCTCCAGCGCTTCGACGTGATCCTCGGTCTCGTGCGTCAACGCCTGGAATGCGGCCGAAAGCTCCAGTACGTCGGACAGGCGCGAGTGCTGGCCTTCGCGCAGCAGGCGCTTGGACAGGCGCAAGGTGCGCGCGGGGCGCGAAGCGATTTTCTGAGCCAGATCGCGGGCTGTATTCATCAGCTCAGCCGGGGGGACGACCCGCGACACCAGGCCGCAGTCCAGGGCCTGCTGGGCGTCGAGGGTGTCGCCGGTGAAGATCAGTTCGCTGGCTTTGGACAGGCCCACCATGCGCGGAAGAATCCAGGCGCCGCCATCGCCGGGCACCAGGCCCACGCTGATGAAGCTCGACGCCATCTTCGCGTTGTCTGCCGCGATGCGGATGTCACACAGGCAGGCCAGGTCCAGACCCAGGCCGATGGCGTGGCCGTTGATGGCGGCGATGGCCGGAATCTCCAGATCCCACAGCGCCCGGATCACGCGCTGAACACCACGCCGATAGTTGCTGCGCGTCGCGACCGGCGAATCCAGCCGACCGATGCCGCTACGCTCGCGCATCGCCTTGAGGTTGCCGCCGGCGCTGAAGGCACTGCCCGCGCCGGTGAGGATCACGCAGCTCAGCGTCGGGTCGAGGCCGGCCTGCTCGATCGCATCGACCAGGTCCTCGCAGTCGGCATGGTCGGCGATGGCGTTGCGCTCCCCGGCGCGATTGAGCGTGAGGGTCAGCACGCGGCCGTCCCGGTCGGTCTTCACGAAAGCGGCGCGTGTGCTCATGGTGGGGATGCTCTGCTGATCTGTCGAAGATTTTCTTGAGAGTGCTCTGCTTCGGTTCGTCGCTCGTAGGTCGGTTCAAGCCGAAGGCGGAACCGACACTGCGTGCCCTCTCCGGAGTGCGCACGTCGGCTCCGCCCGCGAAAAGTATGCGGGCTTGAGCCGACCCACGCCGACTACCGACGAATTCGAACCCATGCAGATGTCCCTTGGGCGACACGGTACCAGCACCGCGGAAGTCGCCGCTGCGACTACCATTGTCGGACCATCATCCCTGTGCGTCGAGGAGAGAAGACGTGGCTCATGTAGAAACGACCCTGGACGGCGATATCGCCGTAGTCACGATCCACAATCCGCCGGTCAACGCGCTGTCCACCGCGATCCGCACGGGGCTGATCGAAGCGCTCACGGCCGCCGCGGCCAACGCCGCCGTCAAAGGCGTGCTTCTGATCGGCGCGGACAAGACGTTTGTTGCGGGGGCGGACATCCGCGAGTTCGGCAAGCCGCTGCAGCCGCCTTTTTTCCCGGAGGTGCTGAGCGCTGTCGAGACGTGTGCCAAACCCGTCGTCGCGGCGTTGCACGGCAACGCGCTCGGCGGTGGCCTGGAACTCGCGCTGGCCTGTCACTACCGGGTCGGCCTGCCGTCGCTCAAGCTCGGGTTGCCGGAAGTGAATCTGGGTCTGCTGCCCGGCGCCGGCGGCACGCAGCGGCTGCCGCGACTGGTGGGTCCGGAAAAGGCGCTGGACATGATCCTGAGCGGCAAGCCGGTAAGTGCGACGGAGGGGCTCGCGCTCGGCGTGCTCGACCGGATCGTCGAGGGCAGTACCCACGACGAACTGCGCTCCGGCGCGATCGAATTTCTGCTTGGGGTGATCGCGCAGGCAGGTCCGCTGCCGCTGGCCAGCCGCCGGCAGGATCGGGTGGCGAACACCGACCCGGCGTTGTTCGCAGAGGTTCGCAGGAAAAACGCGACCCGGTGGAAGGGGCTCGCAGCACAATGGAAGATTGTGGACTGCGTCGAGGTGGCGTGCACGATGTCCTTCGACGAAGGCACCGTGGTCGAGCGCCGCTCGTTCTTCGAACTCAAGGACAGCCCGCAATCGAAAGCCCTGCGCCACGTGTTCTTCGCCGAGCGCGAGGCCACGAAGATTCCCGGCCTGCCGGACAACGTGCAGGCCAAAACCATCCGCTCGGCCGCGGTGATCGGCGCGGGCACGATGGGCGGCGGCATCGCGATGTGTTTCGCCAACGCGGGCATCCCGGTGAAGCAGCTCGAAGTGACGGCCGAGGCGCTCGCACGCGGACGCGCGATCGTCGAGAAGAACTACGCGGTGTCCGTCGAACGCGGCTCGATGAGTGCGGACAAGGCCGCCAAGGCGCTCGCCCTGATCGGCGGCGCGACGGATTACGCGGACATTGCGGACTGCGATCTGGTGATCGAAGCCGTGTTCGAGGAGATGGGGGTCAAGCAGGAGATTTTCCGTAAGCTCGACGCGGTGATGAAGCCGGAGGCGGTGCTCGCCAGCAATACCTCCACGCTCGACATCGACGGCATCGCCCGTGCGACCGCGCGGCCGGGCGCGGTGATCGGCATGCATTTCTTCTCGCCGGCCAATGTGATGAAGCTGCTGGAGAACGTGCGTGGTGACCTCGCCTCGCCCGAAACCATCGCCACCGCGATGAGCATCGCGCGGCAGATCGGCAAGATACCGGTGCTGGCCGGCAACTGTCCGGGCTTCATCGGCAATCGCATCCTCTACACCTACGGCCGCGAGTGCGACTTTCTGCTCGAAGAAGGCGCGACGCCCTGGCAGGTGGACAAGGCGCTGCAAGCCTTCGGCTTCCCGATGGGCATGTACCTGATGCGTGACCTCGCCGGTCTCGACGTGAGTTGGCGCGTACGCAAGGGCCGCGAGGCGACGCGCGACAAATCTTTGCGCTACTCGCCTATCGCCGATCGCATCTGCGAGCAGGGACGCTTCGGCCAGAAGACCGGCGCGGGCTACTACAAATACGAAGGTCGCAACGCGACGCCGGACCCGGCGATCGAACAACTCGTCAGCGCCGTTTCCGCCGAACTCGGCATCGCGCGCAAGCCGGTGAGCGATGAAGAAATCGTGATGCGCGTGATGTGCGCCATGGTCAACGAGGGTGCCAGGATTCTCGACGAAGGCATCGCGATCCGCGCGAGCGACATCGACGTGATCTATCTCAACGGCTACGGCTTCCCGCGCTATCGAGGCGGCCCGATGTTCTGGGCCGAGCAGGAAGGGCTACGGACCATTCTCGAACGCATCTGCGCTTATCACGCCGAATTCGGTGCGTGGTGGAAGCCGGCGCCGCTGCTGGAGCGTCTCGTCGCCGCGGGTCAGGGCTGGAGCACGGCGACCAGCAGCAGCAAATGAGTTCTCCCGGCGAGCGATCTTGAACGCCGCGACCTCGGCGCACCCGAATCCGCCGGGCCTGCTGACGCTGTGCGTGGCGGCTTTCGTCAGCATCGCGTCCATGCGTGCCTGCGATCCGCTGCTGCCCGCGTTCGCCATGTCCTTCGAGGTCACCACCGGCAACGCGGCCCTGACGATCTCGTCCTTCGCCGTTGCCTATGGCCTGCTGCAACTCGTGTACGGCTCGCTCGGCGATCGCTACGGCAAGGTCCGCGTGATCGCGCTCGCCGCGCTGGCCTGCGTCCTCGGCAACGTGCTGGCCGCGGCCTCGGGAAGCCTGGTCTCTCTGGTCATCGCCCGCGCGCTGTCAGGGGCCACGGCCGGCGGCATCATCCCGCTGACCCTGGCCTGGGTCGGGGACTCGGTCGATTACGCGCAGCGCCAGGCGGTGCTCGCGCGCGTGATGACGGCGACCCTGCTTGGCAACGCTGCCGGCCAATGGGTCTCCGGGCTCCTGGCCGACACCCTGGGCTGGCGCTGGGTGTTCGTGCTGCTCACCGCGATGTTCCTGTTCATTTCGATGCGTCTGCTGCGCCTGGCCTTCGGTCCTGGGCGGGCCCCACCGGTGACGTTGGGCATGGACGGTTCCAGCTACTGGCGCAAGCTGCGCAACATCCTCGCGATGCCCTGGGCCAAGCGGGTCCTGCTCACGACCGCGATCGAAGGCGCGTTTGCGTTCAGCGTGGTGGCGTTCATTCCGGCCTTTCTGCACGCGGAATTCGGACTGTCGCTGAACCTCGCTGCGGCGATCGTCGCGCTGTACGCGCTGGGAGGACTGGCCTATTCGTTCTTCGCGCGGCCGCTGTTGCAACGACTCGACGAGTCCGGACTCGTGTACGGCGGCGCCAGCTTGCTGGTGATCGCTTACCTGATCCTGGCGATCTCTCCGGACTGGCGTCTGGCCATCCCGGCCAGCGTGATGGGCGGGATGGGGTTCTCCATGTTGCACGCGACGCTTCAGACCCACGCCACGCAGCTGGCGCCTGCGGCGCGCGGAACGGCCGCCTCGCTATTTGGCTGCGCCCTGTTTTTCGGCCAGTCCATCGGCGTGCTCAGCGCAGCCCTGGTGGTGGATCTGATCGGCTTCCGCGTCGTGTTCGCCGTCGCGGCCGTGGCCGTTGCGGCGCTCGGGATGAGCTTCGCGCGGGCGCTGCAAGGTAGATTGGGGTGAGCCGAGGGCGAACCCCAACACCGCGACTACAGCTCCGAGCAGAGGGAGATGCGCGCGCTGATCGAACCCTCACAACACCTCAAACACGTCATACACCACCTTGCCGCCGCCGAAGCTGGCGATGCGCGCCACGGTCACGATGTCATTGAGCCAGGCGTATTTCTTCGAGGCGGTCTCGAAGTAGGGCGTGCTGCGGAAATAGAGTTCGGAGCCGGGAATGGACTCGCCGGATGCGATCCGCTCCATCAGGCCGGGCTGCATGCGCAGCAGGCCGGTGTAATTGCAGAAGATCGGTTCGCCGTCGTCGCCGATCATCAGCAGGCGCACGTCGAGCTTCCAGTTGCCATTGGGCTGGATGCGCACCCAGTCGCCGCTCGGGCCGACCAGCCTGGCCTGGATGCGCGGGCTGTCCATGCTGGCTTCCAGCACGTTGAACACCATCAGCGTGGGCGACACCAGCGCGGGTTCCGGAATGCTGCCGCGCAGGCTCATCAGCCAGCGGGTTTCGAGGGTCGGGATCGTCATCGGAGCGCCTCAGTGGAAAGTGATCGGCAACTGAGCCATCACGCGGAAGAACGAATGCGACCATTGCAGGGTTCCCTGCTCGATGCGCAAGCCCGCGGTGCGATTCGCGAACTGGCCGAGGGCATGCCGCGCCTCCATGCGGGCGAGCTGGTTGCCGAGGCAAAAATGCACGCCGCCGCCGAAGGCGAGGTGATCGACATCGCTGCGCTCGATGTCGAAGCGATCCGGCTCGGGAAAACGCCCGGGGTCGCGGTTGGCCGAGCCCAGCATCATCCACAGCACGGCGTCGGCGGGCAGGCGCTTGCCGCTGACTTCGTAGGGTTCCTTGAGGATGCGCCAGTTGAACAGGATGGGCGTGTCGTAGCGCAGGCATTCCTCGACCGCATTGTTGATCAGCGCCGGGTTGTCGCGCAGCAATTGCAGTTGCTGCGGATGATCGAGGAAGGCGCGCAGGCCGTTGCTGATGAGGCCGATGGTGGTCTCGTAGCCGGCGATGATGATGCCGATGGCCTGGATCACCAGCTCGCCGTCGCGCAGCTTGTCGCCCTGCTCCTCGGCGCGGATCAGTGCGCTGAGCAGGTCGTCGCCCAGGTTCTTGCGGCGAACCTTCACCAGCGCCTCGAAGTAGTCGGCCATGGCGTTGCCGGCGTCGCGCGTGCGCTGCTGGACCTCGGGCGGGAGAAAGCGCGCGAAAAAGGCGTTGGTGCGTGCGGCGGTCCATTCATTGAAGAGGTCGCGATCCTCCAGCGGAACACCCATGATCCTGCACATCATGCGCGAGGGCACGTAGCGGGCAAGGTTCTCGACGATCTCCATGCCGCCGCGGTGTAGCGCGTCGTCCATCGACTGCGTGACCGAGGCCTCGACCTCCGCCTCCATCTGCCTGGCGGTGTTGTGGCCCAGCGACTGCAAGGCCAGCCGACGCAGGCGGACGTGCTCGGGGCCGTCCATGTTGAGCATGAATTCGAGGAAGCTGCCGCGCCGGTCCAGGGGATCGAAATTCGGCGCGCTGCCGTCGGCCAGGGTCTGGCTGGTCTTGGCCTTGCGGAAGATGGCTGATACGTCGTCGTAGCGGCTGATGCGCCAGGTGTTGACCGGCGTGAGGTTCACCGGATCGCGCTCGCGCAGGCGATGCAGCAGGGGATAGGGATCGTCGCGGAATTCCGGCGCGAAGGGATCGGCGCCGCACCAGTCGCCGCTTGCCGGATCCGCAATTGTTCTCGTCATGCGCTTTCTCCCGACTTCAGCCGGGCCGACCGATTCGGTCCGGACCATCCGGACTTTACGGGCAATAACCGGCCCGTGGCGATGCCAACGCGGGCGCCCTGCGCCAGCCGCGGCCGTCGTCGGCGGGGATGCTCATCGCATCGAAGCCCGGTGCGAAGATCAGCATGTCGAGTTCGATGGCACCCCCGACGATGGAGCGCAGCCGGTCAAGCGCTGATGTGCGTAAGAAATACATACCACCGAGATGATTCTCTGCACCGGACTGAATTCATGGGTAGGTCGGGTCAAGCCCGCGTGCTGTTCGCGGGCGGACCCGACGGGCGCCCTTGGTCGAGGGCGCGCAGCGTCGGTTCCGCCTTCGGCTTGAACCGACCTACGAGCCGGATCGAACCTGTGCAGACCTTCCCTAGAGTCCACCCCAATAGCGGAGGTTTCGTGTCTCGGCCTAGGGTTGAGGGCCGGCGCATGCCGGCCCCCATCCCAGCCCATACAGGAGACAGACAGAGATGAGCCCCGCAACCCAGGCTGCGCCCGTCAAGCCGC
>JBQTIX010000116.1:0-1564 GCA_052387695.1 Panacagrimonas sp. | reverse complement strand
CTGCCGGCTGATGAGCGAGATGTTCAGCGAGTCCGTCGAGCAGCAGCGAGGCCGGAAACAGCCCCTCCAGCAGACAACCCTGCCAGTACATCGGCTCGCGCGGACCAGACATGTGCAAGATGACGATGTTGGCGATGGTGGGCTTGACGCCGGGCAACAGCGTCAGCAGGCCTGGGGCCATCATCGCGGCGCTGTAGACCAGCACCTGGGCCGGCGTCATCTGGCGAACGCGCTCCTTGCCGTAGTCGATGGAGCCCTTGATGGCATGGAAGCGCTGAAGGGGATCGGCCAGATGCGTCGCCAGATTGACCAGCGCCACCGCGACCTCATTTCCGCCCTCGCATTCATCCCGCCGGATCGACACCGGCACCATCGCGATCAGGGGCGCGTCCGGCAGTGCGTCCTGATCGCTCAGGTAGCGCCGCAGCGCGGCCGCACACAGGGCCAGCACCACATCGTTCGTGGTTCCGCCCAGCAGGGTCCCGAGCGCCTTGATGCGCGGCCGCGAGTACGACCGCGCCGCGAAGCGACGCGATCCGGCGATGTGCCGATTGAAGCTCGTGCGCGGCGCCTGAAAGCTGGTAACCAGATCGGGATTGCCGGCGCGGAAATCCTTGACCACGAGCTTGAGCTGATTGAAGACGGCGGGCACGAGCTTCATGCCCCTGGAGGCAAGACCCAGTGCCGCCTTGCATCCGCCGACAGCGGGCACTTTCGGGCCTGAAGACTTGCGTTTGGGTTTCACATCCCAGGGCGCGGGCATCCGGGCCGATGTCAGCGCATCCGGCGACATGCCCTTCAGCATCAGGCTGATGCCGGCCACGCCATCGACCATGGAGTGATGGATCTTTGAGTAGGTCGCGATGCGACCGTCGTCCAAACCGTCGATGAGATAGGTGCACCACAAGGGATAAGCGCGATCCAGATGGGTGCTGTGCAGGCGCGCAACCATCGCCGGCAATTCGTTCGTGCGCCCTGGTTTGGGCAGCGTCAGGTGTACGAAGTGGTGGCCAAGATCCAGGTCCGAGTCGCTCTCCCAGAACTCCAGACCGTGCCGGCTCACCAGATGTCGATCGAAGGGTGCGACAGCGTGGGATGATCGGTTCAGGCGTTTGGCGAGCTGGGCGCCAAAGTCTTTGGTCGCATTCTCAGGTGGCCGAAACAACCCCAGCACGCCCACATGAGAGGGTGCGTTGCGACGTTCCAGAAACAGGAACATCGTGTCGAGCGGCGACAGTCTGAGCATCGATGCTTCCTGCGGAGTTCACTACCGCCTCGGCAGGGTCGGCCTCACGCGAGTGTGAGTGCAGCGGCCGGTTATTTCCGTGCGGTGGCACACGCTACTGGCTTCTCTGGAGCAGGCATTGACACCTTATTACTTGATACGCGAACCCGAAAGGCGTAGAAGGCAGGTCAAAGAGATAACTGATTAGCAACGACCCTCAGCCAGACTCTTTTATAATGGGGAGATGAGGCGGCTGAGGGGGAATGTGGATGGCGATGAATCGGGTGCAATTTCAGCGCGGGCTATCGTTGGTGGAGTTTCAGCGACGCTATGGCACGG
>JBQTIX010000115.1:0-26095 GCA_052387695.1 Panacagrimonas sp. | reverse complement strand
GCGGAGGGGCGGCGAGCACCCTGGGTGGATGCGCTTCGCTTATCCACCCTCCACGTCGGCGCGGGGTTGGGGGGATACGCTACGCGCATCCACCTTGCCGCCCCATCGTGGCGAATCCGATTCGTTCGACGGACGACGCGTCGGCCTGTGACAAATCACCCCCACCTCATCGAAGGCGTCACCGCATGCGCGTCTGGTTCAACCGGCATTTTTCCGTCGTCGCGCGGGTTGCGCGCCTGTTGCGCGAGAACGGTCAGCCCTTGCCGATCGACATTGCGATCTCGCACCGGCATGCGGATTTCGTGGGCTACGCGACGGCAGACATCGCCTTTACCGAGCCGGCGGGACTGCCGATCGAGGCCTACGTCGACTGGATTCTGGAAAAGGCGGTCGCCGAGAAGATCGACGTGATCGTGCCCGGCCACGAGGCCTCGGCAATCGTCGCCGCCGCGCCGCGCTTCGCCGAGCGCGGTGTGCGGGTGTTCAAGGCCGCGACGGCCGAGGTGCTGCCGCAGTTGCATCGCAAGCAATGGGTTTACGAACAGGCGCCGGCCGACGTACGCCGGCCGACCTGGGAACTGGTCACCGAGGACGCACAGCTCGACGAGGCCGTGACCCGCATCGAGCAGACGCACAACGCCTGTATCAAGCCCACCGTGTCGGTCTATGGGCTGGGCTATCACCGCCTCGCGAGCAGCGCGGTCGCGGCGCAGCGCGAACTGGCGCGCGACGAGCTGAGTCTCGAACAATGGCGCGGCCGCTACGGCGTCGTGCGGGTCGAGAAGCCGCAGATGGTCATGCAGCATCTGCCCGGCCACGAGTACAGCGCCGACATGGCCTGCGACCAGGGCCAGGTCCTGGCCCTGGTCATCCGCCGCAAGCCGCTGCTGGGCGCCGGGCAGTTGCTGGTGGAGCACCCTGAAATCGAGACCTCGGCACGCGCGCTGGTCGAGCGCTTCGCGCTGTCCGGGCTGATCAACATCCAGTTCAAGGAAGACGCCGACGGCCGCGCCTGCCTGCTGGAAATCAACCCGCGCGCCTCGGGCGGCATCGGCATGAGCTGCCTGTCCGGCCTCAATCTGCCCGACATCGCGTACCGCGCCTGCCTGTTTGGCGAGCGGCCCGCCGTGCCCGCGCCGCGCCTGGGCATCCGCGTGGCCGAAATGCCGCTGGCCGTGATCCTGCCGCACCCGCGGACCTCGTGAGTCCTGACGTGAATCTAGCGAAGCGAGGCCGACTCCCCTCTCCCGCGCTTTTACGGGAGAGGGGGGCGATGGGTCCCAGCGCGGGAGTGCCTCAATGGCACTCCCGCGTAAACCCATCGCCGGCGGCAGCCGGTGGTGGGGAGAGGGCGGTCATGCGCCGGAGGAGATTCATTTTTCAGGACGGCGCCTTGCGCGCATGACCGTCAGCGTCGACATCGCGACCGGCCGGCTCCTGCTGCGGCTCGATCCTTCCGCCGAACCTTCCGGGTGGTCCTTGGACCGGCTGTGCGGATTTGCCGCACGCAACAACCCGCGTCGCGGCTTCCTGTTCGTCAGCAAGCTGCTGGGCAAACATTGGCCCGCGCGTCCGTCCGCGATGCGGCAGACCCATGAGGCCCTGGCTGCGAAGGTCACTGCGTCCGCGAGCGACGAGGTGATCTTCATCGGCATGTGCGAGACCGCGACCGGCCTGGGCCACGGCGTGTTCGACGCCTGGCGCGAACGGCACGAGGCCGGGATGTATCTGCAAACGACACGCTACACGTTGGAGGGCGCGGAGACGTTCCGCTTCGAGGAGGCGCACAGCCACGCCTCGGACATTCGCCTGCATGCACCGGATCGCGCAGCCCTTCGCGACCGTTTGCGGCGGACCACGCTCGCGGTGCTGATCGATGACGAGATCAGCACCGGCCGAACACTCGCGGCGCTGATCGCCGCGCTGCGCCCCTCCTGCCCGCTGCTGCGCCGGGTGCAGTTGCTGTGTCTCACCGATTTCAGCGCGGGACAGGCGCGTGCGGCGGTTGCAGCCGTGCCAGGCATCGAGTCCTGCGAGGCTGCGAGCCTGCTGTCGGGGGAGTTCGAGTTCGAGCGCAACCCTGCGTTTTCGGCACCGCCGGTCGAGTCGGCCATGGGATCGGCGCCCTGCCGGCGCGGACACATCTCCGGCTACTCGGCCCGGCTCGGGCTGGAGCGTACGCCGGGTTTTCCGCCCGCGCTGGCCGAAAAGCTGGCCCGCGAATCCGGCCGCACGTGCCTGGTCGTGGGCACGGGTGAGTTCATGCACGGCGCGTTTGTGGTTGCCCGCGCGCTGGAACAACGGGGCGTCGAGGCATTCGTGCAATCGACCACGCGCTCGCCGATCCTGGTCGGCCAGGACATCGCCTGCGCCACGCGCGTGCCCGATCCTTACGGCGAGGGCATTCCCAACTTCCTCTACAACTACCGGCGCGCTGATTACACCGGCGTCTGGGTGGTCCACGAAACGCCGCGCGATGCACTCGTCACCGCGCTCTGCCGCACCCTCGACGCACGGCCGGTGCTGCTGCGGCCTGGCGAGGAGACGCTCGCATGAACGCATCGCCCGAACTGCCGCGCGTCGTCTTCACCGATCTGGACGACAGCCTGTTCTCCACCCTGCGCAAACACCGGGACGGCGACGAACTGGTGCCGGCCGCGACCCTGCGCAACGGCGAGGTTATTTCCTACTCCAACGCACGCCAGCGCAGCCTGTGGGCCTGGCTCAACAGCGTCGCGACGCTGGTGCCGGTGACAGCGCGCAGCCTGTCCGGATATCGGCGCGTCGCGCTGCAATTCCCCTCCTGGGCGGTGGTCAGCCACGGTGCCACGGTGCTGGCGCCGGACAGCCGGATCGACGTGCAATGGCGCGCGCAGATGCAGCCTCATCTGGACGCAGGTGTACCGTCGCTGCGCGAGCTGGTCGATCAGGTTCATGCACAAGCAACGGGTGCGGAGCGCTGCCACGCGCGCCTGATCGAGGACGAGGGCCAGGGCATCTATTTCGTCGCCAAGCATCCCGCGGGCGATGCGGGCGCGGTGCGCGAGCTGCATGACCGCCTAGTCGCCGGCTGGGTTGCACAGCGTCCCGGCTTTCGGCTGCATCTCAACGACAATAATCTCGCCGTGCTGCCGCCGGGAATCGGCAAGGCGCAGGCAGTGCGCTACGTCGCCGCGCGGCTGCGCGAGTCGCTCGGTCCTTTCCTGTCGGTGGGCCTGGGCGACAGCTACACCGATGCCGATTTCATGCTTGATTGCGACTTCGCGATGCTGCCCACGCGCTCGCAGCTGGCTGGCCTGATCCGCGGAAGCTAAGCCATGTTCCATGGCAGCTATTGCCCCGACGAGGTGAGCTTCCTGCTCAAGCGGCTGGACCTGCAACCGATGACGGATGTCGTCGAGAAGGAGCGCCTGATCCAGTCCGGCGCGCGGCACTACAGCGAGATCATCGGCGTCGAGCGCCCGCCCTCGGCCGAATACCTGCACCTGTTCGACGAAGCGGTGCAGGCCAACGCCGACCGGACGGCACGCGACGTCTTCCGGCTCGCGCGCCGGCTGCGGCGGGCGCGTCCGGGCGAGGTCACGCTGGTGTCGCTGGCGCGCGCGGGCACACCGGTCGGAGTGTTGCTGCGCCACGTGCTGCGCGATTACTTCGATTGCGATGCGCCGCACTACTGCATCTCGATCATTCGCGACCGCGGACTCGACCGGAATGCGCTGAACTTCATCCTGCGTGAACGCCCCGCGGAGTCGATCGCCTTCGTCGACGGCTGGACCGGCAAGGGGACGATCGCGAACGAACTGGTGCGCTCGCTGGCATCGTTCAACGCAGAACGAGCCGCGCCGGTGCCGGGCGGGCTGTTCGTGCTCTGCGACCTGTCCGGGCATGCGCAGGCCTGTGGTTCCAACGAGGATTACCTGATCCCGTCCGCCATCCTCAACGCCACGGTGTCGGGGCTGGTCAGCCGCTCGATCCTCAACGATCGGATCGGTCCCGACGATTTTCACGGCTGCCTGCATTTTCCCGAACTGGCGACCAGCGATCGCAGCCGCTGGTTCGTCGAGCGCATCCGCGCCGCGGTGGCGCAGCAGGCCGATGCGCTGGCGCGCGAATCGCTGGCCGAAACGCCTGCCGCGCAGAACCGGGTCGAACCCCTGATCGCCCGGCTCATGCAGCGCTACGCCGTGACCGACCGCAATTACCTGAAGCCCGGCATCGGCGAGGCCACGCGCTCGCTGTTGCGCCGCGTGCCGCGTTTGCTGATCCTGCGGGACGCGCGACTGCCGGAGTTGCGCCACCTGGTGCTGCTGGCGCGCGAGCGCCAGGTGCCTGTAGAAGTCGTGCCCAGTCTGCCGCTCAAGGCGGTGGCTCTCATACGGAAGCTTTCCGATGCTTGATCCCGCCCTACTCGGCGCCTCGCTCTACGTTCCCGCCACGCACCCGCGGCTCGAACAGGTGCTGGACGGCCGCGCCAGCGCTGCGCGCTCGGTGATCGCCTGCACCGAGGACGCGGTGGCCGAGGCCGATGTCGGCGCCGCGCTGACCCAGTTGCGCCGCGTGCTGGCGCTTCTGCCGCCGAAGACCCGCGCCCCGCTGCGTTTCGTGCGCGTGCGCAGTCCCGAAGTGCTGATCGAGCTGCTGGCGATGCCCGGCGTCGAGCGCCTGCACGGCGTGGTCATCCCCAAGGCCGACCGCAGCACGCTGCCGCTGTATCTGCGGGCGCTCGAAGGCCACGACCTGATGATGATGCCGACCCTGGAAACCGCGGCGGTATTCGATCCGGCGGAGATGCGCGCGTTCCGGCGCCTGCTGTCGAAGCCGGCGGTGCGCGAGCGCTGCCTGGCGCTGCGCATCGGCGGCAACGACCTGCTATGCCTGCTGGGCATGCGCCGGCCGCGCAGCTGCACGCTTTACGAAACGCCGATGGGCGCGCTGATCGCCAATCTCGTGCTGACGTTCCGGCCGCATGGCTTTGCGCTCACCGCGCCGGTGTTCGAGTACCTCGACGAGCCTGCGCTGCTACTGGCGGAAACCCGGCGCGACCGCGCGATGGGCCTGGTCGGCAAGTCGGCGATTCATCCCAGCCAGATCGGGATCATCGAGAGCGGTTTCAAACTCTGCGATCGCGAGTTGGCCGCCGCTCGCGCCGTGCTGGATGACGGCGCACCGGCGGTGTTCAAGTTCGACGGCGCGATGCTGGAGCCTGCGGTTCACCGGCAGTGGGCGGCGAGCGTCCTGGACCGGGCGTGCTCGGAGTCGGGCGGGGTACATACGGATTACATCGATAGCTGAGGACGCGGTGCTCCCCTGGTGGCGCGATGGTGGATGCGCTTCGCTTATCCACCCTACGGCAGGAGGTAGGGTGGATAAGCGAAGCGCATCCACCGGGGCCGACTGATGGCTCTCAAGCAACAACTGCATCGCGCGTCGGCCCCTTCCCCCGCACACGGGGGAAGGGGCCCTATCGTCGAACGTCAGCGTGAAACCCGGCGGGATGGGCCTCAGTCGGGGCAGCGCCCCTCCCCGCTTACTTCGCAATATCCGCGCGACTCCGCAATGAAGGGTGCTACGGGATCCTTCTGCTCCGCTCGCAGTTGAGCGCAGTGTCCGTCTGTGCGCCGCCGTTGCAGGTGTCCCTTCCGCCGCCGCCGTCGAGCGAATCCACACCGCCTTCGCCGAAGAGAACATCCCTGCCGCCGCCGCCGTTCAAGGTGTCCCTTCCACCACCGCCGCACAGCACGTCGTTGCCGCTACGACCGATGATCAGGTCATTGCCGTTCAGTCCGGCAATCACGTCGGGTCCCGAAGTGCCGACGAGCCGGTCGCGTCGGTCGGTTCCGAGAATCGTGACGGGCCGTCCGCCGCAGAGTCCCAGCGGGGAGTCGTCGCAGGCGTCGCCAACGCCATCGACGTCGGTGTCGAGCTGATCGGGGTTTGCAATCGAAGGGCAGTTGTCGCCGGCATCGGGCACGCCGTCGCTGTCGGCGTCCACCGTGATTCCCATTTCGAAAGCGCCGATGTCGCAGGCTGCCCCTTGCGGACGGGCGACACCGCGCTGGTCGGAATCCGAACAGGTGTCGCCCGCCGCGTCGATCGCAGGGCTACCCTCGACCAGGCCGTGCGTAAGCGTGTCGCCGCCGTTATCGGCCAGCGGGGCGAGAATCGCGGAAAGGGTGGTGGGAACGGAACCGTTGCTGGTTGCGGTGAGGTCTGATACGTCGCGCGTGAAGCCGTCGAGCGCTTCGGCGTTGGTCAAGCCGCCGTGTCCGAACAGGTTGCCGCCTTCGGAGATTATGCTTCCTCCCCGGCCTTTCTTGATCTCCGCCAAATCGGACTCCGCGCGGTTACCTGAGATGACGGTGCGCAGGAGTGTGACGGTGCCATTGATTCGTGAATAGATGCCTCCCGCCCCACCACCGTCGGCATTGGTCAAGTGATTATCCGTCACCGTGGTGTCGGTCAAATACATGCGGCCACCGGTCGCATATATCCCGCCGCCGCTCTCGCTTGCGCTATTGCCCGAAATCGTCGAGTTGCTGATGCTGGCCGAACAGCCGGTATAGACGCTGAGTCCGCCGCCGAACCTCGACGTGTTTCCCGAAATCGTGCTGTTGACAATGGTCAGCGGGGCGACGACACGGCTGCCGTCCACTTCTCGGCCAAAGCAAAGAATGCCCCCACCGAATTGGCCCGAATTCCCGCTGATCGTGCTGTTGCTGACGGTAGTGGTGCCATATGTGCTGATGGCTCCCGTTCCTCCAGAGACGACAGTGCGGTTCAGGGACAAACTGCCAGGTATCGTGACCCTGAAAATCGCGAACGGCCGAGCCGTATCGTCGCGCCTGACGGAGCGGCCGTTGCCCTCGATGGTGATGTCGCTGACGACGTCCGGCATGGCCGCCGTCAGGTTGATGTCCGCCAGCAAATTGATTGAATCGGGACCGCTGCCTACGGCGCAACCATTGCGGCCGCCACCGTTATCGTTATTAGCATTCTTTATCGCTTCGGCCAGGGTGCAGGCGTCGCCGTCAACGTTGATCGTCGCCGCCAGCGCCGACGGCGCCATAAACAATCCAGCGACCGCCAGTGCAAAGAGGTTACGGCGAGCGCTCAGCGATTTTTTTCGGAACGGATTCGCGGGGGGGGGGGGGATTTACTGCAGGTAGGTTCATGGGTCTCTCCCTTGTCGCTTTTGGCCCGACTGTTGGTCGTTCGGCGCGAGCTGCAAGCGGTCAGGCAGAGCGCTGCATCCCGCGCGATTTATAGCACCAAACTTGCGGTTCCCATACCCACCCATTTGGGTTGATTTGTGGGCGAGCGTAGGACCCGTAAACCGTAGGGTGCCGATGAGGCCAATTGCCGAATCGCACCCATCGTCGCTCGAAGCGACGCGAATGGTGCGATTACGCCGCCGGATTGCATCGATAGCTGAGGACGCGGTGCTCCCCTGCTGGAGCGATGGTGGATGCGCTTCGCTTATCCACCCAACGGCCAGGGGGTAGGGTGGTTAATCGAAGCGCATCCACCAGCTCCCGCTACGTCCCGCCGGGCCGTCGCAAATCCAGGGTGCAGGGATATTCCGGGTTGATCGTCTCGGCCGGCGGCCAGTAGGTGGACGGCGTATGTCCCAGCGGTTCGAAGCGCGACAGGCGCCGCGACTCGGCCTCGTAGTTGTTGATCGGAAAGGTCTCGTAGTTGCGACCGGCCGGGTGCATGACGTGGTAGGTGCAGCCGGCGATGGCGCGGCGATGCCGCGCGTCGTAGAGATCGAACACCAGGGGCGTGTGGATGCCAATGTTGGGGTGCAGGGCCGAGGACGGTTTCCAGGCGCGGTAGCGCAGGCCGGCGACGAACTCGTCCTTGATGCCGGTGGCGCGCAGCGGCAGACGCCGCCCGCCCACGGTGACGAAATGCCGGTTGGGCGTATGGCCGCGCAGCTTGATCTGCATGCGCTCCAGGCTGGAATCCACAAAACGGGCGGTGCCGCCCTGGGCAGACTCCTCGCCGAGCACCGGCCAGGGTTCCAGCGCGTGGCGCAGCTCCAGTTCGATGCCGCCGTGGTTGATGGTGCCGTGCTGCGGAAAGCGGAATTCCAGGTGCGGCTCGAACCACTCGGACTGGATCGGGTAACCCCACAGCGCCAGGTCGGCAAGCACGTCGCGGAAATCGTTCCACACGTAGTGCGGCAGCATGAACTCGTCGTGCAGGCGCGTACCCCAGCGCACCAGCGGCGCGGTGTAGGGCTGCCTCCAGAACGCGGCGATCAGCGAGCGCACGAGCAACTGCTGCACCAGGCTCATCTGTGCGTGCGGCGGCATCTCGAAGCTGCGGATTTCCAGCAGGCCCAGTCGCCCGGTGGTGCCATCGGGCGAGTACAGCTTGTCGATCGACAGCTCCGTGCGATGCGTGTTGCCGGTGATGTCGATCAGGATGTTGCGGAACAGGCGATCCACCGTCCACAGCGGGAAGTTGGCTTCATCGCTGCTGACACCCGGTGGCGGCAGTTGCGCCAGGGCGATCTCGAGTTCGTACAGCGCCGTATCGCGGCCCTCGTCCGGACGCGGGTGCTGCGAGGTCGGGCCGATGAACATGCCCGAGAACAGGTAGCTGAGCGCCGGATGGTTCTGCCAGTAGCGGATCATGCTGGCCAGCAGATCCGGCCGTCGCAGGAACGGCGAATCCGCCGGTGTCGCCGCGCCGACGACGATGTGATTGCCGCCGCCGGTGCCGACCGCGCGGCCATCGATGAGGAATTTTTCCGTGCCCAGGCGCGTGAGCCGGGCCTGCTCGTAGATCTCCAGCGTGATCTCGCGCAACTGCTGCCAGTCGTGCGCGGGATGGATGTTGACCTCGATCACGCCGGGATCCGGGGTCACCCGGAGCACGTTGAGACGACCGTCCGTGGGCGGCGGATAACCTTCGATGCGCACCGGCACGTCGAACTCGGCGGCGGCGTCTTCCACGGCCGTGATCAGATCCAGAAAATCCTCGATGCCCTCGACCGGCGGCATGAACACGCACAGGTGTCCGTCCCGAGGCTCCACCGACAGCGCGGTGCGCACGTTGCCGCCTTGCAGATAGGCGCCGCGACGTTCCGGCTGCGGCTGGTCGCGTTCCGCGGTGAGCTTCTGCTGCCGTTCGCGCTTGCGCTTTTCCGGGTCGGTGACCGGGGCCTGGAGGTAGGGCTGACGCCGCGTGTCGGCTTCCGGAAGCGGACCGCGCCTGAGGAAGGGGTCGTAGGGAATCAGGTGCGGAAAGTCCAGCGGCGGAATCCAGGGCAGGGCTTCCAGCGGGAGCCGGTAGCCCACCGGCGAATCGCCGGGGATCAGGTACATGCGCCCACCGCGGAAGGTCCAGCGCTCGCTCATCCAATGGCGCGAAGGAGCTTGCGACTGCCAGCGCTGCACCGGCAGCACGTAACCCTTGGGCGTGTCCAGACCGCGCGAGAACACCCGCGCCAGGCGCGCCCGTTCTTCCGGGTCCTTGAGCTTGCTGATTTCCGCCGTGACGTTGTCCGGCAGGCGACGCTCGCGATGCAGGTAGTAGAACGCATCCTCGTACGCGGCCGTGGCGTTGTCAGGATCGACTTCCAGCCGCTCGGCGATGCCGCGGATCAAGTTGCGTGCGGAGTTTTCATCCGGCTTGACCGAGCCGTCGGCCAGTTCCCCGCGCACGATCGGCGTGCCGTCGCCGCGCCAGTACAGCGCATAGGCCCAGCGCGGCAGTTGCTCGCCCGGGTACCACTTGCCCTGGCCGTAGGTCAGCAGGCCGCCGGGCGCGAAACGATCCTTGAGGCGACGGATGAGGGTGTTGGCCAGGCCCTGCTTCATCGGACCGACCGCGGCGGTGTTCCACTCTGCACCCTGCATGTCGTCGATCGAGATGAAAGTCGGTTCGCCGCCCATGGTCAGGCGCACGTCGCCTGCCTTGAGATGCTCGTCCACCGCCGCGCCAAGCGTGTCGATCGCCTGCCACTGATCCTCCGTGTAGGGCTTGGTCACGCGCGCGGTCTCGACCACGCGCGAGATCTTCATCTCGTGGCCAAACTCGGTCTTGAGCTCGCCTTCGCCCACGAAACTCATCGACCCGCTGATCGGCGCCGCGCTGGAGGGCTCGGGCGTCGCACACAGCGGGATGTGACCCTCGCCGGTCAGCAGGCCGGAGGTCGGGTCGAGCCCGACCCAGCCGGCACCCGGCAGGTACACCTCGCACCAGGCGTGCAGATCGGTGAAGTCGAAGGTCGTGCCAGACGGGCCGTCCAGGGACTTCACGTCCGGGGTGAGCTGGATCAGATAGCCGGAACAGAACCGCGCGGCCAGACCGATGTGGCGCATGGTCTGCACCAGCAGCCAGGCCGAATCGCGGCAGGAGCCGCTGGCATTGACCAGGGTTTCCTCCGGCGTCTGTACGCCCGGTTCCAGACGGATGAGGTACTTGACCGCCTTCTGGATGCTGGCGTTGAGGCCGACGATGAAATCGACCGTGCGCTGCTTGTCCAGCGGGACGGCGGCGACGAATTCCTTGAAGTGCGGCGTGAGTTCGTCAAGCCGGAAGTAGGGCTTGAGGTCTTCCTTCAGATCTTCGTCGTAGGTGAAGGGAAACTGCTCCGCCTGCGGTTCGATGAAGAAATCGAAGGGGTTGAGGATCGCCATGTCGGCGACCAGATCGACCGTCACGGTGAAGTGGTCGACCGGGTCCGGGAACACCACCCGCGCCTGCCAGTTGGCAAAGGCGTCCTGCTGCCAGTTGAGGAAGTGCGGTTCCGGCGAGATCCGGATCGAATAGCTCAGCACCCGCGTGCGCGAATGCGGTGCAGGGCGCAGGCGGATGATCTGGGGCGAGAGGCTGACGAGCCGGTCGTAGGTGTAGACCGTCTGGTGGAACAGGGCGGCGTGCAGCGTCATGGCGCGGAGGTCTTCGGGTCTGGTGCAGTCGCGATCATAGCCGGGGCGCGTAACGGTGCCCGGGTGCAGGCGCGCTTGGCTAGCAAGAATCGCCGCAGGGCGACGGGTTTGGCGATCAGACGTCGGTCGGTGCAAGTCGGCGTAGGTCGGTTCAAGCCGAAGGCGGAACCGACGCTGCGCGCGCTCGACGTAGGGCGCATGTCGAATCCGCCCGCGAAAAGCCGCGGGCTTGATCCGACCTACGTCGACCTGTGCTTCTACCCCTGGACCAGACTCCGGATCGATCCGCCGAGCGCAATCAGCAACAGCACCATCGCCGGGAAAAAACTCAGTCCGAAACCGATCCCGCGACTTGCCGGGTCGGAGATATAAGCGCGCAGGTAGACAATCCGGCCGAGCAGGTACACCGCACCGATCGCCGCGACCCAGTGCGGAGCCAGGTAGCGCGGCGCCATCAGCAGCCCGGGAATGAGCAGCACCAGCACTTCCAGCGTGTTCATCTGCACGCGGAAATAACGATCGAACATGTCGTGCCCGCTGGTGGCGGGCGCCTTTACGCCGTATTTGCCGCGGGCACGGCCAACGAGGATGCCAAAGGCCGCGAACTGCAAGAGCGCGAGGGCGAGAACCAGATCGACGAGGGGCATGGCGGTATCCGGATGAAGGTGAGGCCGCACGGGCTCGCGGCCGGAGGCTCGGAGCATACGACAGGTATCGCCGCGCGATTTTTATCGTTTCCTTATACGGACCGTCGCTGCTGCCCATCGATTCCTTACGCGTCCCGCGCGCACTGTAGGGCTCCTTGAAACCGTGGTACGCAGGAGCTGCGCATGAATGCCGAACTGGTCCTGGGCGGACTCGTCGCCCTCTTTCTTTTCCTGTACCTGGTCTATGCGCTGCTCTGGCCGGAGCGCTTCTGACCATGCCGCTCCACGACTTCACGCAGATCGCGCTGTACGTCGCGCTGCTGCTGGCCTTGACGGTTCCGACGGGCCGCTATCTCGCCGCCGTGTTCGAAGGCCGCGTACGAGCGCTTGGCATCGTGGAGCGCGGCTTCTATCGTCTTGGCGGCGTCGATGTGCGGCGCGAGCACAGCTGGGCGGAATACGCGATCGCGCTGCTCGTCTTCAACGCCGCCGGCTTCGTGCTGCTGATGGCCCTGCTGATGCTGCAAGGGCTGTTGCCGCTCAACCCGCAGCAGCTGCCGGGCCTGTCCTGGCACCTGGCCTTCAACACCGCGGCGAGCTTCGTCACCAATACCAACTGGCAGTCCTACGGCGGCGAATCGACGCTCTCGTATCTGTCGCAGATGCTGGGGCTGTGCGTACAGAATTTTCTGTCCGCGGCGACCGGCGTCGCGGTTGCAATGGCGCTCATCCGCGGTCTCGCGAAACCAGGCACTGCCGCAACGCCGCCGGGTCATGAGCGCGCTGATGCGCCCGCCCTGGGTAATTTCTGGGTCGACGTCACGCGCGTCACGCTTTACGTGCTGTTGCCGCTGAGCCTGCTGTTCGCGCTGCTGATGGTCTGGCAGGGCGTGCCGCAGAACTTCGACACCTACGTCTCCGCCACCACGCTCGAAGGCGGCACGCAGCACATCGCACAGGGGCCGGTGGCCTCGCAGCTCGCGATCAAGCAGCTCGGCACCAACGGCGGCGGCTTCTTCAACGTCAACTCCGCGCATCCCTTCGAGAACCCGACACCGCTGTCCAACCTGTTGCAGATGCTGGCCATCCTGTGGCTGCCCGCCGCGCTGGTCTACGCCTACGGCCGCATGGTCGGCGATCTGCGCCAGGGCTTTGCGATCTACGCCGCGATGCTGATCCTTCTGCTGGTGGGCCTGGCCCTGACCTACGGCATCGAGAGCGGCGCCAATCCCCTGTTTGCCAACCTGCCCCTCGATGCCTCGGCCGGCAATCTCGAAGGCAAGGAGACGCGCTTCGGCGTGGTCAACTCGGCGATCTGGGCCACCGCCACGACCGCGGCGAGCAATGGCTCGGTCAACGCCATGCACGACAGCTTCCTGCCGCTGGGCGCGCTGGTGCCGCTGGTCAACATGATGATCGGGGAGGTCGTGTTCGGCGGCGTGGGCGCGGGCCTGTACGGCATGCTGCTGTACGTGCTGCTTACGGTCTTCCTCGCCGGCCTGATGGTGGGCCGCACGCCGGAATACCTGGGCAAGAAGATCGAGGCGCGCGAGGTGCGCCTGCTGATCCTGGCCATGCTGTCGATGCCGCTCGGCACACTGGTGTTCGGCGCGCTGGCCATCGTGCTACCGGCCAGTCTCGCCGGCATCCAGGACGCCGGTCCGCATGGCCTCACCGAGTTGCTCTACGCCTACACCTCGGCGACCGCCAACAACGGCTCCGCCTTTGCCGGATTCACGGCGAACACGCCGTACACCAACACTATGCTGGGTCTGGCGATGATCCTGGGCCGCTATGCCTACATCCTGCCGCTGCTGGCCGTGGCCGGCAGCCTCGCTGCCAAGCGAAAAATGGCCGTCTCCTCCGGAACCTTTCCCACGCACGGCCCGCTGTTCGTCGGCCTGTTGATCGGCGTGATCCTGATGCTGGGCCTGCTGAGCTTCCTGCCGGTGTTGGTCCTCGGGCCGGTCGCAGAGCATTTCGCGATGACGGCCGGGAATTCCTATTGAACCCGTGTCGCCTTGCTCGTTCGTCCGGCGCAGGTCGGATCAAGCCCGCGTGCTGTTGGCGGGCGGATCCGACGGTCGCGGATCGCAATGGGCCGCGCGTCGGCTCCGCTTCGCTTGAGCCGACCTACCTTGAGTCGACCTACCTTGGACCGTGAACGCATGAACGCAAGTACGATTCAGCATAAGGCCGAACCCGGCTTCGACGCCCGGCTGGTTCGCGGCGCCCTGATCGGCGCCGCAATCAAACTCCACCCGCGTGCGCAATGGCGCAACCCGGTGATGTTCGTGGTGTGGACCCTGTCGGTGCTGGTGACGCTCCTGTGGCTGCGGGATCTGTTCGGACCCGGCAATGCGGCGCAGTCCGGCCAGATCGGGGCGTGGCTGTGGTTCACGCTGCTGTTCGCCAACTTCGCCGAGGCGCTTGCCGAGGGTCGCGGCAAGGCCCGCGCGGATTCGCTGCGCGCCACCCAGGGCGAGACGCTGGCGAAGAAAGTCGTGCAACGCGATGGCAAGCGCATCGAACGCGTGTCCAGCCGCAGCCTTCGCAGCGGCGACGTGGTGCTGGTCGAAGCCGGGGACCTGGTTCCCGGCGACGGCGAGGTGATCGAGGGGATCGCCTCGGTCAACGAGGCCGCCGTGACCGGCGAGTCCGCGCCCGTGATCCGCGAGTCCGGCGGCGATCGCAGCGCCGTCACCGGCGGCACCAAGGTGGTCTCGGACTGGATCAGGGTCCGCATCACCGCCAATCCGGGCGAGAGTTTTCTCGACCGCATGATCGGCCTGGTCGAGGGCGCGGCGCGGCAGAAGACGCCGAACGAACTGGCGCTGTCGGTGCTGCTGACCGGCCTGACGCTGATCTTCCTGATGGTGGTCGCGACCCTGCCGGTGTGGGCGCATTACTCGGGTGGGCAACTCGGGCTGGTCGCCCTGGTCGCGCTGCTGGTGACCCTGATCCCGACCACGATCGGCGGCCTGCTGTCTGCCATCGGCATCGCCGGCATGGATCGCCTGGTGCGCGCCAACGTCATCGCCAGGTCCGGCCGCGCGGTCGAAGCCGCAGGCGATGTCGACGTGCTGCTGCTCGACAAGACCGGCACCATCACCTTCGGCAATCGCATGGCCGAGGACTTCATTCCCGCACCCGGCGTGGAGATCGGCGATCTGGCGCGCGCGGCGTACCTGGCGTCCATCGCGGACGAGACCGCGGAGGGGCGCTCGGTCGTCGAGTTCGCCAAGCGCCGCTTCGGCCTTGGAGACGAGCTGCCGAAAATCGGCCGGAGCCTCGAGTTCAGCGCGCAGACGCGCTTGTCCGGTGTCGATCTCGAAGACGGCGGCGAATTGCGCAAGGGCGCGGTGGAGGCGGTGCTGAATTACGCCTTCGGCAGCGCGCGCCAGCGGGTGCCGGGCGGCTTCGACGCAAGCCACCAGAGGATCGCGCAGAGCGGTGGCACGCCGCTGGCCGTCGCGGTCAAACAGGACGGGCAGACGCGCCTGCTCGGTCTCATCCATCTCAAGGACGTGGTCAAGCCGGGCATTCGCGCGCGTTTCGCCGAGCTGCGCGCGATGGGCATCCGCACCGTCATGGTCACCGGCGACAACCCGCTGACCGCGGCGGCGATTGCGGCCGAGGCGGGCGTCGATGATTTCCTCGCCGAGGCAACGCCGGAAAGGAAGCTGGAGCTGATCCGCCGCGAGCAGGCCGAGGGCCGGCTGGTCGCGATGTGCGGCGACGGCACCAACGATGCGCCTGCGCTGGCGCAGGCCGATGTCGGCGTGGCGATGAACGACGGCACGCCGGCGGCGAAGGAGGCCGCGAATCTGATCGACCTGGACAGCGATCCGACCAAGCTGATCGAGGTGGTGCTGATCGGCAAGACCTTGCTGATCTCGCGCGGCTCGCTGACCACGTTCTCCATCGCCAACGACGTCGCCAAGTATTTCGCCATCCTGCCGGCGCTGTTCGTCACGCTGTATCCGGCGCTCGCGCCGCTCAACGTGATGGGTCTGTCCTCGCCGGACAGCGCGATTCTGTCGGCGGTGATCTTCAACGCGCTGATCATCATCGCCCTGGTCCCGCTGGCGCTGCGCGGCGCGCGCTACGCCGCGGTGTCGGCGGCCACGCTGCTGCGCCGCAACCTGCTGGTTTACGGCCTGGGCGGGGTTCTGGTGCCCTTCGTCGGCATCAAGCTGATCGATCTCATCGTCTCGTCTCTGGGTCTTGCCTGAGGTATCTGCCATGCACAGCGTTCTACGTCCCGCAATCACCCTGCTGCTCGCCACGAGCCTGCTCACCGGCGTCGCCTATCCGCTGGCGGTGACGGGCCTGGCGCAGCTCGCCTTTCCTCACGCGGCGCACGGCAGCCTGGTGAAGCTCGACGGGCGGGTGATCGGCTCTTCGCTGATTGCGCAGCGCTTTGCCGATCGGACGTATTTTCATCCGCGCCCCTCCGCCGCGAGCTTCGACGCCGCAGCGTCCTCGGGCTCCAACTACGGTCCGACGTCCAAGGCCCTGCTGACCGCCGTGACGGAACGCACTCAAGTGCTGGCCGCCGAGAACCCGGGAGTCGCCGTTCCCCTGGCCCTCGTCACCACGTCCGCGAGCGGTCTGGATCCGGATCTCTCACCGGCCGCCGCCGACTTCCAGGTGCCGCGCATCGCGGCTGCGCGCGGCCTCGACCCGGAGCAGCTTCGCAAGTTAATCGCCGAACACACGCAAGGGCCTCAGCTCGGAATCCTCGGCGAGGCGCGGGTGAATGTGCTGCTGCTGAACCTCGCGCTCGACGCCGCCTGACATCGGGGACTTCATCGCTGGGCATAATCGGCGTATGCCCACTGACACCGGTCGCCCGTCCCCCGAAGCCCTGCTCAAGGCCGCGCGCAAGGAAGGCCGTGGCCGGCTGAAGATTTTTCTCGGCATGGCGCCGGGCGTGGGCAAGACCTACGCGATGCTGCGCGCAGCCCAGCGCGCACGCGAGCAGGGTACGGATGTCTGCGTCGGACTGATCGAGACCCACGGCCGCGCCGAGACCGAGGCGCAGCTCGCGGGGCTGGAACTGTTGCCGCGAGCCCGTTACGAGCATCGCGGACGCGGCCTCGAAGAACTCGACGTACAGGCCATCCTCAAGCGACGCCCGAAGCTGGTGCTGGTCGACGAGTTCGCCCACTCCACCGTCCCCGGCGCGCCGCACCCCAAGCGCTACCAGGATGTCGAGGACCTGCTCGATGCAGGAATCGACGTCTGGACCACGCTCAACGTCCAGCACCTGGAGAGTCTCAACGACATCGTCGCGCGCATCACCGGCGTGCAGGTGCGCGAGACCGTACCGGACGCGATGCTCGACGGCGCCGACGAGATCGAGCTGATCGACCTGCCGCCGGAAGACCTGATCCAGCGGCTCAAGGAAGGCAAGGTCTACGTGCCCGAGCAGGCGCGGCTGGCGCTCAACCAGTTCTTCGGACGCGGCGCGCTCACCGCGCTGCGCGAACTGGCGCTGCGCGCGGCGGCCGAGCAGATCGACGCGCAGATGCTGGAGTACAAGCAGCGCCACGCGGTCGCCGACTCCTGGCCGACACGCGAGCGCATGCTGGTCTGCGTCAACGAAACAGACATCAGCCAGCAGGTGATCCGTGCGGCGCGTCGCATCGCAGACCATCGGCGCCTGCCCTGGGTGGCGGTGCATATCGAGACGCCACGCGCGCTCAATCTCTCCGACCAGGACAAGGACCGCATCGCGCGCAACCTGCGCCTGGCCGAGCGGCTGGGCGCCGAGACGCTCACCTTGCCGGGCAACGATCTGGTGGAGGAACTGGTTGCGGTTGCGCGCAGCCGCAACGCCAGCCAGATCGTGGTCGGCCGGCCGCAGCCGCGGCGCCTGCGCTGGCCCTGGCAACGGTCCATCGCCGCGGAACTGATCCGCCGCGCCGCGCCCCTCGAAATCACGGTCGTGACCTGGGCCGGGACCGGCAAAACGGAATCGCCGAAGATCGATCTGTCCGCGATCGCCCATTCCGACTGGACATCCTACGCGTGGGCAGCCGGCGTATCGGCGCTGGCGACTTCGATCGCCTGGCTGGTGGAAACCTGGCTGCCGCTGACCAGCCTCGGCGTGGTGTTCCTGGTGGCGGTGCTGGGTGTTTCGGTACGACTGGGACTGTGGCCGGCCGTGTTCGCCAGCCTGCTCTGCGCGACGCTGTTCAATTTCCTTTTCACCGAGCCGCGCTACACGCTCACGATCCAGGACGCCGACGATCTGGCCGTGCTCACGGCTCTGCTGCTCACCTCGCTGGTGGTGGGCAACGTCGGTGGCCGCATGCGCAAGCAGCTCGATGCGCTCAAGGCCAGCACACGACAAGCACGCGAAGTGTCCGATTACGGCCACCACCTGGCCGCCGCCGCCGAGCTGCGCGAGGTGGTGCGTGCCACCGTCGATCACTGCGCCGCAACCCTGTCCTCGCAGACCGTGGTCATGCGGCCGGCCGTCGGCGAACAGGGTTTGATCGTGCTCGCGGGCAGCAACAACCAGCGGCCGCTGGAGCCGATCGACCATGCCGCCGCGCGCTGGGCGCTGGAGCACGACGAGGCTGCCGGCTTTTCCACCGACACCCTGCCCGGTTCGGGCTGGCTGTTCCTGCCGCTGACGACGGCGCGCGGTCGGCTGGGCGTGCTCGGCGCGCAACTTTCGGGTGTGGGCCGCCAGCCCGATCCGGATGAACGCCGCATCCTAGACGCGATCGCCGATCTGGCCGCCGTCGCCATCGAGCGCACCGAGCTGGTCGCCGATCTCGAACGCTCACGCGTGCTGACCGAGTCCGAGCAGTTGCGCGCCGCACTGCTGTCCTCGGTCTCGCACGATCTGCGCACGCCGCTGGTGTCGGTGCTCGGTGCGGCCGAGAGCCTGGCCTCGGGTTCGGATCGCCTGAGCGCCGGGGCGCGGCGCGAGCTGGCGGAGAGCATTCTCGATGAGGCCGAGCGCCTGAATCGCTTCGTGCAGAACCTGCTCGACATGACCCGACTGTCCTACGGCAAGCTCGAACCGCGCCTGGACTGGTGCGACCTCGGCGATCTGATCGCCAGCCTGCGCAAGCGACTGGCGCGGGTGCTCGCCGGGCGTGCATTGTCGATCTCGCTGGCGCCGGATCTGCCGCTGCTGCGCGCCGATCCGGTGCTGCTGGAGCAGGTGCTGGTGAACCTGGTCGACAACGCAGTGAAGTATTCGCCGCCCGGCAGCGCCGTGCGCATCGAGGCAAGCCTTGCCGGGCGCGAGGTGCTGATCCGCGTGATCGATCATGGGGGCGGGATCGCCGAGGCGGACCGGGAGCAGATCTTCGACATGTTTTTCCGCGTGCGCGCCGGTGACGGCCGCAGCGCCGGGACCGGCCTGGGCCTGGCCATCTGCCGCGGCCTGATGCAGGCGCACGGCGGCAGCGTTCGCGCCGTGGCAGGACCCAGGGGCCTGGGGACCTGCATCGAGTTGCGCCTGCCGCAACAGGCAGCGCAGGTCGCCACGAGTGCTGCATGAGCGAATCGGGCAGCCGCGTGCTGGTGGTTGACGATGAGCCGCAAATCCGCAAGCTCCTGCGCATCGGCCTGTCGAGTCACGGCTACGAGGTGCTCGAAGCCGGCACTGCCGGGGAAGCGATACGACTGGCCAGCGCGCGCAATCCGGACCTGGTGGTGCTCGACCTGGGCCTGCCCGATCTCGACGGTCACGCGGTGATCGCCCGCCTGCGCGAATGGAGCGCGATGCCGATCATCGTGCTGTCCGTGCGCGACGGCGAGGACGAAAAAGTGCGCGCGCTCGACGCCGGCGCAGACGACTACGTGACCAAGCCCTTCGGCGTCGCCGAATTGCTCGCGCGGATGCGCGTGGCCCTGCGCCGGCGTGGCAGCACCGAGGAGGCCGCGTCGCGCTTCGAGCATGCCGGCCTCGTCGTGGATTTCGTCGAGCGACGCGTGCGGCTGGACGGGACGGCCGTGACGCTGACGAAAAAGGAATACGCCATCCTGCGCTTCCTGGTGCAGCACGCCGGCCGCGTGATCACGCACGGCCAGTTGCTGCGCGAGGTCTGGGGCCGGGTGCACGAGCAGGACACGCAATACCTGCGCGTGTACGTCGGCCAGTTGCGCCACAAGCTCGGTGACGATCCGACACAACCGCGCTTCGTCGCGACCGAGCCCGGCGTCGGCTATAGGTGGATCTGGCACTCGAGCCATTGAGCGCCGGGCTTGACGCGCCGATCAATCACGGTCGGCGCAGGTCGGTTGTAGGTCGGTTCAAGCCCGCGGCTTCATGCGGGCGGAACCGACATGCGCCCTCAACAAAGCGCATCGCGCATTTTCCGACCGCCCGCAGCGTCGGCTTCGGCCGCGAACAGCACGCGGCCTTGAGCCGACCTATGCCGACGGGTCGTTGAAGGTCGGTTGTAGGTCGGTTCAAGCCCGCGGCTTCATGCGGGCGGAACCGACGGGCGCCCTCAACAAAGCGCGTCGCGCATTTTCCGACCGCCCGCAGCGTCGGCTCCGCCCGCGAACAGCACGCGGGCTTGAGCCGACCTACATCGCTTATCGAATGGATCATGCGCGGTGCGCACGCTTCGTCGGTTGCGCGCTCTACGCCAACTCAGCGATCGTATCCGAAGGCCGGGATGCCGGGGCCTGTACTTATAAATTGGGTGGCAGGCTCGCATCCACGCCAGACGCGTCCGCGCATAAGCCAACGGTTTGATCGGCAATCCGGCATACGCTGTCCGGGTTCTCCTACTCCGGTCACTGCGCGTGAAGAAGAAATCCTCCGTTCTCGCCGAAGCCCTGCTTCAGGCGCATGTCGAATTCATGCTGGAAGACCTGACCGGAGCGGGACTGCCGGCCTTGCTCGAATCGGTACTCGACGGATTGCTGGACGACGCGGCGCGCATCACGCTCGAACAGGCGGTGACGCGCGACATGATCAAGGACACCGCGCGTACTTTTGCGATCGAGCTGGATCTGAAGGGCGGCATCCCGGAACTGATCGGCGAGATCGCTCGTGCGGTTCACGCCCATCCCATCCATGCCCGCACCAGGCTGTCGGAGCTGATCCCGGACCGACGGGTCCGCGATCTGCTCGATCACGCGCTGGCGCTCCAGTCTGTGCGCACGCGCCTCGTCAGCGCCGTGATCCGCAGCCCGCTGTATGAAAGCTTCGCCTCGGAATTGCTCTACAACGGTATCCGCGAATACCTGGGCAGTAACACGATCACTCGCGGCATTCCCGGCGCGCGCTCGGCGATGAAGCTGGGCAAGGCGGTGATGAGTCGCGCGACCGCGAGCTTCGACGGCGCCATTGAGGACGGTATCAAGCGCCACATCGGACGCAGCGTGACGGCGATTTCCGAGCGCACGGCGCAGTCGCTGATGGCGGGCGAGCACGATGAGGCGCTGCGCGACGGCGCGCTCGAATCCTGGCGACAGTTGCGCGAAACGCGGCTTGGAGATTGGATGGGCCTGGTGTCGTCGACCGAGGTCGAGGAGCTGTTCGTCACGCTTTTTGAGACTTGGCGCGAGCTTCGTGGCACTGAGCTGATCGGCACGATGATCGACACGGGCATCGACACCTTCTTCGACAAGTACGGTGCCGCGAGTCTGGCGGAACTGCTGGAGGATCTCGGCATCACGCGCAGCATCATGCTCGCCGAGGCGATGCGCTTCGGGCCGCACGTCGTCACGGCATTGCACGGACGTGGCTTGCTGGAACCCTCGATCCGCCGGCTGCTGGAGCGGTTCTACCAATCCGGCAGGGTCGAGAAGATCCTGGCGCGTCGTTAGCCAGGAAAGGTCCGGACAGGTTCAATCCGGCACGGTCGGTTGTAGGTCGGTTCAAGCCGAAGGCGGAACCGACGCTGCGCATGACCCGACCTACCGATGAATTCAAACCTGTGACGCCCCTCATCGAAAGCTGCCTCGCACCCGAATTATCCGCTGCGGCGCCGGTCTACGAACCATGCGAATCCCCCTCCTGATCGCCATCGGCCTGTCCACCAGCCTGCGCATGGGCCTGGCCTGTGCCGCCCCCCAATGGCAATGGGAGGACCGGTTTTCGAGCGCCGAAAAAGAGGGTTTGATCGAATGGATCGAGCACTCGGACCAAGGGATGACCAGGCTGTTCGGGCCTTTGCCGTACGACTACACCGTGCATTTCCATCGCAGCCAGGGTGGCGAGCCGGTACCCTGGGGCGAGGCCAGGAAGGACTCCGGCCGTAACGTGTTTTTCCACGTCAATACCCGCTATCCCTGGGATGCTTTCAAACGCGACTGGACCGCCTCGCACGAGCTGTCCCATCTGATGTTTCCCTATCTGGGATCGGACAGTCGCTGGTTCTCCGAGGGCATCGCCAGCTACCTGCAGTACCAGATCATGTACGCCAGCGGTGCGATGAGTTGGCAACAGGTCACCGATAAATATGCCGAGCGCTTTGACGCAGCCGGCGCTGATCAGGCCCGGGGCCAGATGAGCATCGTCGAGCAGAGCCGTGGGGTCCGCCACGGCGGCTATGTACGGCTCTACTGGGGCGGCGCGGCGTATTTCCTGAATGCCGACCGGCGTCTGTTCGAAGAAAAGGGAATTCGGCTGACCGACGTGATCGGCAAATACATGGCCTGCTGCTTCCGAAATGGCGGGGTGGACGATGGCGACATGATCGAGACGTTCGACCGGATCTCGGACGGCCGGATATTCAGCCAGACCTACGCCAGGACCGTGGCCAGCCCCGGCTTCCCGGATACCCGCACCGCAATGGTCTGGTTACGCAACCAGCCCCCGTCCATGCACAGGCCGCCCGCACCCTGATCGTCCAGATCTTCCGCGTGATGTCCAGGCGCAACGACGCCGTTGCGGTTTCGAGCCAGCCGGGCTATCGACGAACCCTTCAAACGGGATTTGAGACCGGTGGTAACGAGTCACGGAATCTAGGGCGAACCCGCACCGACTGTCCCGTCCCCGCGGTCGGCGCTACCCTTTTCCCTGATGGAACCACCCCGAAGGGGAGGTTCGCAACGCCACGGACTTGCGTAAGCTTTTCCCGGATGGCCCCGAGCCGGCGGTCAACGTCGGCGACCCACACATTTGTTTGAAGGAGGAGTTCTCCGCATGTCTGCTGTCACCGCAAATCCGCAAGCTGCAAATTCGTTCGATGCCATCGTTGTCGGCGCGGGTATCGCCGGCATGTACCAGCTCTACCGTCTGCGCGAGCAGGGCCTGAAGGTGAAGGCGTTGGAGGCCGGCACGAGCGTGGGCGGCACCTGGTACTGGAACCGCTACCCGGGCGCGCGGGTGGATTCGCAGTCCGAGGTCTACCAGTACTGGTTCTCGGAGGAACTGCTCAAGGAATGGAACTGGCCAGAGCGCTTCCCCGCGCAGCCGGAGATGGAACGCTACCTCAACCGCGTCGCCGACAAGTTCGATCTGCGCAAGGACATCCAGTTCAACACGCGGGTGAAGTCGGCGCATTACGACGATTCCAGCAAGCGTTGGACCGTGACCACGGAAAACGGCGAGGTCTACAGCGCGCAGTACTTCATGACCTGCGCCGGCGGCCTGTCCGCGCCGCTGAACGCCCCGTTTCCGGGCTACGAGAAGTTCAAGGGCCCGACCTTCCACACCGCGCGCTGGCCGAAGGAGCCGATCGACTGGAAGGGCAAGCGGGTCTGCGTGGTCGGCACCGGCGCGACCGGCATCCAGGTGGTCCAGACCATCGCGCCGCTGGTGGAGCACCTGACCGTGTTCCAGCGCACCGCGAACTACACCATCCCGATGAACAACCCGAAGTACGGCGCAGCCGAGCACGCCGCGGCGCAGGCCCGGTACCCGACGCTGAAGCATCATGTGCATCGTACCTTCGCCGGCTTCGAATACGACTTCGCGCCCAAGCCCTGGGCCGACTGCACGCCGGCCGAGCGCCTCGCGCTGATGGAAGAGCTGTGGGCCGACGGCTCGCTCGCGTTCTGGATCGGCGGCTTCGTCGAAGTGTTCTTCGACGAGAAGATCAACACCGAAATCTCCGAATTCGTGCGCGCCAAGATGCGCGCGCGCATCCAGGACCCGAAGAAGTCCGCGCTGCTGGTGCCGACCGACCACGGTTTTGGTACCCGGCGGGTGCCGCTGGATACCGGCTATCTCGAAGCCTACAACCGCGACAGCGTGGACATCGTCGATGTGAAGCAGGAGCCCATCATCGAGATCACCGAACGCGGGATCCGGACCTCCAAGCAGGAGTACGAGTGCGACATCCTGGTCATGGCGATCGGCTTCGACGCCGGCAGCGGCGCGCTCACCGCGATGGACATCCGCGGCAAGGGCGGTCGCGTGCTCAAGGAAGAGTGGAAGAAGGAAATCCGCACGACGATGGGCCTGCAGGTCGCCGGCTACCCGAACATGTTCACCACGATGGCGCCGTTCGCGCCGGCCGGTGCGTTCTGCAACATGCCCACGTGCCTGCAGCAGCAGGTGGACTGGATCAACGACTGCGTCAAATACGCCAAGGACCACGGCAAAACCACGGTGGAAGCCACGCCGGAGATGGAAGAAGCCTGGCTCAAGCACCACGACGAGATCGCCAATCAGACGCTCGTGGTCAAGACCAAAAGCTGGTATATGGGCAGCAACGTCGAGGGCAAGCCGCCGCGCCTGCTGTCCTACCTCGGCGTCGGCAATTACCGCATCAAGTGCGATGAGGTGAAGGACAGCGGGTATCAGGGCTTTGCGATGAGCTGAGGGCCGCTCAAACGGCGAGCTGCGCTCCAAAACTCCCCTCTCCCGCGTGCGGGAGAGGGGCTGGGGGAGAGGGGTTTCGATGAGCGAGCTGCGCTGCTCGTGACGCCCCTCTCCCGGCTGGGTCCCGGCGTGGGAGTGCCTCAATGGCACTCCCACGTAAGCCCAGCCGCCTTCGGGCCACCCTCTCCCGCAGGCTGGAGAGGGAATTTCTTTTGGGTGCTTCCGATTCATCAACGCGACGCCGTCGGCGCCGCGAACTCGGTGACCCCGTAGCCCGCCTCCGGCGGAATTTGCAGCCACAGGCCGTCGTCGCGGCGCACCACGCTGGGCAGCACGGTGACCACCGGCTCGGCGCGGGCCGCGGCCAGCGCGGTCTCGACGGTCGTGCGCAGCCCCAGCTTCTCCACGTTCAGCCGCGTCGCCGGCACCAGGGTGCGGCTGCCGGCGTCGGCCTGGCTGAGCGCGTCCGCCGGACGCAGCCACACCGAGTCCACCATCTCCCGCCCGTCATGCAGTGCGACCTGGTCTGGCGGCGCGACCGCGAGATAGAAATAGGTGTCGAAGCGCTTGGGCATGAAGTCCGGCGTGATCCAGTGCGCGAAAAACACCAGCTCTTCGCAGGCCAGCACCAGGTCCTCGGCCTCCAGCAGGTCGCCGATGCCGATCTCGCCGTGGTCCAGCGCCGCCCGATAGCGCGTACCCAAGCCAGCCAGGCGCGCCGGTCCAAGCAGCGCGGCATCGCCACGCGCACGCGCCAGCAACACGCCGCATTCCTCGAAGGCTTCGCGGATGGCCCCGACCCGCAGCGCGACCTGTTCTTCCGTCAGCCCCTCCACCCCGGTGCAGCGCCACAGCACACGCGGATCGCTGTCGCCGGGCGCCAGCTTGCCGCCGGGAAACACCAGCGCGCCGGACGCGAAATCGATCTGCTGGTGGCGCACCACCATGAAGACTTCCATGCCCTCGGCGCCATCGCGCAGCAGCGGGACGGTGGCCGCGAGGCGGGTGGCGGGAACGGTTTTCTCGGGAGCGCTCATTACGGAATTCGAGAGTCGGAAGGGATAGTGGCGGCCGGGTTCAGCAGTTGCCGCAGCCGGTATTTGAGCACCTTGCCGCCGACCGTGACCGGCAGCTCGTCCATCGCCACGATCTGCTTGGGCGTCTCGAAGCCGGCCAGGCGCTCGCGGCAGCGAGAGTAGCGAGAGTAGCGAGAGTAGCGAGAGTAGGGTGGGCAGGCTTCTTCTGCCCACGCGAACCAAACCCGCGGACTTCGCCATCGGATGTTTCGTAGGCTTCGTAAGCGATAGCGGTCCAGATTTCACCGACCGGAATCATGAATCGCGTGGGCAAACGAAAAGACGTTTGCCCACCCTTGTGACTACCGAACGACCAATACATCGGCGCGGTGATTCGTTACAGCTGAACTCAGTCCCTGCTTCAAAGCGGGTCAGAAGCTTGCGCGCCTATTGACGAAGGCGGCTAAATGGTGGCCCTTTTTATGCTCTGCATTCATAGGCGTACCGGTTGAAGGACTGACTATCCTTCGGCGCCTGGATCATCGGGTCCGCCGAGATGAATCTGGCGGTTTTGGTATCGTAGACCCGCCCGTTCATATGGATCAGTCCCAGGCCCTCCATATGCTCATGCCCGGTGAAGCCTTTGACCATCAGCGTATTGAACGGATCATGATCGTCGGCGCTGAGATTGGGATCATCCGGCGTCTCCGGTCTGAGCAGCCCGGCCTCGAAGATCGCCAGCGCCGTGACGTCGGTGCGGGCGCCGAAGGG
>JBQTIX010000114.1:0-2520 GCA_052387695.1 Panacagrimonas sp. | reverse complement strand
CACCGGCTATGGCCGGCTCTTCTGCGATAAAGGTTTGACCGTACTCGAAAGGCAATTCGGCATTGTCGTAAGAGAGAACCGGATTTCCGTTTTGGTCGAAGAACGCCACTGGAGGTTCCGCCAGATGATTCGGGGCGGACGCAGCCTGCCCGGGAATCATCGCCGCTATCAGCATCCCGCCCCACGCCAGAACCGCTGAAGTGGCAAGGCGCCTCAGCCGCTTGCGGGGATCAGATTCGCGGGGGGGGGGTGAACCGGGAGCAGCTGGTCAGCATGGCTATTTCTCCTATAGGCTATGGCGGGCACGCGTGGCCTCGCCTGCTCAAGCCTTGCACGAAACGGCTCGCGAAATCCTCTAGCCACGTGACGGGATTGTGGAGTCGTCGCAAAACTCTGAAATCCGCGTAGGAGCGACAGTCCGCACGGTCGCGGGCATGGCCCGCTCCTACAAGGCCAGCGCGCACGTTCAGAGCCAGACGACGTTCCAGAACGGGTAGTCGCCGACGCGCTCGACGAGGCCAGCTCGAATGGGATTTGCGATGACGTACCGGGCCACAGTGCGCAGGTCTTCTTCGGCTCGCAAGGCGTGATCGTGAAACGCGGGCGCCCAGAGTGGCCCGGTCAGCCCCCGTGCCTCGTTGACCTTTCGAGCGCTGGCGGATTTCAACCGGTTGATGAGCTGACTCAGCGAGCTGCGCTCTCCGAGTTGGAGAAGCCAGTGAACGTGGTCGGGCATGAGGACCCAGGCGAGCAGCGTTGCGTCGCCTAGAACGGTGAGGTCGGTGAAGCTGCGGCTGGCGAGGCAGGCCGAGCGGAAATTGCGAAAGATGGGTTCGCGGTCGCGGGTCGTCGTGGTGACGAGGTAGGCGTTGTTGGGAAGGGAGACGCGTCCGCGGCGTAGGGCTTTGTGTCCGGGGAGTGGGTGCCAAGGTTCTTTGGACATGGGACTGTCGCGGGCATGGCCCGCTCCTACACGGGCATGGCCCGTTCCTACGAAGATAGCGGTAGGCACATTGTAGGAGCGGGCCATGCCCGCGACAGTCGGCTCTCGGCGACAATGCGCGAGACCTCAATCGCGCACATATCCGATGGACGATGACCGCCGACTGCGCTGGCTGCTCCGGCGCGGCATGAAGGAACTGGACGTGATGGTCATGCGCTACCACGCCCAACGCTATCCGCAGGCGCCTGCGGCTGAGCGGACGGCCTTCGTGCGCATGATGGAGACGGCCGAGGACCCAGACATCTGGGCCTGGTCGATGGGGTATGACACCACGCCCGCAGAGTACGCCGATGTCGTCGAACAGCTTCGCATCCACCGTTGACCTGAGCTTGCGCAGTTCGGCGCTCGCGCACCAGATTCTGTTCTGGCTGCACGTGCTGCCGCTGGTGCTGCTGGGCTTCAGCGGAGCGCCGGGCGCCGCAGGGGTGGGAGTTGCATTCGGCATCGCGCTGTCCTGGGTCTGGCTGCGCCGGCATCCGGCTTTCGGTCATGGTCCGAAGGCGATCACGCGCCTGACCTGGCATGCGGACGGTCGCTGGACCCTGCATTTCGGCGCCCGATCCGTCGATGCGGAACTGCTGGGCAGCAGCTACGTGCACACGGCCCTGCTGATCCTCAATTTTCGTGCCGGGACGCGGCGCCACACGCGCATCCTGTTCGGCGATGAGGCCGCTGGTGACGCCCTGCGCCGCTTGCGGGCGCGGCTCGCCACCACATCCCAATCGTCCGAGGAATCCTCGTCGTCATGAAAATATGGACTCTCCTGTGCCTCGCCCTGCTTGGAGGCTGCGCCGCCTTCGGTCCGACGCGCGAGCCGATCCCGCTGGTCCCGGCCGTCGAGCTGACACGCTTCATGGGTGATTGGTACGTGATCGGCTTCATCCCGATCTTTCCCGAACGCAACGCGCACAACGGGATCGAAAACTATGCGCTCAACCCGGATGGGACGATCGCCACGACCTACCGGTTCCGCAATCGCTCGTTCACCGCGCCGGTCGAGACGCAGAAGCCCAAGGGCTTTGTCGTCGAGAACACCGGCAATGCGCTGTGGGGCATGCAGTTCATCTGGCCGTTCCGCGGCGAGTACCGGATTGTCCATCTCGAAGCGGATTACTCGGTGACGATCGTCGCGCGCAACGCACGGGACTATGTATGGCTGCTGGCGCGCAAGCCGGAGATGGACGAGGCGACGTTCGCGCGATATCGCGAGCTGATCGGGCGCATGGGCTACGACCTCGCCGGGTTCAAGCGCCAGCCGCAGCAGTGGCCCGAAGCCGAGCCGCGATAGAGGTCCGTCCACTCCCAAGCGCAGATCTGTAGGGTGGATAAGCGAAGCGCATCCACCTTCCCGGACAAGGTATCGCGTGATCCGGTAGTGCCTCAGTTTGAATTCCAGAACCCCGTTCGACCCGAGTAGCCGCGCAGCGGGCGTATCAAGGGAAGCGTCGCGTATCGAGGGCACGCCCGGCACCTCGATACGCAGCATTGCTGCGCAATCAGCGCCGCTGTCGCGGCGC
>JBQTIX010000113.1:0-12424 GCA_052387695.1 Panacagrimonas sp. | reverse complement strand
AGTCCGGCGCCACGATCTGCATGCGCGTGCTATCCAGCTTGATGCGCCGGCCCGCCGAGCCGTGGGTGATGGAGAACGTGCCCAGCGCCGCAGTGCGCACCACGGTCCACCAGTCCTTGGCCGCCACCGTGGTGGCTTCGATCTGCAAGCTGCCGCCGGTTACGCGATCCGTCAGCAGGATTTCCTCCGTGCTGTTGACCAAGTTCCTGTGCACCAGCGTGTTGTTGAGATTGATCTCCAGACTGCGCAGCAGCGCGCCGGTGAAGCCGTGCACGGTCAGCGCCGTGGTGTTGATGGCGTTGCAGACCTCCGGCGTCTGGTAGCCGGTGAGCGTGACGCTGGGCAGGGCCACGTCCGTGACGCCGCCGTACAGGCCCCAGATCGTGAGTTTGAAGACCGGAATCTCGTTGATGCTGAACGACACGGCGAGATTGCCGCGGCAGCCCACCGCCTTGTGCAGGGTGCCATCTTGGTAGAAATAGATCGTGCCGCTGGACAGCGACGTGGAGGCCAGGGAGTAGAGGACGCTGGTGCCTGCGTTGACGGTGCGGGCCATGCCGCACATGCGCAGCAGCGCGTCGTAGCCCGCGGTCGGCGATGCCGGTCCGGCCGTGCCGAAGCCGACCGCCTCCAGCTCGATTTCGAAGGTCACGCGGCCCTTGGTCGGCAGCTTCTCATAGCCGCCGAAGAACGGCCGCACGAGCGTGCGATCCACCGTCTCCTGTTCCAGCGGCGAGGTCTTGATGCTCCGCAGCAGCACCGCGTTGGCGGCGCCGGTGGGAGCAGCGTCCGTGCCGTAGGTGGTCTCGATCTTCGCCAGGATGGCGCGCAGTCGTGATTGAAGGGCCATGTCAGTTACTCCGGTTGCGCATCGCCGTCGTCGGCATCCGACGGCGGCTGTTCAAAGTGGGGTTCGATGTCCGGCAGGCGCCGGCCAGTATCGGGATCGATCCGGTAGGCGCCGCCCACGCCGTGCCAGGGGTCTGGCGCGTCGGCCGGCGACGGCAGAGCTTTTTTCTTAACAGGCATTGAGGGTCTCCTCTGGGTAGGCGGTATCCACGCGCATGAGGAACGAGGTGGAGAACCCAAGCCGCCACCAGATCTCGCCGTCCTGCATTCGCCAGAGCCGGTCGGTGGTGCGGTTGAGCGGAGACAGCTCGTGCATATCCGGCGTAAACCCGACGAGCGCCTTGAGCGTGCGCGTACGCCAGGACAGCAGGTCGAGGCTGGCGCCGGCGCCGAAGACGTCAGCCACGTTGCGCTCGCAGACGAACACCTCGAAGCGCGCGGTGACGGACTGCTGGTGCACGCTGTACCCCAGCACCTGCGTCGGTCCGGCATCGCCGCCGACGTACACCAGGTAGGCCGCTGGCGGAACCACATGGCCGGTCATCGCAGCGTCCATCTCCGCGGCTCCGCCCACTTCAGTGAAGCCGGGCACCTCAGAGGACAGACGCGCGATGTAGGGCGCCATGTTGAGGTCGATCACGTCAGTACCCCGACAGGGTGTCGCTGGTGAAGATGCGCTCGCCCTGCGTGAACTCCGGCAGTCCGCTGGTGGTGGCACCGCTTGCAGCCGGCGCCGAGTCCAGCGTGAGCAGGCCGGTGGCAATCTTGTCCAGCTCCGCCAGCACCATCTTGGCGTCGGCGACAATGTGTTCCGGCGGGTTGAAGGTGAAGAGCTTCCAGCGCGCCAGCACTTCCGCCATGTCGCGGATCTGCGCGGGCACCGGACTGAGCGGCACGAGGTAACGTTGACGCAGTCGCGCGTCGATCATGGCCGAGGCGCTGTCCAGCGCGCGCTGCGCCACCACTTCGCTGGGCTCTCCGGCAGCGACCAGGTCAGTGCGCTGCAGGATCTCGCGTGAGCCGTAGCGCGTGATCAGATCGTCGAGAGTGGCGTAGGACATGGCCGGGATCAGCGGGCGCGGATGGCGCCGACGCGCAAGAGGGATTGCGTTTCAGATTCCGCGAACGCGGGCAACTCGGCGTCGGCGTCGTAGTTCTGGCGCTCGTGACGCAACGGCCAGCAGGCGACGTAGACCGGCGCGGGCGGGGTCGAAGCCTCGGCGGGGGCGGCACTACTGGCCGCCCCCGCGTCCGCAGTACCACTCGCGCTCTCGGGGTTGTGGGATGCGCTGCCGGCCTCAGCCTCGACCCGCAGCGGTTTTTTGGTGGACTTGCTCATGGCTCAGACGAGGCTCAGCTCTCGTCGCCCGCATTAACGAACAAGTAACCCAGGTCCGGCGCGGTGATGACCTGCTGGGTGGACTCGCCCACCCGCACGATCTGGCTGCCGCGCAGGCCCTGATCCTTGTCGAACCAGTTGCCGGCAAACCAGGTGCCCCAACGCGCGGTGAAGCCGTAGGTGGTGCCGCCCTGGGTGTTGGCCAGCTTGTTCCGGTGCAGCAGCGCGCAGTGCGGCCCCCACACGCGGACCATGTTGGTGGCCTGGCCGGGGTTGGCGATGTTGAGCCAGTTTTCTCCCACCAGCAGATCGTCCATCTCGAACAGCGCGGCCACCGCCTGGCGCGAGGCGATGCCGCTGTCGCCGTCGTTGCGGTTGATGGCCTTGAGGATGGAGGCGTGCTGGCTGAGCACCCGCCAGGTCTGGCGGCCCATCACCATGATGTTGGGCCGCATGATCATGGCGTCCTTGGCCAGCTCGATGTCCTTGATCGGCGTTGAAGCCGTCTGGCTCCAGCGAGTGCCGGCGGCCAGCGTGGTCTTGTACGCAGCGCCGAAGTTGGCGGCGTTGAACACCTTGTCCGCCGTGCGCTTTTCGCGCCCCAGCATCACCAGGTCAGTGAGCAGCATGGTGTGCTGGTTGACTGGGCTGTAGCCGGGCGGGGCGTTGTCGATGTCGTTGAGCGGGATGCCGGCCTGCAGGCCGTGGTCGTCGGTGAGACCCACTTCCTCGGTGCTGCCGAACTCAACCGTGTTGGTGGCGCTGCGGCGGCCTACCTTGGTGTCCGGCAGGGTGAAGGCGTCCTTGAGCGCCCACTTGCGGTAGCGGAACTCCTGGGCGCTCACCGGCACCATCGGCATCACTTCGTCTGCGATGAGCCGCTCGTTGCGGTAGGCGATGGCGATGCCGGTCTGCACCGGATCGGTCGGGAACGGCGCCACGGTGGGCGAGCGGGCGATGACACCGGCCAGCGCGACCATCCCCAGGCCGTGCTCGGGCGACAGGCCGCCGTTTGCGATGGCATCCGGCAGCACGCCGGCGACCGTGGCAACAATGACCAGAGCGACGAGCATCAACTGCAGGCCGTGGGTTTTGAGGTAAGTCTTCATGTCAGGTCTCGGGGTGGTTGGAGGGTTAGCCGTAGATCACAAACGGCTGCACGTAGACGCTGCCGACGTCGTTGAGCACGCCGGAGATCTCGGCCTTGCCGATGACCTCCGCCGATGCGCTGGCGCCCGGCAAGGTCACCGCCACTGCCTTGCCGCCGGCACCGGCCGTGAGGTACTGCCCGCGGGTGACGGTGCCGCCGTAGATCACCGGCGTGCTGCCGAGCCGGACCAGGTCCACGCGTTCGGTTGCGGCCGCGGGGACGTCGACGTTGACGCCAAGCAGCTTGTCGGTGGCGGCGGTGGCCAGCGCGGCGGCGCCGTCGGCAGCGCCGAACTTAGCCAGCAGGTACTTGCTGATGGCGTCATCGGCCACGTAGTTGTGGATGTCCAGGCGGACGTTCTTGCTCATGTGTGAGGCTCCGTTTTTGCTCCCTCTCCCGCGCTTTTGCGGGAGAGGGCTGGGGTGAGGGCGCGGGCGTCAGACCGCCTTCTGGGTGACGTGGGTCATGGCCTGGGCGATGGAGATCGTCCGGCCCTTTTTGCGTTCGGCATCTGCGTACTCCAGCGCGGAGTCCGCAAGAGCCTTGGCGTCGCCGATGTCCGCCGGCGCCGGCTTGTTCTTGCCGGAGACCTCGGCGTATTCGATCTGCACCGGCAGGCTCTTCAGAAAATCCTTGAGCGCGGCATCGGGCTTGGCTTTGACGGTGACATCGCCTTCCGCGAACTCCAGCTCCGTGGCCACGCCGCGCACGGCGTGCAGCAGCTCCACCACGCGGTTTTTCTGCGCCGGCGGCACACGGCCCTGCTCGACCAGCTCGTCGGCAAACTCCACCGCGTCCTGGCGCGCGGCCGCGGCCTCGCGTGATGCGATCCTGGTCTCGCGCTCCGCGAACGCGGCGTCCTGTGCAGCCTTGTCGGCGGCCAGCTGGTCCTGCGCGGCTTTGATTTCTTCGGGGGTCATCGTTGGAAGCTCCTGTGCTTCTGACTCCCTCTGCCCTTGCGGGAGAGGGTTAGGGAGAGGGGTGGGCGTTGCGTCTGCAAACGCCGGGTTGGTAAGCGAGGTGTCGGGTGTCATCGACGCTTCGATCAGCGCGTCTGCGGTCCAGCCGGGCAGCGCCTTGTCCGCTTCTTCCAGCCCGAACTTGCCGATGAACCACTCGCGCAGGCCGCGCAGGGCACGGCCGACGGCGCCGTCCGTCCAGTCACCGAACTCGATCTCGACCAGGCCTTCGCCGTCGTCGGCGAATTCCACCGGCGCCAATCCCTTGACCGATGGCGGCGTGGCACCGAGAAAACCCACGTGGCGCAGGTAGTACACGCCGGGCACGGGGTTGGAGGGGTGATCGGGCGGGTAGAACGCAGCGCTGATTTTCTTGTAGCGCTCCGCCTGCACGGACTCCGCGAACTGCGCATCGACCGCACGGGGGGTAGCGAACAGATCCACGTCGGATGCGCTGAGCGAGCTGACCCAGCCCTGCGCCGGGCCATCTGTCTTGGGGTGACCCAGGACGAGGGGTGCTTCGTGCAGCTTGGGGTCGTAGGCGCTGGCCGAGGCGGCTAGATCAGCTTCAGAAAACGTGATGGTCGCGCCGCTCATTGCGGTGCGACGGCCGGCCCGGAAGATGTGGAGGCGCTTCATGGCCGCCATCGTCGAGGGCGGGCCGGACTGCAACGATGCTAACCGCGGTTAGCAGGCACGCGGGGTGAGGCCGGGCTTAGCATGAGACGGTAGCCCCCGATTGGTCAACGACCCGCACAGGAGAACCCCTGATGACCCGCAACTGGGATGTGATGCGTCTCATACTCGTGACGATGGAAGAGCAAGCCGCAGGCGAGTTTCAGCTCTACCCGCGGGATTTTGCCCCGGTGGATCCCGAGACCGTCGTCTACCACCTGCGCCTGCTCAGGAAAGGCGGCTACATCGAAGGAGCAGACCGCAACATGCCGGGCGTACCCGCCGGAGAAGGCTTCATCGCCATGAACCTGACGCTGCAAGGCCACGACCTGGCTGACACCCTCAAGAGCAAGACCGTGTGGGCGCGCATCCAGAGTACGGCTCGGCTCAAAGGCATCGAACTGACCTTTGACACGGTCAAGGTGCTGGCGGCACACGCGGTGCAGTCGCTGCTATAACGCCAGCAACACCCTCGCCGCCGGACGGCAACCGCTTTAAGACCCCTTTAAGCGCGCGCTGGCGCTGCGACAGGGATAGAGACCGGGCCCAACACAGGTCTGAACATGCTGCGCCCCGCCAGGGCGCGCCTAGGGGCTCATGCCCTCCGCACGCTCAATCCGCAGTCCCAGCACTTGTGCGTGACGTCCGGCATCAAAGGGTCGCTGCGCTTCAAGGGCACCGGCTCGGTGTGCAGACAGCGGTCGCGCGCCATCGTCTGGCCGCAGCCCGGGCACTTGCTCTCGATGTGCTCAATGACGTTGCCGTCCATATCGAGCCGACCGTAGCCGAGCGTAACGCGACACTGCAGGCAGGTGAAGTTGACCGTGTAAGGGGCGAGCCAGGGCATGAGCTATCGCCTGGGTTCTTCAGGGCGATCGTAGGCAATCGTCACGCCGGGAACGACGGCGCGACGGAGAACCACGTCGGTCCCACGGCGGGTGATCGTGCCTCCATCGGTGAATTCGCTCTCAAAGAGCGTTACCAGGCCTTGTTCGCGCAGCCAGTGCAGTTCGGTACGCACCAGGTCAAAGCTGGTCGCGATGGCCATCAGCTCAAGGCCGTGCGCAAGAAGACTGACGCTTGCACTTCCATTGGGGCTGTAATCCAGCAGCACCAGAAGCCCGCCGCGTCGATGCTCTTGCAGGGCCTTGGAAAAAGGTTCGCGCCACGGCGCGTAAACGGGCCGCGATTCTGCCGCGGTGCCGGACGCCGCAGGCTCAGGCTGCTTTTCGGCGGCGCGGGGCTTTGGCATTTGCAGCCTTCGCAGTAACCATCTTTTGCGCTTCGTCCTGGTTGGCGGGCGAGAGCGCGGCAAAAGTTTTCGCCACTGCCTGAATGCGCGGCGAGGCGTGGTTGAGGCTGCGCACGCCGGTGAGGACGTACTGCACGTCAACCCCCGCGCTCGCAATGCCCGCCAGGTACTTCGCACCTGGCTCCATAGCGTCCTGCTCGTAGTAGATCTGCGCGCGTTTGCTCTGATCGCCGAATTCGGCAAGCGCGGTCTGGCTTAGCGACAGCCGCAAGCGCTCATCTTTGAGGCGAGCGCCTAAAGACATGGGCAGCACTTGACAGGTGCAGCATCCTGCACCATTCTCCGCCCCGTCAACATTTCAACCCCACCGGCCCCGCTCATGCAGCCTCCGTTCATCCAAGCCGAACTCACCGTGCGGGGCTGGCCGCCCACGCGGATTGCCCAGCGCCTGCGCGTGACGCGCAGCGCGGTCTCCCGAGTCATCCACGGCCAGTGCCGCAGCCGCCGCATTGCCAACGAAATTGCCCGTGTGGTGGGCCAGCCCGCACACCAACTCTGGCCGGGACACTACGCGCAGAAGGTTAACAGGTTGACCAGCGCGAAGCGGGAGAAAAGCGCATGAGTCGCGCCGCCCCGAATTGGCCACACGAGCGCTTGAATCTGCTGCGCAAACGGCTTGGTAAAAACCAGGCCCAAATGGCCGGCCTGCTTGATGTCTCGCTACGGGGGTATCAGAACTACGAGCGTGGAGACCGCGAAATCCCGGTCGTCGCGCTGGAGCGTGCTCAGGACTCCGCTGGCGTGAACCCGCATTGGGTTCTGGATGGTGCGGGCGAGATGCTCCTGCCCCGGCCATACCGGAATTCCTCGCCTGGGCAGGACTGCTCGCCGCGCACCTCCACGCTGGACGACGCCGAGCAACTTCTGCTGGATGTATGGCGCGCTCTGGAACTGCCAATGCGCCATGCCGTGCTGCGCATGGTCGCCGCGCTCTCGCACGCCGCATGGGTCCCGCCGTTCGTGGAGGCGCCCGGCGCAGCGGCGGCTCCGATCACCCCGGAGACGCCTGCGGCGCGGCTGCGGCTGGCGCGGCACCGGCTGGGCCTGTCACAGAAGGCTCTGGGGCAGCAGTTGGGTGTGACGTTGGCCGCCTACAGCAACTACGAGCAAGGGCACCGGCGCATCCCTTATCACCTGATCGAGCAAGCCGAGCCTACGCTGCGCCTGAGTGCGGAGTGGGTCTTCTCCGGCCGCGGCGACATGCTGGTACGCCGCGAAGGCGCGGAGCGCACATGAAAGACAGCGCGTTCATGCGCCGCCGCCGCGCGGCTTTGGAGCACGCCGCGGCCGAGTCGGCCTGGCAGCAGCGCCTGCGGCAGATGCATCAGCAGCACGCCGTGGCCTGCCAGCAGTTGAAACAGTTTTCTTCAGAGCTTGGGAAAGTTCTTCCGCAATTTCTGGGGCCGAGGCATAGCTCAGGAAAGACCCCATCGCTTGCGCCTGCGTCCCTGCCGCCAGCTGCATCAACACCCGCGCGGCCATTGCCGACAGCGGGTCCGGGCCGTCGTCCTCGAAAGCGTTCCATAGCTTCAGAAACGCCGCCATTGGCGCCGCCTCGTGCGGGTTCACCGTCGCCTCGGCGTGGAGGCCTGAAATGAGCACGTACCGCCTCACTTCGTGCGCGGTGGCGAGCTTTTTTTTCACCAGCAGCAGGGCCAGCGCCATCACCAGGCGCGACAAACCACGGATGCGGCACTCCAGCAGCTCGATCTCGTTCTTGGGTTTCACGGGTGCGCCCTCCACGGGGCCGGTTGGGGTGAGAGCCACCAGCCTAGCGCGTTGGGCGCACCCCTTTTGTCTCCTCCCCGGCTGCGTTAGAGCGCAGCCGGTCCCTTCCCCCGCGACCGTCGTCGCGGGGGTTTTTTAAGCACAGGAGTTGCCATGAAGAAACAACGCTATCGCCTGCACCGCTTCGGCGATAACCGCTGCAAGTTCTTTGTCCGCCTGCGTGGGCAGACGCTCAAGTTCATTTCATTTACCGACTGGAGCGTCAACGCCGAAGAAGGCGGCGTCAGATACATAAAGCGTCTCCCCGAGACGGCTCGCCTCGCTCAGAGGCCTTTTGGCGAAGCACGCAATCTGTGCCGCGGGCGTTATTCCGAGGCCTACGCGGCCTGGTGGGCGGCGCTGCCGGTCGGCCAATGGGAGGTGATCGGTGACTAAGACCACCGATCTGGTCGTGCAGAGAGGCGCGGCGATTGAGGCCGGAAATTCAAATGTGCACCAGTGCACATTTCCGCCGGAAGAGATTCCTGAACCCAGCGCCGAACAGATTATCGCTGCCGCCCTGGACATGGGAATTGACCTGTCTGGCGGTTTGGACGTCCAACTCGCGCTGGTGCAGGAGGCCAACAGCGCAAGCCGGCAATTGGCCCGGCGTGCCTGCGAGCAGGCGGCGATTGCAGGCCTGCATCTGATTGCCGCTCGCCGTGATTTCAAACATGCCGAATGGCTCCCGTACCTAGAGAAGTTCGGCCTTGATCGGTTTCGAGTGGCTGAACTGTCGCGGATCGGCCGTAGTGTTGCAGCGCTGTCGCCGGAGGCCCGAAAGCAATTGCTCGCGGGCTCCAAGAAAAACGCCATCGGACTCGCGTCGATGGAGCCGGATGTGCTCGAAGAACTCGGGAAATCTGGCGACCTGGCCGACATCGCCAAGCTCTCGCATGGGCAGTGTCTGCGGGTGATCCGCAACCTGCGGGCCGACCGCATCAAAGCCGATGAAGGCCGAGAGCAGGCCGAGTTCGAGCGCGACCGCCTGAAGGCCCAGCCCTACAAGAGCGTGTTCCTGGCCGAGTACCTCACGGTGCGGGGCGAGGCGGCGGCCCTCACCGAGCAGATGTCGCTGTCGCTGGATGGGCTGGACCGGGTGTATCACGACGTGCTGGGCAATGCCCCGCTGTGGGGTACGCGCCACCAGGACCAGCAGGCGCTGGCGGCGGGCACCCTGTATCACCGCCTGTACGCAGTGCAGGCACGCATCCACAGCCTGCTGGCCCTGGTGCAGGAGCAGTTTGGCGAGCCGGTGTGCGGCGCGGTCAGCGTGGTCCACAACCTGTCCGGCGAGGAGATGCTCAAGCTCACCGAGCGCTTCAAGCTGATGGCGCTGGCCGCCGCCGGCCAGGCCGAGGCGCGGCGTATCCAGCGCGAGGAGTTTCCCGAGGGGCTCCCGCGCACCCGGCGTGGACGCCCGCGGGGCGCCAGAACCGGCACCCACAAGGGCCAGCCGCGCCGTGGCTGAACCGCTCGCCACGCGGGTGGTGGTGGCGCTGCGGCCGGGCACGGCGCTGGCGCCGCTGCCCGCCCGCGGCCCCGCCGCCGCCAATCTCTTGCGCGGGGATTTGCGCCTGCTGCTGATCCAGCCGGTGCTGGCGCTGCTGGACACGCTCAGCCCGCTGGACGCGGCGCAGGTGGTGATGCAGCGCGCCCAGCGCGGCGACATGGCCCCGGTGTGGCAAAGCGCACGCCAGCAGCTCAAGCGGGTGAGTGCCGCCTCCCTGGCGCGCTGGGTGCGTGAGCACCGGGCGGGCAAGCCGCTGGTGGATGCGTACCGGGGCCGGGTGCGCCTGGCGCAGGGCTGGCATCTGCGCGCGCAACTGCTGTTTCAGGACCCGGTACGGCGCGACATGGGCGATGTGGCCGACATGCTGCGCGAAGAGGGCTGGGACGTGCAGTACCAGCAGGTGCGGCGCTATCTCAACAGCCTGCCCAGCACCCAGACCACGCACCACCGCCGCCGCCTGGGCGCCGGGCACCACAAGAACAACGTGCGCCGCCCGCAGGAGCGGGATGTGTCGGACCTCAAGCCGGGCGAGGCCTGGGTGGCGGACGGCCACAAGATCAAGCTGATTTCCCGCGACGCGGCCAGCGGCCACCTGCGGCGCCTGGAGCTCACGCCCATCCTGTGCGTGCGCAGCAATTTCATGCTCGGGGCCTGGTGGAGCTTTGCCGAGAGCGCGGAGGCCACGGTGTTTGCGTTCTGCTCGGTGGCGCAGGCGGTGGGCGGCTTCCCGGTGTGGTTTTACAGCGACGTAGGCAGTGGCTTTGACAACGCCCGGACCGCGGCGCTGTTTGTACGCGCCGGCAGCACCCATGTCATGGCCAAGCCGGGCATGCCCAGCAGCAAGGGCTTCGGCGAAGGGGTGATGAAGATCATCAAGAAGCGGTTCTCCAAGCGCTACGAGAGCTACTGCGGGCTGGACCGTACCGATGATCTGATCGCCCGCTTCCGCACGCGCTACAAGCGCGGCGAGATCGCGGTGCCGACGGACGACGAGGTGATCGCCTCGTTCCGCGAGTGGGCCACGCACTACAACACCACGCCGCAGCCCGGCTCCAAACGGCTGGGGGGCTTGTCGCCGGCCGCATTCGTGCAGCAGGCCGGGGGCCTGACGCTGGCACCCATTGAAATCCCGATCGTGGAGCTGCTGCGGCCGGAATATCTGCCGGTGGTGCGGCGCGGCCAGGTGGTGGTGGAAAACCGCACCTACTGGGCCGGGTTGCTGGATCAATACGAGGGCGAGCGCCTGCGGGTGCAGATAGACCCCAACGAAGAATCCAAAGCCTGGGCGTTTGATGCCGCGCACCGCTACCTGGGCGAGCTGGTGATCACCGACAAGGTGCCCTGGGCGCGGGAGGATGCCGCCGCCGATGCGCGGGAGAAATCCAGGCAGGCCGCGCTCAAGCGCAAGCAGATCCAGATGGAGCGCATCGACGAGCAGTACGGCGACGCGCCGCTGATGCTCAGCGTGCTCAACGCCGGCCACTCCCTGACCCCGCCGCGGCGGCTGTCGCTGGTGGCTCCTGCCGCTGAAGCCCCGCTCGACGCCGCCGCCCTGAATGCGGCGTTGAGCGAACCCGCAGTGCTGCAGCACGACGCCGACGCGGCCTTTGCCCGCGCCCTGCGCCTGGAACGCGACGGCTGCGCCGACGCGGCCGACGGCGAGTGGCTGCGCATCTACCAGACCAGCGTGCAGTACCGCAGCCGCCGCGATCTGCACGACGAATTCAACGCCCTCTAAAGACCCTTCCAACCGGAGATAACCATGCTGCACAAGATCGTCCCCATCAATAATCTGGTCCGGCTCAACGACGCGGGCGAGGCCCTGCGCCGCCGCCCCAGCAGCATGCCCGGCATGTGCCTGGTGCACGGGGAAACCGGTTACGGCAAAACCACGGCCGTGCAGTGGTATGCCAACCGCTGCAACGCGGTGTACGTGCGGGCAATGGCGGAGTGGCGGCCCGGCAGCATGCTGGCGGCCATCGCAAGGGACTTGCGCATTGCACCGCGCGGCAGTTGCGCCGCCACCCTGGGCGACATCATCGAGGCCCTGGCGCTGAGCCAGCGCCCGCTGTTTGTGGACGAGGCGGACTACCTGGCCAAGAGCGACTCCATGACCGAGTCGCTGCGCGACATCCACGATATGGCCGCCGTGCCGGTGGTTCTGATCGGCATGGCGGGCATCGATCGCCGCCTGAGCCACCGCAAACAGCTCACCGGCCGCATCCTGCAGGACGTGCGTTTCACCCCCTGCACCGCAGATGACGCCCGCAAGGTGGCCGACGGCCTGTGCGAAGTGAAGGTGGCGGACGACCTGCTGCTGCGTCTGCACCGCAAGGCCGCGGGATCTCTGCGTTTGCTGGTGGTAGGCCTGGACGCCATCGAGAGCAGTGCCAGGCATCAGGGTCTGCCGGAGATCGACGGCGCGGCCTGGGGCAAGTCGGATCAGTTTTTCACCGGCGAGGCGCCCAAGTACGGCCCTCCGCCGAGCGCGCCGCCCAGCCCGCTGCGAGCCGTGAAGTGAGCGCAGACGGTAGCGTGCGCATCGCGCACGAATCCCCCGCCTGGATCGCGGTTCTGCGCGCCGCCTGCCAGGCCAGCAGCCAGACGCTGATCGCGGAGCGCATCGGCTACTCCGCCGGCGCCATCAGCTCCGTCCTCAGCGGCAGCTACAAGGGCAACCTCGACCGCGTACAGCAGGCGGTGGAGGGTGCGCTGATGAACAGCGTCGTCGAGTGCCCCGTCATCGGCGAGCTGCCGCGCCAGCGCTGCATCGAGCACCAGCGCACACCGTTCACCCCAACCAATCCATCGCGCGTCGCGCTGTTTCGCGCGTGCCGCGGCGGGTGCGTGCATTCCCTTA
>JBQTIX010000112.1:0-64460 GCA_052387695.1 Panacagrimonas sp. | reverse complement strand
CCGATCCGGAATGGCTCTTCGATACCTACTGCACCGCACAGGCCATCCAGTCGCTCGGTCGGGCATAAGACTCACGCAACATCGCAACACCTACTCGCGCGGCGGCTCGCAAAAGCCGCCGCGGTTTCCCAGGACGATTCATCAACGGTGGGGCTATCCGCAATGAGGCCGCTTCTTTTTGCCAGTTTGCTTGCTGTAGCTGTGGTGACGCAGCTGCCCGCCGCAGCGAATAAACCGGACGACCGCACCACGGTGCTCAGCACCGAGACCCCGCACGACCGTCTGTTCTCACTGATTTTCGAGGGCGACAAGGGGATTGCAGTGGGCGAAGCCGGTCTGGTGAAAACCACGACCGACGGCGGAACGACGTGGACGCGCCAAGCTGCCGCGACGCCCTTGTCCATGCTGGACGTGGCCAGCAACGGCCGAAGGACCATTGCGGTCGGCCAGATGGGTTTGATCCTCGTACGTGAGGGCGAAGGCGCATGGAGGAAGGTGGAAAGCGGAACCGACCGTCGCCTGCTGCAAGTAGACATCAACCAGAACGGACTGGCCTTCATCGTCGGCGCGTTCGGCACGCTGTTGAAGTCGACAGACGGTGGCGAGACCTGGAAAGACGTTGCACCGAATTGGGCGAGTATCTACGACAGCGGCGAAGGCGACACCGCCGTGCTGCGTGACGAACCCACGAACTACATCGTGGACGTGCTCGACAACGGCGGCACGATTATCGGAGGCGAGTACGGCCAGCTATCGTATTCGCCCGACGGGGGCATCTGCTGGGAGATCGCCTACCGCCATCCGTCGGTGAGCGGCGAGAACGCGCCCACGCTGTTCGCGATGAGCATCAGACCCGATGGCAAGGGTTACGCTGTAGGCCAGGCGGGACTCGCGCTCCGTACGAGCAACGGCGGCATGAGTTGGACGCCCCTGAAGACTCCGGTGACCGGAAGCCTGTTCGGTGTCGAGTCCACGTCGGATGGTCAGGTCGCGGTCGTGGGTCAGCGCGTGGCGCTTCGCAGCAGCGACAACGGCGACAACTGGGTATCGGTGAACGCGCTGGATCTCACATTGAACTGGTACACGGGAATAGGCCGCAGCGCATCCGCGCCGGCAGGGGAATTCATTGCAGTAGGTCACAGCGGGCGTGTCATTCGCCTTGCTCCTTAGAGCGCAAGCGCATTTCATTACAGACAACGAAATCAATTCGGAGGGAGGTCAAACATGTCAGTCAATGGGAAGAAGAAAGCGGTATGCATGGTAGGTGCGGCCCTGCTTGTGGGCGCCTCGTCGCCCGTTCTTGCACAGGATGAATCGGAATCGCGTTTCAGCGGTGACGGCGGTGGATTCTTCACAAAGTTGTGGGGCAATACCCAATTCAACGGCGTGCTTCGGGCCGATACCGCCTACCGTACGACGGGCTATCAAAACCCCAACAACCAGACCAATGCACCGTTTCAGGATGTGAGCGTGCCGCGTCAGGCCTTCCTGCCTCCCGATCTGGCGCTGGGACTGGTCAACTGGGGCGATGTACCGCTGAGCATCATCGGTGGGGTGTCGGTCCCGCTCTTCGAGGCCGCGAAACCCGGGCGTCGCAGCGACGTGATTCCGCAGGAGGATCTGGAGTTCAATCTCGCAACGGTACGGCTCACCGGCGAGATGAACATGCGCTTCTCGCAGGACTGGCGCCTCGCCGTGCGCCTGCGCGCGCTCTACGATCCTGTCGTTTACGACGAATTCGACGCAGGTGCTCTGTCCAACGTCCAGGGCGGTTATTCGACGACCGGCGGCGATCGCTACGCCGATGCCGGCAAACCGAACTACTACGAGGCGCTGGACCGCAACGGCAAGCGGATCAACCCGATCGAAATCGCCGGTCGCGACTACATGATCGATCTGCCGACCTTCATCGTGAACTACAAGACCGGCAAATGGGACTTCCGCTTCGGTAACCAGCAGATCGCCTGGGGCCAGGCCATCTTCTTCCGCACCTTCGACGTCGCCAACGGCCTCGACCTTCGCCGTCACCTCGTGATCGACCGTGGCATCGAGGAGTTTGAAGACGAACGCGTGGCGAAGATCGCGTTTCGTGCCACTTCGCAGCTCACGGACACGATGATCATCGATGGCTATGTCGGCAAGTTCCAGCCGGACATCCTCACCAACCCCAACACCCCGTACAACGTCATTCCCTCGCAGTTCTACAAACCGTTCGACAACTACTTCGTCGGCAACTACGACACCAAGATCGATGCCGGCTTGCGTGTCAAGACCGACTACGGCGGCTGGGGCTGGCAGGCCATGGCCGTGAGCCGCTATAACCCGCTGGGTGTCTTCAAGTGGGCAGAGAGTGGAATCGAGAAGGGACTCACGCCGCATGGCGGCCTGATCGCCGCCGGCGTCCACGCCGCCTATGCATTGAAGCCAGGCTGTATCGGCAACCAGAGTCCCTACGACAATTTCTGCCGTCTCTACAGCAACGTCCCCGAAGCACTGTCGCACACCCCCTTCGCAGTGGCGCCCGGTGGTCTCTACAGCGACCGGGAGTACTTTGCTGGCGCTGGGTCCGTACGTCTGGATGGCTTGGCTGCCCTCCAGACGGTCATCGACGAATTTCCCGCCGTACGCGATTTGTTCGCATCGCCGATCGATAATGTTCAGGAGGGCAGCGCTCTGCTCAACACCTTCTTCCTGGGTGCGGGTGGCTCGCTCATGGGGCATGTGGAGCGCGACTACCGCCGTGAACAGGTGTACGGTCTGGGCGCAAGCTATGTCAACGAGAGCGAAGACATCAACTCGTTCTGGAGTCAATTCATCGTCAACCTCGAGGTGCAATACTCGCCGGACCGCATTTTGACGGCGACGTCGCTGAGTCGCGAATACGACAAGACGGACGAATACATCATCACCCTTGTCGGCGAGAAGTGGTTCCGATACACCGAATCCTTCCCGGCGGCGTATCTCGTCTTCCAGGCGATGCATCGCAGTGCGACGGATCTGGTGGGTCTCAACCTGAAGGGCTATGGCGCGAACCTGGGTGGGGGTAACCTGGACCTCGACGATCCGATCCCGATCCCCGACGGTATTGCCAACGCCAACTATCTGGTGTTCGCCGGGTTCCAGCCTTGGCCCAACCGCAAGTACATCCTCGAGTGGGCCTTCCTGTATGACGTGCGTGGCGGTCTTCTGGCTCAGCCTCTGATCAAGTGGAACCCGGGCTACAGCGTATCGGTGGACCTGTTTTACAACCTCACCGACGGCAAGCTGCACGGTGACGGCACTGACAACCTGATCAGGGCGATCGATTTTGCCGACGAGATCGGGCTGCGAATCTCCTACGAGCTGTGATGGTCGGCATCGCATAACAAGCTCCTTCCTGCCGCGACGTTCCTACTCTCGGCAGTCTTACCGGCGGCGTGTGCACCACGCCGCCGGCTTTTCTGTTGTTGGGACTCGTAATGAGGTGGCCTTCATGCTTATCCGCAGATATTCACGCGACTTCAGTCGCCGGAAGTTCCTGAGCGACGCCAGCAAAGGCGTGCTCGCAACCGGCGTGCTGATGCCCTTGGCCAAGGCGATCGCGGCGACGGGAGACATCACGAAAGCGTATCCGGATGAGCTGCTTTCCATCGAGTCCTATACCAAAGGCAAGATCAAGACCGGCGATTTCATCGACGACAAGAATGTCGAGCACGTCAAGGACCTGCTCGAACCGGTGCGCTATGAGCAGATCCTGAAGCAGGGGCGTCGGCTGCGGGTCGCGAAGTCCACGACCGATATCATGCGCACCTCGCCCTGGGAGTATCTCGAGGCCACCTTAACCAATGCCGGCAAGGCGAAGTTCGACGACAAGGGCAACGTGGTGAACGCAGCGGATGGCAAGCCCTGGATCGGCGGCAATCCCTTTCCAGATCCGAAGAACGGGCTGGAACTGTTTGCGGCACAGACCCTGAGCTGGGGCCGACACGATGCCTCGTTCTATGCCGTGAACGTGCTCGAGGTCGAGGTCGACGGCAAGATCAAGTTCGACTATGTCGGAGGCTGGGCGGAATTGTCGCCGGTCGCGCGTGTGGTGATGGAGCCCAAGCCGTATTGGACCGGGCACGAGTCGCGCCTGCGTTACCAGAGTGTGTTCTTCACCAAGCCGTTCAACTTCCGCGGCACCTCTTTCCTCAGCATCTGGGATTACGACCACAACAAGTTCCCGGACCTCTACGGCTACGTTCCGGAGTTCCGGCGCGTACGTCAGTTTCCGAGCGAGCAGCGCTTCGAGCCGCTGCTGCCCGGCCTGTCGCTGTACCTCTCCGACGCCTGGGCTGCGGGCGACCCGCTTCACACCTGGAGCAACTACAAGATTGTCGGCCGCGGTCCTTTTCTCGCCGGACTATCGGAGAGCTGGAGTGACCATCCCAACTGGGAGCACACCGTACACGGCGGTCCAAAGGGCAAGACGTTCTGGGACGCGACGGTGGAACTGGTGCCAGAGGCGATCATCGTCGAAGCCGAGCCGACCAAGTTCCCGCGAGCGCCGGTCTCCAAGAAGCGGGTTTGGTTCGATGCGCGCAACCAGGTCGTGATCGGCATGGTCACCTACGATCGCCGCGGCCAGCCCTATCGCTCCTTCGACGGCGCCTACTCGGTGTATGAATCGGGTAACAAGCGCGTGATGGACGGCAAGCATCCGTACTGGAGTTGGACGCACGTTACGGCGTCGAACCTGCAGACCGGGTCGGTGACACGTCTGGAGCAGGTTCGTCAGGTCGAGAATCAGCACTTCAGCGGTGCAAACGATCCGAAGATGTATGACCGCTACCTCACTCAAGCAGCATTGATGGGGCTTGGATCAGCTTGATGGTGTAATGGCGGAATTGAAAAACCGCACCTGCGGGTACGAGGGGCGCGCTCGCCACACCTCATGGTCGCGGGTTTCAACACGAGGTTTGCACAATGGATTGCCGTGGACTTGAAGCCGAGTGCAGGCCATTGGTTTTCCGTTCGCAGTCGCCCGGACTGTCCGAACTCCCGTTGTACGGGATCTTCGATCAGCGCCACCGTCCCGACACATGTCCAACTCCTCGGCCAAGTTCGGTGCCGGCACGTGCAGGACGTCATGGAGCCCGCTTGGAGCGAGGCGCACGCCGTCCCCTCTGGCGACGTTCGCCGTTGCGATCAACGGCGTGCAAATCCGTTACGACCCGGTGGCGAAGCGTTGCGCCGCGGTCGACCTTACCAACGAAGAGCCGAAGTTCATCGAGCACTGCTGGGAGGAAAACTCCGCGTATTTGATGCCCTACTAACGTCACCCGGTTCGGCACTTCCAAGAACCAACCGACCGGGGTTCGTGCCCCCGCTGGAGAAATGACATGAAACATTGATTATTTCTTCGATGATAGATCAATGATTGATGCTCGCAATTCTTCCTGCATGATTTTTACGAAATCCAATTAAATTCTTTTCAATCAATATTATATATAGAGAAAAACAGGTGTTTCGGCAGTTGGCACAGTTGTCGCTCAGGTGAGTCCTCAGGGCTTGATGTGGAGCTGCTCATGCTTGCCGACATCGTGTGACCTGAAGCGGACTGGGATTCACGCGCAGGCGCTCCCACTCCGGACGGAGTGGGATTCGCGACTGGCGTCACAAATAACGGTGGAGAACCTCGATGTCAGTTGACCTGAAAACGGTAAGCCTCAAGCCGATGCGAAACACCTTCGGCAACGTCGCGTCGCGCATCGGGGGCGACAAGCAGGCTTCGCGCTACCAGGAAGCGACGCTCGGCATGCAGCCGGAAGCAAATTTCCACTATCGGCCGACCTGGGATCCGGATCACGAGATATTCGACCCGGCCCGTACCGCCATCAAGATGAAGGACTGGTACGCGTTCAAGGATCCTCGTCAGTTTTATTACGGGAACTGGACGATGACACGGGCGCGTCAGCAGGACTCGATGGAATCGAACTTCGATTTCGTCGAATCCCGCGGCCTGATCAGCGGCCTGCCGGCGGACATCAAGGACACCGCGCTCAAACTGCTGGTGCCGCTGCGCCACGTGGCCTGGGGCGCGAACATGAACAATTCCTCGATGTGCGCCTACGGCTACGGCACCGCGATCACCGCTCCGTGCAGCTTCCATGCGATGGATCAGCTGGGCATCGCCCAGTATCTGACCCGGTTGGGCATGCTGCTGGCCGACGCCGATTATCTCGACGTCGCCAAGCAGGCCTGGCTCCATGCTCCTGAGTGGCAGGAACTGCGCCGCTACGTCGAGGACAGCTTCGTTCTCGATGATTGGTTCGAGTTGTTCGTGGCCCAGAATCTCGTGCTGGACGGGCTGCTCTACCCGATGGTGTACGGCTGCATCGTCGATGACTACATGTCATCGAAGAACGGCAGCGCGGTGGCGATGCTCACCATGTTCATGAGCGAGTGGTACGACGAGACCGCCAAGTGGGTCGATGCCCAGATCAAGATCGCCGTCGCCGATTCTCCGGAGAACAAGGCGCTCGTGGCAGGATGGATTAAGCATTGGCGCGACAGGGCGACGCTTGCCTTGTCGCCGCTGGTCCATGGCGCGCTCCCCGAGGGTTGGGCAAGCGATGAAATCGAGCAAGCCACCACCCAATTCAACGCGCGTTGCGCGAAGACCGGCGTCAGCGTCTAGGAGATCGCGCATGTCCAATATCTTCATCGCATTCCAGGTCAACGAAGACACCCGCCCGATCATCGAGGCGATCCTCGAAGACAACCCTGGCTCGGTGAAAACCGAGTCGCCTGCGATGGTCAAGATCGACGCCGTGGATCGTCTCGTGGTCCGGCGCGAGTCCATCGAGTCGCGCATCGGCCGGGATTTCGATTTGCAGGAAATGCATATGCACCTGATCACCCTCACCGGCAACATCGATGAGGACGACGATCAGTTCACTCTTAGCTGGAAACACTAAAAACGCACTGGAGACGAATCCATGGACATGCAAGCCAGCAAGAAGAAGCTGAGTCTGAAAGAACGCTACAACCATATGACCCGTGGGCTGAACTGGGAAACCACCTATCAGCCGATGGAGAAGGTGTTCCCGTACACCCGTTACGAGGGCATCAAGATTCACGACTGGGACAAGTGGGAGGACCCGTTCCGTCTGACCATGGACGCCTACTGGAAATACCAGGGCGAAAAAGAGAAGAAGCTCTACGCGATCATCGACGCCTTCGCCCAGAACAACGGGCATCTGGGCGTGGCCGACGCGCGCTACATCAATGCGCTCAAGTTGTTCATCCAGGGGGTGAGCCCGCTGGAATACATGGCGCACCGCGGCTTCGCCCACGTGGGTCGCCAGTTCGATGGCGCCGGCGCGCGCGTCGCCTGCCAGATGCAGTCCATCGACGAGCTGCGGCACGCGCAGACGCAGATGCACACGGTGTCGAACTACAACAAGTACTACAACGGCATGCACAACTGGCGGCACTGGCATGACCGCGTGTGGTATCTGTCGGTGCCCAAGTCCTTCTTCGACGATGCGATCTCGGCCGGGCCATTCGAGTTCGTGGTGGCGATCAGCTTCGCGTTCGAGTACGTGCTGACCAACTTGCTGTTCGTGCCCTTCATGTCCGGCGCCGCGTTCAACGGCGACATGGCCACGGTGACTTTCGGCTTCTCCGCGCAGTCGGACGAGTCGCGTCACATGACCCTGGGCCTGGAGATCATCAAGTTCCTGCTCGAGCAGGATCCGGCCAACGTGCCCATCGTGCAGCGCTGGCTGGACAAGTGGTTTTGGCGTGGCTACAAGGTGCTGACTCTGGTCTCGATGATGATGGATTACATGCTTCCGAAGAAGGTGATGAGCTGGAAGGAAGCCTGGGAAATCTACGGTGAGCAGAACGGCGGTGCGCTGTTCAACGACCTTGCGCGCTACGGCATCCGCAAGCCGAAGGGCTGGGATCAGGCCTGCTTCGAGAAGGACCACCTGAGCCACCAGACCTGGGCCACGTTCTACAACTTCGGAGCCGCGGCGGCGTTCCACACCTGGACACCGACCGCAGATGAAAAGGACTGGCTCTCCGCCAAGTACCCGGACACCTTCGACAAGCTGTATCGCCCGCGCTTCGAACACTGGGAACAGCAGGCCAAGGAGGGCAAGCGCTTTTACCACGGAACCCTGCCGCAGTTGTGCACCACCTGCCAGATCCCGATGTTCTTCACCGAGCCGACCGACCCGACCAAGATCTGCTACCGCGAATCGGATTACGAAGGCGACAAGTACCATTTCTGTTCCGACCCCTGCAAGGAGATCTTCGACTTCGAGCCGGAGAAGTTCGTGCAGTCCTGGTTGCCGGTGCACCAGATCTACCAGGGCAACTGCTTCAACGAGGGCGTCGATCCGACCGCGCCTGGCTTCGATCCGCTCAAGGCCGTGCTCGACTGGTACAAGTTCAATAGCGGGCGTGACAACCTCGATTTCGAAGGGTCCGAGGACCAGAAAAACTTTGCAGCCTGGCGCGGCGAGAGTGCTCCCGCGGGCTGAGCAGACCAAGGAGGGGCTCGTGGCGCTGTGTCGCCACGAGTACGCAACATCGTCAGGGATGACGGCCAAAAGGCAGGTGCGATCCGGTTCACCCCGGATCGCACCTCGCCACTAACACGGGGAGCGAGGAGCATACAAATGGCGACGGTATCGCTGAAGCCCTACAAGTTTCCGGCCAAGGACAAGGTCGAGAACTTTCACGGCAACCAAGTGCTTTACGTAGGCTGGGAAGATCATCTGATGTTCTGCGCACCACTGGCCTTGCCGCTGCCGCCAGCCACACCATTCAAGGCTCTGATGGAGCAGATACTGCCGGGTATCTATTCGCCGCACCCGGACTTCGCCAAAGTGGATTGGGCGATCGTGGAGTGGTTCAAGTCCGGGCAACCATGGAAGCCCGACGTTGAAAAGTCGCTTGCAGAAAACGGACTCGTGCACAAGGACGTGCTGAGGTTCAGGACCCCCGGCCTGACCGGGATCAAGGGCACGTGCACCTGACCCGGTGGGTCGATGCATGAAGCCGTCATTCACGGAAGATTGGAACATCTGCGCAGCATGGGTAATCGGCTCACTATCGAACCTCTCGGAGTCAGTCTGGACGTCGAAGACGGACAGACCATCCTCGATGCGGCGCTGCGTCAGGGAATTTATCTTCCTCACGCCTGCTGTCATGGGTTGTGCGCGACCTGCAAGGTCTCGGTGCTCGACGGCGAGGTGGATCACGGGGAGGCTTCGTCGTTCGCGCTGATGGATTTCGAGCGCGATGAGGGAAAGACTCTGGCCTGTTGCGCGACGATGCAGAGCGATGTGACGATCGAGGCCGAAGTCGACGAAGAGCCCGACGCCAAATCGATACCCGTCCGCGATTTCACCGGAACCGTCACGCGTATCGAGCGACTCACGCCAACGATTTGCGGGGTGTTCGCCCAACTCGACGAGGCCATTCATTTCCAGGCGGGCCAGTACGTCAACGTCACCATTCCGGACCAGGGATTCTCGCGGCCGTTTTCGCTCGCCAATTCGCCGTCCAAGGGCGACGAGATCGAGCTGAATGTCCGCGTCGTACCCGGCGGTCTCGGCACCGCCTACATCCACAAGAATCTGAAAGTTGGCGATCGGGTCTCGATCGCGGGGCCTTACGGTCGTTTCTTCGTGCGGCAATCGGCACAGTTGCCGATGATCTTCATGGCCGGCGGCTCGGGACTGTCGAGCCCGCAATCGATGATCCTCGATCTGCTCGAACAGGGTTGCGAGCTACCGATGACCCTGGTCTACGGCCAGCGTACGCGCGAGGAGTTGTATTACCACGACGAGTTCGTCGCCCTGGCGGACCGCTACCCGAACTTCACTTACGTACCGGCACTGTCTGCGGAATCTGAGGGGAGCGGCTGGCAAGGTTTCCGCGGCTTCGTTCACGAGGCTGCCAAGGCGCATTTCAACAACGATTTTAGAGGGCATAAAGCCTATCTCTGCGGACCGCCGCTGATGATTGACGCCTGCATCACCACCCTGATGCAGGGGCGACTGTTCGAGCGCGATATCTACATGGAGAAGTTCATTTCTGCTGCGGATTCGCAGCAGGTCCGCAGCCCGCTATTCAAGGCAATCTGACGGGGCCATCGGAGTCCAAGCGCCATGCCCGACGGAGGAGCCGCCATCGCTGAGAGACTGAAGCTGCGGCTCAAAGTGAGCCTGCGACAAACAGGTGAGTCGTATACCTGTGACGAGGGCGAGACTTTGCTACAGGGCATGATCCGTCTGGGTCGAAAGGGCATCCCCGTAGGCTGTGTCAACGGCGGATGCGGAGTGTGCAAGGTCAAGGTTCATGGTCAATGTCGTTCGGCGGGAGCGGTGAGTCGGGATCACGTGAGCGCGGACGAGGCGTCCGATGGCATCACCCTGGCGTGCCGGGTGATCCCGGAGTCGGACGTCGAAGTAGAAGTGCTTGGAAAGATGCAGAAGAGTTTTCTGGGTCAGTTCGGCCGTATTCGTAACGGCTCATGAACCCATCGAGTCATACACACATTTAGGCCAGGAGGAGAAATCCATGGGCGTCATGAGAATCGGGCATGCCAGCATCCGCGTGATGGACATGCCGGCGGCGTTGAAGCATTACGAGAATGTCATCGGCATGAAGACGGTGCACACCGACGCCGATGGCAACGTCTATCTCAAGTGCTGGGACGAGTGGGACAAGTACTCGATCATCCTCACGCCTTCGGATCGGGCGGGCATGAATCACGTCGCCTACAAGGTCGAAAAGGATGCCGAGCTTGACGTGTTCAAGAAGCGCATCGAGGAATACGGCATCAAGACCGAGATGCTGCCCGCCGACACCCTGCCGTTCGTGGGCCGCCTGCTCAAGTTCAATCTGCCCAGCTCGCACGAGTTTCTGCTGTACGCGAAGAAAGAATGCGTCGGCACGGACGTCGGCTCCACCAATCCGGACCCCTGGCCGGACGACAAGAAGGGCGCCGGTGCGCACTGGCTGGATCACACCCTGCTGATGTGCTTGGTCGATCCGCCTAACGGCGTGAACCACGTCGCCGACAACTGCAAATTCATGAGCGAGGTACTCGAATTCCATCTCGGAGAGCAGGCGATGGTCGGGCCGGACGCCAACATCCAAGTCGCGGCCTTCATGTTCCGCACCAGCACACCGCACGACATCGCCTTCGTCGGCGGTCCGCGTCCCGGCATGCACCACGTCTCGTTCTTCCTGGATAGCTGGCACGACATCCTCAAGGCCGGCGACGTGATGGCGAAGAACAAGGTGAAGATCGACGTGGCGCCGACGCGTCACGGCATCACCCGCGGCGAGACCATCTATTTCTTCGACCCGTCCGGCAACCGCAACGAGACCTTCGCGGGTCTGGGCTACATGGCGCAGCCGGATCGTCCCGTGATCACCTGGACTGAAGACACCATCGGCCGCGGAATTTTCTACCACACCGGCATCCTGCCCGAGTCCTTCACCGGCGTTTACACCTGATCGTACGGAATCCGACGACTCAACGATGTCGAACAGTCCCATCAGCGTTGCGCAGCGCGTCATCGACTGGCGCGCCGCCTCTTCCGCAGTGCACGCTGCGGCCGCGGCTGCCGAAGCCAATGGCTGGCGCATCAACATCGCTGTGGTCGATCGCTCCGGTGTGCTCGCAGGTTTCCTGCGCATGCCGGGCGCGCCGCTGCACTCGGTGGAGATTGCCATCGACAAGGCCTACACCGCGGCGAGCTTCGGTCTGGCGACCGGCCGCTGGAGCGAGGCGTTGAAGCAGCATTCCGAGGCAGTGCGTGAGGGCATCACCAAGCGGCCACGCTTCGTGGCTTTCGGTGGCGGTCTGCCGATCGTGGCGGATGGCGAATTGATCGGCGGCATCGGCGTATCCGGTGGCACCGAACACCAGGACGAGGACTGCGCCCGCGCCGGCCTCAAGAGCATCGGCGTCGAGTCGTGAACAGCATCCGCGCATCATGAAAAGCATCCGCAACTTCATCAACGGCGAATTTGTCGCCACCGGCAAGACCTTCGAGAAGCGCTCGCCGCTGGATGATTCCATCCTCGGCCTGGTTCACGAGGCGGGCAAGGCCGAAGTCGATGCCGCGGTGACCGCCGCGCGCGCGGCCCTGCAGGGTCCCTGGGGCAAGCTCGCGGTGACGGATCGGGTGGACCTGTTGTACGCGGTGGCCAACGAGATCAACCGTCGCTTCGACGAGTTCCTCGCAGCGGAGTGTGCCGACACCGGCAAGCCGTACAGCCTGGCGCGGCACATCGACATCCCGCGCGGCGCGGCCAACTTCAAGATCTTCGCCGATGTGGTGAAGAACGTGCCGTCCGAGTTCTTCGAGATGGCAACGCCCGACGGTCGTGGCGCGATCAACTACGCGCTGCGGCGCCCGGTCGGCGTGGTCGGTGTGATCTGCCCGTGGAATCTGCCGCTGCTGCTGATGACTTGGAAAGTTGGCCCGGCTCTGGCCTGCGGCAACACCGTGGTCGTTAAACCCTCAGAAGAGACTCCGCAGACGGCGACCCTGCTCGGCGAGGTCATGGCCACCGTCGGCATGCCCAAGGGTGTCTACAACGTGGTGCACGGCTTTGGCCCCAACTCGGCCGGCGAGTTCGTCACCACGCACAAGGGCGTCAACGCCATCACCTTCACCGGTGAGACCCGTACAGGCGAAGCGATCATGCGAGCGGCGGCGACCGGCTCGCGCCCGGTGTCGCTGGAGATGGGCGGCAAGAATGCGGCGATCGTGTTCGCCGATTGCGATTTCGACGCGGCCATCGAAGGAACGCTGCGCTCCTGTTTCGCCAACTGCGGGCAGGTCTGCCTGGGCACCGAGCGGGTGTATGTCGAGCGTCCGCTGTTCGAACGTTTCGTGGACGCGTTGAAGGTCGGCGCGGAGACGATGACTCTGGGTCGCCCGGAAGAATCGGCGACCAAGATGGGTCCGCTGATCTCACAGGAGCACCGACAGAAGGTGCTGTCCTATTACAAGAAGGCGGTGGACGAAGGCGCGACGGTCGTCACCGGTGGCGGCGTGCCCAGCATGACGGGCGAATTGGCCAACGGTGCCTGGGTGCAGCCCACCATCTGGACCGGTCTGGACGACACTTCAACCGTGGCGCGCGAAGAGATCTTCGGACCCTGCGTGCTGGTGATGCCCTTCGATACGGAAGACGAAGCAGTCCGCCGCGCCAACGACAACGTCTACGGCCTCGCGTCTTCAATCTGGACTCGCGATGTCACCCGTGCGCACCGGGTGGCGGCGCTGATCGAAGTCGGCCTGGTCTGGGTCAATAGCTGGTTTCTGCGTGATCTGCGCACGCCCTTCGGCGGCGCCAAGCAGTCCGGTATCGGCCGCGAAGGCGGTGTGCATTCGCTCGAGTTTTACACCGAGCTGAAGAACGTCTGCGTGAAGCTCTGAACGTGAATCTGCGAACAACTAGGGCCATGGAAAAGAACCTGATCAACCAGCTCGGCGACGAGCTGTTCGACGCGCTCACCAGCGGCACTGTCATCGAGCCGCTGACCAACCGCTATCCGTTCATCACCATCGAGGACGGCTACCACATCCAGCAGCGCTTTCTGGCCCGGCGCATGGAAAAGGGTGCTCGCGTGGTGGGCAAGAAGATCGGCGTCACCAGCAGGGCGGTGATGAACATGCTGGGCGTGAATCAGCCCGACTTCGGGTATCTGCTGGACGACATGGTCTACGGCGAGGGCCAGTCGATCGAGCTGAAGAAGACGCTGATCCAGCCCAAGGCCGAAGGCGAGATCGCCTTCGTCATGAAGAAAGATCTGAAAGGCCCCGGCGTCACCGCGGCCGACGTGCTCGCGGCGACCGAGGGCGTGATGGCCTGTTTCGAGATCGTCGATTCACGGATCAGGGATTGGAAGATCAAGATTCAGGACACCGTCGCCGACAACGCCTCCTGCGGCGTCATGGTGTTCGGCGACCGGCTGGTCGATCCGCGCAAGGTTGATCTGGTCACCTGCGGCATGGTCGTGGAAAAGAACGGCGACATCGTCGGTACCGGTGCAGGCGCGGCCACCATGGGTTCGCCGGTGAACGCTATCGCCTGGCTTGCGAATACGCTGGGGCGACTCGACATCCCGATCAAAGCCGGGGAGGTCGTGTTGTCGGGATCGCTCGCAGCGATGTTCCCGATCGCCGTCGGCGATTCCTTCCGCATGACGCTCGGCGGCATCGGCGGCTGCTCGGTTCGTTTCGTCTGATCGAACGATAGAAATGGACCTTCAGCTCAACGGCAAACGCGCCCTCGTCACCGGCTCCACCGCCGGGATCGGGTATGCCATCGCCAAGCTGCTGACCGCAGAGGGCGTGGACGTCGTCGTCAACGGCCGCACTTCGGCGCGTGTCGATGAGACTGTCGCGAGCCTTCGTGCTTCCGTGCCGGGCGCCAAGGTTTCCGGCGTCGCCGCGGACTTGAGCCACCTCGGCGGGATCGAGACCTTGCTCAAGGCGTGCCCCGACGTGGACCTGCTGATCAACAATCTCGGCATCTTCGATCCGAAGCCTTTCGAGGCGATTCCTGACGACGACTGGTTCCGCTTTTTCGAGACCAATGTGATGAGCGGCGTGCGCTTGTCGCGGCACTACCTGCCGCTGATGAAGGCGCGCAACTTCGGTCGCATCATTTTCATTTCCAGTGAGTCGGGCGTGTGTCCGCCGCCGGAGATGGTGCACTACGGCATGACCAAGTCGGCGCAGCTTTCGATCTCGCGCGGATTGGCCGAAACCTGCGTCGGTACCCATGTCACGGTGAACTCCGTGCTGCCCGGTCCGACCCGCACGGAAGGCGTGGGCGACTTCTTCGCCAAGCTCGCCAGCGAGCAGGGCCTGAGCCTGGACGAGACCGAGAAGCGCTTCTTCGCGGAAGCGCGCCCGACCTCGATCATCAAGCGTTTCGCCGATCCGGAAGAAGTCGCCGGAATGGTGACCTATCTCTGTAGTCCGCGCGCCGGAGCCACCAATGGCTCGGCGGTGCGCGTGGAGGGCGGCATCGTCCGCTCCCTGATCTAAGCACTCGCACGGAAAGCGATCATGAAAAAAATTCGTTGTGCCCTCATCGGTCCCGGCAACATCGGCACCGACCTGCTGTACAAGCTCAAGCGCAGCCCGGTGCTGGAACCGGCGTGGATGGTCGGCATCGACCCGACGTCCGAGGGTCTGGCGCGCGCCAAGGAGATGGGTCTCAAGGTCACGTCCGACGGTGTCGATGGCCTGCTGCCGCACGTGCTCGCCGACAACGTCCAGATCGCTTTCGATGCGACCAGCGCCTATGTGCACGCGGAGAACAGCCGCAAGCTCAATGCTCTGGGCGTGATGATGATCGACCTGACGCCCGCCGCGGTCGGTCCCTATTGCGTGCCGCCGGTGAATCTCAAGCAGCACCTGGGCAGCGGCGTGATGAACGTGAACATGGTCACCTGCGGCGGACAGGCCACCATACCGATGGTGTTCGCCGTGTCGCGTGTGCAGGCCGTGAAGTACGGCGAGATCGTGGCGACCGTGTCGTCGAAGAGCGCCGGCCCCGGCACGCGCAAGAACATCGATGAATTCACCCGTACGACCGCGGGCGCGGTGTCCAAGGTGGGCGGTGCAAAAGAAGGCAAGGCCATCATCATCCTCAACCCGGCCGAGCCGCCGCTGATCATGCGCGACACCGTGCATTGCCTGACGGTCGATGCGCCCAAGGTCAAGGAGATCGAAGCCTCGGTGCACGCCATGATCAAGGAAGTGCAGAAATATGTGCCGGGCTATCGGCTCGTGAACGGCCCGGTGATCGACGGCAACCGCGTTTCGATCTACCTGGAAGTCGAAGGTCTCGGCGATTACCTGCCCAAGTACGCCGGCAACCTCGACATCATGACCGCCGCCGCCGCGCGCACCGCCGAGATGTTCGCGGAGCAGATGATCAGCGGCGCTTTCATTCCCCAACCCATTGCCGCCTAAGGAGAGCCAACATGAGCAGCCTCAAGGGCAGAAAGATCACCGTTCACGACATGACCCTGCGTGACGGCATGCACCCGAAGCGTCATCTGATGTCGCTGGAGCAGATGCGTTCCATCGCGTCTGGTTTGGACCAAGCGGGGATCCCGCTGATCGAGGTCACCCACGGCGATGGCCTGGGCGGCTCGTCGGTCAACTATGGCTTCCCGTCGCACACCGACGAGGAGTATCTGTCCGCGGTTATTCCGCTGATGAAGAAGGCCAAGATTTCGGCCTTGCTGCTGCCGGGTATCGGCACGGTGGATCATCTCAAGATGGCGCACGAGCTGGGCGTAAACACGATCAGGGTCGCCACGCATTGCACCGAGGCCGACGTCTCCGAGCAGCACATCAAGGCTGCGCGAAAGCTGGACATGGACACCGTCGGCTTCCTGATGATGGCGCACATGAACAGTCCGCAGGGGCTGGTCGAGCAGGCCAAGCTGATGGAAAGCTACGGCGCCAACTGCGTGTACATCACCGACTCCGCCGGTTACATGCTGCCGGACGACGTGACGGTTCGACTGGACGCGGTGCGCGCGGCGCTGAAGCCGGAAACCGAACTCGGCTTTCACGGCCATCACAATCTCGCGATGGGTGTGGCCAACTCCGTTGCTGCGGTCGCCAGCGGCGCCAATCGCATCGACGCCGCGGCCGCGGGTCTGGGTGCGGGTGCCGGCAACACGCCGATGGAAGTGTTCATCGCGGTCTGCTCGCGCATGGGCATCGAAACCGGCGTGGACGTGTTCAAAATCCAGGACGTCGCCGAAGACCTGGTGGTGCCGATGATGGATCACATCATCCGCATCGATCGCGATTCGCTGACACTGGGCTACGCTGGCGTCTACTCCTCGTTCCTGCTGTTCGCCAAGCGCGCCGAGAAGAAGTACGGCGTGCCCGCGCGCGAATTGCTGATGGAGCTGGGTCGTCGCGGCATGGTCGGCGGTCAGGAAGACATGATCGAAGACACCGCCATCACCCTGGCAAAGGAACGGGCGGAAAGCCTGAAGCCGGCCAAAGCTGCTTGAGCTATCGATTCACTGAGAACCGCATGAACCTCGACCCAGACACCATCGCCAAACTCGCCGCCCATCTGGAGGCTTGCGAGCTGGAGGCGAAGGACACAACGAAGGTGACCGACGACTATCCCGGCATGGATTGGGACGACGCGTACGCGATCCAGGAAGCCGTCAAGCAACGCAAGATCGCACGCGGGACCAAGATCGTCGGCCTCAAGGCCGGCCTGACCTCGCATGCCAAGATGAAGCAGATGGGCGTGACGACACCGGTGTTCGGGTATCTCGCGGATTACTTCAGCGTGCCGGAAGGCGGAGAAGTGAACTGCAAGGAGCTGATCCACCCCAAGGTCGAGCCGGAGATCGTGTTCATCACCAAGGCGCCGTTGCGCGGCCCGGGCTGTCACATCGGCGCGGTGCTGGCGGCGACGGACTTCGTCATGCCCGGCATCGAGGTCATCGACTCGCGGTACCGTGACTTCAAGTTCGATCTCAAGAGCGTGATCGCGGACAACACATCGGCGACGCGTTTCGTCGTCGGTGGCAACATCAAGCCGCCTTCAGAAGTGGATCTGCGCAACGTCGGCATCGTGCTGGAAAAGAACGGCGAGCCGGTCGCGTTTGGCGCCGGTGCCGCCGTGCTCGGGCACCCGGCTGCCGCGGTCGCGATGCTGGCCAATCACCTGGGCGCCCGCGGCGAAGAGATTCCTGCCGGCACCCTAATTCTGTCCGGCGGTATCACCGAGGCGGTGGCGGTGGGACCGGGCGATCACGTGACCCTGCGGATCCAGGGTCTGGGCAGCGTCTCACTGCGGTTCAAGTGAACCTCAGGCCACTCCCGGGACGACGCCATGCCATTTGCGATGATCCATCTGATCGAAGGACGGACGGAGGAGCAGAAACGGGCCGTCGTGGAAAAGGTCACACAGGCACTGGTGGAGGCAGTGGGCGCACCGAAGGAAAACGTGCGCGTGCTCATTCAGGACGTACCGAAAACGAATTGGGGTATTGCGGGCAAGACGGTCAAGGATTTGGGCCGTTGACGGACATTTGATTCATTCGCAGATCGACGCGGTTTGGGCTTCACAAATTTTTTCAGTAGCGGTAATCACTTCATGGAGAACACTCATGGCAACGCTTGACAGATTGGCTTGGTACGACCTCGCCAGAACCACCAACTGGACTCCGAAATACGTCCCGGAGAAGGAGCTGTTTCCGGACGACATGACCGATGCGTTTGGTCTGCCGATGGAAGCCTTTGAAGAGTACGACGAGCCTTACAAAACCACCTATCCCGAGTACGTGAAGGTGCAGCGCGAGAAAGACGCGGGCGCCTACTCGGTCAAGGCCGCGCTGGAACGCAGCAAGCTGTACGAGACCGCTGCGCCGGGCTGGCTGTCCGTGCTCAAGGCGCACTTCGGAGCGATCGCTCGTGCCGAATACTCCGCCTCCAGCGCCGAAGCGCGGATGGTCCGGTTTGGCCGCGCGCCCGGTATGCGCAACATGGCGACGATGGGGATGATGGACGAGATCCGCCATGGTCAGATCCAGTTGTTCTTCCCGCACCAGTACGTTTCGAAGGATCGCCAGTTCGACTGGGCGTTCAAGGCCTACGACACCAACGAGTGGGCTGCGATTGCCGGTCGCCACATGTTCGACGACATGATGACCTGCCGCGGCGCCAACGGCGTGGCGCTGATGCTGACCTTTGCGTTCGAGACCGGCTTCACCAACATGCAGTTCCTGGGTCTCGCGGCGGACGCCGCGGAAGCCGGCGACTGGAGCTTCTCCAGCCTGATCTCCAGCATCCAGACCGACGAATCCCGCCACGCGCAGATCGGCGGCCCGCTGGTCACCATCCTGGTGAAGAACGGCAAGAAGGCCGAGGCGCAGCAGTTGGTTGATATCGCCTTGTGGCGCGCGTGGAAGATCTTCGCGGTCCTGACGGGCCCGATGATGGATTACTACACGCCACTGGAGCATCGCAAGCAGTCCTTCAAGGAATTCATGGAGGAGTGGATCGTGGTGCAGTTCGAGCGTTCGCTGATCGAACTGGGCCTCGACAAGCCCTGGTACTGGGACATGTTCCTGGAAGAGATCAAGGACCAGCACCACGGCATGCATCTGGGCGTGTGGTTCTGGCGCCCGACCGTCTGGTGGAATCCGGCCGCCGGCGTCTCCACCGCCGAACGCGCCTGGCTGGAAGAGAAGTACCCGGGCTGGAACGACACCTATGGTCATTGCTGGGACCAGATCACCGACAGCCTGCTCGAAGGCAGGAAGGAGATGAGCTTCCCGGAGACCCTGCCGCTGGTCTGCAATATGTGCCAGTTGCCGATCAACTCCACGCCGGGACCGGCCTGGAAGGTCAGGGACTTCGCGCTCACCCATGAAGGTCGCGACTATCACTTCTGCTCCGAGGGCTGCAAGTGGTGCTTCGAGGTGGAACCCGACCGCTACAAGGGTCACCTGTCGCTGGTTGACCGGTTCCTCGCCGGCCACATTCAGCCGCCTGACCTCGGCGGCGCGCTCAAGTACATGGGCCTCGCGCCGGGCGAGATCGGTGACGACGCGCTGCAGTATTCGTGGGTCGATGAAATCCGTGCCGAACGACTGCAGAAGGCGAGCTGATGCCGTTTTGGTTCGCAATGTGAAACGAGGGACGGGGCGCCATGGAAGGTGCCCCGATCCCGACAGCCATCCAGAAAGAAAACCAGGAGAGTGGGCCATGGCCATGTTCCCTTTGACATCGAATTTTCAGGAGGACTTCGTCCTCCAGGTGCTTGCCGTGGATACCGAAAACAGCATGGACGAAGTCGCCGCGGCGGCCGCTCATCATTCGGTCGGTCGGCGGGTCAAGCCGCGACCCGGCATTCTGCGGGTGCGCCGCCAAGGAGCAGCCGAACCGTTTGCGCGCAGCATGAAGCTGAGCGAAACCGGACTGCGACCGATGGAGTGCATCGAGATTTTTTGGGAAGGTTCGCCGGCCAGCGCCCGCGCACCGCAGTAATCATTCAGGACATATCAGGGGCAGGGACGCCGATGTCGTTCGAAAAAATATGCAAGCTGGAAGACCTGTGGGAAGGCGAGATGGAGGCCTTCGAAGTCAACGGGCAGGACGTGCTGCTGGTCTGGCCGGATGGCGGCGAGCTGTGCGCGTATCAGGGTATCTGCCCGCACCAGGACATTCCGCTGATCGAAGGCAAGTTCGACGGCAAGACCGTCATCTGCCGCGCCCATTCATGGACCTTCGACGCCTGCACCGGCAAGGGGCTCAACCCGTCCGACACCCAGCTTGCGACCTACGCGGTGAAGATCGAGGGAGAGGACGTGCTAGTCGATACCGAAGGCGTCAAGGCGTTGTTCGCGCACAGTTGATGCGCACTTTGAACCGACCGCTGACATCAGCGTTGGCGTCACCGCAAGAACATAGGAAGCGAGAAAAATGAGTAAATTGGATTCAGGCCACATCAACAACATGGTGGGGCCGATCATGCGCTCCGGCGCGTTGGCCAAGGCGGTCGCCGAGGCCGCCGAAATCGACAATCCGGACAAGACCATCCTGTTCGACGACAAGGTCGCCTACCTGCGCATCCAGACCGAGGGCGAGATGATGATCCGTCGCGCCACGGTCGAGGAGATGCTGGGCAAGCCGTTCCGCATGTCCGAACTGGAAATCGACCTGTCCTCGTTTGCCGGTCGCATCGACACGCACATGGACTACGTGCGTTTTTACTTCGACAAGAAACTGTAGCCGTTCATTGCGCCTTTGAGCCAAGGAAGCGGCGGAGAGAAATCATGAGTGACACGGACGTTCTGAAACCCCTCAAGACCTGGAGCCATCTCGCAGCGCGTCGGCGCAAGCCGAGCGAGTACGAAGTGGTGTCGGTGAATCTGCATTACAACACCCGGCCGGGTGCGGACCCTTACGAGCTGGATCCGAATATGCACATGAATCGCTGGTACAAGAAGTACCGCGATGGGTCGCCGCTTCAGCACGACAACTGGAACGCGTATCGCGATCCGGATGAACTGATCTACCGCACCTACACCATGCTGCAGGACGGTGCGGAGACCTACGTCTACGGCCTGCTCAACCAGTTCAACGAGCGCGAGCACGACAAGGCGCTGTCGCCGCAGTGGGCGGGTACGCTGGCACGACTGTATACGCCGGGCCGTTACCTGTTCCACACGGTGCAGATGACCTCCGCGTACATCGCCCAGATCGCGCCCGCGAGCACCATCTCGCTGACCGCGGCGTTCCAGGGCATGGACTCATTCCGCTCGCTTAGCCACACCGCGTATCGCGCGAAGGAGTTGTCCGACGGCTTTCCTGATCGCGGCTTCGGTCGCGACGAACGGCATTACTGGGAAGACGATGCCGCGTGGCAGGGTTTTCGCGAGCTGATGGAAAAAACCATGGCGACCTATGACTGGGCGGAGTGCTACGTGGCGCTCAATCTGGTGGCCAAGCCCGCGATCGACGAGGCCGTGCTGCGCAAGCTCGGCGAAGCCGGGCGCCATAACAACGACACGCTGCTCGGCATGATGACCGACGCCGAACTGGTCGATGGTGCGCGTCATCGTCGTCAGGCCGCGGCGCTGGTCAAGATGGTGTGCGAGAAGCCCGGCAATGCGGACGTGATCAAGGGCTGGATCGCGAAATGGGAGCCGCTGGCGGACCAGGCGATCGACGCGTTCTGCGCCGCGCTGCCGGACGTCGCCAACGCGGCCGAGGCGGCCAAGCAGGCAACCCGTGACTACCGGCGATCACTGGCCGGTTTGTAAACCGGACCGCCGGATCGCGATCGTGTTGCAGGAAGCTGAGTAGAAGCGCGCTTCGCCCAGCCTCCTGCGGTAGCACCCTCCGAGCCAAGCGTCGAGCTAACCGTAATGACATCCCAGCGCATCGAGATCGAGGGACACGCCGCGTTCGAGCAGGCAGGAGCGGACACCGTCCTGCGCGCCGCCCTGCGCGCCGGCGTGGGCTTCCCGTACGAGTGCAACTCCGGCGGGTGCGGCAGTTGCAAATTCGATATCGTCGAAGGCGAAGTCGAAAACCTGTGGCCGCAGGCGCCGGCCCTGACGGATCGTGATCGTCGCAAGGGGCGGTTGCTCGCCTGTCAGTGCAGGGCCAAGGGGGCTCTGCGCATCAAGGTACGGCCTCAGGACGAGTATCGACCCCAGATCACGGCGCAACGCATGCGCGCACGGTTCGTCGAGGCTCGCGAGGTGACGCACGACCTGATGGAGTTCCGGTTCGTGACGAAGAGTCCGGCGAATTTTCTCGCTGGGCAATATGCGATGGTGGACCTTCCGGGTGTCGGCTCGCCGCGCGCCTATTCCATGTCCAACACCGGCAACGATCGGCACGAGTGGCATTTCCAGGTTCGCCGTGTGCCGCAGGGCAAGGGCACCGAGCAGCTTTTTCACCATATCAAGGCGGGTGACGAATTGGAGATGGACGGGCCCTACGGTCTGGCCTACCTGCGTCCCCACAGTGTTCGCGACATCATCTGCATCGCAGGCGGCTCGGGGCTGGCACCGATGGTGTCCATCGCTCGGGGTGCGTCCGAGACAGGGCTGCTGGCCACGCGGAAGCTGCACTTTTTCTACGGCGGCAGAACCCCGCGCGATATCTGCGGCGACAGCTTCCTGCGCGAGCTGCCGGAGTTCGGTTCCAGCATCCACTTCCACCCGGTGGTGTCGCTGCCAGGCGACGAGCCGTGGCCGGGCGAAACCGGATTTGTCCACGAGCTGGTTCGTCGCGAACTCGGCGATGCGATGCCGCAGTACGAGTTCTATTTCGCCGGGCCGCCGCCGATGACCAATTCCATCCAGGAAATGCTGATGGTCGGGTACCGCGTGCCGTTCGAGCAGATTCATTTCGACCGATTTTTCTGAACCGTTCGGACTTCAACAAAGGAGTGTCGTCATGAAGCTTTACTACGCGCCCGGAGCCTGTTCGCTGTCGCCGCATATCCTGTTGCGCGAGGCGGGTCTGGCGTTCGATCTGGAAAAGGTCGATCTGGCGGCCAAGAAGACCGCCAGCGGTGAGGATTACCTGAGCGCGAACCCCAACGGTTATGTGCCGCTGCTGGTGCTGGACAACGGCGAAAAACTCGCCGAGGGCATCGCGATCGCTCTGTACCTTGCGAGCCTGGCCCCCGAGGGCCAGTTGGCACCGGCGCCGGGCTCCATGGCCTACATCCGCCTGATCGAGATGCTCGCGTTCATTTCCACCGAGTTGCACAAGGGCTTTGGCCCTCTGTTCAAACCCAATGCGCCGGATGCCTGGAAGAACGTGGTCAAGGAAACGCTTGCTGCCCGCCTGACACAGACCGAGAGGCGACTCGGCAGCAAATCTTTCGTGATGGGCGACCGCTTCACGGTGGCGGACGCTTACTTGTTTGTCGTGCTGTCCTGGGGTGCGTATGTGGGCGTCGATCTCAAACGCTGGCCGGCGCTGGCAGCGTACTCCGGGCGCATCGCCGCACGGCCCGCTGTGCAGGTCGCGCTCAAGGCGGAGGGTCTGATTCCGGGTTGAGTCGATGGTCGTTGCGAGTATGGAAAGAGCAGCGGGCACATCGCCCGCGTCCACAAGGATGAGGAGAATTCCAAGCCATGAAAGCCGCCGTCTACTACGCACCGGAAGATATTCGCTGCACCCAGATCGCCGATCCCTCGATCCGCAACGATCACGAGATGCTGGTGAAAGTGACGGCGACCTCGATCTGCGGCTCTGACCTGCACCTGTACCGCGGCGTGCTCGATCCGATCATGGAGAAGGGCAAGTCGCAGACCGGTCATGAGCTGATCGGAGAAGTCGTGCAGATCGGCAAGGGCGTGGGCCGGTTCAAGCCCAAGGATCGCATCAGCATGGGTTACTCGGTGTCCTGCGGGCACTGCTACATGTGCGAGGTCGGGCAGACCGCGCACTGCGAAACCACCAACAAGGCGGTCTATGGTTTCGGCGTTCCGTTCGGCAGCATCAATGGCACGCACGCCGAAGCCCTGATCATCCCGCACGCCGATGGCCACGCGATGAAGATCCCGGCCTCGATCGGCGACGAAGCGGCGGTCACCCTATCGTGCAACCTGCCGTCCGCGATCATCGCCAACAAGTTCGCGAACATCCAGCCCGGCGAGACGGTTGCGCTGGTGGGTTGCGGGCCCACCGGCATGATGTCGCTGGACATCGCACTCGCGCGCGGACCGGGCCGGATGGTGGTGCTGGACAAGCTCGACTATCGCCTCGACATCGCACGCAGGAAGGGCGCGACCGGCATCAACGCGAGTCAGGAGGGCTGGAAGGAAAAGGCACTGGCCGAGACCGGCGGGCGCGGCTTCGACAAGGTCATCGAGGTGGTCGGTTACACCGAGTCCCTGCAGATGGCGCTCGACCTGGTGCGGCCGGGGGGCACCGTCGCTGCGATCGGCGTGTTCACCGACGGCACTTTCAATCTCAATCTGATGGACGTGTTCCTGCGCAACATCAGCCTGCACATGAACGGCTTCGCCAATGTCCAGCCCTTCATGTGGGAGGGGCTGCGCCTGATGGAGCGCGAGGTGATCAAGCCGCAGGAATATTTCTCCCACACCTTTGGTTTGAACGAAATCGACCAGGCGTTCGCGACCTTCCATCACAAGAAGGATCGCGCGATGAAGATGCTGATCAGACCCTGATCGGCTGCCGCGGAAACGCGTTTCGCTTTTCATCCACCGCGGTCCTCGTGTCGCAGAGGCGTCGGTGTAGGCAGGTCCACGAGGTATCGGCGCAGGCGGGCAGATCGAGGGATCGCCATCGTGGTCGTGTCGGAGTGCAGCGCTGGCAGGTGATCGAGCGACGACTTCTCGGCATGCAAACGCGCCCGGCGACGGCCAAACGTCGTTGCCTCCACGGAGTCTTGACGTTCGTTCCGGGTACTGGATGGCGTCGCTATTGCTGCATATGACATCCAAGGCGTCCACGTTGTCGGAAATTGACGTGCAGGCGCCGGTGGCTGGCCAAAAGCTGTCCCTCAATCCACCGCCGGTCGTTGAGTTATTGTCATCCGGAACTTACCCTTGAAGACGGGCACAGGGGTTGCTCCCCTGCTGATGCGATCCACCCCTTACGTTCGACACACCAGTAGGAGACTCACCCATGAAGAAGACTCAGCAGGGCTTCACCCTGATCGAATTGATGATCGTCGTTGCGATCATCGGCATCCTGGCGGCCATCGCCATTCCGCAGTACCAGCAGTACACCGTACGCGCAAAGGCCAGTCAGGGAGCCAGCGCAATGCGTCCTCTTCAGACAGAGATCGGGGAATTTGCCCAGACCTTCAACAAGATGCCTGCGCTGACCGACATCACGACGAATCTCGGCGATGCTTACGATACCGATGCCTGTCTCGGGATCGTCGAATCGATCACTTATGTTCCGACCGACGATCAGGTTGCGGCACTGGACATCCTGTTCGCGACGGATGGTGAAGATACGACCTGCACGGAGGCCGCCAAGGTCGCACAGCCTCTTTCCGGAGGAACGATGCGTGTCGTCGGGACCATCACCGAAGGCGGCGGCGTCGCCTGGAATCTCTCTCCCAACGGCACCGGCACCACGATCGAAACCAAGTACCTGCCGAAGATCGATTCGGGTGGCGTGGCAACGGCCGCCACCCCGTAATTCTCTGGCTGTTCCTGCGAGAACCCCGCACCTCGGGTTTTCGTCGGCGCAGACGGCGAGGTAAGCGATTCACCCAACCCCCGGCGGATTCCGCCGGGGGTTTTTTGTGGAGTCGGTGGATTCGACCCGTCCCTGCTCGACCCGAAACGTGCGCCAGCGCCGCTGATCAATAAGTATGTGAAAATATAAAATCATCATACTAACGGCGATGCGCGAGCACCAGGCTCGCCGGTCCAGGGGGAATTCAATGCGCGACTCTTCCGTCATCGGTGCATCGCCGGGTTTGTTGTTGGCCGGACTGGTCTCCGGATTTACAGGATCGGTGCAGGCGGGTGGCGTGCCGGTGGTGGAACTCGACAGCATCGAGGTGACCGCCCAACGCAGGCCGGACCAGGAACCTCAGTCCTCGACCGAAGGCTATGTCACCGCCGAACAGCTCGCGGAACGGCCAATCGCTCGGGCGGGGGAGCTGCTGGAATTCGTGCCGGGGCTGATGGTCACGCAGCACAGTGGCGAAGGAAAGGCGAACCAGTATTTCCTGCGCGGATTCAATCTGGATCACGGCACCGACTTCTACACCGAGGTCGATGGTCTGCCGGTGAACATGCGCACGCATGCGCACGGCCAGGGTTACGCGGACATCAATTTCATCATCCCGGAGCTGATCGGCTCGCTCGAATATCGCAAGGGTCCGTACTTTGCCGAGGTCGGCGATTTCGCGGCCGCGGGGTCGGCCAATCTGCGCTACAAGGACGAATTGGCGAGGCCCCTGGCGAAGCTGACGGCGGGCGAGTTCGGCTATTACAGCGGGCTGGTCGCGGGCTCGCCCAAGCTGGGTAAGGGCAAGCTGCTGCTGGGCCTGGAAGCGACACGCTACGACGGTGCCTTCGACCTGGAGACCGACGAGCGCAAGTACGCCGGCATCGCCCGCTATAACCTCGGTGACGATCGCAAGGGCTTCACCGCCTCGCTCATGAGCTACGACATCGAGTACACCGCCCCGGACCAGATTCCGCTGCGCGCGGTCACGGACATCGGGCGGCTCGGCTTCATCGATCCCAGCGACGGCGGCGACGTGCGTCGCCGCAGCGCCAATCTCGAATGGCGTGGTGAGACCACCGGTGGCGGTCTCTGGAACGCGCAGGCCTACGCGCTGGAATACCGCATGGAGCTGTATTCCAACTTCACTTATTTTCTGAACACGCCGGGCGACGGCGATGGCCCGCTGCCGGATGGCGACCAGTTCGAGCAGTTCGACGATCGCAGGGTCTACGGCCTCAACGCGTGGCGCGAGTGGAAACTGCCGGCCGCCATTCCGGTGGATCTGGAGGCTGGCGTGCAGGTTCGGCACGATGACATCGATACCGTGGGCCTGTACCTGACCGATGATCGCCATCGCTTCCAGACCGTGCGCGAGGATGCGGTGCAGGAAACCAGTGTCGGCGTGTATCTCAGCAGCACGCAGAAATGGAACCGCTGGTTCAGGTCCACCCTGGGTCTGCGGGCGGATGGTTACGTGTTTGACGTGAACAGCATCGAGCCCGCGAATTCCGGCACCGAGGACGACAGGATCCTGAGCCCCAAACTCGCACTCGTCTTCGGCCCGTGGAGCAAGACGCTGTTCTATCTCAACTATGGCGAAGGCTTTCACAGCAACGATGCGCGCGGTACGACGATCCAGGTGGACCCGACCGATCCGGGTGCCCGGCCGGAGCCAGTCGATCCGCTGGTCAAGGCACGCGGTGCGGAGATCGGCGTCAACAGCGCGATCATTCCCAAGCTGCAACTCACGGCCTCGCTCTGGCAACTCGATTTCGATTCCGAACTGGTCTACATCGGCGATGCCGGGAACAGCGAAGCCAGCAGCGCGAGCGATCGCTACGGCGTCGAACTTTCTGCGTACTGGGCGCCGCTGGACTGGCTGGTGATCGATGCGGACTACGCGTACTCGCATGCGCGGCTGGACGTCCCGGCGGGTGAGGGTGATCGCATTCCCAATTCCATCGAGGACGTGGTTTCGCTGGGGCTGACCGTGCCCGAAACCCGTGGCTGGAGCGCGGGCCTGCGACTGCGGCGGCTCGGCGAGGGTGCGCTGATCGAAGACAACAGCGCGCGCTCCGACCCGACCACCGTGGTCAACGGGCAGCTCAGCTATCGGTGGATGCAGCGTTACTCCGCGACCCTGACGGCGCTGAACCTGTTCGACAGCGACGACAACGACATCACCTATTTCTACGAGTCGCGCTTGCAGAACGAAGCGGCGGCGAAGGAGGATTTTCACTTCCACCCGGTCGAGCCCCGGGCGGTGCGATTCACGGTGGGTGCGGAGTTCTAACCCGTAAAAAGCGTTTGCCACGGATTACGCGGATGAACGCGGATTTGAAATCTCAACATCCTTGTTACCAACTGTCGCACACCGTCCAGGTCGCCCAGCGAATCTTCTCCAGCCGTTTGTCTTTATCCGCGGCCAGACGCTGTTTGCCGGGATCACACCTCCCAGCCGATCGGCGCCCGAATCCCGGCCTCTTTCTCGATCAGCCCCGCGTAGCGCTTTTCCACCTCGTTGCGCTTGACCTTCATGGTCGGCGTCATGACGCCGTTGTCGATCGTCCAGGCGTCCTTCACCACCACGATCCGGGCAATCGCCTCGTGGGCCTCCAGGCCGACGTTGACCGCCTTCATGTCCGCGACGAGTTCTTTCTCGATCTGATCCTTGGCCTTGTTCTTCGCGACGCCGGGCAGCAGGGACACCAGCATCAACGGCTGGGTCAGACCGCTGCCGACCAGGCAGAGCTGGTCGATATCCATGTTGCGCGCGAGCTGGCCCTCGATCGGCGCGGGCGACACGTACTTGCCCTTGAGCGTCTTGAAGATGTCCTTCACCCGGCCGGTGATGTAGACGTAACCCTGCTCATCGATCCTGCCCTTGTCGCCGGTGCGCAGATATCCGTCTTCGGTGAAGGTTTCCCGGGTCTTCTCGGGCTCCTTGTAATAGCCCGCCATCACGCCGGCGTGCTTGAACAGGATCTCGCCACCTTCGGCCAGCTTGAAGCCGGCTCCTGGAAGCGGCTTGCCGACCGAGCCGAGCTTGTTTTGCGCGGGCAGGTTGGCGGTGGCGTAGATACTGTTCTCGGTCATGCCATAGCCCTGCAACAGGTCGAGCTTCAGATAGGTCCTGAACCACTCCATCACCGGAATCGGCAGCGGTGCAGCGCCGGAGAACACGTAGCGCGCGTTGTGCAGCCCCAGGCCCTTGAGGACTTTGCGACGGACCATGCCGCCGATGATCGGCAGGCGCGTCAGCCGCGCCAGTTTCTCCTGCGGAAGCTTGCGCAGCACGCCGGACTGGAAGCGGCTGTAGACCAGTGGCACGCCGTAGAAGCGCGTGGGAGCGACTTGCGGCAACTGTTCGGCCAGCTTGTCGAGGTGCTCCAGGAAGTGGACCTCGGCGCCGAGGTACAGCGACAGGCCCAGCACCGCACCGCGCTCGAAGGCGTGCGCGAGCGGCAAGTAGGAGAAGAAACGCTCGGGGCCCTGCGCCGGCATCACTTTCAGCGTGTTTTCCGCCGCAAACATCAGATTGCCCCAAGTGATCATCACGCCCTTGGGATTGCCCGTGGTCCCCGAGGTGTAGATCAAGGTGGCGAGATCGGCGTCGGCCGGCCGCTGGTAATCCGTGACCGGCTTGGCGCTGGCGACCAGCGTGTCCCAGGACTGCTGGGCGGCCGGAGCGTCGGGATAGGGAAACCCGATCGTCGGCAGGCCCGCCGGCACCGCACGCATGAACTCCTCGGCGTCCATCATCGGCCCCAGAAACAGGACCTTTGCCTCGCTGTGCTCGAGGATGAAGGTGACGGCTTCCGGAGCCTGCTTCGGATACAGGCCGACGCTGACCAGTCCGGCGAGGCCGCAGGCGCAATCGGCCAGGAACCAGTGCGCGGTATTGCGTCCGGAGATCGCCACTCTGTCCCCGCGCTTCAAGCCCATCGCCAGCAGCGCGCCGGCCATCGCTCGCGCCTGCGACTCGACCTGCTTCCACGTCCAGGTCCGGGTTTCGCCTTTTACCGGCTGCACCAGCCAGATCGCGTCGCCGCGCTCGCGCGACCACTTCAACAGCATCTCGACCGGCGTCTTCGACTGGCTCATGGCGTCTCCCCGTTTGATTGGACTTCCGTATGGGCCGCAGTTTAAGCGTCGCCCGATGGACGCGGCTTGGCCGTACGAACAGAATCGCCCGGGTACGGAGACCAAGGGATACGGGGGAAGACAGGATGCGCATCACGCTGCTGATCATCACGCTGCTGCTGGGCTATCTGCTGGTGTGGCCGGTGCCGATCCAGCCGATTGCCTGGACACCGCCGCCCGCACCTTCACTGAAAGAAGGACTGTTCGCGGCCAACGACAAGCTGCGTGGCGTGCAGCGCCTCGCCGACGGCGTCGGGCAGGGGCCCGAAGCTATCGCCTTCGATTCCACCGGGCGGGTGTACTCCGGGCTGCACGATGGACGCGTCTTCTCGATGGCGGCCGACGGTTCGGACTGCCGCGTGCTCGCCAATACCGGCGGACGCCCGCTGGGGCTGAGCGTCGCTGCAGATGGAACCGTGTTCGTCGCCGACGCCATCAAGGGCCTGCTGAGCCTTGCGCCAAGTGGTGAAATCAAGCTGCTGGCGAACATGGCGGAAGGCTTCCGTCTGGGGTTCGCCGACGACCTCGACGTAGACGCCGCCGGGCGTATCTATTTCTCCGACGCATCGTGGAAATTCGGCTACGGTCAGCACCTGCTCGACGCGCTCGAACACGGCGCGCGCGGCCGCCTGCTGCGCTACGAACCGGACCGGGGCGAGGCCGTGACCCTGCTCGTCAATCGTCAGTTCGCCAACGGCGTTGCGCTGGGACCGGACGACGCCTACGTGCTGCTCAACGAAACCACCGAGTACAAGATCACGCGGATGTGGCTGCTCGGCGAAAAGGCCGGCGAGATCGAGACGTTCGCCGAGAACCTGCCGGGCTTCCCCGACAACCTCACGTTCAACGGCCGCGACCGCTTCTGGGTGGCCTTGTACGCGCCGCGTGACGCGATGCTCGATTCCATCCTGCCCAACCCGTTCCTGCGCCAGATCGCGGCGCGCCTGCCCGCTTTCCTGCAACCCGCGCCGGAACGTCAGGCATTCATTGTCGGCCTCGATCTCGATGGTCGAGTCGCGGAGCAGTACCAGTTTTCCGGGAAGGGCGCGTTCGCCCCCGTCACCAGCGTGCGCGAGCACGAGGGCTGGCTATATGTGGGCAGCCTGTCCGACACCGCGATCGGTCGTATCCGGCTCGACGATCTGCGTCGCAGCAGGCCTGGGTCGCTTCCGCCCGACCCCGTCGCGCATACCTGTGGCGAGGTTTCGCCACGAGGCCAGAGCGCCGGATAAGGCGCGCTCCGGCCGCCGTTGCCGGATTGCCGTTCGGCCTTTCGTGGTGCGTGCCGTCAGCGCCGCCGGCCTACCTGCGAATCGCGGCACCGATGCCGTAGGAGCGGGCCATGCCCGCGCCAGACCGGCGCAGACCTTCCCTCCCGTGTCGGATTGCGGACGGACGGAATGACGAAGGATGCGCGGACTGGAATCTATGCAACTGTCGTACTGGTGAAAGATTCACCAGGAAGTTTCACAAAGTCGATCGTAGGTCGGTTCAAGCCCGCGGCTTCATGCGGGCGGAACCGACGTGCGCCCTCAACAAAATGCATCGCGCATTTTCCGGCAGCCCGCAGCGTCGGCTCCGCCCGCGAAAAGCACGCGGGCTTGAGCCGACCTACGGCCGACCTACGCCGAAGCGTTCCACGTCAATGGAATTCATGTCTCTCGACACGAAACCCGGCGTGTCCTTGATCAAACAGCAGCTCGCCTCAGGGCGGGATGCGCCTTGCAGCTTTCCCGCCCTGAGGTACTCGTGCTCCACGGAGTTCTCAGCGCAAAAATTCCGCCGCGAATCGTGTGTAGTAAAGACGCGTCGATCCCTCGAAGCCCGAATCGGTTCCGACCAGCAACCAGACCGAGCCCTCCACGTCCGCCGTCACGGCCAGGGAATCGCGGCCGCTGTCGAGCATCTTCAGTTCAAAACCGCGGCCGTCATCGCAGACGCGTGTGGTGGCAATGGTGCCGAGGACGAGCGCCGCTGGGCCGGCATTCGACTGGACGCCCTTGTCCACGTTCAACTCATTGAAGCCATCGAGGTTGGCAACCGCTACGGGTTCGACGCCCGCCACGCCTGCCTTCAGGTACACGCTGTCGCCGGGAGAGCCGCCAATGCCCGTGCATCCAGTCGGTACTTCAGTGGCGATCTCCACCTGGAAGCGCACCGTGTAGCGCCGCCCCGGATCGAGCCCGTCGACGCGCCGCTTGTAATACATGAAGAGGTCGTCGCTGTGATTATTGCCGGTGATGAACAACGCGCCGCGATCCCCGCCCAACTCAGGCGGCAGCATCCGGTAGTCGGCGATCAGTTCGTAGAAACCTTCTGCGCCGGCGGGATAGTCCGCGAAGCCGGCCACCCACTGCTGGGCACCTTGTGCGAAATCGAAACTCTCCCGCACAGCCGGCGGCGGCGCGTCGGAGCCGTCGTGGGAAGAGCAGGACACCAGCGCAGCGATGAACAGGAGGATCGAGCATTTCATGCGGTGCCTCTTCGCGTGATTGAGTCAGCAGGGCGGTTCGAGCCCGCGGCTTCATGTGGGCGGTACCGACGTGCGCCCTTCGTTGAGCGCAGTATCGGAACCGCCTTCGGCTCGATCCGGCATACCCGACCTACGCCGCGCCATGTCGCAAGCGGAAGAATCGTCGTGCGTTGTCCGCGGTGGACTGCGCCACGCTGGCGGCGGAGACGCCCCGTGCACCGGCGATTCGGGCGACGACATAAGGGAGGTAGGCGGGCTCGTTGCGCCGGCCATCGGGTGGGCGCAGCGCATTCGGCACGGTGCGCGGCAGCAGGTAGGGCGCGTCGGTCTCGACCATCAGGCGTTGCGACGGAATCATCTTCACGACGTCCAGCAGATGCGCGCCGCGACGTTCATCGCAGATCCACCCCGTCATGCCGATGTGGCAGTCCAGCAGAAGGTAATCCTGCGCCGCCTCGGCCGTGTCGGTGAAGCAGTGCACGCAGGCATCGGCCAGGTGCGGCCGGAACTCGCGCAGGATGGACAGGAAATCGGTATGCGCGTCGCGCTGATGGAGGAACACCGGCTTGTGCAGTTCGACGGCCAGTTCCAGTTGCGCGGCGAAGGCGCGTCGCTGCACGTCGCGCGGGGACAGGTCGCGAAAGTAATCGAGGCCGCATTCACCGAGCGCCGTGAGCGCGGGATCGGTCGCCAGTTCGCGGAGGGTCTGACCGAGTTCGGCGTTCCAGTCACCGGCGTGATGCGGATGCAGGCCGGCGGTGGCGTACAGGCGGCCGGGATGCCGGTGCGCGAGTTCCAGCGCCCGCCGCGAACTCTGCGCCGAACTGCCGGTGACGACGATCGCGTCCAGGCCCGCCGCCCAGGCGCGATCGAGCACGGAGTCCAGATCGTGATGGAAACTCTCGTGCGCGAGGTTGGCGCCGATGTCGATCATTCCGGCGATCACGCACAATCCTGTCGCCACAGCACCCGCTGTTCGGTCTCCGCGGAGTCGCGCGTCGCCGATAACACCTGGACGATCCGCAGACGCGCGACGCGGGTCGCGTCCTCACGCTCCCGTTCATGATTGCGGAGCCTGCACAAGCGATCGGCAAGGGTCTCGAGATAGGGCTGGGCGCCTGCAGCGGACAGCGCTGCAAGGTAGGCGCGGTTACGCGCGGCGGAGCGGAGGATTTCGGCCGGCTGGGAATAGTCGGGTTCGGCGCCGCGCAGGGCTTCGATCTCGCGACCGTCCGCGCGTTCGCCCACCAGCACCAGCCAGCCGCCCGGTGCCCGCGTGCCGAGGTCCCAGCGCTGATCCAGTCCGAGCAGCTTCATCGGACTCGCGGCCAACGGCGACACGCCTCCGAGCACGCCGAGATTCCAGGCCAGCATGAGCACGGCCAGCACTGCGACGATTCTCTGCGCCGTCGGCGTGGCGGCCAGATCGGTGCGAGCGATGGGGCCAGGCTCGCTGATCCGCATCCATCGCTCCAGTCGTGCGCCGAGCGACCCGCGGTCACCGAGCAGGGAACGCAGCGGGCGCAGCAGCAGCGAACGATCCAGCAGCAGGCGCAAGGCATCGTTCCCAAGGTGGGCGGTGTCGTCGCGGTCGATCGCCAGCCACAGCCCTCCGGACACCAGCAGGCGCTCCACCCTGGGGCTGGCCTGCGCTGCAAGCACCTGCGTTTTGGGCAGGATGAGGAATTCGCGGATCAGGTTCAGGATGCGCGCAGCGCCAGCGACATCGGCGTGGTGGTAGAGGCGCAGGTCGCCCGTGCTTTGGCCAACGGTCAGCCGGCGGACCAGACGGTCCCAGACCCCGCCGTCGATCAGCCCCAGGCCCAGCACCAGACCGGCCCAGCACAACAGACCATCACTGCCGAGAGCCAGTCCCGAGCCGCAGAGAATCAGGACCAGGATCGCCGCCCCGCGTCTTGCGAGCGCGGCCGGTGCCAGAAGCAGCACTGCGACCAGCCCTGCCGCGACACGCGCGACCGGCGCAAACCCGGTGTCGGCCGCAGCGCAGAGCGCGATCACGAAGACTTGCATCAACAGCGCCACCGTTGCCCAGGACAGGTGGGCGTGGTCCTGCCGCGGCTCGTTCGCGCGGTCGATGCTCCAGCGCGCCTGCCAGGGCAGGAACGCGCCCCATAACAACAGCGCTTGCAGCAGCCAGTCGGCCTGGGTGACGACCAGGGGGTTGCGTGCGCTGGCGGACACCACCAGCAACCAGCACAGAACCGTGGCGCTGCGCGTGCGCCAGCCGATCAGCATCGCCAGGGCAGCGAGTCCTTGCAGCATCGTCAGCAGCGCGGCAAACGCGGCGCTGCCATTGAGCAGGTACAGGCTCAGGCGCGCGGGATCGCCGATGGTCACCGCCAGCACGCGCGGGTACAGGCCCGCGTCGGCATAGAGCAGGCCCGCGTCGCAGAGTCGCAGTGCGGCATCGACCAGCAGAATCAGCGCGAGTCCCACCCGGAGCAGCGCCAGGCTGCGCAGGTCGAGTGTGGCGCAGGGTCGCAGCAATGCGAACCGGTGGCGGGCGGTGGCGGTCATGGTCAGGGATCGAAAACGGCGCAAGGCTCGCCGCTTCCGCCGTAAACGGCAAGAGGGCAGGCAGCCGGCTAGACTTTCGCTCCAAGCTCAGCCGGAGTGGCGCGTGCGGTCAAAAATTCATCGGTGGGTCCTGCTGTCCGTGCTGCTGTCGGCTCCGTTTTACGCAAAGGGGGCCGGGCCGTCGGTGCGCTACATCAGTGACGATACGTCCATCACCCTGCGCCAGGACAAGAGCCTGGATGCGCCGGTGTCGGGGCTGATCAGCAGCGGTACTCGGGTGGAACTGATCGAGACCGACACCGCGTCCGGTTACGCCCGGGTGCGCGTGGCTGCGGGTCGCGAAGGTTGGGTCCTGTCGCGATACCTGTCCCTGGAGCCGTCCGCGCGCGAGCGGCTCGCGAAAGTCGAGGCGCAACTGGTGGAGCAACGCGAGGCCGCGCGGGTGCTGAGCGAGGACAACGAGCGCCTGCGCGCGGAGGTCGGAGATCCGGCCTCAGGTTCTGCGGCCAGCCCCGGTCAACGCGGCGCATCCGGCGGAATTCTGACGACGGCAGACAAGCGGCCGGGCGAGGCGGCGACGATGATCACAGGTGCCGGCCTGTTCATCGTCGGTCTGCTCGCCGGGCTGTTGATTCCGCACATTCCCTTCCTGCCGCGGTCGGGACGAAGGGGATTTTTCGGAAGGCCGGAATGAGCGCATCCGCGGGCGCAGACGCGGTCATGGAGTTGCCCGCTCCGGGGACCGCCGCCGAGCGATTCGTCGTCGGCGAGGCGGGGCTGATCGAGTGCCAGGTTTCGAGTCCCCGTGAAACAGCGCGTGGGTTTGCAGTGATCTGCCACCCGCATCCGCTGTTCGGCGGCGCGATGAGCAACAAGGTGGTCTACAGCCTGGGCTCCACCGCGTTGAAGCATGGCCTGGTCTCCGTGCGGTTCAACTTTCGCGGCGTGGGCAAGAGTCAGGGCGTGCACGACCAGGGGCGGGGCGAGACGCGCGATTGCCTGGCGGTGGTCGCAGCGCTGCGTGCGACGATGCCGCCGGGCGCGCCGCTGCTGCTGGCCGGGTTTTCGTTTGGCGCTTTCGTCAGCCTGTCTGCGGCGCGATCCGCCGGAGCGGCGGCGCTGGTGAGCATCGCGCTGCCCTTCGGCCGCTATTTCGATGGCGCCGCCAATCCGCCTCACCCCGGCTGTCCCTGGATGGCGCTGCACTCGCGTGACGACGACACCGTCCCCTATGCGGAGACGATGGCGATCCTGGATTCCTACAGCCCCTCAGCCGAGCGGATCAGCGTCGATGGCGCCGGGCATTTCTTTCACGGCCGGCTCAAGGACATCCAGGACGCGGTGACGGCTTTTCTTGCGCTGCGGTGGTCGGACATGGCCCACTAAGCCCTCGACACAAAAAACCTGGAGTCCACCATGCGCATTCGTGAATGGCTTGCCGCTTCCGCCTTCCTTCTTCCGGGAGCCGCATCAGCCTTTGACGCGGATTTCGACCTGGTCGCCAATCCTTCGCAGGAGGACTTCGCCGATGTGGCGGAGGACGTGGCCGCGCTGTTCAATTCCAAATCGCTGACGCCGGCTGAACCGATGGGCATCACCGGCTTTGGCGTCGGCGTGTACGCGGCGTACGTGGAGACCGACAACAGCAACGCCTGGCAGGGACTGGTGGGCGAAGACATCGACGAGATCGGCGTGGTGGGGCTGATTGCGCAGAAGGGCCTGCCCTTCGGGTTCGACGTGGGTCTGTCGTATGCAACCGTGCCCAGCGCCGACGCGAACCTGCTCGGCGTGGAGGTGCGCTACGCGCTGCTGGAGGGCAGTGTGGTCACTCCCGCCATTGGCCTGCGTGGCAGTTATTCCAAGCTCTCGGGCGTCGATGACGTGGATTACGATTCCTACGGTCTCGACCTGTCGATATCGAAAGGCTTCGGCCCGCTGACGCCCTACGCGGGCGTCGGCTACGTCTGGAGCACCTTCGAGGCCGATCCGCAGTTTGGGCTGGACGACGAGGACGTCGACGAGTCGCGCCTGTTCATCGGCCTGCGCCTGTCCGCGCTGATCGGCATCACACCCGAGTACGAGCGGGTGGGCGATCGCGATTCCTTCAATCTCCGGTTCGGACTCGCGTTCTGAGGGTCTTCAGGTCCTGCCCGTGGCCTGGCGGAGCAGCACCTCGACGATGGCGCCCGCCAGGTCGGCGGCCTGCACGCGGATTTCGTGCGCTGCCGTGGTCTCCCAGAGCTGACCGATGCGGGCCGTGCCGAGTGTGTAGAGATTGGGCCAGGCGCGGCCGCTGGCGTCGAGCAGGCGCCCGAGCGGGTCGGTGGCAAGACCCAGGGACAGCTCGCCCGGCTGGGCGTATCCGGCGCGCAACAGGCTCTGGATCAGGGGCGAGGCGGCGCGCCGGTAATCGAGTTCGAATCCCAGCGAGTTGAGCAGGGTGCCCACTTCCAGCGTGGTGATGCTGCCGTCGTGGTGATCGAGGTTCACGCGCAGGGTCCGGCGTTCGGCCCGGATCGCGCCGACCCGACCGATGTGAATCTTCAGCCGGCTGGACGCCATTTCCTGGTCCAGCCGTGCACGGATGGCCGGCGCGATGCGGTGCCGGTGAACGTCCCAATGGCTGCGCGCGTGGCGCAGGAAGCGAGCCTTCTCGGCGGCCGGCAGGCCGTTCCACAGGTTTTGGGCGTGATGCCGGTTGGCGTCGATGCGCCACTGCCACGGTCGTCCGCTGCGCTTGTCGAGTTCGGCTCCCAGCCGTAATTCACGCAGGGCGACGCGCAGGCTGCGCCCCAGCAGTGGCTGCGCGCGGCCATGCGCATCGCTGTGCGCCAACGGCAGCAAGCCATGGCGCGAGATCGCGTGGACGACGCCCTGGTGGCCGCGGGCGCGCAGGCTGAGCAGGCTGTCCACCATGGTCAGGCCGGTGCCGATGATCAGGATGTCGGCGTCCTGCAGGCGCGCGCGGTGCGCGTCCCAGGCGTGCAGGATGCGATCGTCCGAGGAGTCGAGACCCGGCAGCGCCGCGCCGCGCCTTGGCAGATTACCGAGTGCGAGCACGACCTCGCGCGCGCGAAAGCAGGCGTCGCCGGAGGTCTCGACGATCCATTCGCCGCTCGCCGGATGCAGCGCGTCCGCGGTTTCGCGCCGGTGTTCGATCATGGCGCCGATGGTTTTCGCGGTGTCGGCCAGGTGCGCACCGACGTAGGTGCCAAACCAGTGTCGCGGCGCGAACGAGTCGTCCTCGATCGCGCCGGACCAGCCCAGATCCTGCGCGTGAGCCTGCGCCCAGCGGGTGAAGTGGCGGTCGTCGCCCGGTACCAGGGACATGCGCTTGGCGCGTGTATTGAGCAGGTGCTCGTCGTCGGTCGTGGAGTAGGCGATGCCGCGCCCCAGTTCTGCCCGCGGCTCCAGCACGGCCACCGACAGGCCCCGTGGCGCGAGGCGCAGCGTGTCGGCCAGAGTCACCGCGCCGGCGTAACCGGCGCCGATGACCAGCAGATCGAACCGCCTCACGACACCCGGGTATCGCGGGTGCCGATCATGACCTCCGTCGCCTTGAACAGCGCCACCGCTTCCTGGCCGACTCTCAGGCCGGTGTTGCGCACCGAGCTGCTGGTGACGACGGCGGAGACGATGCCGGCGGCGGTTTCGATCTCGACTTCGGACACCACCGGGCCGTCGATGATGCGCACGATGGTGCCGGGAAGCTGGTTGCGGGCGTTGATGGCCTGGAAGGACATGATGAGGTTCGGGTAAAAAGAAAGGGGTGGGCCGCCATCACGTCGGAGCGGGCAGCAGGAGCAATACCGCAAGCGCCAGCAGTGCCAAGCCGATCACGATGCGCAGATAGGGTTGAAGCTTGTTCACGGCCTTACAGAAAACCCAGGTTCTGCGCGCCGTAGCTACGCTGCTGGACCTCGTGACCCACGCTCAGCGGCAGGGTCGCAGAGTCGATCCACTTGGCGCTCGAAAGCCACAGGCCCTCGAACTCGACGCCCTGATGGCGGTTGAGGATGTCGAAACGCCGCCGCGGGTAGTCGAACAGCACGATCTTGTTCTCGCTCCGCAGGCCCAGTGCCAGCAGGCTCTGGAAGTCGCGGTCGGCAATCAGGCCACGGTAGCGTCGGGCCAGTGGTCGCAGCAGGAAGTGGGCGAAGCTGCGCGTGTCCGAGTGGCCCGGCAGACCGCCGTCGAAATTGAGCGTGCCGTTGTGCATCAGATAGTGGCCTTCGTCGATCTCGAAGGGATGTGTGTTGTCCAGATCGATCCGGCCGCGCGTGCGCTGCCGCAGATGGAGGGCGTACTCGGTGTGGCGCAGGCGGTCCTCGGTTTCGAGGATCTCTGCCAGGTCCGAGTCCGAGTGCCGCTCCAGCAGCAGGCGACCGCCCGCATCCAGCCCCATCAGGCCCCAGCCGTCGCCGTTGAGCCGCAGCGCAGCCGCAATCAGGTCATGCGGAATGGCGACCTGGGCCGGCTTGTGAATGATCAGGCACACGGGCGAGGGGCGGCGAGGGGCGGGGATTTTCCGATCAGAGGCTGTGAGAAAATCGAACACCGTAGCGAGGGCGTCGCTGCGCGTTCACGGCAAGGCGGGCTGCGCGAAAAAAGCCGAGTTTGGTGGACCAAATGACGGCTTTTTTCGGTAGTGCATCAGTATGAAATCCGTTCGCACCGAGTAGCGCCATTGCGCAGCAATGCCGCGTATCGAGGTGCCGGGCGTGCCCTCGATACGCGACGCTTCGCGGCGCTACTCGACTCGGGCCGAACGGGGTTCTGGAATTCAAACTGATGCACTACCCATTTTTCGCGTACCGCAACGCCGCCGTGGGCGTGCAGCGGCGTCCGCAGTAGGTGGGCGAATTTTTCACAGTCTCTCAGTCGAGCTTCGCGACCATCACCTCGGTGGCCTTGAACAAGGCCAGGGCCGAGTCGCCAACCTTGAGTCGCAACCGGCTCACGGAGCTGGTGGTGACGACGGCGCTGACGACGCCGGCCATCGTTTCGATCTCGACCTCGGAGACGATCTGTCCCACCGAGATGTTGATCACCTTGCCGGCGAACTGGTTACGCGTATTGACCGCTGCGATGGACATGAGGGGCTCCTATTTGGCGGCGTAGATCTGGTCGAACACGCCGCCTTCGCCGAAGTGCTCGGGTTGAGCCTTGGCCCAACCGCCGAAGTCGGCGATCGTTACGAGATCGAGCTTGGGGAATTTGCTCGCATACTTGGCCGCCACGGCTTCGTCGGTCGGCCGGTAGTGGTGCTTGCCGGCCAGTTCCTGGCCCTGCGGGGTGTAGAGGAATTTCAGGTAAGCCTCGGCCACCTTGCGTGTGCCGCGCTTGTCCACCACCTTGTCCACGATGGTGACCGGCGGCTCCGCCAGGATCGACAGCGAGGGCACGATGATCTCGAACTTGTCGGCGCCGAATTCCTCGATCGACAGGAAAGCCTCGTTTTCCCAGGCCAGCAGCACGTCGCCGATCCCGCGCTGCACGAACGTGGTGGTCGAGCCGCGCGCGCCGGAATCCAGCACCGGCACGTTCTTGAACAGCTTGCCAAGGAACTCCCTGGCCTTGTCGTCGTCGCCGTAGGCCTTTTTTGCCCAGGCATAAGCCGCGAGGTAGTTCCAGCGCGCGCCGCCCGAGGTCTTGGGGTTGGGCGTGATGATCGACACGCCGGGCTTGATCAGATCACCCCAGTCCTTGATGCCCTTGGGATTGCCCTTGCGCACGAGAAGGACAATCGTCGAGGTGTAGGGCGAGCTGTTGTGCGGCAGGCGCGTCTGCCAGTTGGCGGGCAGCAGCTTGCCGTTCTTGACGATGGCATCGATGTCGCTGGCCAGGGCCAGGGTCACCACGTCAGCCGACAGACCGTCGATCACCGAACGCGCCTGCTTGCCCGAGCCGCCGTGCGACTGCTTGATGTTGAGACTGTCTCCGGTCTCCTTTTTCCACTGTTCGGCGAAGGCGGCGTTGACGTCCTTGTACAGCTCGCGCGTGGGGTCGTAGGAGACGTTCAGTAGATCAATGCTGGCCGCATGCGCGGTCAGAGGAAGCAGCAGCGCGGCTGCCAGGGAGACAAGAAGCGTGCGTTTCATGGGAATCGATGCTCGGGGGACAAGAAGAAGGGCGGGGTGCGTAAGGGATCAGAACGAGACCTGGAAGCGGCCGAACACGGCCTTCTCGTCCTCGCGATCGGTTGCGGTGGACGCCGTCAGGCCGGCTCCGCCGTCGAACTCGGTCTGGCTGTAGTTGAGAACCGCCTTGAGGTTGCTGGTCAGGTACCAGTTGATGCCGACGCTGTAGCTGCTGACTTTTTCTGCCGCGGTGTTGGCCGAGGCGAAAGCCGGGAAGGCGTCCTCGTCGATTTCCAGCTCGCCATAACGCAGCGCCAGTTCAAAAGCGCCCCAGCCGGGGCCGCCGACGGTGAAGGCATTGGTCGGCTTGACCACGCCGCGGAAGCTCGCGTCCTCGCCGGTCAGCACGTAGGTGCTGACGACCTGCCAGGCGGTGTTTTCCAGCGACTCCTCGGTGAAGGCCAGATCCGTACCCGGTGCGGTGCCGTTGACGCCGCCGGCGAGCGTGCCGATGGCCAGGTCCTGCTCCGAAGTGATGTATTCGCCGAGCAGGCCGAAGCTGTTGCGATAGAAGTAGAGCTGCGGCGAGATGCGCAGGTGATCGCCGCTTGCGAAGACGCCGGTGCGACCCGAGACCGCCGTGGTCGCGCTGGCTGCCGAGGGCGAACGCGCGCTGCTGTAGGAGAAGAACGTGTTCTGACCCGGCGTGCGATAGCGCGGCAGAAAGCCGTTGGCGGTCGTCGAATAGCCGCTGACCTGGGTGGCGTTGTTGACGTCGGTGACCGGGGGCTGTTCCTTGGTGCCGAAGCTGCTGCCGACGCCGAAGCCGAAGCCCTGCAGGAAACCGGGTTCGTTCTTGAACGGTTCGAAGAATAGCCGCGCGCCCACTTCCTTGCGGTTGTCGCCGTCGTTGGTCACCACGTCGCGACCGTCGGCGGTGCCGTTGTAATAGCCCAGGGTGTAGCTGACCGTGGAGCCGAGCAGCTCGCCCTGGAACTGGATTCCAAGGTCGCGATTCGGGGCCAGTTCGGTGACGAAGCCGCGTTCGACGAAGTTGAGTGCGCCGCCGGACTGGAGGCGCTCCAAAGCCACGGGACCTTTGACCTTGCCCGCGCGCAGCGTGAAGGCGGGGTCGAACTTGATGTCGATGTAGGCGTCAACGATGCTGTTGCTGCCCGCCACGTCGCCCGCGCCGGTGCCTGCGAATTCCGGCGTCAGCCGAAAGCCGACCAGCTTGCCCAGCGTGCCCTCGAACGTGGGACGCAGGCGGCGCAAGGTGGCGGTGTCGTTGAAGCGAGGGGCCTCGTCGCCGGTAAAGGCGCGCACATCGGCCTGGATCAGGCCCTTGAACTTGAGTTCGAAGTCGCCCTTCTTTACCGACAGGCCCTTGTCGCCAAAGCTCGCTGTCGAGGCGTCCTTGGCCTTGGTCTCGGCTTCTTCTTTCTGGATTTCGAGCTGGCGCTCGAGAATCTTGATGCGCTGGTCGAGTTCCTCGGCACTCGGCGCCGCGATCGCCGCGACCGGCGCGCCGACGAAAGCCGCGACCAGGAGCGCCTGCGTCAGGCGCTGCGTGCTGACCCGAAATTGATCGCCCTTCAATAAAACCCCATTGATGTCCACCTACGGCCTCCCGCTGCTTGGTTAGAAGTGGCAGGCATCATGAACGAGGTTTTTAAGTCCTCAAAAGAATATTGAGGAAGAACTTTAGCTATCGGCACGCTGCGAATTAGCGCCTTGTTATTCCTGATTGGAATAAATCGGCGGCGGGCAAGAGTGTGGGCAAATGACGGAGCCCCACCTTCCGCTGTTTGGAGTAGCTTCGCCGTACCGACCCAGCCTTCGTCGAGAACTCTCATGAGCAAGCACATCCACGGTCGCGCTCCGGGTCTGCTGCTGGTCGCGGTGCTCGCGGCCTGCGTCAAGATCCCAGCGGCCCCGTCAACCGACCCGGCGCCACCCGTCCAGAAGCCCTGGCCGACGGGAGTCACGCCGCCTCAGGCAGCTCGGAAGCCGCACGTCGTGTCGGCGCCGGCGGGTGATCGCAACGACCCCTACTACTGGTTGCGCGACGACACTCGGGAGAACCCCGAGATGCTCGCCTACCTCGAATCGGAGAACGCCTATGTCAAGGCGATGACCGCGCCGCTGCACGGACTGGAAGATCGTGTCAACGAAGAGATGCGCAGCCATATCCAGGAGGAGGACCGTTCCGCGCCGGTGTTCGACAACGGCTGGTGGTACTACACGCGCTACGAGCGCGGCAAGGAACACGCGATCCACGCACGCCGAAAGGCCAGGCTCGATGCCCCCGAGCAGGTGCTGCTGGACGGCAACGTACTGGCCGTCGGCCACGCCTACTTCGAGTTCGCAGCGCTCACGGTGAGCCCGGACAATCGCTGGCTCGCCTATGCCGAGGACACAGTGGGTCGCCGCGAGTTCGTCGTGCGCATCAAGAACCTGGTCACCGGCGAAGTGCTGGCCGACTCGATCGCGCCCGTGCAGGGCGATCTTGCCTGGCTCAACGACAACGCCACCGTGCTGTACACCGAGATCGATCCGGTCACCCTGCTGGGCTACCGCGTGCGGGCACACCGCGTCGGCGAGCCGATGAAGGCCGATCCGATCGTCTACGTGGAAAACGACAATACCTTCGGTATCGGTGTGGGTCGGTCCAAGTCGGGTCGATACGTATTCGTGTACTGCGGCAGCGCGGACAGTTCCGAACAGCATTTCGCCGACGCGACTGCGCTTCCCCTGGCGTTTCGGCCGATCCTGCCGCGCGAGCCCCGCCACGAGTATTCGGCCGAGCATCTGGGCGAGGACTTCATCATCCGCAGCAACTCCGACGCGCCCAATTTCCGCATCCTGCGTGCACCGGTTGCGAGCAGTGCAGACCGTGGGACCTGGGTGGAAGTGATGGCGCATCGCGCCGATGCCTTCGTCGAAGGCTTCGACATCTTCAACACCCACCTTGCGGTCAACGAGCGCAGCGGCGGCCTGCGCAAGGTCCGTATCCTGCCCTGGGCCAAGGGTTCAAAAGCGTCACTGATCGATGCCACGGAGCCGGCCTATACCGCGACCCTGCTGGAAACGCCCGAACTCGACAGCCCCAGCCTGCGCTACGTCTACCAGTCGATGACGACGCCCGACACCGTCATCGACTACGAGTTGGCAAGCGGCGCACGGACGGTGCGCAAGGTCGAGACGGTGCTGGGCGGTTTCGATGCGGCGGCGTACGTCACCGAATATGTTCACGCCAAGGCTCGCGACGGCACCCTGGTGCCGGTGTCCCTCGTCTATCGGAAATCGACGGCTCGGGACGGCAGCGCGCCGTTATACCTCTACGCCTACGGGTCTTATGGCGAATCATCCGACCCGGCGTTCGACAGCGATCGGCTGGCGCTGCTTGATCGTGGCTTTGTCTATGCCATCGTCCACGTCCGCGGCGGTCAGGAACTGGGCCGCGCCTGGTACGAAGGCGGGCGCCTGCTCAACAAGCGCAACACCTTCACCGACTTCATCGACGCCACCGATTTCCTCGTCGCTGGCGGTTACGGCGCGCGCGACCAGGTGTTCGCCGAGGGCCGCAGCGCGGGCGGCCTGCTGATGGGTGCCATCAGCAACATGGCGCCGGAAAAGTACCGCGGCATCGTCGCGGGCGTGCCGTTCGTCGACGTCGTCACCACGATGCTCGACGAGAGCATCCCGCTGACCACCGGCGAGTTCGACGAGTGGGGCAACCCCAGGGACAAGCGCTCCTACGACTACATGCTGACCTACTCCCCGTACGACAACGTGAAGCCGCACGACTACCCGGCGATGTATGTCACCAGCGGACTGTGGGACTCGCAGGTGCAGTACTACGAACCGGCGAAGTGGGTGGCGAGGCTGCGCGCCGCCGACACCACGCCGCAGACGCCGATCCTGTTCCGCGTGAACATGCAGGCCGGTCATGGCGGCAAGTCGGGGCGTTTCGAGCGCTTGCGCGAGCGGGCTCAGACATACGCGTTCGCACTCGCCCTGGCGGGTCGGCGCGAGTAACGCGATCTGACCCGGCCTCAGGTCCTGAGCCGGTACCCGGTGCGGAAGATCCACCCCACTGCCGCGAGGCACAGGGCAAGGAAAGCCAGGATCGCGGCCACGCAGATCCTGAGGTCCACGTCGGCGACGCCGTAGAAACTCCAGCGAAACCCGCTGATCAGGTACACCACCGGGTTGAACAGGGTGATCTTCTGCCAGATCGGCGGCAGCATGCTGATGGAGTAGAAACTGCCGCCGAGAAACGTCAGCGGCGTGATGATCATCAGCGGGATCACCTGCAACTTCTCCCAGTTATCCGCCCAGATGCCGATGACGAAACCGAACAGGCTGAACGTGACCGCCGTGAGCACCAGAAAGAACACCATCCAGACCGGGTGCGCAATCCCGTAGTCCACGAACACGCGTGCCGTGGCCAGGATCAGCAGGCCCAGGATCACCGACTTGCTCGCCGCCGCGCCCACGTACCCCGTGACCACCTCGACAGCCGAGACCGGTGCCGACAGCAGCTCGTAGATGGTGCCGGAATACTTGGGCATGAAGATGCCGAACGAGGCGTTGGAAACGCTCTCGTTGAGCAGCGCCAGCATGATCAGGCCGGGGATGATGAAGGCCGCATAACTGATGCCGTCGATATCGCCGACGCGTGAACCGATGGCGGCGCCGAACACCACGAAGTACAACGAGGTCGAGAGCACCGGCGAGGCAATGCTCTGCGTCAGGGTGCGAAAGGTGCGGGACATCTCGAAGCGATAGATGGCGCGGATCGCATACAGATTGATGTGCGGGTTCATGTGCTCGCCCCTCCAGGGCTCAACCCGCGAAGTAGCCTTTTACTTCGTGGGGTGCTCATGCGCGCTCGCTGACCAGGCTGACGAAGATGTCTTCCAGCGAACTCTGGCTGGACTGGAGTTCCTTGAAGTCGATGCCCTGCTCGCCCAGCCTGCGCAGCAGCGCGGCGATGCCGGTCTCCTCGCTCTGCGCGTCGAAGCTGTAGACCAGTTGATGGCCGTCGGCCGCCAAATCCAGCGCGATGCCGGACAGCGCGTCGGGTACGCGCGCCAACGGGGTTTTCAGGTGCAGGGTGAGTTGCTTTTTGCCGAGCTTCTGCATCAGCAGCGCCTTGTCCTCCACCAGGATCAGTTCACCCTTGCTGATCACGCCGATGCGGTCCGCCATCTCCTCGGCCTCTTCGATGTAGTGGGTGGTCAGGATGATGGTGACGCCGCGATCGCGCAGCGACCGCACCATCGCCCACATGTCGCGACGCAGTTCCACGTCCACGCCCGCGGTGGGTTCGTCGAGAAACAGGATCTGGGGTTCGTGCGACAGCGCCTTGGCGATCATCACCCGCCGTTTCATGCCGCCGGACAAGGTCATGATCTTCGAATCCTTCCTGTCCCACAGCGAGAGGTCACGCAGCAGGGACTCGATCAGGGCAGGATTCGCCGGCCGGCCGAACAGGCCGCGACTGAAGCACATGGTGTCCCACACGGTTTCAAAGGAGTCGGTGCTCAGTTCCTGCGGCACCAGTCCGATCCTGGATCGCGCCGCACGAAAGTCCGACACGATGTCGTGACCATCGGCCACGACGCTGCCCCGAGTCGCATTGACGATCCCGCAGATGATGCCGATCAGGGTGGTCTTGCCGGCGCCGTTGGGGCCCAGCAGCGCGAAAATCTCGCCGCGCCGGATGTCGAGGTTCAGCGTCTTCAGCGCCTCGAAACCCGAGGCGTAGGTCTTGCCGAGATTCCTGACCGAGATGATGGCTTGCACGCGAAGATCGCTGGTTCTTGGGGGCGAGCGCGAATTGTGGTAGTGCATTAGTTTGAAATCCGTTCGCACCGAGTAGCGCCATTGCGCAGCAATGCCGCGTATCGAGGTGCCGGGCGTGCCCGATACGCGACGCTTCCCTCGGTTACGCCCGCTGCGCGGCTACTCGGGACGAACGGGCCGGCGCTACTCGGGCCGAACGGGGTTCTGAAATTCAAACTGATGCACTACCCGAATTGTAGGGGCCGCATTATCGGAGCGTCCGCATCCGCATCCGCATCCGCCCGGCCCGCCTGCGCGTTATGTTGCGGACCCGTTCAACCCGGAGCGTCCGATGTCCCCGAGCCTTGTGCGCCTTGCCACTGCGCTGGTGTTCTGCCTGCCCTTTGCTGGCGGCTCCACGGAAGACGAGCCCCTGCCGGTGCCGCAGGTGGCCGAGGTGGATCTTGAGCGCTACATGGGCGACTGGTATTTGATCGCGCACATCCCGACCTCGCGCGATGGCGGCGCCCACAACGCGCAGGAGAATTACTCTCTCAACGAGGACGGCAGCATCGCCATCACCTATCGCAACCGGCTCGGCGGTTTTGATGGGAAGCACAAGCTGATGACGCCGCGGGCGCACGTGGTCGAGAACAGCAACAACGCGCTGTGGCACGTGATCTTCGGCTGGTACTGGCCGTTCCACTACGAGTACCGCATCGCGCACCTGGAGCCCGATTACTCCACCGTGATCGTGGCGCGCAGCAAACGCGATTTTCTCTGGCTGTTCAGCCGCGCGCCGCAGATGAGCGACGAGGCCCTGGCGCGCTACACGCAGATCGTCGGGACCTGGGGCTACGAGGTGGACAGGATCGAGCGGGTGCCGCAGCAGTGGCCCAATCCGGTCGATGGTTCCATGCCGGTCCTCGGCGGTTTGCCCGAATCAGGAAAATAGGACCGGTCTGCCGCACGTCCGGAGTCAGCGTGAAATCGCCCGGCCCCGAGTCTCGCGCACGGCCGGTTCCTTGCGCCGGACGTCCTGGCGCACCGAGCGCGCCGGGCATTCATGCCAGCGTCGAAACGAGCGACTGAAGGCGCTCAACTCCGAATAGCCGAGGATCTCCGCGATCTCGGCCAGTCCGAGACTCGAATGCCGCAGGTACTTCCAGGCGAGATCCGCGCGCACGGCGTCCTTGATGTCCTTGAAGGTTCGTCCGCCTGCTTCGAGCCGATGCTGCAAGCTGCGCACCGGCATGCCCATCGCCTTGCCCACGTCCTCCACGGTGCACGGCGCAAACGGCAGCAGCGCGCGCACGATGCTCTCGACGCGCTCGGCGATGTTGGGGTCGATCACCTCTTCGTCGCGACGCAGCACGGCACCGACCAGGGCGCGGTTGCGCGCACCCGCCTGGTTCACCGGCTGGGCGAGCGAGGATCGATCGATGAACAAGGCGTTACGGTCGCGGTTGAAGCCGAGATTCCGCCCGCAGATCCTGCGATGCTCGGCGAGATTCCTGGGCGCACCATGACGGAATTCGACGCTGCCCGGTTGCCAGGCCGCACCGCAATGCAGGCGCACTTCCTGGCAGATCACCGCGAGCGCGAACTCCGCCATCTGCACCTCGCTATCGGTCTGGCCGGTGGTCGAAGACCAGCAGGTGAACATGCCCTGGGGAGTACGCTCCACCGTCACCGTCGCGACGCTGGTATAGATGTCGAAGTTCGCTGCGAGGTCTTCGAACATCTGGCCCAGGGTCGCGGCATTGCGCAGCAGCACCCACAGGGGGCCGATCACGGCGGCGAGCCGCGCGCGACTGCCGAGCCGCAGTCCGAACCCCGGACAGCGACAGACCGCCGCCGCGCGTTCGAAAAAGGCGTAGGCCACGCGACCCGTCAGGAGAATGTCCGGGTCCTTCAATGCCGCGGGCGGCACGCCCACGCTGCGTGCGATCGGCAGCGGCTTGCAGCCGAGTTCGCGGATCAACTCGGCGGAGCCGCTCAGCAGGGCGCTGCGAACGAAATTGCCGGGCATCCGGACGGGGCTCGGTGAGGCTTGCGTGTAATGTCAAATTACTGGCGTCTGATGTCAAGTGTCGGTTGCCTGGCCAGTGCACCATGCACACATCAACCCGGCGCAGTCCGTCAACGCAGTCCGGGACGCATCCACCGATCGGCAGGAGACATCACATGACACAGGCTACGACGAGCACCCCCAGGGTCATCATCCTTGGCGCCGGCATGTCCGGCATCCTCGCGGGCGTCAAGCTGCGCGAAGAAGGTATCGAAAGCTTCGAGATTCTCGAGATGGGCAGCAGCGTCGGCGGCACCTGGCGCGACAACACCTATCCCGGTCTGTCCTGCGATGTGCCGGCGCACAGCTACGACTACAGCTTCGAGCCCAACTGGCGCTGGAAATCGACCTACGCCGAAGGCCCCGAGATCTACGCCTACTTCAAGCATTGCGCGGACAAGTACGGCATCACGCCCTTCGTCCGTTTCGGTACGCGCGTCAGCAGCGTGGTGCGGGAAAACGGCGCGTGGACGGTGACGAGTACGGATGGCCTTGTGCGCCACGCGGACATCGTCATCAACTGTCTGGGCGTGCTGGTGCATCCCATGGACCCGGACATCGAGGGCCTGCAAAGCTTCGAGGGCGCGCGCTTCCACAGCGCGCGCTGGGATCACGGCGTCGCGCTTGATGGCAAGAGGGTCGGCGTGATCGGCACCGGTTCGACGGCGACACAGATCACCTGCGCGCTCGCTGACCGTGCCAGCCATTTTTCCATGTTCCAGCGTACTGCGCAGTGGGTAAGCCCCAACCATGACATGCGTCGCCCGGAGTGGCTGCGGTCCCTGCATCGCGTGTTTCCGAAGCTGTCCTGGGCCACCGGCCGTTTCCAGAACTGGATTCTGGAGCGCACCTTCTGCCAGGCCGTGGTCGGCAACAAGAAGATGAAGGCGATGTTGCAGTGGATGTGCAACCGCCATCTCGACACGGTCAAGGATCTGGTGCTGCGCGAGAAGCTCAGGCCCAAATTCGAGCTGGGCTGCCGCCGCCTGATTTTCTCCGACACCTTTTACGACGCCATCCAGAAGCCCACCGTCGAGTTGGTCACCGAGGGGATCGAGCGCATAGAACCGAACGGCGTACGCACCAAGGATGGTCGCCTGCACGAGCTGGACGTACTGGTGACGGCGACGGGCTTCCACGCGCTGGATTACACGCGCAATCTCAGGATCGTGGGCGCGCAGGGTCAGTGCCTGGGGGACGTGTGGTCGCAGGGCGCGCAGGCGCTGCGCTCGGTGGCGATCGCGGGCTTCCCCAATTTCTTCATGGTCGTCGGGCCGCACAGCCCGATCGGCAATTTCTCGCTGACCGGCATCTCGGAAATCCAGATGCGCTACATCATGAAGTTCGTTCGCATGATCAAGCAAGGCGAAGCCAGGGCCGTCGTGCCCAGACTCGCGGCGCAGGACCGTTACAACCAGCACATCCGCGACGGTTTCAAGAACACCGCCTGGGTCACGGGATGCTCGAGCTGGTATCTCGACGCCAATGGCATCCCGCGCATGTATCCGTTCACGCCCAACCAGTACCGGCAAGACATGAAGGATCCGGATCTCGCAGAATTCGAACTCGTCGCCTGACCGTCAATCAGGCTTTCGCGACAACAACAATCGAGGAGAACGAGAACGATGATCAGCAACGGCTACTACTCACAGGAAAACCACGGCCCTTTCGCGCTGTTCGACCTGGGCGATTTCACGCTCGAGGACGGCGGCACGATCCGCGGCTGCAAGCTCGCGTACACAACGTTCGGCACGCTCAACGCCGCCCGGGATAACGCCATCCTGATCACCACCTGGTATTCCGGCACCAGCAAGATCATGGAACAGGTCTACGTGGGTCAGGGCCGCGCGATCGACCCGGCGAAATACTTCATCGTCATCGTCAACCAGATCGGCAACGGCCTTTCCAGCTCGCCGCACAACACGCCGTTTCCGGGGGGCATGGGAAATTTCCCCAAGGTGCGCATCGGCGACGATGTGCGCGCGCAGCACAAGCTGCTCACCGAAAAATTTGGTGTCGGGCAGCTCGCGCTGGTGACCGGCGGGTCGATGGGGGCCCAGCAGACCTACGAGTGGGCAGTGCGCTACCCGGATATGGTTCAACGCGCGGCGCCGATTGCCGGCACGGCCCGGAATACGCTGCACGATTTTCTCTTCTCCGAAACGCTGGTCGAGGCCATCACCTCCGATCCCGCCTTCAGAGGAGGCTGGTATGGCGCGTCCAGCGAGGTTCGCGAGGGCCTGCTGCGCCACGCCAAGATCTGGGGCGTGATGGGCTGGAGCAGCGAGTTCTACCAGCAGGGCCGTTACAAGGCGCTGGGCTTTTCCTCGCTGGAGGATTTCATCACCAATTTCATGAACGGCTACTTCGGCGCAATGGATCCGAATGACCTCCTGTGCATGGCCTGGAAGTGGCAGCGCGGCGACGTGTCACGTCACACCGGCGGTGATCTCAAGGCGGCGCTCGCCAGGATCAGGGCGAAGACGTTCGTCATGCCCATCGACCACGACATGTTCTTCCCGGTGGCCGATTGCGAGGCTGAGCAGAAGCTGGTCGCAGGCAGCGAGCTGCGCGTGGTCCGCAGCGTCGACGGGCATCTGGCACTTTTCGGCGCCGACCCGGGCTACGCAGCGCAGATCGACCGACACCTGGGCGAGCTGCTCGCCACCGCGGTGTAGGTCGGCCCAAGGCCGCATGCTTTTGTGGCCGGAGCCGACATGCGCCTTCGTCGTGAGGGCGCGCCGCGTCGGTTCCGCCTTCGGCTTGAACCGACCTACAACCGACCTGCAACCGACTTACGGGAATGCCGCCTGCAACATCCCCTGGCGCTCGACGAATGCAATCACGGTATCGAGCCCGACACCGGTCTTGAGATTGGTCATCACGAACGGCCGCTCGCCGCGCATGCGTCGCGCGTCGCGCTCCATGACTTCGAGCGAGGCGCCGACGTAAGGCGCGAGGTCGATCTTGTTGATCACCAGCAGGTCGGCCTTGGTGATGCCCGGCCCGCCCTTGCGCGGAATCTTTTCGCCGCCGGCGACGTCGATCACGTAGATCGTGAGGTCCGAGAGTTCCGGGCTGAACGTGGCGGCGAGATTGTCGCCACCGGACTCGATGAAGATCAGGTCCAGGTCGGGGAAGCGCTGGCACATGCGGTCCACCGCTTCGAGATTGATCGAGGCGTCTTCGCGAATCGCGGTGTGCGGGCAGCCGCCGGTTTCCACGCCCATGATGCGTTCGGCCGGCAGCGCCTGCGCGGCGACCAGCAGACGCTCGTCTTCCTTGGTGTAGATGTCGTTGGTCACGACCGCGAGCTGGTACTGCGCGCGCATGCGCTTGCACAGCACTTCCACCAGGGTGGTCTTGCCCGAACCGACCGGGCCGCCAACGCCCACGCGCAGCGGCCCGGAATTATTTCTCTCGCTCATCGTTTCAACTCCGGAACAGTCGTGAATACTGCGTTTCATGCCGGCTGCTCAGGATGGCGAGCATCGGTGTCTGCGTGCTGAGGTCTTCGTCTTCGAGCGCACGCGCCGTCTGCGCAGCCTCCGCAATCGAGGGTCGCAAAGCCAGCAGCAGGCGCTGGCCCGCGGATTGGCCGAGCGGCACGGTCTTGAGCGCGGCCATCACCTGGTTCTCGGCCCAGCCGTAGAGGTAGGCGACCAGGCCCTCGTCCTCGCCGATGCTCCAGCGCGTACAGGCCCAGGCATGCGCGGCCGGATAAGCAACTTCGCCCGCATCGAAAACGGATGCGTGACCGAGCGTGCGCATCAGCTGCATCAGCGAGTAGCCCATCTGCACCGTCTCCGCGCGCAGCTCGGCGGTTTCGCGGCTTGCCAGAAAATCCTCGTTCCAGTTGCGCAGCGTGTCGCGGTCATCGGCAAGGCAGGCGCGATACAGGCGCAGCCAGACCGGCGCCTCGTAGCGCGCGAGCACGAAGCGCAGGCCGTCGCCGATCCAGCGCCGTGCGCTCGTCTCGTCACTCACAAGACCCGCGTCGATGGCGCTCTCCAGTCCCTGCGAGTAGCTGTACGCGCCGACCGGCAGAGTCGGGCTGCTGAGCTGGAGCAGAGCGGTGAGCGCGTGACTCACGGAATCGCCTGGAAACTGGCGCGCCAGAAATCGGGCGGCGTTGTCGCGTGCGCTTCACGCGAGAGCAGTTCGCCGAGCATACCGCCGACGGCATCGTGATCGTGGCGATGACCGCCACCGTAAGCACCCGCTTCCGGCTCGAACGGCGCGACGATTTCCTGCACGGCCAGTCCGAGACCCAGTAGCAGGTCGCGCAGCACGGCATCGCGCTCCAGTCGCAGGCGCCCCGGCGACAAGGCTACCGGCACGTGGCGGTTGCCCAGGTGATAGGCCGCGCGCAGTAGGTCGAAGTGCGGATTCGTCGATGCGGCCGATGCCCTGACTTCGTACAAGTCCTCGACCGCGGCGGCGACTGCGACCAGGATTCCGTCGGTGGACTTCAGGATATCGCCGCCGCGAAGAACCGTGCCGCGCGGCAGGAACAGGCCCGCTTCGGCGCCATCCTCCAAGCACACCCGCAGGCGGCTCTTGCAGCGGTCGGCATAGCTCAGGCGCAGCTTGCGTAGCGCGCCGCGAGGCGCCTCTGCCGCGCACAGCTTCTGCTCGATACGCAGCATCAACGTAGTCATGCGTAGCACCGTAGGCTGGGTTGAAGCGAAGCGAAACCCAGCGGCGCCGGGCAGACCACAACGCTGGGTTGATGAGGCCAACCCAGCCTACGGGTCGCTTCCATCAGAACAGGAAATAACGCTGCGCCATCGGCAACACGCTGGCCGGCTCGCAGGTGAGCGATTCGCCGTCGGCGATGACTTCGTAGGTTTCCGAATCGACGCTGATTTTCGGCAGCAGGTTGTTGTGGACCATGTCGCGCTTGCCGATCTTGCGGCAGTTTTTCACCGCAACCAGCGGCTTGGCCAAACCGTAGCGCTCGCCGATTTTTGCCTTGAGCGCGGCTTGGCTGACGAAGCTCAGGGAACTGCGCGTGAGCGATCCGCCGGCCGACGCGAACATCGGCCGGTAGTGCACCGGCTGCGGCGTCGGAATCGAGGCATTGGGGTCGCCCATTGCGGCCGCTGCGATGCTGCCGCCCTTCACGATGAGCGAGGGTTTCACACCGAAGAAGGCCGGCTTCCACAACACGAGGTCGGCCCACTTGCCGACTTCGACCGAGCCGACGATGTGCGAGATGCCGTGGGCGATGGCAGGATTGATCGTGTACTTGGCGATGTAGCGCTTGATGCGGAAATTATCGTGGCGCGCGTTGTCGGAACCCAGCGCGCCGCGCTGCGTCTTCATTTTGTGCGCGGTCTGCCAGGTTCTCGTGATGACTTCGCCGACACGGCCCATCGCCTGGCTGTCCGACGAGATCATCGAGAACGCGCCGATGTCGTGAAGGATGTCCTCCGCGGCAATCGTTTCCTTGCGGATGCGCGATTCGGCGAAGGCCACGTCCTCGGCGATGCTCGCGTCGAGGTGATGGCAGACCATGAGCATGTCCAGATGCTCGTCCAGCGTGTTGACCGTGTACGGCCGCGTGGGATTGGTCGAGGACGGCAGCACGTTCTTCTCGCCGCAGACCTTGATGATGTCCGGTGCGTGGCCGCCGCCTGCGCCCTCGGTGTGATAGGTGTGAATCGTACGGCCCTTGAAGGCTTTCACCGAGTGCTCGACGAAGCCGGATTCGTTGAGCGTGTCGGTATGGATGGCGACCTGAGTGTCCGTGTCCTCCGCAACCGACAGGCAGCAGTCGATGGACGCGGGCGTGGTGCCCCAGTCCTCGTGCAATTTCAGGCCAATCGCACCGGCCTTGATCTGCTCCAGCAGCGGCGCGGCCTGGCTCGCATTGCCCTTGCCGAGGAAGCCGATGTTCATCGGGTAAGCGTCTGCCGCTTGCAGCATGCGTTGGAGATGCCACGGTCCCGGCGTGCAGGTCGTGGCAAATGTACCCGTCGCGGGGCCGGTGCCGCCGCCGATCATGGTGGTGACGCCGGACATCAGCGCCTCCTCGATCTGCTGCGGGCAGATGAAGTGGATATGCGAGTCGATGCCGCCGGCAGTGACGATCATGCCCTCGCCCGCAATCACTTCCGTGCCCGCGCCGATGATGATGTTCACGCCCGGCTGTATATCGGGATTGCCTGCTTTGCCAATCGCGCTGATGCGTGCGTTCTTGATGCCGATGTCGGCCTTGACGATGCCCCAGTGGTCGATGATGAGCGCGTTGGTGATGACCGTGTCCACGCAGTCTTTCGACACGCGCTGCGACTGGCCCTGGCCGTCGCGGATCACCTTGCCGCCGCCGAACTTCACTTCCTCGCCATACGAGCCAGCCAACATCGTGAAGTCTTTTTCGACTTGCGCGAACAGCTCGGTGTCGGCGAGGCGCACACGGTCGCCGGTGGTGGGGCCGAACATTTCGGCGTAAGCGCGGCGACTGATCCTGGCGCTCATCGCTGGGTCCACTTCGCGGGAGATTTTTTCGCCGCTGGTTTCTTCTTCGAGTCGAGCGGCCCGGAAATCAACGCGTCGAACCCGTACACCACGCGATCACCCGCAAGCGCGACCAGTTCTACCGTGCGCTCCTGCCCCGGCTCGAAGCGGACCGCGGTGCCCGCTGCAATGTTCAGACGAAAACCCCGTGCCGATTTGCGATCAAAACCCAGCGCTGGATTGGTCTCGAAAAAGTGGTAGTGCGAACCGACCTGGATCGGTCGGTCGCCCGTATTGGCCACGACCAGGCTCAGCGTCTTGCGGCCGACGTTGAGTTCGATCTCGCCGTCCTCGACCAGCAGTTCTCCGGGAATCATGCGGACCTCAGAAGCCAGTGATCTGTAGGAGGGGCTTTGCCCCGACCGGGCGCTCGATGCCCGGAACCAGCCGGGATCGGAGACCGTCCGGTCGGGGCAGAGCCCCTCCTACATTTCGGTTGGAGGTTGATGTGGGCATCAGACAATGGGATTGTGCACCGTCACCAGCTTCGTCCCATCGGGAAACGTCGCTTCCACCTGGATGTCCGGAATCATTTCCGGGATACCTTCCATCACGTCCTCGCGTCGTAGCAGCGTGGTGCCAAAACTCATCAGCTCGGCCACGCTGCGACCCTCTCGCGCGCCTTCGAGAATCGCGGCACTGATGAAGGCGACCGACTCCGGATAGTTGAGCTTGAGGCCGCGCGCCTTGCGCCGCTCGGCCAGCAGGCCGGCGGTGAAGATCAGCAGCTTGTCTTTCTCGCGGGGCGTGAGTTCCATTTTTTCCTCAGGTAGCCCAGATGCGCGGCGGGATTCCGGCTGCGCCGCACAGCGCTGGACGCAGCAGGCTCCAGATGCGGGTCAGCGCGGCGCGCGCGCGTTCGGCGGACTGGCCAAGCGCACGTGCCAGCATCATGCCGTGCTCGAATCGGGTGATGCCAAGTTGCACGCCGGGTTCGCTGACCTCGCGACAGCGTTCGAGCAGGCTCTCGTCGACCGGCAGGCCCAGCGCCCAGAAACTGCCCACCACACTCGCCTGGTTCCATCCCAGCATCGATCCGCGCAAGGGATCGTCGCCCGCGAGCCGCACCCGCTCGCTCCAGAGCAGGCGCCCGCCACGGCGCAGCCGGGTGCGCTGGTGCAGATATCCGCGACTGAACTGCTCGTTAGAGGCCCGTCGGCCGAGCATCCAGATATCCCAGCCGCAAGCGCGTGCGCTCTCGGCGCAGACAATATCGGTCTCGGTGCAGACCCGGGCACCGTCGAACACGATGGCCTCCTGCGGCAGCCATTCCAGCACCGCGTCGTCGGCGACCGACAGACGCAGGTTCTGTCGGGCCTCGACGCCACTGGACCGGTACCACTTCGCCGCGCCCGGCGTGGTGATGCGCGCCTGAGCTCCTCGTTCCAGGCTCAGATCGATGGAAAGCCGATCGCCGCCTGCGATGCCGGCCGGCGGATGAAGGATCAGCAGATCCATTCGACCCGTGCTTTCGGGATAAAGCGGTTTCTGCACCCGCAGCGGTCCACGATGGTGCGCGTGCGCAAGAACGGTGCGTCGGTCGCGATACTCCACTCGCAATTCAAGCTCGGCCCGCCATTCGGGATCTCCGCGCAGCGTGCGCTCCGCGCACCGGGAGGGCGCCGGTTGGTGCGCGCTGCGCACGCTACGGTCGATGGCGGATTCGAGCATTCGGTGGGTTTGTCGAGAGGGAGCGCGGGGCCGCGAAGACTACGCCATCAGCGGCGCTGCACTCTGTCCAGATTCGACGCCATAGGCGCATACGTCGATTGACGTATCCGGGCGCAGCGCCGACGGCCCGCAAATTGCGCTCCCGAATCCGCAGCCGGCGCGTCCTGCGCCGCATCACCCAGCGGATGCATGGCCATTCAAGTGAATCTCGCGAAGCGAGTCCGACTCCCCTCTCCCGCGTTTTTTTGCGGGAGAGGGGGGAACCATCGGCGGATGCCGATGATGGGGAGAGGGCGGTCATGCGCCAGAGGGGATTCATTTCCTGGGCGATCACAGCGCGCATGACCGTTAGCTCATCCCCAGCGACGACGCACCCCAGCGAACCGCCAATCCAGCGGATCGTGAAAGTGCGTCGCGACTACAACACCTGGGTGGCCAACGAATCCATCGAAGACTACGCGCTGCGTTTCACCGCGCGGAGTTTCCGCAAGTGGTCGCCGCTGCGGGTGGCCAACACGGCTTTCGGTTCGATCGCGTTCCTGCTGCTGGAAGCGGTGGGGGCCGCGATTCTGCTGAGCTACGGTTTCACCAATGCGTTCTGGGCCATCGTCTTTGCCAGCGCCGTGATCTTCCTGGTCAGCCTGCCGATCTCCTGGTACGGCGCCAAGTACGGCCTGGATATGGATCTGCTCACGCGTGGGGCGGGCTTTGGCTACATCGGCTCCACCATCACGTCCCTGATCTACGCCTCGTTCACTTTCATCTTCTTCGCGCTCGAAGCCTCGATCATGGCCCTGGCGCTGAAGCTGTGCTTCGAGATGCCGCTGAGCCTGGCCTACCTGGTCAGCGCGCTGGTGGTGATTCCCCTGGTCACGCACGGCATCACGCTCATCAACCGCTTTCAGGCCTGGACCCAGCCGCTATGGCTGATCCTGCTGGCGACGCCGTACGTGTTCGTGTTCGCCAAATCACCGGAGCTGGTGCGCGAGTTGCCGAGCTTCGTCGGCAGCGGCACGTCCGGGTTCGATGTGCTGATGTTCGGCGCCGCCGCGAGCCTGGTGTTGTCGATGGTCTTGCAGGTCGGCGAGCAGATCGACTTCCTCCGCTTCCTGCCGGCGAAGACTGCCGAGAATCGCCGCGCCTGGACCGCGAGCCTGCTGATTGCCGGCCCCGGCTGGATCGGGTTCGGCGCGCTGCGCATGCTCGGCGGCGCGCTGCTGGCTTTCGTCGCGATCAAGGCGATGGTGCCGGCCGAGCAGGCGCTGGAACCGGCCATGATGTATCTGAGCGCCTTCGGCTACGTGTTCGAGTCGCCGCAGCTTGCCCTGATCGCGATGACCCTGCTGGTGGTGCTGTCGCAGCTCAAGATCAACACCACCAATGCTTACGCCGGTTCGCTGGCTTGGTCGAATTTTTTTGCCCGCGTCACGCACAGCCATCCGGGGCGCGTGGTGTGGGTGGTGTTCAACGTCGGCATCGCGCTGCTGCTGATGCAACTCGGCGTGTTCGCCGCGCTGCAGAAGGTGCTCGGTCTGTACTCCAACATCGCGATCGCCTGGGTCGGTGCGCTGGTCGCGGATCTGGTGATCAACAAGCCGCTGGGCTTGTCGCCCAAGGGCATCGAGTTCAAGCGCGCGCACCTTTACGACATCAACCCGGTCGGCGTGGGCAGCATGCTGATTGCCTCGCTGATTTCGGTCGCCGCGTACGCGGGGATGTTCGGCGCGCACGCGCAGGCCTTCTCGGCGTTCATTGCACTGGTGACGGCCTTCGTCTGCGCGCCGCTGATCGCCTGGACCACGAAGGGGCGCTACTACATCGCTCGCGAGCCTGACGCGGCGTTCCTGAAGCAGAAGGACTCCCGACGCTGCTCGATCTGCGAAAAAACCTACGAGACCGAGGAGATGGCGCTGTGCCCCGCCTACCGCGGCCCGATCTGCTCGCTGTGTTGTTCGCTCGATGCACGCTGCCACGACGTCTGCAAGCCCGGCGCGGGGCTCAACGATCAGATCGCGGCGACCGCACGCAAGCTCTTTCCGGGCATCGAAAGCGCGCAGCTCGATTCGCGGCTCGGCCAGTTCCTGATGCTGTTTGCCGCCACCGCCCTGGTGCTGGCTCTGGTGCTCGGGTTCATCTACGTATTCCAGGTCGCCGACGCGCCGCACCTGTCGACGAGTCTTCAGTCCAGCCTGCTGGCGATCTACGGCGTGCTGCTGCTCGGCGGCGGCGTGGGCTCGTGGTGGGTGGTGCTGACGGCCGAGAGCCGGCGAGTCGCGCAGCAGGAAACCGATCGCCAGACCGCACTGCTGATGCGCGAGATCGAGGCGCATCAAAAAACCGACTCGGAATTGCAGCTTGCCAAGCAGCTTGCGGAGAAGGCCAACCAGGCCAAGAGCCGCTACGTCACCGGCATCAGTCACGAGTTGCGCACGCCGCTCAACAGCATCCTCGGCTATGCCCAGATTCTGGAATACGACCCCGCGATTCCAGCGCACCGGCGCGATGCGCTCGCGGTGATCCGCCGCAGCGGCGAACACCTGGCCTCGCTGGTCGACGGCCTGCTCGACATCGCCAAGATCGAAAGCGGCAAGCTCAAACTCGATACCGAAGAGCTTCGCTTCCCCGAATTCCTGACCCAGCTCGTCGGCATGTTCCGCATCGCGGCGCAGAACAAGGGCATCGCTTTCGAGACCGACATCCAGACGCGCCTGCCCGCCGTGGTGCGCGCGGACAAGAAGCGGCTCGGGCAGATTCTGATCAACATTCTTGGCAACGCGGTGAAGTTCACCGAACGTGGCGAAGTCCGATTCCAGGTGCGGTCCCGGCGGGACATGGTGAGTTTCGAGGTGCGTGATTCGGGAGCAGGCATAGCCCCGGACGAACTGGAGCGCATCTTTCTGCCCTTCGAGCGTGGCGCCAGTGCTGCCGCCACCTCGGAGAGCGGGACGGGTTTGGGACTCACCATCGCGCGCATGCTGACCAGCCTGATGGGTGGAGAGTTGATCGCGAGCAGCGAGCCAGGCAGGGGCAGCCTGTTTTCGGTGCGACTGTTCCTGCCCGAGGTGCGTAATCCGCGGCCCGTTTCCGAAGTGCCGCGGCTGGATATCGCGGACTACGCCGGGCCGCGCAGGCGCGTGCTGGTGGTGGACGATTCCGCCGTGGACCGGCGCTTTCTGGTCAGCGTGTTGCAGCCGCTGGGATTCGAAGTCACCGAGGCGGGCTCGGGGATCGACGCGCTGCGACTGGTGGGCCACGTGCAGCCGGACCTGGTGCTGCTCGACATCGGCATGCCCGGCATGAATGGCTGGGAGACGGCGCGGCTGCTGCGCGCCAACCATTCGCGTCATCTGGCCATCCTGGTGATCTCGGCCGATGCCTTTGAAAAGAATCAGGGCGAGAGCGCGGGCATCGCGCCCGCCGATTTTCTGGTCAAGCCGGTGCACGTCGCCACGCTGATGGACCGCATCCGCGAGACGCTGGACCTGATCTGGATCGAACGCGGGCAGGACGCGGCGATCGAAACCGCTGCCATGGAGCAGACCCCGCAACGGACGCGACCGGCAGATGGCGACTTGCAGGCGCTGCGCGAGCTGGGCGATCTCGGCCACGTGCGGGGCATTCTCGAAAAGCTCGACGAGATCGATCGACAGGACGTCCGCAACGCCGCGTTCACGGCGCCGCTGCGCGCCCACATCAAGGCCTTCGAACTGCCGGAATTCATGAGCCTGCTCAAGCGTCTGCCTGGGGAGGTGCGCGCGTGAGCACCCCACAAGGTGAACAGCTACTTTGCGGGTTGAGTCCCGGAGGGGCGAGCGCATGACGCAGCCCGGTGATGCGGCGGTCGTGATGATCGTGGACGACGTGCCGGCGAATCTCGCGGTGCTGCACGACGCGCTGGAGGCGGCCGGTTACATCGTGCGCGTCGCAACCAGTGGCGCGCGCGCGCTGGAGAGCGCGCAACTGGAGCCGCCCGATCTGATCCTGCTCGACGCGCTGATGCCGGGGCTCGACGGTTTCGAGACCTGCCTGCGACTCAAGGCGGACCTGGTGACGCGGCACATCCCGGTGGTGTTCATGACCGGGCTGACGACAAGCGATCACGTGGTGCGTGGCTTCCAGTGCGGTGGCGCGGACTACGTACCCAAGCCGATCCGGCCGCAGGAAGTGCTGGCGCGCATCGCCGCACACCTGGCCAATGCGCGCATGATGGCCGAGACCCAGCAGGCGGCCGATGCGGCTGGTGATGCCATCGTCGCGGTAGACGTCGAGCGGCGGGTGCGCTGGGCCACGCCGTTGGCACGCCGCTGGCTGCGCGACGTGCTCGAAGCCGATGGCCGTCTGCCCATCGCCTTGCGCCAGTGGGTCGGCAAGAACGCCGACCCGAGCTTCACCCTGCCGGCAAAGGACCGGCGCCTGGTGTTCAGCCGCCTCGGCGCCGCGCGCGGTGGCGACGAGAGACTGCTGATCCAGTCACGCACACACGTGCCGGAACCGGCGGCGCTGATGCGCGCGCTCAAGCTCACCCAGCGCGAGGCCGAGGTGTTGCACTGGGTGGCACTGGGCAAGACCAACACCGAGGTCGGCAGCGTGCTGGCGATGAGTCCGCGCACGGTCAACAAGCACCTGGAACACATTTTTCTGAAGCTCAACGTCGAGACCCGCACCGCGGCGACGACGGTGGCATTGAACAAGGGACGCGCCGGCACCACGCCGGCGGACGCCTGATGCACGCGAAGACGGGAAATCTCGCGTGCGCCGCATCCGACGGTCGCGGTTTCGGAACTGGGGTGGAGCCATCCGTGCTCCTCGCAATCTGGGCATTTTTCTTCATATCTCGGGAGTTCACTGTTATGACATTCAAGGCGGGCAGCAGCCCTCGCAACACCTTCAAGCGCCTCGGCGCGATGTCCTTCGGACTGGTTCCGTTCTTCTGCGTCGCGGCGCAGGCCGCGACCGTCACGCTGCCGCCGGTCTCGCTGGGTGGCGAGGCGCGGGGCAGTTTCAGGAGCACCGACGTGGACGGTGCACAGGACGACATCAACGATTTCGCGCTCGACAGCGCGCGTCTCAACATCAACGGCTCGATCACCGAGCAGATCAAGTTCACGATCAACACCGACTACCAGGGCGACGCCGAGAACGACGTCCAGATCATCGATGCCATCGCGCGCTTCGAGTTCTCGCCGACGATGAATATCTGGGCCGGCCGATTCCTGCCGCCGTCGGATCGCGCCAATCTGTACGGCCCCTACTTCGCCAACAACTTCGTCGTGTACGTGGACGGCGTGCAGGATGGCTATCCCTTCGTCGCCGCGGGCCGCGACAACGGCGTCGCCTACTGGGGTGACTTCGATCGCCTGAAAGTGTCGCTGGGTCTGTTCGACTCCGGCAGCACGCAGGGCGACAAGGACACCGTCATCGCCAGCCGCCTGCAGTACAGCTTCTGGGATATCGAGACCGGCTACTACCTCAACGGCACCTATTACGGCGACAAGGACATTCTCACGGTCGGCGTCGCCGGCCATGCGGAGACCAGCGGTACCAAGGCCTACACCGCCGACTTGCTGATGGAGAAGAAAGTGCCCGGCGGCGGTGCCTTCACGGTCGAGGCCGAATACGCCAAGTACGACGAGTTCGGCGGGTACTCCACGGCGACGCTCCCTCCGCTTCCAGGCCCCGCGTTCACGGAAAGCGATGGCTTTTTCGGACTGACCTCCTTCCTGTTCCCGGAGCCCATCGGCATCGGCCGGATCCAGGTCCTTGGCAAGTACGCCGAGACCGATTACGAGGAGGGTTTGGTCGACTTCACCCAGGAGACGATCGAGTTCAACGTCAACTACATCATCAAGGCGTTCAACGCCCGGCTCAGCCTGTTCTACGTGGACTCCGACTACGACGGTGTCGCGCCTGACGTGTCGCAGGTGGGACTCGGCGTGCAGGTCCGGATCTAGGGCCGCGCCATTTCACTCCATCCAATCAAACAGAGAACTCACATGAAACTCAAGCTATTTTCCCGTCGCCTGCTCGGCGGCGCCGGCGCCTTGATACTGATGGGTGCCACGCAACTGGTCCAGGCCGAAGACACCATCAAGGTCGGCGTGCTGCACTCGCTGTCCGGCACGATGGCGATTTCCGAAACCACGCTGAAAGACACCGTGCTCATGATGATCGATGAGCAGAACAAGAAAGGCGGGGTGCTCGGCAAGAAGCTCGAAGCCGTGGTCGTCGATCCCGCCTCGAACTGGCCGCTGTTCGCCGAGAAGGCCGAACAGTTGCTGGTCAAGGACAAGGTCGCCGTCACCTTCGGCTGCTGGACCTCGGTGTCGCGCAAGTCGGTGCTGCCGGTGTTCGAGAAGAACAACGGCCTGCTGTTCTACCCGGTGCAGTACGAGGGTGAGGAGTCCTCGAAGAACGTCTTCTACACCGGTGCCTCGCCCAACCAGCAGGCGATCCCGGCCGTGGACTACCTGATGAAGGACATCGGCGTGAAGCGCTGGGTGCTCGCCGGTACGGACTACGTGTATCCGCGCACGACGAACAAGATTCTCGAGGCATATCTCAAGGCCAAGGGCGTGGCGGCGGACGACATCATGATCAACTACACGCCCTTCGGTCATTCCGACTGGCAGTCGATCGTGTCCGACATCAAGAAGTTCGGCAGCACGGGCAAGAAGACGGCGGTGGTCTCCACCATCAACGGCGACGCCAACGTGCCGTTCTACAAGGAACTGGGCAACCAGAAGATCTCGGCCGAAGACATTCCGGTCGTGGCTTTCTCGGTCGGTGAAGAAGAACTCGCCGGTCTGGATACCAAGCCCCTCGTCGGCCATCTCGCCGCGTGGAACTACTTCCAGACCTACAGCACGCCAGCCAACTCCGCGGCGATCAAGACCTGGCGCGCGTTCGTGAAGAACCCCAAGCGCACGTTCAACGATCCGATGGAAGCCACCGTCATCGGCTTCAAGCTCTGGGTTGCCGCGGCAGAGAAGTCGCAGAGCGTGGACGTGGACAAGGTCAGCGATGCGATCATCGGCCTGTCCGTGCCCAATCTCACCGGCGGCACCGCGACGATGCTGGCCAATCATCACCTGACCAAGCCGGTGTACATCGGCGAGATCCGCGAAGACGGCCAGCTTGACATCGTCTGGCAGACCGACAAAGAAGTTCCGGGCGACGCCTGGAGCGATTTCCTGGACGGGTCCAAGGACATCGAGGCGGACTGGGTCGCGCTCAAGTGCGGCAACTACAACACCAAGACGAAGAAGTGCTCGGGACAGAATTTCTGAGCGCGGTCACGTAGGGTGCAGGCCGGCGTAGGTCGGCTCCGCCCCCGTGGGGTTAGCGGGCGGGGCCCGCGGGCGGGGGGTGGAGAAGTGGCCCCGCGGGTGACCCCCCGCAAAACCCCC
>JBQTIX010000111.1:0-34759 GCA_052387695.1 Panacagrimonas sp. | reverse complement strand
CCCCCCCCGCGCAAGCCGAATCGGGTGTCGGACTGTGAACTGCGTCACAGTTGAAACGCGGTTTTTTTGGCTGGCCGACCAACGGCGCTCTTCCTTGGGAGTCCGTCCTGATCGGCTTCATCGGTAGGTCGGGTCAAGCCTGTCCTGAGCGACCTTGCATTGCAGTTCGCTAAACAGCTTCTTCGCAGCCGCGGCATCGACGACCGACAGCTGCTTTTTCAAATGCAGCTCGACGCGGCGATCGGCGAACACACGCTTGGCCAGCGTCTCGCCGCATAACTCGGCGACCTTGAAGCGGCAACAGATAGCCGGCTCTTCCACAAGCAGGGGATAGCCTAACTGCGGTGTCGCCCGTCATGCGCGCGCCAAAGCCCGATGGCACACTCTCGCCCACGATGACCGCATCCACTGGACTCAAAGAAGTCGACCCGTCGCAGACCGGAGCCCGTGTCCATCTTCCGGGCGAGGTCGGCATCTGGGTCTTCATTCTCGGCGACATGATCGTGTTCGGCCTGTTTTTCGTCACGTTCATGTACTACCGCGGGCAGGACCGGGCGCTGTTCGCCGAGGCGCAGACGCTGCTCAACCAGAACTGGGGCGCGATCAACACGCTCCTGCTGCTCGCCAGCTCCTGGTTCGTGGTCATGGGTCTCAATGCCGCGCGCCAGGGGGCGGCCCTGCTGTCGACGCGCCTGCTGTGGAGCGCCTGGCTATGCGGCTTCGGCTTCGTGATCGTGAAGTACTTCGAGTGGGGAGAGAAGCTGCGGGCCGGCATCACGCTCACGACCAATGATTTCTTCATGTACTACTTCGTCTTCACCGGCATCCATTTGCTGCACCTGATCATCGGCCTGGGCGTCCTGGTGTTCCTGATCTCGCTCACGCGCCGCCGCGCATTCGACGCCAAGGGGCTGATGATCCTGGAAGGCGGTGCCTGCTTCTGGCACCTGGTGGACCTGTTGTGGATCGTGCTATTTGCCGTCCTGTACCTGGTGAAATGAGCCTGCGCGCACTTGTTTTCAACGGATCGAGTCTGGTCTGGCTGGCATTGAGCCTGGCCACCGGACTGTCCTGGTGGCTCGGCACCGGTCATCTGGCCGATGAATCCGCGACCGGACTGCGCCAGACCGCACTGGTCGTGATCGGTATCGCCTTCTTCAAGGTGCGGCTGGTCATCCAGCACTTCATGGAGGTGCGGCACGCACCGCTGGCACTGCGCCTGATCACCGACGGCTGGGTCGTCGGCGTGTGCTGCGCGGTCATGGCCTTCTACCTCTGGGCCTGAGCCGGGTGGCCACCGCTACCCGGGTCAGCCGGCGACGGTCGCGACGCCGCGATCGAGCACCACCTCGTTGCGCTCCACGCTCAGGCAACGGAACTGGATCTTTCCGTCCGCGCCCTGCCACCACAGCGTGCGGATCGTCTCGCCCGGATACACCGGCCGGGTGAATCGGGCGCCCATTGCGCGCAGGCGCGTCGCGTCGTATCCGCACACCGCGCGTACCAGCGACTGGCATGCCATCCCATAGGTACACAGGCCGTGCAGGATGGGCTTCCCGAACCCGGCTTTCTTCGCCACCGCCGGGTCCGCGTGCAACGGGTTGTAGTCGCCGCTGAGACGGTAGATCAGCGCCGCAATCGGCAGGGTTGGAAGGTCCAGCACCCCGTGCGGAGCGGTGTCCGGCGCGACGGGCAACTCCGCACCGACTTCGCCCCAGTTGCCGCAGCCGCCGTCACCACGGAGGAAGTACGTGCTGCTGACGGTGCCGATGGATTCGCCGCCCGGGAGTCGCAGTGATTTCTGCAGGTACAGCAGCGCACCCTTGTCTGCGCCCTTGTCGAGCAGGCCGGTGATGCGGAAGCTGCCGATCACCTCGCCTTCTGCGGGCAGCGGCCGAAGCAGATCGAAATGCTGCTCGGCATGCAGCAGCTTGACCCAGTTCACTTCGAGGTCCGGCTCCATGACCCAGCTGCCCGGATGAGCCAGCACGCAACTCATCGAAGGCAAGGCCTGCAGCTCCTTCTCGAACACGAAGCGCAGGTCACGGCTATCCAGTGGATCCTGCGCGGCGCCTACTCCGAGCGCGTACAGCATGGTGTCGCGCTTCGAGTACGGCGCCGCGATGTCCGCAAACACCTTGCCCAGCAGTCTGTCCCGGTTCATGTCAGAGGTTCCGCGTTCGATAAATTACAGGCGTATGATACGCTAGTGAACCAAATAACCGGAAGCTTTCGGGACCTCGCAATGCGGTTCCGCGATCACAAAACCAGCCCACGTGCCCGCGCTCAGGTTACTCGTCCTCTGGAATCTTTCTGCCAGTGGTGGACACCGGCACCGCGTCCATCGCCTTCAGGTTGTGCTTCATCTTGGTCAGGATCGCGATGAGCTGCTCTTCCTCCTGCTCGCTGATGCCTTCCATGATCTGGCGATTGACCTCGAGTCCGATCATCTCGATACGGTGCAGCAGATTCTTCCCCTTGCGCGACAACTGCACCCGCTTGGAGCGGCGGTCCTCCTTGTCCGGCACGCGCATCACCAGACCGTTTTTCTCGAGCCGGTCAATCAGCCCCCCAAGCGTGACCTTGCCCACGTCCAGCAAACGCGCCAGCTCGATCTGCGAAAACCCCTCTCCGGTGTCGCGATCGACCTGGCTCAGCACCCACCACTGCGAGCGCGTGATGCCGAGGTGCTTGAGGCGCTGGTCGAGTGCGGTGCGGCGCAGCCGCGACGCGTCATGGATCAGGAAGCCGGCGCGGAATGGTTTTTTCTCTTTGTTCGTCGGGGCCATGGGTTGTGGTAATTCGATGATGCTTTACTGTATGCGTGCGCACAGTATTGCAGACGCCGTTGCTGCGCGCCTCGTCGCATCGGCTCGCGGAGGGCCCCTGAGCGCTGGGGTGCCGCAGCGGCCCGCTGGCGCATACCGCTCGGGCACGACATCAACCACATTGCGTGGTCCGGCACGCTCGCGGCGGCGCGGAATCCGTGCCGATTCTGCCCCACAGGTGCTCGCAGAACGACCCGCAACGCGTCGTCACAGCGCGAGTCGGCGCGGAGCCCCTCCCGCCGTTTTCGCTCAGATCACGCGGCCATTGTGCCCGACCCAGTACGGTGCCTTGACGAGGTGCTTGATCAGCTTGCCCGCCTCGCTGCGCGGAAGCCGCGCCACAAAATCAACCGAGCGCGGACACTTCAGATGCGTCAGCCGCGCGCGACAGAATTCGATCAACTCCCGGGCCAAGGATTCGGGCTCGATCAACGGATAGCGGTACGGCTGCACGACGGCCTTGACCTCCTCACCATAAACGTCGTGAGGCACGCCGATGACCGCGACGTCGGCCACCGCGGGATGTTCGAGCAGCAGGTTCTCGGACTCCTGCGGATAAATGTTCACACCGCCGGAAATGATCATGTGCGACTGGCGATCGGTTAAGTACAGATAGCCCTCGTCGTCGATGTAGCCGACATCGCCGAGCGTGCCCCAGCCGTCCGCGCCAATCGCAGCTCGCGTCTTCTCCGGATCCTTGTGGTACTCGAAGCGGTTGCCGTTGCGCAGCATGATCAGGCCGGGCGTACCCGTCGGCACCGGATGGCCGTCGTCCCCCTTGATGCGGATCTCGCATCCCGGCGCCGGCCGGCCGACCGAGCCCTTGTGCCGTAGCCATTCCTCTGCACCGATCAGGGTGTGCCCGATGGCTTCGGTGCCGCCATACAACTCCTCGATTACCGGACCCCACCACGCAATCATCTTCTCCTTCACCGCCACCGGACAGGGAGCCCCCAGGTGCAGCGCGCAGCGACTCGGTCCGGAAGGATGGGACGCACGTTCCTCTGGCGGGAGTTCGAGCATGCGCACGAACATCGTCGGCACGAACAGTCCGTGCGTGGCCCGGTAACGGTCGATCGCGGCAAGCGTGGCTCGCGCGTCGAAGCTTCGAAAAGCCACCATCGTTCCGCCTGCGCGTTGCACGCTCATCATGAAGCGCCCGGGGGCTGCGTGATAGAACGGCCCGGGACAGACCATCACCGTGTCCGGATCGAGCCCATAGCGCTCCTGCAGCATGGCAAAGCGCCGTGGTGGAATCTCGGGACCGTCGTCGGGCAGTGGCGTGCGCACGCCCTTCGGGCGACCCGTGGTGCCGGACGAGTACAGCATCGACGGTCCGCGGCGACGGCCGCTCAAGGGCGTGGGCTGCTGCTGTGCCAGCAGCGACTCGTAACACTGGAATGGCTCCCGCTCGCCATCGGTTATCAGGAGGCGAAGGCCGGGGCCGCATCGGCGCGCAACCGCGAGCGCCAGGTCGGCCAGGGCCGCCGAGGTGATCAGCATGCGCGCATCGCTGTCTTCGACGATGAACGCCGCATCCTCGATGCTGGACTGGCTTCCGATGCAGGCATAGGCGATCCCGGAATTCTTCGCCGCCCAGCACAGCTCCGGGTAGCGCAGATGGTTCTCCATCAGGATCGCCAGCGTATCGCCCTGCGACAGGCCCTGCGCCTCGAACAGGCGCGCCGCACGGTCGGCCCTCTCCACGAGTTCCGAGTAGCTGAGAATCTCGCCAGTGTCGGCCAGTATCAGGGCGGGTCTTTGTGGGTCCGACGCGGCGTAGGTTCTCGGATGAAACCAGACCATAGGGCGAATCACGGCCGACCGTTCGGAGAGTCGCGAGCTTATGTCACAGCATTGAATAGCCGGCAAGCAGGATTTTTTGCGTATCGTGCGTTGGCATACTACCTCCCGGATCGTCGCATGGAGAGCGCCCCAGAATGCGTCGATCCGCAACGTCAGGGCCTCTTGGAGGAGCGACGGAAAAAAGATCTTGGGATGATGACTCCCCTTGCCCTCAAGGACACAAGGCAGAACCGATGAATCTACTGTGTGAAGGCCGAGTCGCGATCGTGACCGGCGGTGCACGCGGCCTGGGCCGCGAATACTCCCTGATGCTCGCCAGGTACGGTGCCAAGGTGATCGTGAACGATCTCGGCGGCGACGCCGCAGGCCACGGCGCGGACCTGACGCCGGCGCAGCGGGTCGTCGAGGAGATCAGGAATGCGGGTGGCGAAGCCGCCGTGAACGGATGCGACGTCTCCAACTGGAAGGCGGCGGGCGAGATGGTGCAGCAGGCCGTCGATACCTACGGCCGCCTCGACATCCTGATCAACAACGGCGGAGCCGGCACACCACGCCTGCGTACACTGGCGCCTGCGCAAGAAAACTGGCGAGCGGAACGACGCACGCATCATCAACACCATCTCGCACTCCGGCGTATTCGGCAGCCTCGTAGGGCAGACCAACTATGCTGCCGCCAAGGCCGGCATCGCCAGCATGACGTTAGTGCTGGCGCGCGAGATGGCCGGCGCAAAGTATGGAGTGCCGGTGAACGCGATCGCGCCGCGCGCGAACACGCGTCTGACCCAGGGCCTGACCTATTCCGAAGAGGTTCTGCGACAGCGCAGCCCGATGTGGATCGCAACTGTTGCGACCTGGCTCGCCAGCCCTGAGGGCCGCGAGGTCAGCGGGCGCGTCTTCGAGGCCTGGGACATCCGCCACTCCGTGCTGGAGGGTTATACGCACGGACCCGAGATATGGGCGAGTGACGATCCTGCAAGCATCGGGGACGAGGTTCGGCGTCTCGTGTCCAATGCGCGGCGCAATTATGGTCGTTGATGGCCTGTTCGAGTTCCGCGACGCGGGTGAAGCGGTCGCGGCGGATACGATGCTCCGAGATGTCGCAGAAGAAGCGCTCGACCCTGTTGAGCCACGAAGCACGGGTCGGCGTGAAGGGTAGGTGGAAGCGCGGGTGGCGGCCAGCCAGCGCTGCACCTTTTCGTGCTTGTGCGTGGAGTCGTTGTCCACGATCAGGTGCAGGTCCAGGTGGGGCGGCGTGTCCTGGTCGATGCGGCGCAGGAATTTGATCCACGCCTGGTGGCGATGCTTGGACTGGCACAGGCCGATGACCTTTTCTCGTCGTCGCTCAGCACCGAGGCTTTCTCTGGCGGGTTTAGGTAAAGACCCACGATGTCCTGGAGCTTGTCGACGAAGCGCTTGTCGTTCGACAGCTTGAAGGTCTTGACCTTCAGCTCGCCATCACCGACTTCCTCAACGCCTGGAACAGTAATCCCAAACCCTTCGTCTGGACTACCACCGTCGATTCCATTCAGACGAAGCTGTCCAAGTGCCGCCAGACCCTGGGCCAGATCGAACCCGGCTGCACGGCACCCCGCAAAAAGAAGAAACCGATAACTCCAGTTATTTTTCGGACAGCACACGAGCGGCTCGCGCTCAGTCAGGACCTCAGGTCCGGTCTGACCGTCCACGCGGCGCATGCCACCTCCTTCATTCCCGTTGACCTGTAGCGGCGCTCCGTTCAGCGTTTACGCGATGGGCTGATCGTGTGAAGATGCAAGTCATTCGCATTTGAACAATCCACCCGGGGATCAGCCTTGGGCGCGGCTCCAACCGGGACAGGATCGCGTGGGCGTGCTGGAAAACGTGCAGGAACGATTGAAGGCAGGCGACCTCCATGGCGCGCTGGCGGACTGCCGCGCGCAGATCGAAACCATGCCGGACAACGCCGATGCGCATCGTCACCTCGGGACTTTGCTCGCCGGCAGCGGGGAGATGCTGCCTGCCTATCGCAGCGCCAAGCGTGCCTGCGAGCTATCACCCGACGACCCGCGCTGCCGGTCCGACTTGGGCCGCGTCTATGCGCTGGACGGCAAGCTCGACGACGCCGCGCGTTGCTTCACTGAAGCGTTGCAGATCGATTCGCGCTTCGCCGATGGCTGGCACAACCTCGGCACCGCGCTGCGCAAGCTGGGGGATCGGCAGGGCGCGTTCGCCGCGTTGAAGAATGCGCTCACGCTGGACCCGACGCGCGCCGAGACCTATCTGAATCTCGGCAACCTGCTGATCGCGTCCGACCAGTTCGAGGACGCCATCGAATGCTTCGAGCGCGCCGCGAAGCACGATCCGAAACTCGCGCAGGCGCGTAGCCGACTGGCGCAGGAGCTGTCCGCGCGCGGCAAGGTGAAGCGGGCGGAATCGCTGTTCCGCCAGTCGCTGGGCCTGAACCCGGATCACGTGCAGGGCTGGTTCGGCCTCGGCCGCACCCTGGAAGATCTCGGCGAGGCCGAGGGCGCGCTCGGTTGCTATCTCAACGTGATCGCGCGGCGTCCGGGCCATGCGCAGGCCATCGGCCAGTACCTTGCGCTGGTGAAGGACGCTCCGGATTCTTCGGTGCTCGCCGCGGGCGAAGCCGCGATGATCAAACCCGAGGTCAAGGACGAAGCGCACGCGCTGATCGGCTACGGGCTGCTGAAGTTTCACGACCGCCGCAAGAACTACGAGCAGGCGGCGAAGGCCGGCCTGGCCGCCAACGCTGCGCGCCGCGTGAAAGCCGGACCGCTGGATCGCACCGCGCTGAGCCAGCGCGTCGACCGCATTATCCAGACCTACACGCGCGACTTCTTCAGCGCGCATCGGCGTCTTGGCCTCGGCACCGACGAGCCGGTGTTCATCGTCGGCCTGCCGCGTTCCGGCACCACGCTGACCGAGCAGATTCTCTCCGCGCATCCGCTGCTGCATGGGGCAGGGGAGTTGCCAGACCTGTCGCGTATCGCCAACCGCTGCGTCGATGAGAACGAAGAACCCTGGCAGGCCGCGACCAAGCTCGATGAGATGGCGTCGCGCGAACGCGCACACGACTATCTGAAGGCGCTGCGCGACGGCGCGCCGAAAGGTCGGCTGCGCATCAGCGACAAGTCGCCGCTGAATTTCTTCCAGCTCGCGTTCGCGGCGGTTCTGTTTCCGAATGCGCGGGTGATCCACTGCAAGCGCGACGCGCGCGACAACGCGCTGTCGATCTGGATGGAGAACTTCAACGCCGACCAGCGTTATGCGACGGACTTCGACGATCTCGCTTTCTTCACTGCGCAGTACCTCCGTCTGATGGCGCATTGGCACGAGCACCTGCCGTTGAAGATCCTGGACATGCAGTACGAGGACACCGTGGCTGATCTTGAGGCGCAGGCGCGCAAGCTGCTCGCGTTCGTCGGCGCCCCCTGGGATGCGCGCTGCCTGGACTTTCACCAGAACGAGCGGGCGGTGCAGACGCCGAGCCGCTGGCAGGTTCGACAGCCCATCTACACGCGATCCGTCGCGCGATGGAAGGCATACGAAGTGTTTCTGCCGGGGCTGGATGCGGCGTTCTCGAGTCTGAATGGGCGACAGTAAGACCTAGAATGAGTGTCGTCTTACCTCAAATGGAAACCCCTCCGATGGAATCCGCCGTGCTCTCCACCAAGGGCCAACTGGTCCTGCCTAAGCCGGTTCGCGATGCGCTGCGGATCAAGCCCGGTCATCGCCTGAGTATTCGAGTGGAGGGCTCACGCATCGTGCTGGAGCGGGCCGTGCCCCCCAGCGCGGACGCCTGGACGCCGCTCAATCCAGCCGGTGCCCGGGTGAGTACCGAGGCTCTGTGCAATCCGGTGATGGTGAAGCGTGAAGCCCGCAAGCGTTGACGCCAATGTGCTGGTCCGGCTGGCCACCGGGGACAACGCGGCGGAACACCGCGCCGTGCCGGTCGCGCTGGCTCACCGGCCCTGGCGCGTGCTCAGCACCGTGCTGCTCGAAACCGAGTGGGTCCTGCGCTCGCTCTATGCCTATTCGCCCGAGCAGTTTGCGGATTTCGTGGATTGGCTGATCACTCATCCCCGTATCATGTTGGCCGACGTGCCGGCCGCGCGGATGGCGATTGCGCATCACCGTGCGGGCCTGGATTTTGCCGACGCCCTTCATCTGGCCCAGGCCGATGGGCCGTTCCTGACCCTGGACAAGAAGCTGCTCAAGCGTGCGGCCAAGCTGGGCCTGGCCGCCGAAGCGGTTCGTCCAACGGCCGCTTGAGAGTCCCTCTTTTTTCATCTCGTTTGTCGTAACCAGTAAGCGCCCGCCCTCACACCCGCCAGCCCTCGATGTCTTCCCACACGCTGCCCGCCCACCTGATCGTTTCTCGCATCGCTGCCAGCGTGCTGGGTGGTTACGCCTTCGTCTGGGGGATTGCCACCTTGAGCCTGGCCCTAATGGTGACTGCCGGCATGCCTTACGGCGAGGCGCAGACGCTGGTGATGCTGCTCGCCTTCCTCGTGTTCCTGTGGGCGTTCTGCTGGGCGTTTGCCGCAGCCAACCTGCGTCGCGTGTGGGCCGTCCTGCTGGGAGGTGGCGCGGCCATGAGCGCGCTCGCGTGGTGGCTCGCGAGCATGCTCGCCTGACCGGAAAGACTCCAGGAGATTTCGCGATGTTCTCATCCTTCCGTCTCTCGATGACCTGGCTGCACACTTGGTTCGGCCTCGTGCTGGGCTTCGTGCTGATGATCTGTTTCTTCTTCGGCTCGCTGTCGGTGTTCGACCGCGAGATCGACCGCTGGGCGGTGCCAAGCTCGCGTTATGAGGCGCAGCCCATGCCCTCGTTCGACCAGATCCTGGCCCCGGCTTTTGCGCGGCTGCGTGCGCACCCGGACGACATGGCGGCCACGGCGCAGCGTGTACACGGTGAGCTCCCGCACCCGGACACCATGCCGCTGGCATCGGTCTACGCCTACACCACGCATCGCGACCCGGTACTAGACATCGGCGGCGAGTTCGGTATCCCGAACCAGCCAATCGACTCCACCGACGATCACCTCCACGTCCACGGCTGGGCCACTATCGATCCGCGCACGGGCGAGGTCATGCCCGAGTCGATGCGCAAGATCGGCAGCGATTTCTTCTATCCGATGCACTACAGCTTGCACCTGCACTGGATGGACCTGGGTTACTGGATCGTGGGCCTGGCCGCGCTGGTGATGCTGGCGGCGCTGGTCAGCGGCGTGGTCATGCACCGCAAGATCTTCCGCGAGCTGTTTACCTTCCGGCCGCAGAAGCGCACGCAACGCGGTGCGCTGGACCTGCACAACCTCACCGGCGTCGTCGCGCTGCCATTCCACTTCTTCTTCGCATTTACCGGCCTGCTGATCTTTGCCGGCATCTACCTGCCGGTGAACGACACGCTCTACAAGCCGGTGGCCAAGGCCTTCGAAGAATCCGAGGCCGCGAGCCTGGGCCTGCCCCATGATCCCGCCGGCGTGCCCGCTCAGATGGCCTCGGTGGATGCGATGGTGCAGGAGGCGCAGCGCCGCTGGACGGCGAACGGGATGGTTGACGAGGTGGGATATCTCACGGTCAACCACATCAACGACGCCAACGCCACCGTCAGCGTCTATCGCGCCACCACGGATCGGGTCGACTTCTTCGGCCACGGCATCCACTTCAAAGGCAGCACCGGAGAGGTGATCCACGAAGACCCGCCGCAGTCCGCCGTCGGCAGCGTGGAGGGCTTCCTGGAAGGCCTGCACTTCCAGCACTTCCGCCACTGGCTGCTGCGCTGGTTCTATTTCTTCGGCGGCATGGCGGGCTGCGTGTGCATCGCCACCGGCTTCGTGTTCTTCGTCGAGAAGCGCAAGCGGCAGCACGCGATGAGGGGCGCCAGCGGTGCGCGTGTGGTGGATGCGCTGGGCGTGACCACGGTCACCGGCATGGTCATCGCCACGCTCGCGATGCTGGTGTTCAACCGCCTGCTGCCGCTTGACCTTGGCGATCGCGAGACCTGGGAGGAAGCCTCGTTCTGGATCGCGTGGCTGCTGGCCTTTGCGCACGCCGCGTGGCGCACCGCGCCGGTGGCGCAGGCGCGACTCGCACTGGCCTGGAGCGAACAGGCCTGGGTCATCGCGGCGCTCGCCGTGCTGGCCGTCCTTCTCAACACCGTGACGACGGGGGATCACCTGCTGCGCACGATCAGCACCGGCTACTGGCCTGTCGCGGGCGTCGATCTCACCTTGCTGGCCGGTGCCGCGGTCGCGGTGATGGCAGCGCGAAGGCTCGCTCGCGCCGAACGCGGCCTGAGTTCGGTTTCCTCCGCAGATACCGAAGACGAGACGCTGGGAGCCGCGCGTGCCTGATTCACTGTTGCTGGGTATCGCGTTCCTGAGCTGCACCGCCGGCCTCGGCTGGTTCGCACTGGCCATTGACGTTCACTGGAAGCAGGTGCGCGGTCCGCAAGGTCCCGCGACCAGAACGGTGAAGGTCTTGCGCGTGCTCGGCTCGCTCGCGCTGCTCGGCTCGCTCGCCCTCTGCCTGCGCGCCGATCACGCCCAGATGGCTGCCCTGGTCTGGATCATGGCGCTCGCCGTCGCCGCAGTTTTCGTCGCGATGCTGCTGGCCTGGCGTGCGAGGTGGCTGCTGCCGCTGGTGATCTGGATTCCGGCGAGCGCCGCCACGCGCTGATTCATGCTGTGCAAGCGGAGCGCGAGGCCTCATGCAATCTGGGGCTCTTCATTTTCAAATAAGATTTTTTCGCATTAACATCTGAACCATGAGCTTCATCGGGCATTTCTCCGATGACCCGAGCGCTAGGAGCCTGGGCGGTAGAAACGCGCGCGGCTGCGGCCTCGCCCTTTCGGCCAGATTTTCCGATCTGTCTCGTTAAATAGAACCACTATTTGCCTCGACAGATCGAAAAATCTGACTCGAAATGGCTTCGCCTCGCCTCCACGGTTCCTACCGCCCAGGCTCCTAACCCGCCTTTCTCACAGCCCTTTGGAATTTGCCGTGTGCGGTCTGTGAGTTGGGCGAGGTCGTCGCGGCGGGGTGTGGAGTGGTTAGTGGAGGCGCAGAGGTGCGATTTTGGAGGAGCAAGTCCTACAGCCTTTGCAGGCGCAGCCGCGTGAGAGGGGATATCTGGTTCGTCGGGGCGGCGGCTTTTAGCGGGCCGCGGCGCTCAATGCCTGGAAGGCGTGATCGAAAGCGGCTTGCTGCGGGAAGGCCGAACTCAGGGCCCCTTTCACGCGTCGCACGCTCAGACGGATCACGGCACCGATCCTGAGCAGCTTGAGGCGGATCGAGCCGGCGGTGGCATGGGTCAGGTCGGTTCCTGGCAGCGCCAGACGGCGCAGGGCTTCGATCAGCACATAGGCGAAAGACGACCGCCGTCACCCCGAAGCACGGATGGGTCTGGCCCGGCAGCACTTTGGCCTTGGCCCCCACGCGGCGTGTCGCGCTCCATGATTTCTGGGTGCGGTAGGTCAGTTCCTGAAAGACCCGTGCCGAGCGGCCCGTGGCCCGATGCTGTTCCTGCGCTTGCTGCATCGAGGCGCCGATGGCCCGCATCAGCCGCGCGTTGCGCGCCAGGCCCAGGAAAGCGCCCTTCTTGCTGCCCATGCAGCGGGTCATCGGTGGCGTCCAGCTCCGGCACGATGCGTTCGCGGCTGGTGATGAGGAGCCTGGTCGCTTCGGCTCGTCGACAAACCTGCTTGGCGCGGAAAACCCTGCATGCGCAGATATTTATCACTTACCCGTTGCGGCATTTTAGGGCACCCCATATACTGGTCTTCTGTCTGGTGCGGGGTGGAGCAGTCTGGCAGCTCGTCGGGCTCATAACCCGAAGGTCGTAGGTTCGAATCCTGCCCCCGCTACCAATTTCATGGTTTGGCCAGGCCCCGTGTGGGCCTTTTCTTTTTGGTGCGTCAAAAAAGCGGAGTCGCTACGAAGTGTTGCAGGATCGTCTGAAGTCGCTGATCGAGCCCCTGGTCGAGTCTCTCGGCTATGAGCTCGTGCTGCTCGACTTCAGTCCGCAGAGTCGTTCGACCGCCCTGCGGCTTTTCATCGATGCACCGGACGGCGTCGTGCTCGGCGACTGCGAGAAAGTCAGCCGCGAAGTGGCGGCCCTGCTCGACGTCGAGGACCCGATACATGATCGCTACCAGCTCGAAGTGTCGTCGCCCGGACTTGACCGGCCGTTGACCCGCAGGGAGCATTTCGATCGGTTTGCCGGCCAGCGCGCCAGGATCGAACTGTCGGTGCCGCAGGCGGGACAGAAGCGTTTCCTGGGATCCATCAAGGGCAGTACCGATCAATCGGTGCTGCTCGAAACGGAGCAGGGCGAGAAGGAGCTCGCATTCACCGCCATCGAGCGCGCACGACTCATACCGGACTACCGAGGATTGGGCTCGGGTCGACCGCACATCGTGGAACCGGATGAGGCAGCGATGCCCGCCAGGCGGAGGCAGCGATGAAGATCGAAGCATCGGCGCGCCGGCAAGGTTCCCGCTCGAACCATTATTCGAAAGCAACCGCCGAGGATCGGGCGTGAACAAGAACATATTGCTGATGGCCGACGTCGTCTCCAACGAGAAGGGTGTCGACAAGGACACGATCTACGGGGCTCTCGAAGCGGCGCTCGCGTCGGCGACCAAGGAGAGCTACGGCGAGGAGTCCGACGTGCGCGTGGCCATTGATCGCGAAACCGGAGACTACGAATCCTTCCGCCGCTGGACAGTCCTGGAAGACGACAGTGAAGACTTCGAATTTCCCGAGCGTCAGATCAAGCTGAGCTATGCACAGAAGGATCGTCCCGGCATCCAGGCTGGAGACGTGATCGAGGAAAAGATCGCGTCGGTCGATTTCGGACGCATCGGCGCGCAGCGCGCCAAGCAGGTCATCGTGCAGCGCGTGCGCGAAGCCGAGCGCGCCCAGGTTGTCGAGGCTTACAAGCATCGCGTCGGCGAACTCCTGACCGGCCTGATCAAGCGGCTGGAGCGCGGCGCCGTGATTGTGGATCTGGGTGGCAACGCCGAGGCGCTGATCCCGCGCGAGCACCTGATCCCGCGCGAGCCGGCGCGTCCTGGCGACCGCATCCGCGGGTATCTGTACGAGGTGAGCCCGCAGATCCGCGGTCCGCAGTTGTTCATGTCGCGGACCGCGCCCAAGTTCCTGATGGAACTGTTCAAGCTCGAAGTGCCTGAAATCGCCCAGGGCCTGATCGAACTCAAGGGCGGCGCACGCGATCCCGGTCTGCGCGCCAAGATCGCGGTGCAAGCCAAGGACAAGCGCATCGACCCGGTCGGCGCCTGCGTCGGCATGCGCGGTTCGCGCGTTCAGAGCGTGTCCAACGAACTGGCGGGTGAACGGGTGGACATCGTGCCCTGGGACGAAAACCCCGCCCAGTTCGTGATCAACGCGATGGCGCCGGCCGAGGTCGAGAACGTGGTGGTCGATGAAGAGGCGCATGCGATGTCGATCGGCGTGGCCGAGGACAAGCTGGCGCAGGCCATCGGCCGTGGCGGGCAGAACGTGCGTCTGGCCTCCGAGCTGACCGGCTGGGTGCTCAACGTAATGACCACCAGCGACCTTGAAAGCAAGAAGGACGAAGAGAATCGCGGCGTGCTCGAAATGTTCATGCGCGAGCTGGACGTCGATGCTGAAGTCGCCTCGGTGCTGGTCGACGAGGGCTTCACCAGCCTCGAGGAAGTCGCTTACGTTCCCACCGAGGAGCTTCAGCACATCGAGGAATTCGACGAGGCCATCGTCGAGGAACTGCGCTCGCGCGCCCGCGACGTGCTGCTGACCCGCGCCATCGCCAAGGCCGAACGCGCGGCGGACGTGGCCCCGGCGGCGGACCTGCTCGCGATCGACGGCATGGACGAGGACACCGCGTACAAGCTGGCTGCCGCCGGCATTGTCACCGCGGAGAACCTCGCGGACCTGGCGACCGACGAATTGCTGGAGGTCATCGAGATCGATGAGAACGACGCGCAGACCCTGATCATGGCGGCGCGCCAGAAGGTCTACGCCTGATCGATTGCGCCAACCCAACAAGTACGCTTATGTCCACGGTCACCGTTCAGGAATTCGCAGACGAGCTCAAGCGGCCCGTTGCGGAGCTGCTTTCCCAGCTCAAGGACGCCGGTGTCGCGGCCGAGGGCGCGCGTTCTGCGCTCAGCGCAGACGACAAAGTCGCGCTGCTGGGGTACTTGCAGCAGAAGACCCGGGCGCCGCTCGGCACCCTGGGCACCATCGGTGTCGGCGGATCGGGTTCGGGTTCCGGCGCCGCCGGGTCCAGCCGCTTCACGCTCAAGCGCAAGGAGACCACCGAGATCAAACTCGGGGGCGCCCGCGGACTGCCGACGAAGACCGTCAGCGTCGAGGTGCGCAAGCTGCGAACCTTCGTCCGGCCGCCTGAGTCCACTCCGCTTCCGGTACCTCCGGCCGCTGCGCCGACGCCTCTGCCACCACGGGTGCAGGCGCCGGTTTCGGTCGAGCCCGTCGAAACGGTGGAGGTGGTCGAGCCGTTGGTGTCCTCACCGGCCGCCCCGGTCGCTGACGCGGCCATCGCCGAGGCAGAGGCCCGGGCCGCACGCGAGCTGGCTGAGCGCGAAGCCGCCCTGGCTCGTGCCGCTGCGGAGGCGGAGGTGCGACGCCTGCAGGAAGAAGCCCAGCGCAAGCAGCGCGAAGAAGAAGAAGCGCGCCATCGCGCCGCGGTCGAGGCTGCGGAAAAAACCAAGCGCGAGCATGACGAACGGCTCAAGGTCGATCCGATCTACCGCGCCAAGATGGATGCGGAGTCTTCGCGTCGTCGTGCCGAAGAAAATATCCGTCGCGCCGCCGAAGCAAAACGCGTCGTACCGCCGCCGGTCGTCGTTACCCCTGCACCGAAGAAACCTGCGGATCGCACCACGACCCCCGTCGCCGCGGACGCCAAGCCGGCAGCCGACCGAGGTACCGAGCGTGATCGCGACCGCGGGGGCCATCATCGCCAGGAACTGCACGTCGCCGAAGGCAAGGGCGGCAAGCGCGACAAGAAGAAGCGCAAGCCGACCGGCCAGGTGCGCGTGGACAACGCCCACCAGTTCGAGAAGCCGATGGCGCCGATCGTGCGCGAAGTCGAGGTGCCGGAAGGCATCACTGTCGCCGATCTGGCCGGCCGCATGGCGATCAAGGCTACCGAGCTGATCAAGGTGATGATGAAGCAGGGCGTCATGGCCACCATCAACCAGATGCTCGACCAGGACACCGCCGTGCTGATGGTCGAGGAACTCGGCCACAAGGCGCGTGCGGTGAAAGATGCCGCGTTCGAGGAAGGCCTGATCCAGGCCGTCGAAGGCGCCAAGATGGACGTGCCGATGGAGACCCGTCCGCCGGTCGTCACCATCATGGGCCACGTCGATCACGGCAAGACCTCCCTGCTCGACTACATCCGCAAGACCCGCGTCGCGGCGGGCGAGGCCGGTGGCATCACCCAGCACATCGGCGCGTACCACGTGAAGACCTCGAAGGGCGTCGTCACCTTTCTCGACACACCGGGCCACGCTGCGTTCACACGCATGCGTGCCCGTGGCGCGCAGGTGACCGATATCGTGGTGCTGATCGTCGCGGGCGACGACAGCGTGATGCCGCAGACGCGCGAAGCGATCCAGCATGCGCGCGCCGCCAAGGCACCGATGGTGGTCGCGGTCACCAAGATCGACAAGCACGGCGCCGACCTCAACAAGGTCAAGAACGACCTGCTGAAGGAAGAAGTCGTGGCCGAAGATTTCGGCGGCGAAATCCAGGTGGTCGGCGTCTCCTCGGTCACGGGCGAAGGCGTCGAAGAGCTGCTGGACGCCATCCTGCTGCAGGCCGAAGTGCTGGAACTGAAGGCTGCCATCAATGTGCCGGCACGCGGCCAGGTGGTCGAGTCTTCGTTGGAGAAGGGCCGCGGTCCGGTCGCCACCGTGCTGGTTCGCGCCGGCACCCTGCGCCAGGGCGACGTCATTCTCACCGGCCCGCATTTCGGTCGTGTTCGAGCGATGTTCGACGAGGCCGGCCATCCGGTGAAGGAAGCGGGACCCTCCATTCCGGTGCAGGTGCTCGGACTCTCCGGCGTGCCCGATGCCGGTGACGATATCGTGGTGGTGGCCGACGAGCGCAAGGCGCGCGAACTGGCGATCCTGCGCGAAGGCAAGCAGCGCGAGCAGAAACTGGCGCAGTCGCAGACCGTGCGTATGGACCAGATCTTCTCGCGCATGGGCGAGGGCGGCGACATCGAAGCCAAGCAGCTCAATCTCATGATCAAGGCCGATGTGCAGGGTTCGGCCGAGGCCCTGTCCGAGGCGCTGCGCAAGCTGCCCAGCGCCGAGGTCCGGGTCAACGTCCTGGCCTCGACCATCGGTGGCATCAGCGAATCCGACGTGGATCTTGCGCTCGCCTCCAAGGCGATCATCATCGGCTTCAACGTCCGCGCCGACAGCGTGGCGCGCAAGCGCATCCAGGACAGCGGCATCGACGTGCGCTACTACTCGATCATCTACCAGGTGATCGACGACGTGACCGCCGCCATCGCCGGCCTGCTCGGTACCGAGACGCGCGAGCAGATCGTCGGCACCGCCCAGGTCCGCGACGTGTTCCGCAGCTCGGCCTTCGGCAGCATCGCCGGCTGCCTGGTCATGGAAGGCTCGGTGCAGAAGAGCCTGCCGATCCGCGTGCTGCGCGACCATGCCGTGATCTACGAGGGCGTGCTCGAATCCCTGAGGCGCTTCAAGGACGACGTCGCCAAGGTCGAGGCCGGCACCGAGTGCGGCATCGGCGTGAAGAACTACAACGACGTCAAGCCGGGCGACCAGATCGAGTGCTTCCAGCGCGTGGAAGTCAAGCGCACGGTCAAGGCCGAGGCATAAGGAACCGCTCGTGAGAGAGTTCCCGCGCAAGCTGCGGCTCAACACGCAGATGCAGCGCGAACTGGCCGATCTGATCGACTACGAGCTGACCGATCCGCGCGTCGCCGGCGTGTCGATCACGAACGTGGACGTGGCGCCCGACCTGCGCAACGCCACGATCCTGGTCAGCTCGCTCGATTCGGATGACGAACTGCTGGACGCGGTCAAGGCGCTTAACGGCGCCGCCGGCCGCCTGCGCAAGGGCGTCGGGTCGCGGCTCAAGCTGCGACAGGTTCCGCAACTCCATTTCCGTGCCGACATGCAGTTGCGCGAAGCGACCCGGATCACGCAATTGATACACACCGCGGTCGATGAGGATGCCCGCGTCGCGCGCGATCGCGACGAAGGCTGATGTTGAGCCCCGCCCGGGCGCCGCGCCGTCCGCTCGACGGGATCCTGCTGCTGGACAAGCCGCTAGGCCTGACTTCCAACCGCGCCCTGCAGGACGTGCGCAAGCTGTTCCGTGCCGACAAGGCCGGCCATACCGGCAGTCTCGATCCGCTCGCCACCGGCATGCTGCCGGTGTGTTTCGGCGAGGGCACCAAGCTCTGCGGCCTGCTGCTGGACTCCGCCAAGCGCTACACCGCCACGGCGCGCATCGGGCGGACCACCACGACGGGCGATGCAGAAGGCGAAGTGATCCGCCGCTCCGATCCCTCAAACCTGCAACGCGCGGATATCGAGGCGGTGCGATCGCGCTTTCTCGGCAGGATCAGCCAGGTACCGCCGATGTACTCCGCCCTCAAGGTCGAAGGCCGGCGCCTTTACGAACTGGCGCGGGCGGGCCAGGAGGTGGAGCGCGCGCCGCGCGAGGTGTGGATCGAGTCGCTGGACCTGATCGAGTTCGAAAGCGATCGCCTGGTCATCGACGTGCGCTGTTCCAAGGGCACCTACATCCGCACTCTGGTCGAGGACCTGTTGGACGCACTGGGCCAGTGCGCCCACCTGTCGGCCCTGCGCCGTACCGAAGTCCGGCCGTTCGAGTCGCAGACGCTGTGGACGATGGATGCGCTGGCCGCGCTTGGACCGGAGAGCCTGGATCGCGCTCTGCTGCCGCTGGTCAGCGCGGTCCGCCAATGGCCTTCCACGACGCTCGATGCGCAATCGCTGCGGCTGATGAGCCGTGGCCAGGCGGTGCGATCGCCCGCTGCGACGGGCGAGGTGTCGGAGCAAGGCGATATCGCGATACTGGACGCCGCCGGTGCGCTCAAGGCCATCGCCTGTCGCGACCGGGAAGGCAGGCTTGCGCCGCGGCGCTGGCTTGGAGGCGCGCATCAGGCCTGAACCGTGCTGCGATATCGTCGAATCCGCTGTCGGAGTCCGGCGCCGCCGATGACAATGCCCATCCTGTGATCTCACCTTCCCTGCAGCCACCGTCCTTGTCGTCACGAGACCGTTCATGGAGCGCGTAAAGCGCCGCTGGTGGACCGTGGCCGTCACCACGGCGGCCTCGCTGGTGATCCTGGCCGCGCTGCTGACCGCCGGGTTCCAGCTGGTGATGATGGTGGCGCCGGGCTATCGAACCGACATTTCCGATTACGTCAGCAGAGTCGCCGGGCAGCCCGTGGAAATCGGCGGCGTCGGGCTCGGCTGGAGCGGCCTGGCGCCGCGCCTGGACCTGAGTGACATCACGCTGTACGCGGAGGACGGACGCACACCCGCCCTGTCGGCCGATCGCCTGCGGCTGGGTTTTGGCGTGCTGCGCCTGCTGGGCGGAGACAGCACGCCGACGCGGGTGAAGCTGTCGGGTCTGCAACTCTTCGCCCAGATCGACGACGACGGCCACTTCAGTTTGCGCGGGCTCGATACCGGCGGCGGCCCGAGCCGCGCGCGGCAGGACTGGCTGCGTCAACTCGGTCGACTGCGCCGTGTGGAATTGAGCAATTGCGACCTCCTGCTCGAAGATGCCAGGCTGACCGGACCGGCGCGCCGCTTTCGCGTGGTCGATGCCGAGATTGTGTTCGAGGAGGGGGAAGGGCGCGCCAGCGCCGAGCTGGAACTGCCGCCTTCGATCGGATCCACGGTTGAAGTCGAGGCCGAGATTCGTGGCGACCTGTCGATGCCGGACACCTGGGCCGGGCGCTGGAGCGCACAGGTCGGCGGCTTGAGCGGTCTGCCCTGGCTGGACGCCAAGCTGGCCGCGGACGCAGCACTCGGAATCCGCGGCGGAGAGCTGTCGGTGCGCGGCGAGGTGATCGCAGGGGGTCTCGGGCCGGTGCAGGCCAGCCTGCGCGCCGATGCGGTGGTCGGCCGGCGTGGTGGACACGAGGCGATCCTGAGCGACGTCGAGTCGGATGCCCGCTTCACCCGCGACCCCTCCGGCTGGACCTTGGATATCGAGCGCCTCGAGCTCACGGGACCTGGCGGCGCCTGGCCGGAAAGCCGGGTGCGGATTCAGCGCAGCCTCACCGCCCAGGGTGGCCCTGTGCTGGACGTGTCGGCCCAATACCTGGGCCTCGGCGATCTGGCGCCATGGGCAGAGCTGCTGGCCGAGTCGGACCAGGGCGCCGCTTTGGGCCGCCTGCGCGGGGTGGCGGGCGCGATCCGCGGTCTGGTGCTTCGCTGGCGCGACGATGACGCCGGCCCGCGCTTCAGTATCCGGGCCGACCTGGACCATCTGTCGCTTGCCCACAGTGCCGAACAGCCCGGTTTCGAGGGTCTGTTCGGAGAATTCTCGGCATCGGAAACGGGCGGCCGCCTAGCGCTCGGCGATCACGCGATCCGTATTCACCACCCGAAAATGTTCGCTGTCCCGTTGAATTTCGAGCAGCTTACGGGAACGATCGACTGGAAACGCAGCATCGAGGGCTGGCTGCTGCGGATGCCGAAGTTCTCCTGGCAATTGGCGGGTAGCAAGGGCGAAGGTGGGTTCGAGCTGTTCATGCCCGGGCAGGCCGGGGGCTCTCCCCGGCTGAGTCTCGATGCTCGTTTCGGCGCCAGCGATGCCAACCGACTCAAGCCCTTCATGCCGCTGAACTGGGGCCAGGGTTTCCGCGACTGGCTCGGTGGCGCCGTCCTCGCCGGGCGGTCACCGTCCGCGACCCTGCGCATCGACGGCCCGCTGGCCGATTTCCCCTTTGTCGACGCACCCGGAAGCTTTGCGCTGGATATCGACGTGGCCGATGCCGCCCTCGCCTACGTGCCCAACTGGCCGACGATCGAAAAGATCGCGGCGCGGCTCGAATTCCGCGGCAAAAGTCTGAGCATTCGCGGCGACCAGGGTCTGGTGTCCGGCACCCGCATCGTTTCCGCCCGGGCGAGCATTCCCGACTTCGGGCAGGCGCAATTGACGGTCAGCGGTGAAGTCCAGGGCGATGCGGCGCGGTTCTACGATTTCCTGCGCGCATCGCCGTTGGCGACGCCGCTCGCGGGCCTGCTCGATCGCACCGAGGTCGCGGGCGAGACGACGGTCAAGCTCAATCTGGACGTCCCGCTGAAGACGCCCCGCGAGACGCAGATCCACGGCGTCGCAGCGCTCAACGGCGTTGCGCTCGACATCCGCAACTTTGGCGAACCGGTTCTCGCCATCCACGGAGACCTCGCATTCGACAACCATGGCGCCAGCGCCGAACGCCTGGTCGGGCTGATGTACGACACGCCGGTGACCGCATCGCTCCAGTCGGACGCCGACCGCGTCAACGTCGTGCGCGCCGCCTTCGAATTCGTCGCCGACGCTGACGGCGCCGGTGTCAACCGACTGTTGCCCGAGTTCCTGCGCCGCAGCCTCAAAGGCCATACGCAGTGGAATGCGCGCCTCGCCCTCAACGGTCCGCAGGCCGGCATCGTCCAACTGGAGTCGGATTTGCGGGGGCTGGCGGTCAATCTGCCGCAACCGATGCTCAAGGAGGCCGACGCGGTCTGGCCCCTCACCCTGACCCTGGGCCGTGACGCAGACATCCCCTTGCGTATCGGACTGGCGATCGCTGACCGCCTCCAGGCCGATCTGGCATTTGCGTCCTCGCCCGAGAACAAGCTGGCCTTGCGTCGTGCCCACTTCCGCGCCGGTGTGCGCGGCGATGCGCGCGCCGGGAGCGACGGCATCGTCGTCGATGGAACGGTCGAGGACCTGGAGCCGCTGCGCTGGATCGGAGCGCTCAAATCGGACAAGCCGGAGTCCCCCGGCGGCACTGCCGCGCTGCCGCTCCGGGTGGAACTCGACGTCGGGCGGCTCGGGCTCGCCGGGCAGACCGTCCAGGACCTGCGTCTGCGGTTTGATTCGGCGGCGGATGGCTGGACCACGGGGCTCAGCGGCAACGGCGCGCAAGGCCAGATCAACTTCCGCAAGGGCCAGGACGGCGGCAGCATGCTGGCCCGATTCAAGTCCCTGCATGTGGACGACCCCGGTATGCCGGAGGGAGGGAAGGACGGGTCGCCGGCACCGGAAACACCGACGACTGCCAAGCCGGGTGAGCCGCCACTCGATCCCGCTCAAATGCCGCAGCTGGACCTTGAAGTGGAGAAGCTCCAGGTGGGCACCGCCGAACTCGGCCGGCTGGAACTGCGCACCGCGCGCGTCCCCGGCGGCCAGCGCATCGAACGTCTGCACACCAGCGGTGCCGGCGCCCAGATCGATGCTACGGGCCAGTGGCGTCGCGCCAACGATCGCTCCTCGGCCCGGATCGCACTGTCCTTGCGCAGCGATTCCATCGGCAAGGTGTTGCGCGGCATGGGCTATGCGCCCAACCTCAGTGCGCGCAGCAGCCGCTTCGACGTTCAGATGGACTGGCCCGAGTCGGCTCCGGGCGCGCCGAACGGTCTCAGCCTGGCGCTGGGGCAGGGCCGCCTGGATCTCGAATTGGAAAAGGGTCTGTTGCGTGCGATCGAACCCGGCGCCGGCCGAGTGCTGGGACTGATCAACTTCTGGGCGATTCCGCGACGCTTGTCGCTGGATTTTCGCGACGTGGTGTCCGAAGGCCTGGGCTTCGACCGGATCAAGGGCAGCTTCACGGTCGCCGAGGGTATGGCGACGACCCAGGATCTGCTGATCGACGCGCCCTCCCTCAACATGGAAGTGCGCGGTCGGGTGGGCCTGGTGGCGCGTGACTACGACCAGCGCGTGACGGTCTATCCAGATGTGTCGGCGGGCATCACCCTGGGCGCGCTGCTGCTCGGCGGACCTGCCGCCGGTGCGCTCGCGCTGATCGCTCAGGAAGTGCTGGACCAGCCGCTCGACCAGGTCGGGCAGCTCAGTTACCGGCTGACCGGGAGCTGGGAGGACCCGCAGGTGGTGCGCGTGTCGGGTGACGACAAGACGCCGCCGCGGGATCGTCCGGTTCATCCGGCGACGCCGGTGCCCACGACCCAAATACAGCCCGTCAAGCCTGCCCCGAGTTGATCCATGACAACCCTCGTCGCCGCCTTGCAGATGACCTCGATCGACGATCGGCCTGCCAATCTGGCGACCGCCCGGCGCCTGCTCGAACAAGCAGCAGGGGAGGGCGTGAAGCTCGCGGCCCTGCCGGAAAATTTCGCGTTCATGGGGCTGCGCGATACCGACAAGCTGGCCCACGCCGAACCGGACGGACAGGGGCCCATCCAGGATTTTCTGGCCGGGACGGCATCCCGGCTCGGACTCTGGATCGTCGCCGGGACCGTGCCGGTTGCCGTTCCCGACGATCCGCGACGCGTGTTCGCCGCCTGCCTGGTTTACGACGAGCAAGGTCGTCGCGTGGCGCGCTACGACAAGATTCACCTGTTTGACGTGGACGTGCCTCGCGAGGGCCGGGTGGAGCGCTATCGCGAGTCGTCCAGCATTGCATTCGGCGAGCCGCGCGCGGTGCTGGTCGATACGCCGGCTGGACGGCTGGGTCTTTCGGTCTGCTATGACTTGCGCTTCCCCGAGTTGTACCGCGCGCTGGCTGGACAGGGCGCAGAACTGCTGTGTGTGCCCGCTGCGTTCACCGCGCGTACCGGCGAGGCGCACTGGGAGATGCTGCTGCGTGCCCGCGCCGTCGAGAACCAGTGCCACGTGATCGCGCCCGGCCAGTGCGGCAACCATCCGGGGGGGCGTGCGACCTGGGGCCACTCGATGATCGTCGGACCCTGGGGCGAAGTGATCGCGCAGCGGGCGGACGGCGAAGGGGTGGTCGCCGCCGCGGTGGATCGCGAAAGGCTGGAGGACATCCGCCGGAGCTTCCCGGCGCTCACGCATCGGCGGCTGTAGTCGCCCTCGCCGCTGCGGGACGGACGCCCTTCGTCGAGGTCGCGCAGCGTCGGTTCCGCCTTCGGCTTGAACCGACCTACCAGACGGACTTTGCGCCCGAGATTATCCGCTCGACCGCCGGATCGACGAGAATCGGACGAGGGGGCCATGAAACACGTCTGGAGGAGCCGGATGAAACCGCACGCAAAGACGTCGGGAAGGCAGGCATGGTGACGCTCGCCTCGCGGGCGGCTGCGCCGACGACGGCACGTGCGCTGATGGAGGCGCTGGCCGAACACCAAGTGATCTTCGACAACTCGCTGGTCGGCATCGTCTACACCCGCGAGCGCGTGATCCGGCGCTGCAACCGGCGTTTCGAGGACATGTTCGGCTACGGCGTCGGCGAGCTGAAGGATCAGAACGTGCGCATCCTGTATCCCTCGGTCGACGACTATGAGCGCATCGGACGCCAGGGCTACAACTTTCTGGAAACCCACGACAGCTACTCCGACGAGCGCGTGATGCGACGCAAGTCCGGCGACCAGTTCTGGTGCCAGGTCGCCGGCCGCGCACTGGATCACGATCACCCCACGCGCGACGGCGTCTGGATTTTTCAGGACGTGACCGAACGGCATCGCGCCGAAGAAGCCTTGACGCGCGCCAACGAGCGCCTGGAATCGCGAGTGCAGGAACGTACCGCGGATCTGCGACGCGCCTACGAGGCGCTGCGCGAGGAAGTCGTGGCCAAGCAGCAGATCCAGGAAGACCTGCGCGAGAGCCAGGAGAAATATCGGGCGCTGTTCGAAAGCTCGCCCATCGGCATTTCCATCACCGACGAAGCCGGAAGGGTGATCGAGATCAACCGCAAGCTCTCCCGCATCGGCTCGCTCACGGCCGTGGCCCGGTTCACCCAGGATCTCGGGTTGACGTCTCTCAACGCGGCCCTGATCCATCGCGACGGCACGCCGCTCAAGCAGGAGGAACTGCCCAGCCACCGTGCCATCCGCGAGCAGCGGGTGATCGAGGACATCGAGCTGGGGGTGCGCTACTCCAATTCGCGCACACGCTGGTTCGCCGTCACCGCCGCGCCGATCCCGGTGCGGGGTTATGGCGCGATGGTCGCGTACACCGAGATCACCGAGCGCATGCGCCTGGTGGAGCGCGAGCGCACACAGCAGGCCGAACTGGCGCGCGTGTCGCGCCTCAACACCATGGGCGAGATGGCGGCCGCGCTCGCGCATGAGCTGGGCCAACCGCTGGCCGCCACGCTCAATTACCTGCATGGCTGCCGGCTCCGTCTGGCGGCAGACGAATTCGACCGTGAGCTGTTCGATTCCGCGATTTCGCAAGCGATCTACCACGCCGAGCAGGCCGGCGGCATCGTGCGCCACGTGCGCCAGTTCGTGCGCAAGCACGAGCCGGAATCGGTGCTGATCCCGATCAACTCGCTGATCGAGCAGATGGTGTCCTTCCTGGATTTCGAGCGCCGTCAGTCGCAGACCTCGATCGTGCTCGACATGGCGCCCGACCTTCCCCCGGTCTGGGTCGATCCGCTGGAGATCAAGCAGGTGCTGATCAACCTGATCAAGAATGCCTTCGAGGCCATGTCCGAGGTGCCGCCGCCGGCTCGCGTCATCGAGATTTCCACCGGACGCAAGGGTCGCGCGGTACTGGTCGCAGTGTCGGATCGCGGGCCCGGCGTCACCAAGACCAAGCTCACGCAAATCTTCAACGCTTTCTTCACCACCAAACCCAAGGGCATCGGCCTGGGGCTGGCGGTATGCCGGTCGATCATCGAATCGCACGGCGGACGCATCACCGTGGACCGCAACGTTCTTGGCGGTGCGCGGTTTTCCTTCACCCTGCCGGTCAGAGAAAAAAATGCATAACCAACATCAGACGCACAGTGCAATGGAGCGGAGATTGAGCAGTGCCGTCGTGGCACGCAGCGAGGAGCCGACGGTCTTCGTCGTCGATGACGAGGAAGCGGTTCGCGGCTCGCTTAAATGGCTGCTGGAGTCGATCCGTCTGCGGGTGGAGACCTACGACTCCGCCGAATCCTTTCTGGCCGGCGTGCGACTCGATCGTCCCGGCTGCCTGGTGCTGGACGTGCGCATGCCCGGCCTGAGCGGGCCGGAGCTGATGGACCGGCTCAACGAGATGCACGTCCCGATTCCGATCCTGTTCCTGTCCGGGCACGGCGATGTGCCGCTGGCGGTGCGCACGATCAAGGGCGGTGCGGTGGATTTCCTGCAGAAGCCCTACAACAACCAGCAGTTTCTCGAACGCATCCGTCAGGCGCTGGAGCTGGATCGCAGCAATCGCGAGAAGCGCAAGCTGCATGGCGATACCGAGACCCGGATCGACGCGCTGAGCGGGCGCGAGCGCCAGATCCTGGACCTGGTCGTCGAAGGCAGCAGCAACAAGGTGATCGGCCGTGCGCTCGGCATCAGCTACAAGACCGTCGAGGCCCATCGCGCGCGCCTGATGCGCAAGATGGGCGTGGCGAATTTTGCGGAGCTGATGCAGACGGTGCTGGCGTTTCGCGGGCGGGGGTAGGAATCGGTCGTAGGTCGGGTGTAGGTCGGTTCAAGCCCGCGGCTTCATGCGGGCGGAACCAACAGGTCCGGGTGGTCGCCCTCCGGCTCCGGCTCCGGCTCCGGCCACGAAAAGCCTGTGGTCTTGAGCCGACCTACGACGCTTGGTCAATCCGCCAGCGCCTTGCCCTTGGTCTCCACCACCAGCGGAATCAGCAGCAGCCCGGCGAGCGGAATGAAGCCGACGTAGAACAGCACCGTCACCGCGGTCGAAAACGCATTCACCCCCTGGCTCGCGATGGTGCCGACCAGAAACGGCCCGCCTGCGGCAAAGATGCGGCCGAAGTTGTAGCAGAAACCCGAGCCGGTGCCGCGCAGGCGCGTGGGGTACAACTCCGGCAGGTAATAGGTAAAACTGCCGAACACGCCGAACACGGTGACGCCGATGAAGAAGTACATCGCCAGGCGTGTCTGCGGCGCCAAGTCCAGTCCGTAGGTGGCGAACACGGCAGCGGCCGAACCGGCGAGATAGATCGCGAACATCGGCCGGCGTCCAAGGTATTTGGAAGCCGGAATCGTCAGCAGGGTGCCGACCAGTCCGCCGAGGTTGAAGTAGTTGGTGGCGGTGGCCTTCCAGCTTTCGATCAGCGCCTGGGTCGCCGCCTTGTCCAGACCCTCGGCGAGCGCGGCGGTTTGCGCCAGACCGGTGGAGACCAGTGGAATGAAGGCGTTGTTGCTCCACCACATCAGCAGGCACACGATCGCCATCAGCAGGCCGGAGAGCGTGATCATCCGGTACTGCGGCGTGAACAGTTCCGAGAGTTGCGGCGGCGCGCTGTTGGCGGCGGCTTTTTCCCAGCGCTCGGGTTCCTTGACGAAGATGCGGACCAGGAAGGCGACGAAGGCAGGAATCAGGCCGAACAGGAACACGTAGCGCCACGACACTTCCGGCTGGTCCGGAAACCACACGCCGGCCACCTGCAGGTTCACGAACGTGGCGAGGAACAAGCCCATCGGCGCTGCGGTGTAGAGCAGGGCGCCGGCCTCGACGCGCTTGTTCTCCGGCACCACTTCCGCGACCATCGCGGCGCCTGCGGCCCACTCGCCGCCGATGCCCAGGGCGGTGATGATGCGGAACACCAGTAAGGTCTCGATGTTGGGCGCGAACGCGCAGGCGGTGGTGCCCAGCGCGTAGAGCAGCATGGTCCACAGCAGGGTGCGGCGGCGGCCGATGCGATCGCAGACCCAGCCGAAGGCGACCCCGCCCACCGCCCAGCCGAGCAGCAGCACCGCGGTGAGCAGGCCAGTCCAGTAAATGGTGGCCTGCTTCGCCTCGGGCGAACCGATCTCCAGGCCCAGCAGGGTGGGCACGCAGTTGGGCGCGACATAGTTGAACAGCAGGCCGTCGAACACGTCGAAGCCCCAGCCCAGCCAGGCCGCGAACAGCACCGTCCATTGATAGCGTGTCAGGCCCATCATCATCCCGTTCCCCCCAATTATTCTGTTGGCTCGACCCGCGCCGGTCCGAGCCTTACGTCAGCCGCGCCTGCGCCTGCCCCTGTCCCGAAGTCTGCTGCATGTGCGCGAGCCGTGCGTCCTTGCGCGCCCAGATCCCGTTGACCCAGCTCTGGAAACGGTTGCGGAAGTCCTCGTCGGTGTCATAGCTGCCGTGAATCATGTCGGCCGGAATGGGCAGCCTGTCGACGTGAATGTCGAGCCGGCTCTGCTCGCCGCACAGCCAGCTCCACAGCAGCGGCTTCCGCGTCGGCCGGTAGGCGATGGTCACGTCGATGACGCCGTCGAACTGCTCGCCCATGGCGTTGAGCGTGAATGAGGCGCCCGCCGACTTCGGCCGCAGCAGGTGACGGAAGGGCGAGCCCGTCGCCGCGCGCTTCGCTTCCGAGAAGCGGGTGCCTTCGAGGAAGCTGACCACGGTGATCGGCCGCCTGCGGTAACGCTCGCAGAAGCGCCGGGTGGTTTCCAGATCCTCGTTGCGCAACGCCGGGTTGGCGGCGATCGCCTCACGCGAATGGCGTTTCATGAAGGGCATGTCGAGCGCCCAGCAGATCACGCCGATCAAGGGCACCCAGATCAGCTCACGCTTGAGGAAGAAGCGCAGGAAGTGAGTGCGGCCGTGAAACAGGTCGAACAGGATCAGGATGTCCGCCCAGGACTGGTGATTGCTGATCAACAGGTAACTGCCGTGTCGGTCGACGCGGCCGCGCTGGTCGAGCTGCCAGCCCGGTCCGTGCAACACGCGGAACAGGAGTTGGTTGGACGCAACCCACTGCGAAGCGATGGCGACCAGCAGTTTCGACAGCAGCTCCTGCACCGGTTTGAACGGGATCAGCAGCCACAGCAGCATCACCGGCACGAAGCACAGCAGGCCCCAGAACATCAGCACGACAAACATCAGCGCGAAGGTCGTCACGCCGACCAGCCAGGCAGGCAGGAGCATGGATACCATCAGACACCCCCGTTCCTTCTATCCGTTACCCGCGATGGTACGCGGGCGAAAGTTCGTGAACCGCCTCGATCATGGCTTGCGCATGCTCCGGCGGCGTTTGCGGCAGGATGCCGTGACCGAGATTGAAGATGTGGCCTGGACCGCTGCCGTAATCGGCCAGAACACGCGCGACCTCTTCGCGGACGCGCTCGGGCCGGGCGAACAGGCTGACGGGGTCGAGATTGCCCTGAAGGGCCACGCGCCCGCCCACGCGCCGACGCGCATCGGCCAGCGAAGTGGTCCAGTCCAGGCCCAGGGCTTCGCAACCGGTGTCGGCCATGCGTTCCAGGTGCTGGCCGCCGTTCTTGGTGAACAGGATCACCGGCGTCTGCGGACAGTCGTGCTTGAGCAGGGAGACGATCCGCTGCATCGGCGCCAGCGAAAAGCGCGCGTAGGCTTCCGGGTGCAGCACGCCGCCCCAGGTGTCGAACAGCATCAGCGCATCCACTCCCGCCGCGACCTGGGCCGACAGGTACTGCGCCACCGAATCCGCCAGCTTCCTCAGCAGCAGGTCGAGCGCGGCCGGCTCGTCCAGCATCAGCTTCTTGATCTTCGCAAAGTCATGTCCGCCGCCGCCCTCGACCATGTAGGTCGCCAGCGTCCAGGGGCTGCCGGCAAAGCCGATCAGCGGCAGGCGCGTGCCGAGCGCACCGCGGATGGTGCGCACCGCGTCCATCACGTAGCGCAACTCGGTTTCAGCGTCCGGCACGGCGAGATTCCGGATCGCCTCGACGCTGCGCAGCGGGCGGTCGAACTTCGGCCCTTCGCCCTCGACGAAGCGCAGTCCCAGGCCCATCGCGTCGGGAATCGTGAGGATGTCCGAGAACAGGATCGCGGTATCCAGCGCGTAGCGATCCAGCGGCTGCATCGTGACCTCGCAGCACAGTTCCGGGTTGCGGCACAGGGCCATGAAGTCCGCCGCCTTGGTGCGGCTGGCGCGGTACTCGGGCAGGTAACGCCCGGCCTGTCGCATCATCCACACCGGCGTGCGGTCCACGGGCTGGCGCCGCAGCGCGCGCAGGAAACGATCGTTATCGAGTTTTCTCATCGCGTGATTGTCGCTTGAAGAAGTGATCTACGGCGTGGACAGGCGATCCGATGCCGGCGCGCTCGGCGGCGCCGGTTCTGGCGCACGCGGATCGAGCGGCCCGATCGCCGGCGTGGTCTCGCCCGGCACCACGACATAGCGCTGCTGCTTTTCGACCCGGGTGTCGTACACCCGGATTCGCCTTGCGGTGTACCCCGCGTAGCCAAGCAAGAGCAGCGCCACCGTGTAATACAGCCCGCTCGGCCCGATCAGCGCAATCACTCCGGAAATCACCAGCGGACCCACACACTGGCCGATGCCGTGGCACAGCAGCAGGCTCGCGTTGGCGGCCACGTACTGCTTGCCGCCCGTGCGGTCGTTGAGTCGTGCGACGCAGGCCGGATACAGGCAGGCCGTGGTTCCGGTGAAAATCATGGTACCGAGAAACAACAGGGTCATCGAGTATCCACCCAGGGTCGCCACCACCATGGCCGCGGCCGAAATGGCGAGCGCAATGCCGAAAATGACGTGCCGCCGATCCAGCTTGTCCGCCATCCGGCCCAGCGGATACTGGAACAGCATCATGCCGAGCACCGCGCAGGCCATGTAGCGGGCGACGATCTGGGTGCTGTTGCCCAGATGCTGCACGTAGAGGGGCGAGAGTTGGTAGAACGCGGCGAGCACAAAGCCGGACACGCCTGCTCCAAGCACGCTGATGCGCGAGGCCCTGAACAGTTCGCCGAATCCCAGTCGCGCCGATTCCGGCGGCGCCGGTGCCGGTCGCGACGTCAGGCACAGCGGGATCATCGCCGCCACCATCAGGCCGGCTGCGAAGGAGAAAGCCTGCGGATCGGTGGGCTCGTTGACGCCCACCAGCCACTGTCCGGCCGCGCCGGCGACGTAGTAATTGACCATGTACAGGCCCATGAAGCGACCGCGGGTTTCGGGCCGTGCGTGCGCGTTGATCCAGCTTTCCAGCACGATCATGAGGCTCGCCGAGCAGAAGCCCTGGATCGCCCGCAGCGCCGCCCAGGCCGGGACGTTGAACGTCGCGCCCTGGACCAGTACCGCCAGGCACATCAGCGCCGCAAACGCGGAGAACGCGCGGATGTGTCCCACCCTGCGGATCAGGCGCGGCCCGAAGTAGGAACCCAGCATGAAGCCGAAGGAGTTGTGAATCATCACCACGCTGATCATCGCCGCCGGCAGCCCCTCGGCCGACATGCGCAGGGTCAGCGTGGTGGACAGCATCATCTGACCCGCGAGCAGGAACGCGGCGGCGAGGAAGACGGAAGCGGCGGAGGCGACGAGGCCGAGCATGGGGGCGGCAGTTTACGTGGGCGGGTGGGCCGGGAAGCGCCCTGGTCTCAAACAAGAATCCCCCGATCCCGTTGAGGATTCGGCTGGTCATGGGGCCGGCATACAGGACAGGGCCTGGGGCGTCCCGGCATCGGTCTGTCGCGGTCGTGGCCCGCTCCTGCGGAATCAGCTGCGTTGTAGAAGCGGGCCATGCCCGCGACAGACTTGTGTAGAGAGTCCTCAGATGCGGCGGCGCGCACGCAGTCGCCGGTAACGGTCCAGCAACGCCGCTTCGAGCCGCTCCGGACTCGCCGCGACCACCTCGCAGCCTCGCTGTTGCAGGCGCCTTGCAGCGCGCGCCTGGCCTTCGGTCCACTGCCGTGCGGCGAGCGCGGTGTGCACGTCCAGCTCGCCTTGCGCCTCGCGCATCGCCTCGGCCTGAATCTCGGCATCGATGAGTTGCACGAACAGCGGCTGGTGCTTGGGCAGCAGCAGCCGCGCGGCCTCCGTGAGCGCCGGCAGGCTGGCGTGATCCAGGTCCGCCAGCCAGATCACCAGGGCGCGCGAGGACACGATGCCCCGCACCGCGAGCGCCCCGGCGACGCTGCTGGATTCCACCGGCCGCGGCTGAATGTCTGACAGGCTGGCGCGCAGCCTGCGCATGCCGGCCACACCCCGCAGGCCCGACAAGCGCAGCAGCACGTCGCCCTGCAGGACCACCAGTCCGATGCGATCACCTGCGTCGGCAGCGCGCTGCGCAAAGCGGCAGGCGACGTTGATGTGATGATGCAGACGCGACAGCGGTCCGGCACGCAGACAGCCGGCGCGTCCGGCGTCGAGCACCAGCACCAGGTCCAGATGCTGGTCTTCGACCGTCTCGCGCACCAGCAGGCGCTGCGTGCGTGCGCAGGCTTTCCAGTCGAGCGAGCGCAGCGGGTCGCCCGGCTGATAATCGCGCAGGCCCCAGGGATCGCTGCCCGTACCGGGCCGGTGCTGCCCGGCGATTCCGCCGGCCCGTCCCGGTGCGGCGCGCCCGTCGCTGCCCAGGACATCCGGTTGCACCCGCATTGCGACGCTGGCGCCGATATGGCGCGGCCACCAGGCCAGGGCCAGCCGTCCGCGCAGGCGCGCTGCGAACCCCGGCCATTGGATCAGACCCAGGGATTGCGGATCGAACGCCAGTTCGAGGCGCCGCGAGGTCTGCGGTGCCAGCCGCAGCCGTTCCACGCGCGCGATCGCGGCGGTGCCGGAAGGCGGCGCAAGCTGGACCTGAAGCTCGCACGCGCGTACCGCCGGAAGCAGTTCGATGGCCGCCACGCTGCGTACGCCCAGCCGCACCTGCGCGGGCAGGTGCCATCGAGCCGGCAGGGGCAGGGCGCGCGCCCACAGGAACTCGACCGCCAGGCCCAGCAGCCAGATCGCAGCCAAGTAGCGCCATCCCTGATCGAAGGGCTCACCCAGCCACTGCCCGGCGGCACCGAGCAGCAGGATCAGCGCCGCGAGGATCAGGCCGGTGCGGGTGAGGGCCATGGCGAGGAAGGAGTGGGGGCGTAGTGCGGACGAATGCGGATTGAAGCACGGAAGGAACGGGTGCTTGCGTCCTCGCCGCCTGAGCCGATTGCGCCGGAAAAAGCGTTAGGTCAGCGGAGGCACCACGTTCCTTTCCCGATCCGGCCTCCCTCAAGCACCTCAACCGGGGCGAGTCCCCTTGGAGAAATCGTCATGAAACGTTTCACGAAGCTTCAACCGTTCGGCCGCCGCTCAGGCTTTCACGTGGCCTGTATCGCGGTCGCGACCACGCTCGGATCGATAGCCGCCGTTCCGACGGCGTCCGCCGTCGATTACAACCTGGCCGTGTCGCGCGTCACACTGGATCAGACCGGCCGCTTCGGCGGGACGACGGGCACGCAATACAATCTGAGCTGTCCCCAGGGTCGGGTGTTGGTGGGCATGAACACGCGAAGCAGCAACCAGGTCTTCGCGGTGCAGGGGATCTGCCGGTCCATCAACACGTCCACCGGGGCCTGGACCGGTGCCGAATCGCTGACCGCGTTCATCGGCCCCGGCGGTGGCACCACCACCACGCTCAGATGCCCCAGCGGGCGGGCGCTGATCGGCTTTTCCGGACGCGCCTCGTCCAGCGGCGTGTTTGCCCTGCGGCCCGAATGCAAAGCCCTGGGCGCGAACGGCACGGTCACGGGCGACTTGATCTCCTTCCTGCAGACGGTTGGAGGCACCGGTGGGAGCCCCTTCAATGCCACACGCTGCACCAGCCCGGCTCGCGCCATCGCCGGCAGGTCGGTGCCCCAGGCCGGCATGGTATCGATTCAATTCGCCTGCGAAACCAACGGGGCGGCACTAGCGACGCCCTTCGACGTGGACCTCGCGCTGCTCGGCGCCCAACGCTTTCTGGAATCGGATGCCGGCACCAACGACGTGTCCTGCGATGTCCGGCTCAGCCGCAGCGGCGCGAGCAACACGCTAGCCATCGAGCCCGGCAACGGCTCCTATGAAATCGATAGCGATATCGATTTCGATCGCGCCTGCAACCTGCCCGGGTTTGCAGTCGTGGTGGATAAAATCGATGTCTGCGGCGGTCGAGTGGGAACGGCGCTCGGATGTGCCCGGATTTCAGGCTCATGCATGGTCGTGGTGGATGGCGATGGATTGACGGGCGACAAGATCTCCCAGCTCTGGGCACACGAGTTCGGACACACACGGGGGCTGCCGCACAGAGACCAATTGTCCGGCTTGCTGATCATGAACCCGTCAATCAGTAATTTCGGCACCGGTTCACGCATCAACGACAGCGAGTGTTTCACCTATCTGACCGGCCTGGCGTCCCCTGCAGCACTCAGCGCAGACGCTTCCACTACCCGGCCGTTGCGCCTGAGCCGCTTCGTGGCCCAGACCTTCATCCACGGCGTTCCTTACGATCAGGCGCGGGCTTACGGCAGCGCGGCGGTGCCGGAGCTGATCTCCATCCTGCGCGATCCTTTGCAGGAGGCGAGCTGGTCCAACGCTGCGGTGATGCTGGGCATGATCGGCGACCAGGCCGCGGTGGAAGCGGTGATCGACTTCATCCGCGAACCCGGCAGGGGCGCGATGACCAAGCTACGCGGAAAGGCTCGCGGCAGCGCCGTCATGGCGCTGGGCTACGCCGCGCACCAGGGCAACGAAACCGCGCTCTGGTATCTGATGGATAGCGCGATGCCCGGCAAGTGGCGTGAGCGTGCGCTGGCACAGGTCGATGATGCGAACCCTGAAACCGCGCAGCGGCTGACCCGCAAGGCCATGCTTGGGCTTGCCCTGTCCGGCCGTGCGGAAGCCCTTGCCGTCATCCGGACGCTCAAGCCTTCGGCGGCGATGGATGCAGATCTGCTCGACACCGTCCGCTCGCAGCACGCCAAGGTCGGGCAGGTGGGTCTCAGCACCTATTACCGGGACGCCGACGAGCGCGATTTGCACTGATGAAACGTCACCGCAAGGCGGCTTAACCGAGTTCGTGTCCGGTTTCCCGTTCGTCCCGATGGGCTGAGGCGGGCGGGAAACCCGGGCACGCGGTTCGGCGGGACGCGCCCGGTGGATGGGCTTCGCTTATACACCCGACTGCCCCCCGGGACGAGGGGGGGTAAACGAAGCGCATACCCCCACGCCGGCCCGGGGCCCCCGGCCCCGTTGTT
>JBQTIX010000110.1:0-50553 GCA_052387695.1 Panacagrimonas sp. | reverse complement strand
CGCGCACTTTCTACAACGACCTCGGGCTGACAGCGGGCCAGAGTTACAGCTACGTCATTCAGGCGACCAACGCCAGCGGCACGACCAACTCCAACACCATCAGCGTCAGCATCCCGGCCAACATCTGTCAATCGACAGCCTCTGCACCCAAGATCACGAACGTTTCGCCCGGGGCCGTCAAGGCTTCAATCAACGTCCAGACGCTGAAGGTCAGCGGCGAAAACTTCTCGGCTGACGCCAACATCGTCCTGCACAATTTCATGACCGGCCAGCGGCTGCCAAATAGAATGCCCACGTCCCTGACGTCGAGGGAATTTACGCTCGGTCACCTATTCAGTACCGAGGACGTGGGTCCATGGGGCGTTGAGATCAAGAATCCCGATGGCCAGGAATCCGGTATCCACAGGTTCGAAGTGGTTCTAAAAGATCGGCCGGACTTGGTCATCGACGCGGGATCGTTGACCGTCACGCCAGCGGCAGTGACCGCCGGACAGTCCATCCAGGTTCAGGCGCGGATTCGAAACAGAGGTGCCGTGGCCTCGCCACCGAGCCAGATCCGATTCCGGTTGTCTGCCGATGCCGTCGCCAGCAAGTCACAAGACGCCGGCCTCATCCCGCTGGATACCGCGATCCCGGCGATTGCTGCGGGGAGCACCCACACACTCGATCCGACCACGTTGACGGTTCCTGGCAACACCACGTCCGGAAGCTATTACATTGTCGCCTTCGTCGATCCGCTCGATTCGGCAGACCAATCCGACATCACGAACGACGATGGCGTTTCTACCTCGACGATTACTGTCGATGGAACAGGTGCTAGCCCCCCTTTCATTATTTCGTTCGGATGTGTTCCGGATGGTCCCTGCGACACGCCACTCGAACAAGGCCAAACGAAAACCCTAAGAGTGTCGGCATCAGGACAGGGTCTGCAATATCAATGGTTCCGTAATGGGCTAGAGATATTGCAGGTGTCACCCGAGCAATCCGAACTGGTCGTGGGAGCTGGCGGGCGCTACTCGGTCAAAGTATCGAACAACGGCGGAGGATCCATACGGACTGTGGGGCTGGATGTCTCATCGAATGTCGCACCCACACTGATCAATGAGCTAGGCAACCGATCACATCTAACATCTTACGGACCGACATTCGACAGTGAACGACCAACTGTGGTGATCACACACGGATGGCAACCGAACGAGACTTATAACCCGCTACTCGACCGTTCTTGGCAGAAAGACATAGCCACTTCAATCCTCAACCGCCTTGGACAAGTCGGGAAAACTGCAAATATTTTTACGTTCAGTTGGTCTGGAGCGTTTACTGATGCCCCTTTGCCTACGTTTTACACCGCAAGCGGCTTTACGGCGTCTGCCGCGAAAAGTCTGGTCAACGATCTGAAGGAAAAGTGGCCAAATGGGAACAGTAATGGACTTCATCTGATTGGGCACAGCCTTGGGACTATCGTCAATGCCATAGCTGTCCAGGAGTTGGCCTCCACATTTCAGAATATTCAAGTGACGATACTTGACGCTCCAATAAAAATTGAATCCATTACAGCGTATTCCCCGGAGTCCTTTCATCAACGCCTTGCAGCGTTTCCAATTGTCACTTGGGTTGATAACTATTATGGAAATAGCGGGTCATCTGATAACGGCGATTATCCTGCACAAGGGACTGTGGTCGCCGGCACTGCCCCCTCGGGAGGATTGCTCTACGACGGAGCCCAACATGGTGAGGTCCACAAGAGATATTTAAGAACAATCAACAAAGTCCCAGAATGTAATGCAGTATCAATCGGCTCCTGTAGTGGGTTCGATTGGTCAATCGCGCTCGGTATTTTTGACACTTCAACTCGCCCAGTCCCGAGGCAATGGCGGCAACTCTCTGTTGATGCAGCCGAGGCCGCGCAGGATGCGCTTGAAGCAGAGGAATACATCGTAATCACTGGTGACGGTAGACCGGCGACCTTTGAAGCAGATGGTGTCCGAGCCAAAGGTTTATGCATGCAAGCGAATCCAATTTTGTCGCCGGATTTGCGCTGCGGGTTTGACCATGCATCCCCTGCGGTAGAGAAACGTTATCTCAAGCGGCGGCGAGCAGCCCGGCAGGCCGGCGTGGTAAAAACGAGCGAGGCGACTCCGGATGGGCTAGCGATTGCGATGGTAGACATTGCGGTACCTGCCGACGCGGATCGGATGAAGCTAATCCTCGGATTCGCAAAAGTCGCGGACAACACCCGTGTCAGCGTTCTGTTCAACGAAACACCTTTGCACGTCCTGTATGCCAGCACGACCGAAGTGGGTGATTTTGATACGGCCGAGATTCCTGTTGCGCAGTTCGCTGGACAGGCTGGCGAGCTGAAATTCGTGCTTGAAAGCGATGACTCGGGTAACAGCGCTGTCCTATTGTCCGACATCCGCTTCTATCAGCAAGCGACCCTCGGCGACCCCGTCCAACCAGATCCAGATTTGCCGGACGTCAGCATCGAAGACGTATTCGAGTCCGAGCTCAACAGCGGCACCCGAAACTTCGCGTTCACCGTCCGGCTCTCGGAGCCAGCATCGGGTCCGGTGTCGGTGAGTTATGCAACGGTGGACGTTGATGCCCTGGCGGGGAGCGATTACACCGCACGCAGCGGCACGGTGAACTTCGTGGCTGGCGATGTCGAGGAGACGGTCAGCATTGCGGTGCGCGGTGATACGGCCGTGGAAACCGATGAGGCGTTCTTCGTCTATCTGTCCGATCCGGTGGGCGCGACGCTGTCATCGGACGAACCCGGCATCGGGATCATCATGAACGATGACGTAGCCACCACGCCGGAAATCAGTATCAACAACGTGTCGGTGACCGAAGGCGCCAGCGGCAAGACGAAGGCGGCCAAATTTACCGTCACCCTGAACCGGGCCTCGACCCAGACGGTGACCGTGAACTTTGCCACGGCAAACGCGACGGCAGTGGCGCCGGGCGACTACACGGCCAAGAGCGGCAGCCTGAGCTTTGCGCCGGGCACGACCTCGAAGCCGGTGAGCGTGACGGTGAAGGGCGATTCAACCAGAGAATCCAGCGAGACTTTCCAGGTGAATCTGAGTGGCCCCGTCAACGCCACGATTGGAGACGGCCAGGGCATCGGCACCATCACCAATGACGACTAAAACGAGAGTGGGTGGGCGACGTGCAGATGTCGTCCAAGGACGCGGAAGTCTCCCGTCACTCCGCAAAGGGAGTCGGGATGGGTCTGGCAAAGGGTCAGTGGTTCGAGGGAGAGATTCGATGCGTGCTATCTCATTTCGTCCCGGTCGCGCGATGCTCACGGCTGGTCTCCTCTGCTTGGCGATATGCGCGCAAGCCTCTTGTACTTTGGTCGAAAGGGAGGGTGGGCCCGAACGCAGCGAGCAGGTGACGCCGGGCGAAACGCCGAAGGGTTTGAGCACGACGGAATGGGCGTCGATTCAGGCGCAGATCGAGCAGAGTCGGTATCGGCTGGAGTCAGTCGAGCAGGGCGTTACCGGCGCCAACCCTGAACAGGGTTGGAACTTGGCGTTCGACGAACGCGGTCTGAGTCTCGATAACGCCGAGTCGGTCACATCAGATGTAGGTCGGTTCAAGCCGCAGGCGGAACCGACATCCGGCCCTTCACGCGTGATTGCGGCATCTCTCGTCGCGAATCCGTCACCGCCCGCATCCGTCGGGTCCGCCCGCGAACAGCACGCGGGCTTGACCCGACCTACGCCGATTGCTGTCGACCGCGAGCTTCGTCTGCGCACCACGGCCATCGGCCGGGTTGGGGTGATGACGGCGGTGACAGGCGCCACCCCCGTGGTGCGCGACAACAAGGTCGAGTTGCATCACGCACAGGCCACCGAGTGGTTCGTCAACTCTGCGCTGGGGCTGGAACACGGCTACACATTCGAGCAAGCGCCACGCGGTGAGCGTGGCGAAGTGCGAATTGAGCTCGCGGTGGAGGGTGCGTTCAAGGTTCAACCCGCGGAGGGCGACGGCGTGTGGTTTGCGGATGCTTCCGGGAAGCAGCGCATGCGCTACCACAAGCTGCTGGTGGTCGATGCGAACAACAAGAAGCTCGATGCGCGGCTGGACGTTAAGACAGATGACCGGATGCAGATTGCTTTCGACGATTCCCGTGCCAGTTACCCGGTGACCGTTGATCCGCTGCTCGTGAACCAAGAGGCCCAGTTGGTTGCTGATGATGGCGAGGAGCAAGACGAGTTTGGCTATTCGGTCGCCGTGCACGGGGATACCGCGGTCATAGGGGCAGATCACGACGTGGTCGCGGGCAAAACCCAACACGGTTCGGCCTATGTGTTCGTGCGGAGCAGCAATGGCTCCTGGAGCCAGCAGGCTCATCTATTCGCTAGCGATGGCGATGCGGGAGATCTGTTCGGCAGGTCCGTGTCCGTATTCGGCGATATCGCGGTGGTCGGGGCAATCCTGAAAAACGTCGGAACCATTAGAGACCAGGGCGCAGCCTATGTGTTCGTGCGCGGAACCAACGGCAACTGGACCCAGGAGTTTCAGCTGCTCGCCGATGACGGTGCGCGCGGGGATCTGTTTGGATATTCCGTGAGCATATCCGGCAATGCGATCGTGGTCGGGGCCACTACGGCCGACATCGGCTCCAATCAGTCCCAGGGCGCGGCGTACGTGTTCCATCGCCTTACCAATCACACATGGCTGCAGAAGGCGAAGTTGGTCGCCGTTGACGGAGCCACGGACGACCAATTTGGATGGTCGGTTTCAATATCTGGCGATGTAATCGCTGTGGGCGCTTGGCTAGACGATGTCGGGTCCAATTTCGCACAGGGTTCGGCGCACGTGTTCGTTCGTAGCGGTGGCACGTGGATTTTTCAGTCCACCCTGCTTGCAGACGACAGCGCTGCGGGCGATAGCTTCGGTTACTCAGTGGCCGTGTCCGGCGAATCCATTGTCGTGGGGGCAGCTCAGGATAGTGTCGGCGCATTCACCCGCCTGGGTTCGGCTTATGTGTTCGTGCGTAATGCGGGCGCGTGGATTCAACAAGCCCAACTGCTCCCGTCGGAACGTGAAGACCACGCACAGTTTGGGACTGCCGTCGCCCTTTCCGGTGACACGGCGGTGGTGGGCGCCTACAACCAAACTGTCGCTTCCAACCTGGGCCAGGGCGTGGCGTACGTCTTCACTCGTAGCGGGAGTGCATGGAGCGAACAGGGGAAACTGCTCGCCACGGACGGCGCGGCGGCGGATAATTTTGCGGACGCCGTCGCCTTGTCCGGAGATACCGCAGTGATCGGCGCTCATCGTGACAACGTCGGTCCCAAGATTAACCAAGGCGCGGCTTACGTTTATCGCTTCGCCACCGCCCGCGACTTCGGCGACGCCCCCGACCCGAGCTATCCGAGTCTGCTCGCGAGCAACGGCGCTCGGCACGCTCTCAACGGACCGAAGCTCGGCTCGACGATCGACGCCGAAACTGATGCTCAGACAAATTCCGGTGCCACCGCCGACGACATCGCCGGGATCGACGACGAAGACGGCGTGCAGTTCGGCTCACTGACCGCGGGCCAGTCCGCCACGGTGGGGGTGACCGTGACTGACGGTCCCGCAAAGATCGACGCCTGGATCGACTTCAACCGTGACGGTGACTGGGCCGATGCAGGCGAACAGGTTTTCAACGACTTCAACGTGGTCAATGGCGTCAACAGCGGCCTGTCCTTCGCGGTGCCGGCCGCCGCTGTGGCCGGCATCACCTACGCCCGCGTGCGCCTTTCCAGCACCGGCGTCGCCAGCTTCACGGGAGAGGCGCCGGATGGCGAAGTGGAGGACGAACAGGTGACGCTCATCCGTCCTCCTGTCGGCGCGATTCAGTTCAGTGCAGCCGCGTATTCGGTGAACGAAAGTCAATCCACTGCACGCATCACACTGACTCGCACGGGCGGCAGCTTTGGCGCAGCCAGCATGGTCATCAGGAGCGGCGGCGGCTCGGCAACGGCGGGCAGCGACTACACGAGCATCACCAGCACGGTGAACTGGGCGGACGGCGACAGCAGCAACAAGACACTCGACATCACCATCAACAACGACACGACCCAAGAGTCCAACGAGACGGTGAATCTGACGGCGAGCGATGCCACCGGTGCGACTTTGGGAACGCGGTCTACGGCCGTGCTGACCATCATCGATAACGATGAGCCTCCGATAGACCGAACGATCAGCGTCGCCGATATGTCGGCGGATGAGGGGAACAGTGGCGCCAGGCTATTCAGATTCACCGTCAGCCTTTCGGTCGCGGCATCAGGGCCAATTTCGGTGGGGTACGCTACGGTCAACGGTACCGCGACGGCGGGAAGCGATTACCACGCGGGCAGCGGCACCGTCAGTTTCGGGGCGGGAGAGAGGGTGAAGTCAGTCGATACGGTGGTGCGCGGCGATACCACCGGTGAACCCAACGAGACGTTTTTCGTCAACCTGTCCAATCCGGTAGGCGCGACGATCGCCGACGGCCACGGGATCGGTACGATTCGTAACGACGACGTCGCGCCCTTGCCGACAATCACCATCGACGATGTCCCTAATGCGGAACTCAATAGCGGTACCCGTAACTTCACGTTCACGATCCGCCTGTCGGCCCCGTCGTCCGGCCCGGTTTCGGTGAGTTATGTCACCGCCAACGGTTCCGCCACGGCGGGGAGCGATTACAACTCAGGTAGCGGTACGGTCAGCATTGCGGCGGGTCAGACAGCGCAGACCGTCGGTATTGGGGTGCGCGGTGACACAGCGGTCGAGCCGGACGAAACGTTCTTCGTCAACCTGTCCGGTCCGGTGGGCGCAACGATTGCGGACGGCACCGGCACTGGTACGATCGTTAACGACGATGCGCCGCCTGACCTCCCGTCGATCCAAATCAGCAACGTATCGGCGACCGAAGGCGCCAGTGGCACTACCAAGACGGTGAATTTCACCGTGACGCTGAGCCGGAGTTCGACCCAGTCGGTGACGGTGAATTACGCCACGGCCAATGCAACGGCGGTGGCTCCTACAGATTACACCGCCAAGAGCGGCGCGCTGAGCTTTCCGCCGGGCACGCTCTCGAAGTCAGTAGGTGTCGTCTTGAAGGGCGATTCGACCCGGGAGTCCGATGAGACTTTCCAGGTGAATCTAAGCGGGCCGGCCAACGCCACGATCGGAGATGGGCAGGGCATCGGCACGATTAGAAACGACGATTGAGATGGGATGGAAGCTCGCGTTCCATCGCATGGCGAGGAATTTGAGAGCCTCTAATGGTTTGGTTCGTCGCCGCTGTTGTCGTGGTGTTCATCGACCGGGTGCTTGTCGTTACCCACGACACCACAACCATGCCTGGCGAATATTCCAGCGCTCCAGCCGACGAGCCTGGTCGTTCTGGGCGGCAGAACAACAGGTGGCGCTGACCGGCCGCTTTCCCGCCCTACTTGTCCTAGCCCGCATTTCTCACAGGGTCGCCTTCGATCCCTGCGTCAACTCCGAACCTTATTGAGAATTTCATGCGATATGCCCAGAACAGAATGTGCGATGGATCGAAGGCTGATCGGCGCTGGCCTGTCTGCGGTGCCATCGGCTTGGGCTTCACTCAACCGATGGAACAACCATCGGTTTCGCTCCAGCCCGGCGCCGCTGGCATCCTCGACGTACGGCCATCGCTCGATCCCCCTGTGAGAAATGCGGGCTAGAAACCGCAGTTGGTCGTGCGAGCAGATCAATTCTCTACATCGTTTGCTGGCCAGCCGCGATTCAGCCATCGGAAGACGCGGACTTTTCGGCACGCTTGCTGTCCGCAGTGCTTTTGCCTAGGTACCATTGCCGCATGCAACTCGCAACCGGAAAGGTCGTCGACGGAAAGGTTGTACTCGCGGGAACCACCCTTCCCGAGGGAACCGTCGTGGCCGTGCTCTCGCAGGTTCCGGAGTCCGGCGTGCGCCTGCCGGCGCATTTGCTGGCGGAACTGGATGCCGCGCTCGAAGAAGCGGACCGCGAGGAGGGCATCTCCTTGCAGGAACTGCTCGCGCAACTGAAGCCATACGGCTAAGCGGGTGCTGGTCGCACGCGTCAAGCCGCGGGCGGCGCGGGAGATTCTGCGAGCCGCCGAATGGTGGCGGGACAACCGCCCCGCGGCTCCGGGCGCCATCGCATCCGACGTAAAAGCGGCCGTCGAGGTACTGGTGGAGCAGCCCGGGATCGGTACCCAGATCGAAAACGCGCGAGACTCCAACACGCGCCGGCTTCTTCTGGCGCGGACGCGGTACTTCATCTACTACCGCACGAAGGGAAGCTTTCTGGAAATCCTCGCGTTCTGGCACTCGTCACGGGATCGGGAACCCGTTGTATAGCCCGCGTAGGACGCGAAAGCCGAAGGCGCATCCCGCTTCCCGCCCTACTTGTCCTGTCGGAGAGAAGATCCTTCGCTCCGCTCAGGATGACAGGATCGATTTATGTCTGTACGTGAACGAAAATTGCTCTAGCGCAACCTTGAACGAATGAAGCGCTGACTGCGCTTGCCGTGCGTGCACGCGAGGACGATGACAGTGGAACGTTCGACCTGATACCAGAGCAGGAAGGGAAAGCGATGAAGCACGACGCGCCTGACGGAGCCAAACATCTGTTGGCCGGTAAACGGCATTTCCTCAAGACGGAGTAACGCCCGCCCGAACTCCTCGTTGAACGCCGCGCCGAGACCGGGGCTCTGCGCTTCATACCAGTCCTGAGCCTCTGTCGCGTCAAGCTCCGCCGCCTGACGAACATAGACGATGTAGCTCAAGGCAGGCGTTGCCTCATGCGAGCTTGGACCTCGCGCCAAGGGCTTTGATGGCCGGGATTTTCGGCGAGGTCAGACAAGCGCGCTTCCAGAAGCCGCTTTTCTTCCTCCGTTATCGGGGCTTCCGTAGCCGTGAACGATTCCCAGACGGCGCCCAGAAGCTCTATGCGCTCGGCAGCACTGAGCGTTCTGACGCGGGATAGCAGGGACGCATCAATCATGGGTCAAGGATAGCGCGGTTTCGATTCAAGCCCAGATCGGCATTGGCTGGCAGAGCAGAGAGAGAGACTACACGCGCCAGCTTTCCTCAACGCGGGTCGGACGCGCTTCCAGCAGTGCCCGCAACTGCTCAGTGGCAAGCCGCTTGGCGGGTTTGCCGTCGATATTCGACAAGGGTCCGTTGCGCTCCGCATCCAGATCAAACACGGCGACGTCCAACCCAATCCCATCGGCTTCAAAACGTAGCAAGGGGACTTCGCGCTCGCGGCCGTCCGCAAAACGGTAGCGTCGCTCTGCTTGGTCAAAGGGAATCTGTCGATCGTGGAACAGCATCTCCACCGTCTCCGCGTGGTCGGCGAAGGCGTGGATCTGGACCCGGTGCCCTTCGCCGATGGCGCCGCTGAGCACGGCCCCAGCGATTCTGGGCCGGAACGCCGCAAGCAGGCCCATGGCGCGTAGCGCGGTGTGTCGCATCGCCCGGAGCCGCTGCTCGTATTCAGCGCCCCCAAACAGGCGCAGGCGCTCCAGCACCGCGGCCTCGATCCGGAGGTTGTCGAGCTGGGTGTTGCGCGGGTTGAGCCCCAGCCGCTCGGCGGCCTTGAGCCGGGCGCCGCGATAATCGGTCATGCCCTCGTCGCAGATCAGGCGCGCGGCCTCGTCCGCCAGCCCTGCATCACCGTTGGTGCCGCGTCTGCCCATGAGCTTTCGATCAGAACAGTTCTTCGAGCTGAACCGGCGGACTACTCCGGGCGCGATCGTCATCGGCCTGCGGCACGCGGTCCTCTCGCACCGTCTCAGTCATCGCATCGGAATCGCCGCCGGCGGCGAGCAGCCCGGAGCGGCGGTCGATCCTCACCGTGACCAGTCCGGAGGGCCGCGGTCGCGGGGTCTCGGGGTGATCCTTGAGCGCGGCGCGCATGAAATCCATCCACATCGGCAGCGCGGCGCGACCGCCGTTTTCTCCGCGACCCAGGGGCGCGGGTTGGTCGAAGCCCATCCAGGCCACCGCGACCACCTCGCCGTTGAAGCCGTTGAACCAGGCGTCGGTCTCGTCGTTGGAGGTGCCGGTCTTGCCGGCAATGTCGCCGCGTCCGAGCTTGCGCGCCTCGGCGCCGGTTCCGCGGATGGTGACCTCGCGCAGCACGTCGTCCACCATCCAGGCGACTCTCGGGTCGATCACGCGTGGCGCAAGCGGACGGGCAGACGCAGGGACGGTCGCGACGTCGCTGGCGATTTCGCCCGGAGCCGCGGCGACCAGCAGGTTTTCTTCACAACTGGCGCAGGCGAGCGGCGGGTCGGCGCGGAAAACCTCCTTGCCGGCGGCATCCACGATCGACTCGATGACATAGGGTTCCACCCGGAACCCGCCATTGGCCAGTACCGCATAGGCCGCGGCGATTTCGAGGGGGGTGAAGCTGCCGGACCCGAGTGCCATAGACAGATTGCGCGGCAGGTGCTCCTTGGGCAGCCCGAAACGCGCGACGTAGTTGCGCGCGCGCTCGACGCCGAGGCCCTGCAGAAGGCGGATCGAAACCAGGTTGCGCGAGTGCACCAGCGCGTCGCGCAGGCGGATCGGACCCTTGAAATCCCTATCCGAATTCTCCGGCCGCCAGGCGCCTTCGAGTTCGGAGTCCTGGTACACCACGGGTGCGTCCAGCAGCACCGAGGCCGGGGTGTAGCCACCGTCGAAAGCGGCGGCGTAGACGAAGGGCTTGAAGCCGCTGCCGGGCTGGCGTCGCGCCTGGGTGACGCGGTTGAACTTGTTGAGCAGGAAGTCGTAGCCGCCGGCTGCCGCCTCGATCGCGCCGTTGCGCGGGTCCATCGCGACCAGCGCGCCCTGCACCTCGGGAATCTGCGCCAGTTGATACTGCTGAATATCGCTCGACCAGCGCACCCGCACGATGTCTCCGGGGATGAGCGGTTTTTTGGGCGGGATTTTCGCCCAGGCGAACTGTTCCGCCGCGATCTCGACCAGCTTCTGACCTTGCAGCAGCAGGGTGATATTTCCCGGACGGAAATCGATGACCACGCCCGCGTAAAGCCCGGCGATTCGCGGTCTCAGATCGAGATGGGCGTCCACTGCGGTCGCGTTTTCCTTCGCCCGGCTCAGCAACTCGGCCGGCAGCCGCGCTTCCGGGCCGCGCCAGCCATGACGTTCGTCGTAGGCGATCAGGGCGGTGCGCAGCGCGGCGTTGGCGGCGTCCTGGCGGCCCGAGGTGACGGTGGCAGTGACCCGGTAGCCGGAGGTGTAGGCGGCTTCGCCGAAGCGTCCGATCATCTCGCTCCGCACCATCTCGGCGACGTAGCGCGCGTCGGCCTCGACCTGCGGCGGCGCCAGTTTCACCGCCACCGGCTCGGCCAGCGCGGCGCGGTAGTCCAGTTCCGAAATCTTGCCCAGCTCGCGCAGCCGGCGCAGCACGTAGTCGCGGCGTTCCGTGGCCCGCCCGGGCGAGCTGACCGGGTTGTCGCGCGAGGGCGCCTTGGGCAGTCCGGCGAGCAGGGCGGCCTGCGACCAGGTCAGATCCGCGGCCTCGCGCCCAAAATACACGCGGCTGGCGGCGCCGACGCCATAGGCTCGCTGGCCGAGGAAGATCTTGTTGAGATAGGTCTCCAGGATCTCCTTCTTGGTCATCTCGTGTTCGATGCGCAGCGCCAGCAGGATTTCGCGCGCTTTCCGGGTATAGCTGCGCTCGGCGCTGAGAAACACGTTTCGCGCCAGCTGCATGGTGATGGTGCTGCCGCCCTGGGACTTCTCGCCGGTGATGGCGAGCTTGAAGCTCGCCCGCATCAGCCCCTGCCAGTCCACGCCCGGGTGCTCGAAGAAGCGATCGTCTTCCGAAGCGAGGAAGGCATCGATCAGGCGCTGCGGGATCTCGTCATAGCGCATCGGCGCCCGGCGCTCGGCGCCGAACTCGCCGATCAGCTTTCCGTCCCGCGTGTAGACCCGCAGCGGGACCTGCAATTTGAGTTCCTTGAGCGCGGACACCGAGGGCAGTTCCGGTTCGTAGTACCAGCGGGCGCCGTAGAACGCGAGGAAAGGCGAGGCCACCAGCAGAGCCAGCAGCAGTCCGGCGATCCAGATCGAGAAGAGAAGCAGGCGGGACACGGCGGGGACGGGCTACGCGAAGAGAAGAGTGCCGGTGCTGCTTATGAAGCAACATCAAATAGTTGTCGAAACTTAAGTCGTCGAACCATCTTGTATTGCCCGGCAGGACGGGTGGGGTATATTAGGTCGCAATGCGGGTGCTCGTCATGCGGCCCACAGGGGGACTCCCTTGAAAATACGAGTCAAGACCAACGGGCCGGCGGAACACGCGCGATGTCCATCATGCAATCGCTGTTCGGCGGCGGCAGTCAGGAACTCCTGGGTCTCGACATCAGTTCCAGTGCGGTCAAGCTTCTGGAACTCGCTCATCGCGGCGACCGGTTCCAGGTCGAGACCTACGCGGTGGAGCCATTGCCACCCAACGCGGTCAACGAAAAACAGATCGTTGACCCCAAGCTGGTGTCCGAGTCGATCGCCCGCGCGGTGAACCGGGCGGGAACGCGCACCCGGCATGTGGCCCTGGCGGTAGCCGGTGCGTCGGTGATCACCAAGATCGTGCAGATGGCGTCCGGCCTGTCGGATCACGACATGGAGGAACAGATCCGCGCCCAGGCCGATCAGTACATTCCCTATCCGATCGACGAGGTCAGCCTCGATTTCCAGTTGCTCGGCGCCAGCGACAAGGGTGCCGGCAACGCCGACGTGCTGCTCGCGGCCTGCCGCAAGGAACAGGTTGAGAGTCGCTGCGCCGCGGCCGAGATGGCGGGCCTGATTCCCAAGGTCGTGGACATCGAGGCCTACGCGCTGGAAAACGCCTGCCAGTTCCTGCGACACCAGATGCCCGCCCGGGGCGTGAAGAAAACGATCGCGGTGGTCGACATCGGCGCCAACACGACGTCCCTGCTGGTGCTGCACGACATGGCCACGGTCTACACCCGCGACCAGGCCTTCGGCGGCAAGCTGCTCACCGAGGAGATCATGCGCCAGTACGGCATGAGCTTCGAGGAAGCGGGCAAGGCCAAGAAGTTCGGCAATCTGCCGGAGAATTACGAATCCGAGGTTCTGCCCGGCTTCGTCGCCGACATGGGCCAGCAGATCGACCGTTCGCTCCAGTTTTTCTTCGCCGCCTCGTCCAAGCACGGCAACATCGACCAGGTGATCCTCGCCGGCGGTTGCGCGCACATTCCCAACGTCGATGCGCTGATCCAGGAGCGTCTGCGCATCCCCACCGTCATCGCCCGGCCCTTTGCCGCCATGGGCGTGTCCGCGCGCGCCAAGCCCTCGGTGCTGGCCAAGGACGAGGCCTCGATGCTGATCGCCGCGGGGCTCGCCTATCGCGCGTTCGATACCGAGAACGCATGACCAAGATCAATCTGCTCGACTGGCGCGCGCGACGTCGCGAGCAGCGCAGACAGCAGTTCATCGCGCTGATGGTCGCCGGCGTGCTGGCGGCGGGCGCGATTCTCCTGTCGGGTTACCTGGGCATGCAGGCGGAACTGGACAACCAGGACGTCCGCAACGCCTACCTCAAGCGGGAGATCGTCGAGGTCGATCGCAAGATCAAGGAGATCGAGGAACTGGAGCGGGTCAAGAACAATCTGCTGTCGCGCATGCGCGTGATCGAGGAGTTGCAGGCCTCGCGCAGCGCCACCGTGCACTTCTTCGATGAGATCGTGAACACTCTGCCCGAGGGCGTGAACCTCGTCTCGATCAAGCAGAGCGGCACCGCGGTGACGGTGGAGGGGACCGCGGAATCCAACGGACGCGTGTCGACTTACATGAAGAACCTCGAAGCCTCCGAGTGGTTCGAGGACCCGAAGCTGATCGTGATCAAGGCGGCGGAGAAGAGCGCGCTGCGCCGCAGCGACTTCACCTTACAGGTCAGGAATCTGACCAAGGCGACGCCCGGTAACCGGTCGGCGGCTGGCATCGACGAAGAGGAGATCGTGGAATGAATCTCCAGCAGGCGGTCGCCGACCTCCAGACCCTCGACCTCCAGAACCCCGGCGCCTGGCCGGGCTGGGTGCATGTCGCTGGCGCGCTGCTGGCCGCCGTCGTCCTGGTCGCGGCCGGAACCTGGTTCGTGCTGGTGCCGATGAACGACGAGCTCAAGCTCAAGCGCGAACAGGAAACCACGCTGTTCAGCGAGTTCGAGCGCAAGCAGAAGAAGGTGGTGGCGCTCGACGCCTACAAGGAACAGTTGCAGGAGATGGAGCGCTCCTTCGGCGCCATGCTCAAGCAGCTTCCCAGCAAGAGCGAGGTGGCCAACCTGCTCAACGACATCTCGCAGACCCGCGTCGCCAGCAGCCTGGAGGAAGAGCTGTTCCAGCCGCTGCCGGAACTGCCGAAGGAGTTCTACGCCGAGATTCCGAACAAGATTGTCGTGACCGGCTCGTTCCACGAGATGGGCGCCTTCGTCGGCGGCGTGGCCGGTCTGCCGCGCATCGTCACCATCGACGAGGTGGACATCCGCTCGGCCAAGGCCGCCGGTCGCGGCCAGGCGCAGACCGCGCAAGCGGGGGATTTGCGGATGACCGCGCTGGCGAAGACCTACCGCTATCTGGATGACGCAGAGTTGCAGGCGGTCGAGGATGCGAAGCCGAAGCCCAAGGTCAAAGCAAAGGCCAAACCCAAGGACCGGAACGGAGGACGGGCCAGTGATGAGGGCTAACTCGCGCCCATGCGTGCTGATGGCGGCGCTGCTGCTGTCCGCCTGCACCGACGGCATGGGCGACCTGGAATCGCGCGTGGCCAGCGTCAAGAGCCGCAAGTCGCAGCAGATCGAACCGATTCCGCAGATCCGCAGCTTCGATACCTTCGCCTATGAAGCCGGCGAGCGGCGCGACCCCTTCGAGTCCGCCGAGCCGGAGTCCGAGGAGCCAGCGGTGGCGGCCTCCGGCCCCCGGCCGGATCCCAATCGCGCACGCGAGCCGCTGGAAGAATTTCCGCTCGATGCTCTGCGCATGCAGGGCATCATCGAAACACCCAAGGCGATGTACGCGCTGGTCAAGGCACCGGACGGCGTCATCCATCGCGTCACCCTGGGCGATCACATGGGCCAGAATTACGGCCAGATCAGGGCTATCGAGGAGGCCGAAATCAATCTTGCAGAGATCGTTCCCGATGGATTCGGTGGCTGGGTTTCGCGCCCGGCCACCCTGGCGCTTGCACCGTAACAAGGGAGTTCTCGACCGATGACCCATCAAACCCAAGCCGCGCCCGAGGTGCCAGGCACCGGTCGCCCGGTGACCGGCGGGTGGCGATTCGCCCTTGCCGTGTTGGCCGCGCTCATGTGCCTTGTGCCGGTCTCGCAGCTACGCGCCCAGACCACGCGGTCCCTGCAAGCCGTCGACGCGGTCGCCCTCGACGGCGATCGCCTGTTGCTGACCCTGACCTTGTCCGAAGCCGCGCCCGAGCCCACCGTCTTCACCGTCGATCAGCCGGCGCGGTTGTCGCTCGATCTGCCGGACACGCGCCTGGCCGTGGCCGAGCGTTATCGCAAGCTCGATATCGGCGTCGCGCGCGCCGTGGCCACGGCGGAGGCCGAGGGGCGTACGCGCGTGGTCGTGGAGCTGGAGCGCCTGACCACGCACCGGGTTCGCGTGGAGGGCAACAAGGTGTATCTGACGCTCGACGGCGGTGAGGCGACTGCGCAGGTCGCGCCTCCTCCGGCAGTCACGGCCGCTCCTGCGCCGGCTCCGGTGGACGGGATCAGCTCGATCGATTTCCGTCGTGGCGACAAGGGCGAAGGTCGGGTGGTGATCGCGCTGGCCGACGCTGCAACATCGGTGGACGTGGTGGAGGAGGGTGGCAGGATCATCGCCCGCTTCAAGAACATCACGGTCGGCGACAAGCTGGTGCGCCGGCTCGATGTGCTCGATTTCGCCACGCCGGTGAAATTCGTCGATGCGGTGCGTGCCGGCATCAACGCCGAGGTGATCGTCACGCCGATTCCGGGCAACGACTTCGAGCAGGTGGCCTACCAGGCCGGCAACCTGTTCACCATCGAGTTGCAACCGCTGACGCAGGAGAAGCTCGACGAGCGCAAGCTGCGCGAGCCGGAATATGTCGGCGAGAAGATTTCGCTTTCGTTCCAGGCGGTCGATATCCGCTCCTTGTTGCAGATCATCGCCGACGTCGCCGGCACCAACATGGTGGTGTCGGATGCGGTCACCGGCGATATTGCGATCCGCCTGCAGAGCGTCCCCTGGGACCAAGCGCTCGACATCATCTTGCGCAGCAAGGGCCTGGGCGTGCGCCAGGAAGGCAATGTGATGCTGGTGGCGCCGCTCACCGAGATTGCCGAGCGCGACAAGGTTCGGTTGGAAGCCGAGAAGCAGGCGACGCAACTGGCCCCGCTGCGATCCGAACTGATCCAGGTCAACTACGCCAAGGCCGCTGACCTGGCGGCGCTGCTCAAGTCCGGTGACAGCTCCATCATGTCCGAGCGCGGCCGCGTGACGGTGGACGAACGCACGAATTCGCTGTTGCTCCAGGAGACGCGCGAGAAGCTGTCTGAAATCCGCGCGCTCGTGGTCAAGCTCGATATTCCGGTGCGCCAGGTTCTGATCGAATCGCGCGTGGTCATCGCCAACAATGACTTCTCGCGGGAGCTGGGCGCGCGCTTCGGCCTGAGCGCAGTCGGCCGCAATGGCGACCAGGGTTTGGTCACGACCTCCGGCAGTGCCGCGGCCACCAACACGGCGGTACAGGGCTTTCTGAACAACGGTGGCTTCCCGGTCCCGCCCGGCGCTCTGGCGGACCGCTTCAACATCAGTCTTCCGGCCAGCGGCAACGCCGGTCGCATTGCGCTGGCGGTGCTCGGCGCGGATTATCTGGTCGATCTTGAACTCTCTGCCCTGCAAGCGGAGGGACGCGGTGAGGTGGTGTCCAGTCCGCGCGTGATCACGGCCAACGCCAAGCAGGCCACGATCGAACAGGGTGTCGAGATTCCTTTCCAGCAGGCGTCCAGCAGCGGCGCGACCAACATCCAGTTCAAGAAAGCGGTGCTGAGCCTGACGGTGACGCCGCAGATCACGCCGGACAACCGCGTGGTGATGGACCTCAACGTCACGCAGGACAGCGTCGGCCAGCAGGTCGCCAACGTCTTCGGCGGCACCGTCCCGAGTATCGACACGCGCGAAGTTTCGACCCAGGTTCTCGTGGACAACGGCAGCACCGTGGTGCTCGGTGGCGTCTACGTGCAGGAGAATCGCAACAGCGTCAGCAAGATCCCCTTCCTCGGCGACATTCCTATCCTCGGAGCGGCGTTCCGCAACAAGGTCACGGTGTCGAACAAGGACGAATTGCTGATCTTCGTCACGCCGAAGATTCTTCAGGACGGTCTGCGCGGGAATTAGATTGCCCCTGGGTCGGGTCGGGTGTAGGTCGGGTGTAGGTCGGATCAAGCCCGCGTGCTTTTCGCGGGCGGATCCGACGTGCGCCCTCCCTCGAAGGACGCGCCATGTCGGTTCCGCCTTCGGCTTGAACCGACCTACAACCGACACAACCGACCTGAAAGGACTTCGTGCCGGGCGCTGCGATCCAATGGGCGATGCGTCGCCGTCGCTATAATCCCGGCTTCGTGAACGTCTGGCGGTCGCCGGGGTCCGGCATGACCGACCCATGAACGGCGTTTCCCGCGCTGTGACCCGGCGCGATTGAGGCGAAAGTTTCGAGGCAAAACCTTGCGCGGCAACATTTTTCTTGTGGGACCCATGGGTGCAGGCAAGTCCACCGTCGGCAAGCGGCTGGCGGAGGTTCGCGGCATGGAGTTCATCGACAGCGACGTCGAGGTTGAGCTGCGAACCGGCGTCGATATCCCCTTTATCTTTGAGAAGGAAGGCGAGGAAGGTTTCCGCAAGCGCGAGCGGGCGGCCATCTCCGACCTGACGCAGCGCAGCGGGATCGTGCTGGCCACAGGCGGCGGCGCCGTGATCGAGCCGGACAACCGTCAATGGCTGTCGGCGCGTGGCTTCGTCGTCTATCTGCATGCCAGCATCGACCAGCAGGTGCACCGGACGGCGCGGACCGAGAACCGGCCCCTGCTCCAGACCGGCGAGGATCGGCGCGAGATCCTGCGTCGCCTGTTCGAGCATCGCGACCCGCTGTATCGCGAGATTGCCGATCTGGTGCTGTCAACCGATGGGCGCAACGCCCGGATCCTGGCGCGCGAGATCGAGGATCACCTCGAGCACAAGGCGGCCGGTACGGCATGATCCCGCGCATTCTCAACGTCGATCTGGGCGAACGCGCCTATCCGATCCGGATCGGCGGAAACCTGCTTGGCGATCCCGCCAGCTACACGCTGCTGCGAGGTCGGCGGGCGATGCTGCTGACGGACGAAAACGTCGCCAGGCATTATCTGGAGCCGATGCTGACCGTGCTCAAGCTGGACCGCGATCAGGCCCTGGTGTTGCCTTCCGGCGAGACGCAGAAAACCTGGGAGCAGGCCGGGCAGGTGCTGGACTGGATGCTGCAAGCCCGGCTGGGTCGCGATGGTGTGCTGCTGGCGCTGGGCGGCGGGGTCATTGGCGATCTCGGCGGCTTCGTCGCGGCGATCTGCCAACGCGGTATCGATTACGTCCAGGTTCCGACCACCCTGCTGGCCCAGGTGGATTCTTCGGTCGGCGGCAAGACCGCGGTGAACCATGCGCGTGGCAAGAACCTGATCGGGTCCTTCCACCAGCCGATCACGGTGGTCGCCGATACCGGCACCCTGGCCACCCTGCCCGAACGAGAGCTGAGATCGGGCTTTGCCGAAGTCATCAAATACGGACTGCTGGACGACGCGCTGCTGTTCAACTGGATCGAGAAAAACCTCGACCGGATCGTGGCGCTGGATCCACAGTTCATCGGCGAGACCATCGAGCGCTGCTGTGCGATCAAGGCGCGCATCGTCGGGCTCGACGAGCGCGAGAGCATCGCCGGTGGCCCGCGCAGCCTGCTCAATCTTGGCCACACCTTTGGTCATGCCATCGAAACCTCTGCCGGCTATGGCGAATGGCTGCATGGCGAGGCGATCGCGGTCGGGCTGTGCATGGCCGCCGACATGTCGCATCGGCTGGGCTGGATCAAGGCGGCCGAGGTGGAGCGCGTCACGCGCATGCTCGCCCACATCGGCCTGCCGACGCGCCCGCCGGCGGGGATGAAGCCCGCGGATTTTCACGAGCTGATGAGCCAGGACAAGAAGGTCAAGGCCGGCAAGCTGCGACTGGTGCTGCTCCGTAGCATCGGCGAGGCCGTGCTGAGCGCGGACTTTGATGAATCCACGCTCGACGCGACGCTGGAAAAATTCTGCTGGGGGTTTGGATCGGACCCTGGACCGGACCCCGCAGCAGCGGCGAAGGCCTGAGTATGGACCTGGCGCCCTACGCCGCGATCGCTACTCGCAGCCGGGGCCGCCGTCACGCCGAGCCGCCGCCCGGGTTTCGCAGCGAGTTCCAGCGCGACCGCGACCGCATCGTCCATTCGGCCGCGTTCCGCCGGCTGGAGTACAAGACCCAGGTCTTCGTCAACCACGAAGGCGATCTGTTCCGCACGCGCCTGACCCATTCGCTGGAAGTGGCGCAGATCGGTCGCAGCGTTGCGCGGGTGCTCAGACTGGATGAGGATCTCTGCGAAACCATTTCGCTGGCCCACGATCTCGGGCACACGCCCTTCGGCCACGCCGGCCAGGACGCGCTCGACGAGTGCATGAAGGATCACGGTGGCTTCGAGCACAATCTCCAGTCACTCAGAGTGGTCGATGAGCTGGAAGACAAGTACGCCGGGTTCCGCGGGCTCAATCTGACCTTCGAGACCCGCGAAGGCATTCTCAAACACTGCTCGCCGAAAAATGCGGCCTCGCTCGGCGACGTCGGCCGTCGGTTTCTCGATCGCACCCAGCCCGGTCTCGAAGCACAGCTTGCCAACGTCGCCGACGAGATCGCCTACAACAATCACGACATCGACGATGGCCTGCGTGCGCGGCTGCTGAGCATCGAGCAGCTTCGCAGCGTGCCGATCTTCGCGCGCCACCACGACTCGGCGCGCGCGACGCACCCGGACATGAACCCCAAGCAGGAGCGCCACGAGACGATCCGGCGGATCATCAATCATCTGGTCAACGATCTGGTGGAGGCCAGTCGCGCGCGGATTCAGCAGGCGCGGCTGGGCGACATCGACAGTGTCCGGGCGCAAGCGGGCCCTCTGATCGGCTACGGCGATGCCGCACGCGAGGACAACCGTCAGCTCAAGCGCTTCCTGCGCGAGAACCTGTACCTGCATCATCAGGTGTACCGCGTCATGACCAAGGCGCGGCGCGTGGTGCGCGAGCTGTACGAGGCTTTGTTCGCGGATCCGCGGCTGATGCCGCCGGGATTCTTTGCCGAAGCGCAGAAGCGGGAACAGGCGCAGGGTCCGTCCGGCCGTGCGCGCGTGGTGGCGGACTACATCGCCGGCATGACCGATCGCTATGCCATCGACGAGCACGAGCGACTGTTCGATCCGCGGCGCCTGCGCTGAGGCCGCCGTGGCCCGCCTTCCCCGCCTCAGCGTTCCGGATTACCCGCATCACGTCATCCAGCGCGGCAATGACCGGCAGACGACGTTCCGCGATGCGGACGACTACGAACTGATGCTGCGTCTGCTTGCCGAATACTCCGAGCGCGAAAAGGTTGCCATCCACAGCTACGTGCTGATGGGCAATCACTTTCACTTGCTGGCCACCCCGGCGACGGCGACCGGTCTGCCCCTGATGATGCAGGCCGTGGGGCGCCGCTATGTCCAGGCGTTCAACAAACGCCATGAGCGCACCGGCACCCTGTGGGAGGGCCGTTATCGCGCAACCCTGGTGCAGACCGATCGTTATCTTCTCGCCTGCATGGCCTACATCGATCTCAACCCCGTCCGGGCCGGCATCGTGGCGCGAGCGGGGGATTACCGCTGGTCCAGTTACGCGCACTGCGTGGGCCTGCGGCAGGACCGGCTGGTCACCCCGCACGCCTTGTTCTGGGGACTCGGCAACACCCCCTTCGCCCGCGAGGCCGCTTACGCCGACCGGGTCAGCCAGGGCCTGAGTCCCGACCAGCAATCGAGCCTGACCGATTCCGTGCTCAAGGGTTGGGCGCTCGGAGAGCCCGGATTCATCGCCAACTTGCAGTCACGAACCGAACGCCGGCTGTGCCGGGGCAAGCCCGGGCGACCGTCGCGCAAGGCAGGAATTTAATATGTCCCCATTTAAATAAAAATCAAACCGAATAAAAATAAATGGGGGTCAGACCCCATTTAATCTGCTTGGCATCCAATTTGCGCTCCTCTATCCTCCCCCGTCCTGTTTGACGAGTTTGAGGGTGACAGATGGAGCACAAGATCGAAGAGGCGCGCCGACTCGGCCTTTACAGCCCCAGTAATGAGCACGATGCCTGCGGCATTGGCTTCATTGCACACATCAAGGGCAGCAAGAGCCAGTCCATTGTCGAGCAAGGCCTGCTGATCCTGAAGAACCTGGAGCATCGCGGCGCGGTCGGTGCCGACAAACTCATGGGTGACGGTGCCGGCATCCTGATCCAGATCCCGGACCAGCTCTATCGCGAGGACCTGGCCCGGCAGGGCGTCGAACTGCCTCCGGTCGGTGAGTACGGGGTGGGCATGATCTTCCTGCCCAAGGAGAACGCTTCGCGCATCGCCTGCGAACAGGAGATTGAGCGCGCCGTCCGCGAGGAAGGGCAGATCGTGCTCGGCTGGCGGGACGTTCCGGTGGACCGCACGATGGAAATGTCACCGACCGTGCGTAGCAAGGAGCCGGTGATCCGCCAGATCTTCATCGGCCGCGGCGCCGACGTGCTGGTGACCGACGCGCTCGAACGCAAGCTCTATGTGATCCGCAAATCCTCCGGTCACGCGATCCGCGAACTCAACCTGCTGCACGGCAAGGAATTCTTCGTTCCGTCGATGTCGGCGCGCACCATCGTCTACAAGGGCCTGCTGCTGGCCGGCCAGGTGGGCGTGTATTACAAGGACCTGCAGGACGAGCGCTGCGTGTCGGCGATGGCGCTGGTGCATCAGCGCTTCTCCACCAACACCTTCCCGGAGTGGCCGCTGGCCCATCCCTACCGTCTGATCGCGCACAACGGCGAGATCAACACGGTCAAGGGCAACTTCAACTGGATGCGCGCCCGCGAGGGCGTGATGAAGTCGGCCGAGCTGGGCGATGACCTGAAGAAACTGTTCCCGCTCATCTACGAAGGCCAGTCGGACACCGCCTGCTTCGACAACGCCCTGGAACTGCTGGTGATGGCGGGTTATCCCATCGCCCAGGCCATGATGATGATGGTCCCCGAGGCCTGGGAGAACCACACCCTGATGGACGAGAACCGCCGCGCGTTCTACGAGTACTACGCGGCGATGATGGAGCCCTGGGACGGCCCGGCGGCGTTGGCCTTCACCGACGGCCGCTACATCGGCGGTACGCTCGATCGCAATGGTCTGCGGCCGGCACGATTCATCGTGACCGACGATGACCTCGTCGTGATGGCGTCGGAATCCGGCGTGCTGCCCATCCCGGATTCGCGCATCACCAAGAAGTGGCGCCTGCAGCCCGGCAAGATGTTTCTGATCGACCTCGAAGAAGGGCGGATCATCGAGGACGAGGAGCTGAAGGACACCTACGCCAGTGCCGAGCCCTACAAGGCCTGGATCAACCGTATCCGCATCAAGCTCGACGAACTGAAGCCCGCGAAGGCCCTGGCGTCCGCGGTGGAGGAAAAGAGCAACGTCTCCTTGCTCGACAAGCAGCAGGCTTTTGGCTACACGCAGGAAGACATCCGCATCCTGCTGTCGCCGATGCTGCTGGAAGGCGAGGAAGCGACCGGCTCGATGGGCAACGACTCGCCGCCGGCGGTCATGTCCAACAAGCTCAAGCCGCTGTACAGCTACTTCAAGCAGTTGTTCGCCCAGGTCACCAATCCGCCGATCGATCCGATCCGCGAGGCGATGGTGATGTCCCTGGTGTCGTTCATCGGGCCGAAGCCCAACCTGCTCGACACCGCCAATCTGAATCCGCAGATGCGGCTGGAAGTCTCGCAGCCGGTGCTCGACTACTCGGACATGGCCAAGCTGCGCGAGATCGGCTCGCACACCCGGGCCAAGTTCAAGTCCTTCGAGATCAACATCTGCTACCCCGCGGCCTGGGGCAAGGAAGGGGTGGAAGCGCGTCTGGCCTCGCTCTGCGCCAAGGCGGTCGATGCGGTGAAGTCCGGCCACAACGTCCTGATCCTGTCGGATCGCCGGATCGACGCCGAGAGCGTGGCCATCCCCGCGCTGCTCGCGACTTCCGCGATCCACCTGCACCTGGTCAACAAGGGCCTGCGAACCTCGACCGGTCTGGTCGTGGAGACGGGCTCTGCGCGCGAGGTGCATCACTTCGCCCTGCTCGGTGGCTACGGCGCGGAAGCGATCCACCCGTATCTGGCGATGGACACGCTGGCCGACATGGCCAAGGGTCTGACCGGCGATCTGTCGCCGGAGAAGGCTCCCGCCGCGTATGCGGCGGACAAAGCGATTGCCAACTTCAAGAAGGCGATCAACAAGGGCCTGATGAAAGTGATGTCCAAGATGGGCATCAGCACCTACATGTCGTACTGCGGTGCGCAGATCTTCGAGGCCATCGGCCTGAACCGCGCGGTGATCGACAAGTACTTCACCGGCACGCCGTCCAACATCGAAGGTATCGGCGTGTTCGAGATTGCCGAGGAGGCGCTGCGTCTGCACAAGCTCGCCTTCGGCAACGACCCGGTGCTGGCCAACGCGCTTGATGCGGGCGGCGAGTATGCCTTCCGGGTGCGTGGCGAAGAGCACATGTGGACGCCGGACGCCATCGCCAAGCTCCAGCATTCCGCTCGCGCCAACAACTACGGCACGTATAAGGAATACGCGCAGATCATCAACGACCAGAGCAAGCGTCACATGACCTTGCGCGGTTTGTTCGAGTTCAGGATCGATCCATCCAAGGCCATCTCCATCGACGAAGTCGAGCCGGCAAAGGAAATCGTCAAGCGCTTCGCCACGGGTGCGATGTCGCTGGGCTCGATCAGCACCGAGGCGCACGCCACGCTCGCCGTGGCGATGAACCGCATCGGTGGCAAGTCCAACACTGGCGAAGGCGGTGAAGACCCGGCGCGCTACCGGCTGGAGAAGAAGGGCATCGCCATCAAGGATGGCGACACCATGGCCTCGATCATCGGTCGCGACGCGGTCGAGGCCGACATCCCCCTTCAGGCCGGCGATTCGCTGCGTTCGCGCATCAAGCAGGTTGCGGCCGGGCGTTTCGGCGTGACCGCCGAGTACCTCGGATCGGCCGACCAGATCCAGATCAAGATGGCGCAGGGCGCCAAGCCCGGCGAAGGCGGCCAGTTGCCTGGCAAGAAGGTGAGCGAGTACATCGCCCGCCTGCGCTTCTCGGTGCCCGGTGTGGGGTTGATTTCGCCGCCGCCGCATCACGACATCTACTCCATCGAGGATCTCGCCCAACTCATCCACGACCTGAAGAACGGCAATCCGACGGCCGATATCTCGGTGAAACTGGTCGCCGAAGTCGGCGTCGGTACCGTCGCTGCGGGCGTGTGCAAGGCCAAGGCCGATCACGTAGTGATCGCCGGCCACGACGGCGGCACCGGGGCCTCGCCCTTGTCGAGTGTCAAGCACGCCGGCGCGCCCTGGGAACTGGGTCTTGCGGAGACGCAGCAGACGCTGGTGCTCAACGGCCTGCGCACCCGCATCAAGGTGCAGGCCGACGGCCAGATGAAGACCGGTCGCGATGTGGTGATCGCCGCGCTGCTTGGCGCGGACGAGATGGGCTTTGCAACCGCGCCGCTGGTCGTCGAGGGTTGCATCATGCTGCGCAAGTGCCATCTGAATACCTGCTCGGTGGGCGTGGCCACGCAGGACCCGGTGCTGCGCAGGAAATTCGCGGGCAAGCCCGAGCACGTCGTCAATTTCTTCTTCTTCGTCGCCGAAGAAGCGCGGCAGTTGATGGCCCAGCTTGGCATCCGCAAATTCAACGACCTGATCGGCCGCTCGGATCTGCTCGACCAGACCAGGGCGATCTCGCACTGGAAGGCGCGCGGTCTCGACTTCAGCCGCGTGTTCTACCAGCCGCCGACCCAGGAGCTGCGCTATCAGGTTCTGACGCAGGAGCATGGACTGGAAAAGGCGCTCGACAACAAGCTCATCGCGCAGGCGATGCCGGCCCTGGAAAAGGGCGAGAGAGTCACCTTCATCTCACCGGTGAAGAACCTCAACCGCACCGTCGGCACCATGCTCTCGGCCGAAGTGGCCAGGCGCTACGGCCACGAGGGTCTGCCGGACGACACCATCCACATCCAGTTGCAGGGCACGGCCGGGCAGTCGGTCGGCGCCTTCCTGGCGCACGGCATCACCCTGGATCTGGTGGGCGAGGGCAACGACTACGTCGGCAAGGGGCTGTCGGGCGGGCGCATCATCGTGCGGCCGAATACCGATTTCCGTGGTCGCGCGGTGGACAACATCATCATCGGCAATACGGTTCTGTATGGTGCGATCTCGGGCGAGGCCTTCTTCAACGGCGTGGCCGGCGAGCGCTTCGCAGTGCGCAACTCCGGCGCTACCGCCGTGGTGGAAGGAACCGGCGATCACGGCTGCGAGTACATGACCGGTGGAACGATCGTGGTGCTCGATGTCACGGGCCGCAACTTCGCCGCTGGAATGTCCGGCGGCATCGCGTACGTGTACGACCCGGAAGGCGACTTTGCCGGCAAGTGCAACACCGCGATGGTCGCTCTCGAACCCGTGCTGAGCAGTGCGGAGCAGGACACGAAAGTGGACAAGGCCACCTGGCATCGGCTGGAGCGCGGCGGCCTGCCGCAGACCGACGAAGTGATCCTGAAAAACCTGATCCAGCGACACTTCAAGCACACCGGCAGCACCCGCGCGCGCAATCTGCTGGACGACTGGGCCGAGGCACGCCAGCAGTTCGTCAAGGTGTTCCCGCACGAGTACAAGCGGGCGCTGATGGAGATGAACGCGCCGAAGGTGGCGAGCGCCAGGAAGGAAGCGGTTGCGGTGTAGGTTGGTGTAGGTCGGCTCAAGCCGAAGGCGGAGCCGACAAGGCGCTCCGGCCATCGCGCGGCAGCGTCGTCGGGTCCGCCCGCATGAAGCGGCGGGCCTGACCCGACCTACACCCGACCTACAGGCGGTTAACGAGAGAGATAAGACAGAGATAAGACATGGGAAAGATCACCGGTTTCATGGAATTCGAGCGGCAGAAGGAGTCCTATCTGCCGGTTCCCGCGCGCGTCAAGAACAACAAGGAATTCGTCCTGGTCCTGGAGAACGACAAGGCCAAGACCCAGGCCGCGCGTTGCATGAATTGCGGCACGCCGTTCTGCATGACCGGGTGCCCGGTCAACAACATCATTCCGGACTGGAACGATCTGGTGTTCACGCAGGACTATCGCAATGCGCTGGATACGCTGCACTCGACCAACAACTTCCCCGAGTTCACGGGAAGAGTCTGCCCGGCCCCCTGCGAGGCAGCGTGCACCCTGAACGTCAATAACGATCCGGTCGGCATCAAGTCGATCGAGAATTTCATCATCGAGAAGGGCTTCGAGAACGGCTGGGTCACGCCCATGCCGGCTGCGGTCAAGACCGGCAGGAAGGTCGCGATCGTCGGCTCGGGTCCTGCGGGCCTGGCCGCCGCGCAGCAGCTTGCGCGCGTCGGTCACGCGGTGACGGTGTTCGAGAAGAACGACCGCATCGGCGGCCTGCTGCGTTACGGCATCCCCGGGTTCAAGCTGGAGAAGTCGCACGTCGATCGCCGGCTCGAACAGATGAAGGCGGAGGGGGTGACGTTCCGGACCGGCGTGTTCGTCGGCGTCGAGCCGCTCAATGACATCACCAACTGGGCATCGGCAACGATCTCTCCGCAGCAACTGCTGAAGGATTTCGACGCCGTGCTGCTCACCGGCGGGTCCGAACAGGGCCGCGATCTGCCGGTGCCCGGGCGCGAGTTGAAGGGTGTTTACTTCGCAATGGAATTTCTGCCGCAGCAGAACAAGATCGACGCGGGTGACAAGGTCAAAGGCCAGCTCCGCGCCGACGGCAAGCACGTGGTGGTGATCGGGGGTGGCGACACCGGCTCTGACTGTGTCGGCACCAGCCGCCGTCACGGCGCCGAGAGCATCGCGCAGTTCGAACTGCTGCCGCAGCCGCCGGATCAGGAGAACAAGCCGCTGGTGTGGCCGTACTGGCCGATCAAGCTGCGCACCTCGTCCTCGCACGAAGAAGGCTGCGACCGCGACTGGTCGGTGGCCACCAAGCGCTTCGAGGGCAGGAACGGCAAGGTCGAGAAACTGATCGCGGTCCGCCTGGAATGGAAGGACGGCAAGATGGCCGAGGTGCCGGGTTCCGAGTTCGAGATGAAGGCCGACCTGGTGCTGCTCGCCATGGGCTTCGTCGCGCCCGCGGCGCAGATGCTGAATGCCTTCGGCGTGGAGAAGGACGCGCGTGGCAACGCCAAGGCCGGCACCGATGGAGAAGGCTGCTACAAGACCTCGGTCGACAAGGTGTTCGCGGCCGGCGACATGCGTCGCGGCCAGTCGCTGGTGGTCTGGGCCATCCGCGAAGGCAGGCAGGCCGCGCGCGCGGTGGACGAGTTCCTGATGGGGGGCTCCGACCTGCCGCGGTAGATACGTAAGGCTGGGGCGAGCTTGCGAACCCTGACGGACGGGCCTCGCGAAATCCCGGGTTCGATCCGTTCGCTCCAGACTCCAGCTGGCACGGATCGCGCGTCCGCGACTCCACACTTGTCCGCCGAGCCTGCCGTGCGCCCTGTTCCTGCATTCATCGCGTTGTGCTTTGCCCTGTCCTGCGTCGTCATGCCTGCACACGCTGCCGAATCCCTGACGGCGCTTTACGCCGCGGTGCCGGCGCCGCCCGGAGACCTGGCCACCGCAAGCAGTTGGGTTCGTGACGGACGCATTGCTGCAGCGGAAATGCTGTCGATCGAGGCCCGCCTGTTGAACCAGAAAAGTGCGTCGGGCGGCACTTCTACAGCAACAGCCGTCCACACCCGTGCGGAGGCCCCGCAGGACTCGCCGGAGGTATTGGCCTGCGTGGCTGCCTATAAGACCTACCTGGCCGCGAATCTGGGTACAAACGAGCCCGCACAGGTTCTCGGTCGCCGGTTGTCCTCGCTGGTGCAGGGTTTTGCGAGGCTCAAGCTGAGAACCTCTAAACCGGACCTGCTGCAAGACATCCGGAAGCAGGAACTCGCTTCCTACGGCGCCTTGTTCGCGGACTGGAAGGTCAGACGCGAGCCGGTGATCGACAGGGCGCAGCGCGAGATCAGTGCGGCGGGCGAGGCGGGATCGATCGGGAACGCCGAAAACCGCATGGCCGTCCAGCAATACCGGCGGGCCATGATCATCGAGATCGAGGCGCTGCTCGGGGTGACGCGTCAGGCGGTGGAATCCGCAGCTGGAATCAGTGCGGCACCCGCGCCGACTCCCGGTCGCGGGCCCTCCACCTTGTGGGACATGATGTCGGGGCCGACGAAGAACCCGTCGTAGGGGACGCGGGTGGCCCGTGAAGCAGCTATTAAGGTGACCCGAAAATACCTTCGCAAGTCACCGCAAAGCTTCTCAGGACATACCCTTGACGACCGAATGTTCGGGCCGCCTTAATAATTGATAATCAATGGGTTAAGAACCCAACTGCCGCTGCACCGTTGCCAGGTCAAAGACCACTTTTTCGTTGACCAGACGGTCGTCTTCGAAATCGAAGATGCAGACCAGCGGCAGGTCGAGCCTGCGGCCCTGGGGAGGAATCCCGGCCCACTCCACGCGATGCGTGCCGGTCATGCGCGCCTCGACGATGACCGCATCGTCGGCGTGGTGAATCCGGGTCGGCGCGAAATGAAAGTCGGGAAACGCGCCGACCAGTCCCGCCACGAGGTCGCGCACCGGCTGTTCTCCCTCGAACACCGCGCCCATCGGAAAGACCTCGTAGCGTGGCCGGTGAAAGCTGGCGATCATCGCATCGAGATCGCTGGTGTTTTCTGCGTCGATATGGCGCTGCACCGCGGCGTGGCGGCGAGTGCGCAACGTGTCGTCGTAATGGCTGGTCATGCTGCCGTCCTTTGCCGATTCTCTGCGCGATTTAATCCCCTAAGACTTCCGCGTTCAAGTCGTGTTCATCGGCTCCGATGACCTCGGCGCGCACGATCTGCCCCGGCTTCAGGGGGTCGATGCAGCTTAGATACACCTTGCCATCGATCTCGGGTGCGTCGGCCCATGACCGGCCGGTGACGACGTGGTCTTCGCCAATCTCGTCCACCATCACCTCGATGGTCCGGCCGATCTTGGACTTCAGCTTCTTCCTGCTGATTCTGGCCTGCGCTTTCATGAAGCGCTTGAGCCGGTCCTGCTTGACCTCTTCATCCACCGGGTCGGGCAGATCGTTGGCCTTGGCCCCCTCGACCGGCGAGTAGGCGAAGCAGCCGACGCGATCCAGCTGGGCCGAAAGTTGCCAGTCCAGCAGTTCCTGGAATTCGGCTTCCGTCTCGCCGGGGAAGCCGGCGATGAAGGTGCTGCGGATGGTGATGTCCGGGCAGATTTTCCGCCATGCGGCGATGCGCTCCAGCGTGTCCTCGGCGAAGGCCGGCCGCTTCATGCGCTTGAGCACGGAAGGGCTGCCGTGCTGGAACGGGATATCGAGGTAGGGCAGCACCTTGCGCTCCGCCATCAGCGGAATGATCTCGTCGACGTGCGGGTAGGGATACACGTAGTGCAGACGCACCCACACGCCCAGCTCGCCGAGGCCGCGGCACAGGTCCAGCATCGACGTGCGGTACTCGCGCTCGCGCCAGGTACCCTTCGCGTATTTGAGATCCACGCCGTACGCGCTGGTGTCCTGCGAGATCACCAGCAGTTCCTTGACGCCGGCCTTGACCAGCCGCTCGGCCTCGCGCAGGACATCGTCGATGCGGCGCGAGTCGAGCTTGCCGCGCATCGAGGGGATGATGCAGAAGCTGCACTTGTGGTTGCAGCCTTCGGAAATCTTCAGGTAGGCGTAGTGCCGGGGCGTGAGTTTGATGCCTTGGGGCGGCAGGAGGTCAAAGAAGGGCTCGTGCTTCGGCGGGATCGCCAGATGCACCGCGTCCATCACCGCCTTGTAGTTCTGCGGCCCGCTGAGCGAGAGGATGTCCGGAAAACGCTCGCGCACGACATGGCTCTTGGGCCCGGTGCCGAGACAGCCGGTGACGATGACCTTGCCGTTCTCGGCCATGGCCTCGCCGATGGCGTCCAGGGATTCTGCGACCGCGGAGTCGATGAAGCCGCAGGTGTTGACCACCACCACGTCGGCCTTGTCGTAGCTGGAGACGGTCTGGTAACCCTCGGCGCGAAGCTGGGTGAGGATGCGTTCGGAATCGACCAGGGCCTTGGGGCAGCCGAGGGAGACGAAGCCGACCTTGGGGGTCTTACGGCGGCGGACGGGCGTGGAGGCAAGGGGCGAGGACATCGAGTTCATCATCACTGTGGCGCGCCATTGTAGGCCGGCCCCAGGACGCCCCACGAAGTATTGATGCGGCCCGCAACGAACGATAAGACCGTATCGGCGGACGGTTCAGGCAGGCGCCGTTGACGTGGAGGGGCGAGCATGGGGCTCCTGCATCATCGATCGCACTTCCAATGTCGAGATCCATCGTCGGTTTCGTTGCGCTGTCGGCACTCGCACTCGGCGGCTGGTTGCTCGTCAACCGCGACCTGCCCGCACAAGTGGCGGGAGAGACCGCGCCCGCCTTCACCCACACCCAGGCGGAGGACTGGCTCAATTCACCGCCACTGACCTGGGCCGACCTGCGTGGGCAGGTGATCCTGATCGACGTCTGGACCTTCGATTGCTGGAATTGCTATCGGTCCATTCCCTGGCTGCACACCCTGTACGGGAAATTTCCTGACCGGAAAGACTTCCAGATCGTCGGGGTGCACACGCCTGAACTGCCGCAGGAATATGTGCTGGCCAACGTCAAGGCCAAGCTCAAGGAATTCAAGGTCATCAACCCGGTGATGGTGGACAACGACTACAGCTACTGGAACGCGCTCGGTAATCGCTACTGGCCGGCGTTCTATCTGGTGGACAAGCAGGGCCGTATCCGCGGCAAATTCTTCGGAGAGACGCATGCGGGCGATCGCAATGCCAAGGGCATGGAAGCGCAGATCGCGGCGCTGCTCGCGGAGCCGGCGGCCCCGTAGCACCGGTCGCAGGCTCGATTTGCAGGTTCCCGCGCCGCCTGAATCGCGCTAACGTCGCGGATCACGAATCGGTCCGAGGTTTGCGCATACGTGGGTAATTTCGACAACCCGAATAACGGGGCGGGTGCCGGGTCGCCGAGCATCGCGATCATCGGCACCGGCGTCGGCGGCCTGGGCATGGGCCGTTACCTCAAGAAGGCCGGCTTCCCGTCCTTCACCTTGTTCGAGAAGGCCCGCGATCTCGGCGGCGTGTGGCGCGACAACACCTATCCGGGCGCAGCCTGCGACGTGGCCTCGCATCTCTATTCCTTCGCCTTCGAGCCGCACTACCCCTGGTCGAAGCGTTACGGGCCGCAGGCGGAGATCCACGCCTACCTCGGGCACGTCGCCGACAAGTACGATCTGCGCCGCCATATCCGTTTCGGATGCGAGGTTTCGGGGGCGGTGTACGACGAGGCGCGCCACCTGTGGCACATCGATTTCACCGACGGCACGCAGCACGAGGCCAACGTGCTGATCACGGCGGTGGGCCAGCTCAACCGGCCGCAGATTCCGGACATTCCCGGGCTGGCTGGCTTCAAGGGTCGGGCGTTTCATTCCGCGCGCTGGGAGCACGATTACGATTTCACCGCCAAGCGCGTGGCGGTGCTTGGTACGGGTCCGAGCGCGGTGCAGTTCGTGCCAGAGATCGCCGAACGGGTCGCGTCTTTGCACCTGTACCAGCGCTCGCCGGGCTGGTGTCTGCCCAAGTTTGATCGTGCGTATTCAAAGTTCGAACGCAGGCTGATCACGGCCCTGCCCTTCCTGCACGACCTAGATCGTTGGCGCATCTACTGGTGGTACGAGTTCCTTTCGTCCGCGCTGCAGAACACTTCGCGTCTGAAGGGACTTTCGCGCCGCGTTCTGAAGGCTGCGGCGAGCCTGCTGATGCGGGCGCAGGTGAAGGACCCCAGGCTGCGCGCCAGACTCACGCCGGACACGCCGCTTGGCTGCAAGAGGATTCTGTTGTCGAACGACTGGCTCAAGGCACTGGATCGACCGAACGTCGAAGTGCTGACCGCTGCGGTCACGGACATCACGCCCACCGGTGTGCGATCAGCCGACGGCGCGCACCGCGAGGTCGACGCCATCGTGTTCGGCACCGGATTCGCCGCGACGCAGTTTCTTGCGCCGATGGATTTTGTTGGCGTGGGCGGCGCGTCCTTGCGCGAACGCTGGAAGGACGGAGCCTCAGGATATCTGGGCCTCGCGGTTTCGGGCTTCCCGAACCTGTTCATGCTCTACGGACCTAACACCAATCTCGGTGCCGGCTCGATCATCTACATGCTCGAACGCCAGCAGCGTTACCTCGCGCGCCTGCTGGGCGAAATGCGTCGGCGACGACTCGCCGCAGTCGAGGTGGCGCGCGAGCCCGAGCAGGCCTTCGCAGCCGAAGTCGCCCAGCGCAACCAGGGCCTGGTTTATCTCGGTGGCTGCAATAGCTGGTATCTGACCCAGGGCCGCAACACGAACAACTGGGTCGGCTACATGTCTGAATACGGGCAACGGCTGCGCGAGCCGAGGCTCGAGCATTTCCGCTTGGAGCCGGTGCCGACTGCGATGCCGACCCAGCCGTAGGGCGCGTTCATGACGGGCCGACCGCCAGCCGCCAATGCGGCTGCTGCGGGACTTGTCCCTCCTGCACGTTCTTGAGGATGCGGCGCAGATGCTCGCAGCGACCTGGATCGCGGAACCGGATGAGGTCATGCGGGTGCCCGATCTCAGCGATCCGCACCAGCCGCACTGCCGTGCCGACTCCGAACGCGCAGCCAAGTCGTCCCGCGCGTTCCAGCGTGCCTAGTTCGTCGAGCGGCAGCTCGCGTTCCTCCACTTTCAGTCCTTCGTTGCGGAGCGCCTGCATCAGGGTGTCGCGCGTGATGCCGGCGAGGATCGTTCCGTCGAGCGGCGGTGTGCAAAGTGTGTGGTCGATCTCGACGAACAAGTTCATCGTGCCGGCCTCGCCGAGGCGCGTGTGGGTGTTCGCGTCGAGCCAGGCCACGTCGTCGTAGCCGCGCTCGCGTGCCCGCAGCATGCCGAGCATTCCGGCCGCGTAGTTGCCGCCGGTCTTGGCCGCGCCAAGTCCGCCGGGCGCTGCGCGGGTCAGTTCGCGATCGGCCCACAGGCGGATCGTCCTCGGAGCGGGGTCCGCGCAGGGAGTGACCGCGAGCACCATGCGATGCTGACTCGCAACCCGAAAACCCAAGGCCTCTTCGCAGGCAAACACGGTCGGACGCAAGTAGAGCGCGCCGCGGCCGTGCGGGGGAATCAGGGCCTCGTGAACCTGTGTCGCCAGCGTGCAGGCTTCGACGAAGCGGGACTCATCGACGGTCGGCAGCGCCAGCCGCTCGCAGCTCTGCCGGAGTCGGGACGCATGTTCGCGCGGCCGGAACAGGTGAATGCTGTCGTCGGGAGCGCGATAGGCCTTGAGTCCTTCGAACGCGCTCAGGCCGTATTGCAAACCGCCACTGGCCACTGCCGACAGCACACGGGTCTCGACCCGCGGATGTGACCAGCCGAGTCGCACGTCATGATCGGCAACGACCATGTAGGGGCCAAGGTATTGGCCAAAGCCGAGTTGTTCCGGCGCGGGCCAGTCGGCGGGGCGCGTCGCGCGTGGCAGGAAGCGGGTGCAGGGTGCAATGCCGGTGAATATGTCCACGGTGATCCTCGGTTAAGCCCGAGGCGGACAAGCGGCGAAGGCGCATCGATAACGAAAAACCCCCGCCGGTTGTCGCGCCGGCGGGGGTTTTCGGTGAAGCGTGCGTCCCCTACGGCGCGTCGATAAAGACGACGGCGATGACAGCCAGGACGATGGTTTCGATGAAGCTCATGTGCAGCGTGCTATGTCGTTCAATTCCGTTCGAATGGTAGGCGCGAGAGGACTCGAACCTCCGACCCCCACCATGTCAAGGTGGTGCTCTAACCAGCTGAGCTACGCGCCTGCCGACCGAGCAGGGGCGCGAAGATTAACGGCGCAACCGCAACGAAGCAACCGCTGGCGCGAGCCAGGGCGTATCGAACCCGGCCCGATCGATCGCTTCGACTTCGATGCCGAACACCCGGGACACGCGCTCCGCCGTCAACACCTCACGGGTGGGGCCGCTCGCGACCACCCGGCCCGCCGCGAGCAGAAGCGTGCGGTCGGAATAGAGCAGCGCGAGATTGGGATCGTGCATCACCGCGATCACGCCGACACCGCTCGCCGCGAACTGCCGTGTCGTTGTCAGCACCTGATGCTGGTGCGCGAGGTCGAGACTGGCGGTGGGCTCGTCCAGCAGCAGATAGCGCGCACGATCATCGACCCTTTCCCAGACCTGAGCCAGGACTCGCGCGAATTGCACGCGGGCGCGTTCCCCGGCCGAAAGCTCGGGGTAGGCGCGTGGACCCAGGTGACGGACGCCCGCCGCCGCCAGCGCGGCGGCGACGATTTCGGACTCGCGGCCCGCCGCTGGCCAGGGCAGGCGGCCAAGCCGGACGACCTGTTCCACGCTGAACGAGAAACGCAGGGATTCGGTCTGCGGCAGGACCGCGCGATGACGCGCCAGGTCGCCCGGATTCCATTGATGCAATTCGCGGTTTTCAAGCTCGACCTGGCCCGTGCCGGGTGTGAGTTCGCCCGAAAGCAGGCGCAGCAGCGTGCTCTTGCCGGCGCCGTTGGGACCCAGTACCGACAACACTTCGCCGGGCGCAAGTTCGAGATCGATGCCCTGGACCAGCGCGCGCCCGTCCTGGAAATATCCGAGCCCCCGTGCGCGCAGGTTCACCAGGCCTCCACGCGGTTTCGGAATCGCAGCAGCAGCGCCAGAAAGAAAGGCCCGCCGACCAGAGCGGTCAGGATGCCGACCGGGAGTTCGGCGGGGGCGAGCCAGCTCCGCGCTGCGAGATCGGCGAAGGCCAGCAGGCAGGCGCCGCCCAAGGCGGTGGCCGGCAGCAGCGCGCGATGATCCGGGCCGAGCACGAGCCGCAGCAGATGGGGCACGACCAGTCCGACGAAACCGATCACGCCCGCCAGCGCGACCGATGATGCGACCGCGAGCACGATCAGCCCCGTCACTCTGCGCTTGAGTCGTTCGACGTCCACGCCGAGATGACCGGCCTCGGCCTCGCCCAGCAGCAGCGCGTTGAGCGCACGCGCCTCGCGCGGCAGCCACAGCAGGACCAGAAGCAGGATCGGCCCGCCGACCGCCAGTTCGGTCCAGCCGGACTTTGCCAAGGAACCGAACAGCCAGAAGATGGCTTCGCGCAGCGCGGCATCGCCCGCCAGTTGCGTCAGCAGGCCGATGCCCGCGCCCGCGATGGCGTTGATGGCCAGGCCGGCCATCAAGAGCGTCGCGGTCCGCGTATAGCCATCCTGGCTCGCCAGGCGGGTCGCAAGCGTCGCTGCCGCAAGGCCGCCGAGGAAGGAGGCGATCGGTGTCAGCCAGGCCGTAAGTTGTGGCAGGCCAGAAAAGGACAGGCGCAGTTGCTGCGCCAGGACGATGGAGGCCACGGCCGCGAGCGCCGAGCCGCTGGCGACGCCGACCAGGCCGGGATCCGCCAGTGGATTGCGGAACAGGCCCTGCATGGCGGTTCCGGCGCAGGCCAGGGCGGCGCCGACCAGCAGGCCGATCAGGACGCGCGGCAGGCGAAGGTCGAGAACCACGGTGGCGCTGACCCGGTCGGCGTCGCCCGCGGAACGAAGGATGCCGAACACTTCGGTGTAGGGAATCTCGATCGCGCCGCTCGTCAGCCCTAGCCCGCTGGCAAGGAGGACCCCCGCAACCAGCGCGGCGAAGATCCAGGGCTGGCGGCAGTACACGCGATTTGGCGACAGGGGCATGCGGCCCATTGTGCCGCGGAGTGCCGCTGCGCGGGACGAGCCCGCGCGGTACTGCTAACGACTTGACGGTTACTTGTTGAGGATAAGCTTGTCGTTGCGGGTCAGCCGCAACCTGTATTCCTGCCCCTGGTGCTCGATGATCAACTCCTGCGAGTTGCGGAACAGCTCCTGGCTTTTCAGGCGTGGAAGCTGCACGCGCAGCGGTGTCGGGCGGCGATCAAGGTTGAGCATGGCGGTGTGCATGGATGACTCCGAGGGAAGATCATTGGCTGTCGTGCTTAAAATGATAAGGATTCGCATTTGCATGTCAAGTCATTTCGATTCCAAATCTCGAACGTCGCCAGCGCTGCCGCCGCAATGGACCGGTAGGTCAAACCGCTGCTGATATACTCCGCGGCCCGTTTGCCGGTTGCGAAAGTGGCGGAATTGGTAGACGCCCGGGATTTAGGTTCCCGTGCCGCAAGGCGTGCGAGTTCGAGTCTCGCCTTTCGCACCATTCCCCTGGCCGGGAAAAAATGCCAACGACGCGGCGGCGGCCATCTCGGTCCGACGCTGATCCCATCACCGAACGAGAAGTCGAGCGAAATCCACCATGGAAGTGCAGATTGAAGTGCCGGGCGGCCTCCAGCGCGAGATGCGCGTGACAATTCCGGCCGATCGCGTGGCCAAGGCCCTGGAGACCCGCCTGCGCGACATTTCGCGCCGCGCCAAGCTGCCGGGGTTCCGCCCGGGCAAGGCGCCGTTCAAGGTCATCCAGCAGCAGTTCAGTTCTTCAGCGCGGCAGGATGTGGTGTCCGACCTGATTCAGACCAGCTACCCGCAGGCCCTGACCCAGCTCGGTGTGCGGCCGGCCGGGCAGCCGCAGATCGACATCATGGCGGAGAGCCCGGGCCAGCCGCTGGAATATACCGCCCGTTTCGAAGTTTTCCCGGACGTGCAATTGCTGGGGCTCGATTCGCTCCAGGTCGAGAAACCGGTCGTCGAGGTCACCGAAGCGGATGTCGACCGGCTGGTGGCGAACCTGCGCAAGGGCCATCGCAAACTCAACGACGTCACGCGTGCGGCCGCGATCGGCGATGTGGTCAAGGCGGACTTCGAAGGCCGCGTTGATGGCTTGATCTTCCAGGGTGGTAAGGGGGAGAACGTCGAGATCGAACTCGGTTCCAAGCAGTTCCTGCCGGATCTCGAAAACGGCATTGCCGGGCACACGGTGGGCGAGACCTTCGAGGTCGCGGTCAGCTTTCCGGCGGATTACCGGGCCGAGAGTCTGCGCGGCAGGGTGGCGCAGTTTTCGGTGACGCTCAAGGACATCAAGGAAGCGATTCTTCCCGACGTGGAGGATCCCGAATTCCTCAAGGCGCACTCGGTCGAGACCGTCGACATGCTGCGACACAAGGCGCGCGAGGCGCTGGACAACGAACGCCACAAGGCCGCCTATGCGCGTCAGAAGAACCAGGTTCTCGAACAACTGGTTCAGCGCAACCCGATCGATGTCCCGCAGGCCCTGACCGACCAGGAAATCCCGCGAATGCGCGAACAGGCGGCGCAGCGCATGAACATGCAGAACGTGCCGCCGGAGAAGCTCGCCGAGATGTTTCCGGCACCGATATTCGAACCGGCTGCGCGCCGCAAAGTGGCGCTGGGGCTGCTCCTGGGGGAATACATCAAGCAGAAGCAGGTGCGGCTCGACCTCGCGAAAGTCGAGGTTCAACTCGACTCGATGGCTCGCGACTTCGAGCAACCCGAGGAGGTCAAGGCCTACTACCGCTCCAAGCCTGAACTGCTCGACGGCCTCCGTGCCGTGGTGCTCGAGGACCAGGTGGTCGATCAGCTCCTGGTGGACGCCGTGAAGACCGAGCTTCCGATGACCCTGGAGCAGCTCTTGAATCCGCAGGCGAAGGCCTGACACATCATCCCTGGTGGGCTGCGGTCAGGCCCGCGCCCCTCCCGATCAAAATCCGCACGCCCATGACCGACACTCGCAGCCGCGTTTCCCAGCTCGTCCCGATGGTGGTCGAACAGACCGCCCGGGGCGAACGCGCTTTCGATATCTACTCGCGCCTGCTCAAGGAGCGCGTGGTATTCATCGTTGGCCCGATCGACGATTACATGGCCAACCTGGTCGTCGCGCAGTTGCTGTTCCTCGAATCGGAGAATCCGGACAAGGACATTCACCTGTACATCAACTCTCCTGGCGGCGTGATCACCTCCGGCCTGTCGATCTACGACACGATGAAGTTCATCAAGCCGGACGTGGCAACCATGTGTATCGGTCAGGCCGCGAGCATGGGCGCGTTCCTGCTTTCGGCCGGTACCAAGGGCAAGCGTTATTCGCTGCCGCATTCGCGAATCATGATCCACCAGCCTTCAGGCGGCGCCCAGGGCCAGGCGACCGACATTGAAATCCAGGCGCGCGAAATCCTGTTTCTGCGCGAGCGTCTCAACAAGCTCATGGCCGAACACACGGGCCAGACGGTTGAGAAAATTTCCCACGATGTCGAGCGGGATTTCTTCATGAGCGCGGAAAAGGCCAAGGACTACGGTTTGATCGATCAGATTCTGGACAAGCGCGTGGCGCCCGCGGCCAATTCGTGACGACCTTCGTGGGGATCATTTTGCGATTGTGTGACGCCGTGATATACAACCGTGACCCGGGCTTGGCGGCCACGGGCGGAGGACGCATCCAATGAGCGCTGATTTGCGCGGCGGTTCACACAATGGTCGGGTGCTCTATTGCTCGTTCTGCGGCAAGTCCGAGCATGAAGTGCGCAAGCTCATCGCAGGTCCGTCGGTGTACATCTGCGACGAGTGCGTCGATCTGTGCAACGACATCATCCGCGAGGAGGTCCACGCCAAGCCGCAGACCAAGGGCCTGCCCAAGCCGCAGGAAATCCGGTCGGTGCTCGACGAGTACGTGATCGGCCAGGAGCAGGCCAAGAAAGTCCTCTCCGTTGCCGTCTACAACCACTACAAGCGGCTGTCGGTCAAGGGTACCCAGGACGGCGTTGAACTATCCAAATCCAACATCCTCCTGATCGGTCCTACCGGCTCGGGCAAGACCCTGCTCGCCGAGACCCTGGCGCGGTTGCTGGACGTGCCTTTTGCCATCGCGGATGCCACCACGCTGACCGAGGCCGGGTACGTTGGTGAGGACGTCGAAAACATCATCCAGCGCCTGTTGCAGAAGTGCGAGTACGACATCGAGAAGGCGCAGCGCGGCATCGTCTACATCGACGAGATCGACAAGATCGCGCGAAAGTCCGAGAACCCGTCGATCACCCGTGACGTATCGGGCGAGGGCGTGCAGCAGGCCCTGCTCAAGCTGATCGAAGGCACCATCGCCCAGGTTCCGCCACAGGGCGGGCGCAAGCATCCGCAGCAGGAATTCCTGCAAGTCAACACCGCAGGGATTCTGTTCATCTGCGGCGGAGCGTTTTCCGGCCTGGAGCGCGTGATCCAGGGGCGCACGGAGAAAGCGGGGATCGGGTTTTCGGCAGACGTGAAGTCCAAGACCGATTCGAGCCAGATCAACAAGCTGCTGGCGCTGATCGAGCCAGACGACCTGATCCGTTTTGGCTTGATCCCGGAATTCGTCGGACGCCTGCCGGTGGCCGCGGTGCTCGAAGAACTCGACGAAGCGGCGCTGATGCAGATTCTTCGCGAACCCAAGAATGCGCTCGTCAAGCAGTACGGCAAGCTGTTCCAGATGGAAGGCGTGCAGCTTGAATTTCGCGAGGAGGCGCTGCGCGCCGTGGCGAAGAAAGCCAAGGAGCGCAAGACCGGCGCCCGCGGATTACGCACCATTCTCGAGAACATTCTGCTCGACGTGATGTACGACCTGCCGTCGATGCAGAACGTCAGCAAGGTCGTGATCGACGAAGCCGTGGTGCTCGGAGAATCCAAGCCCTTCATCGTCTACGAGAACGTCGAGGTCCGGCGCGAGGTGAAGAACTCCGCCTGAAGCGTGCCTGCATTGGTGTGAAGAAGCCCCGCTCGTCGGGGCTTTTTTGTTGAATCCGCTTGAAAGAAAGCGCAGAAGCCGCATCTGCGATACTTACGCCTGAAGTTCTCGAGTGCTCCATCGGATACCGAACGTGCCCACCGCCTCTGAACGCATGACCCCCGTCCTCCCGCTGCGCGATGTGGTGGTGTATCCCCACATGGCGATCCCGCTGTTTGTCGGGCGCGAAAAGTCGATCAAGGCGCTGGCCGCCGCAATGCAGGATGACAAGCGCATCCTCCTGGTCGCGCAACGCACCGCCGATACCGACGATCCCGGCGTGGAGGATCTTTATTCGGTCGGCACGCTGGCCACCATCCTGCAGATGCTCAAGCTGCCCGACGGTACCGTGAAGGTACTCGTCGAGGGTCAGCAGCGCGCGTCGATCCAGCGCATCGACATGCAGGGAGCCTTCGTTACGGCTGATTGCAGGCCGCTGCCGCCGGACGAAGTGGGCGACGCCGGCAAGGAAGTCGAGGCGCTGGTGCGTTCGACCCTGGCGCAGTTCGAGAGTTACGTGAAGCTCAACAAGAAGGTGCCGGCCGAGTTGCTGCCCTCCCTGGCGAGCATGGACAACCCCGGCCGCCTCGCCGACACCATCGCCGCGCATCTGAATCTGAAGCTCGAAGACAAGCAGCAGGTCCTGGAGATCGCCGATCCCAAGGCGCGGCTGGATCATGTTTTCGCCCAGTTGGAAAGCGAGATCGACGTGTTGCAGATCGAGAAGAAGATCCGCGGTCGCGTCAAGCAACAGATGGAGAAAAACCAGCGCGAGTACTACCTCAACGAGCAGATGAAGGCGATCCAGAAGGAGCTCGGAGAGAATGAGGACGCGCCCAGTGAGCAGGAAGAGTACGCGCGCAAGATCGAGAAATCCGGCATGCACAAGGAGGCCAAGACCAAGGCCCGTGCCGAACTCAACAAGCTCAAGCTGATGCCGCCGATGTCGGCGGAATCGACCGTGGTGCGCAACTACCTCGACTGGCTCACCAACGTGCCATGGAAGAAGACGACCAAGGTCAACATCGATCTGGCCGCCGCGCAGAAAAAACTCGACGAGGACCATTACGGCCTCGAACGGATCAAGGAACGCATCGTCGAATATCTCGCGGTGCAGTCACGAGTGAAAAAACTCAAGGGTCCGATCCTGTGCCTGGTCGGTCCGCCGGGCGTGGGCAAGACTTCGCTCGGCCGCTCGATTGCCGACGCAGTGAATCGAAAGTTCGTGCGCATGTCGCTCGGCGGGGTGCGCGACGAGGCCGAGATCCGCGGGCATCGGCGCACTTACATCGGTGCGATGCCGGGAAAGATCGTGCAGAACATGAGCAAGGTCGGGGTGCGCAATCCCCTGTTCCTGCTCGACGAAGTCGACAAGATGTCGATGGACTTCCGTGGCGATCCTTCCTCGGCCCTGCTCGAAGTGCTGGATCCCGAGCAGAATTCGAGCTTCAACGACCATTATCTGGACGTCGACTTCGATCTTTCCGACGTGATGTTCGTGTGCACCGCCAACACGCTGAACATCCCCGGGCCGCTGCTCGATCGCATGGAAGTGATCCGCCTGCCGGGCTACACCGAGCCGGAGAAGACCGCGATCGCGCGCCAGTACCTGGTGCCCAAGCAACTCAAGAACAACGGCGTGAAAAAGGGCGAACTCGAGATCGCCGACGACGCGCTGCGCGGCATCATCCGCCACTACACGCGCGAAGCCGGCGTGCGCAACCTCGAGCGCGAGATCAGCAAGATCGCTCGCAAGGTGGTCAAGCAGATCCTGCTCAAGCCGGACGACAACGTCCTGAAGGTGGACGAGCGCAATCTGCATGATTACCTGGGCGTGCAGAAATTCCGCTACGGCCGCGCCGAGGAGAAAAATCAGATCGGGCAGGTCACCGGCCTGGCATGGACCGAAGTCGGCGGCGAACTGCTGTCGATCGAAGCGGCCCTGGCTCCGGGCAAGGGCAAGCTCACGCAGACCGGGTCACTGGGCAACGTGATGCAGGAGTCCATCCAGGCCGCGCTCACCGTGGTGCGCTCGCGCTCGCGCTCGCTCGGCATCGATCCCGATTTCTATACGAAGAACGACATCCACGTTCACGTTCCCGAAGGCGCCACACCCAAGGATGGACCTTCGGCCGGCGTCGCCATGTGTACCGCTCTGGTGTCTGCGCTGACCGATATTCCGGTCAAGGCCGAGGTGGCGATGACCGGCGAGATCACCCTGCGCGGCGAAGTGCTGCCCATCGGCGGGCTCAAGGAAAAGCTGCTGGCGGCCCTGCGCGGCGGCATCCGTACCGTCGTGATCCCGCAGGAAAACGTCAAGGATCTCGCAGACATTCCGGACAACGTGAAATCCGAACTGCACATCGAACCGGTGCGCTGGATCGAAGACGTATTACGGCATGCACTGGAGCGTGTTCCCGAACCGCGCCCCGCCGAACCGCCCGCTCCGGTGCCGAATACGGCGGCGGATGCAATCCGTCCTCATTGATACCGTCCGCAGGCTGAATGCACTACGCGGAAACCCTGTAAGGACAAGGGCTACGGGGCATCCGCCCGGTGAATATTTATTGACGCTCGCGAGAGCCGCTTGCTATAAAGCCGTTTCGCTGCGGCACTCCCAAAGATCGGCATCGCCGTTACGTTCCAGCTCCACCGCAAACGGGAGAACGGAACTCAAGATGCCGCAGCTTCGTTGCAGTACCCAAGCACCCATTGCCACTTCCACGAATTCGAGGGGACGTAATACATGAACAAATCCGAACTGATCGATGCGGTCTCGGGTAAAGCCGAGCTGTCCAAGGCAGACGCGGGCCGTGCGATCGACGCACTGGTCGAAGTCATTGGCAAGGCGCTCAAGAAAAAGGACAAGGTCGCGCTGGTCGGTTTCGGGACCTTCATGGTGCGCGAGCGTGCCGCCCGCAAGGGCCGCAATCCCAAGACCGGTGCCGAGTTGAAGATCAAGGCGAGCAAGACGCCTGCATTCAAGGCTGGCAAGGCGCTCAAGGACGCGATAAAGTAGCGGACTGTCTGGAACGGTTTGAACCGAGACCCGCGATTCCTGGTTCCGGCTGGTGGTCATCGTCATCGATGGCAGTTCGTATTGGGGTGCTTAGCTCAGTTGGTAGAGCGTCGCCCTTACAAGGCGAATGTCGGCGGTTCGAGCCCGTCAGCACCCACCAGACTCACTAAAAAACGGAGCGGTAGTTCAGTTGGTTAGAATATCGGCCTGTCACGCCGAGGGTCGCGGGTTCGAGTCCCGTCCGCTCCGCCACTGAAAGCGCATCAACGACTGGGGCACCCGCGAGGTGCCTTCGTCGTTTCAGAAGCCCCGAAAAATTCACGTGTCATCCAAGAGCAGGCGAAACGTCCATGCTGCAATCCATTCGCGATCGGCTCCAGGGCCCCGTCATCTGGTTCGTCATCGGCCTCATCGCCATTCCGTTCGCGTTCTGGGGAATCGACAGTTTTCGCAGTGGCGGCGGTGATCCGGTGGTCGCCAAGATCGGTGGCGAGGACATCACGCAGGCGGAGTTCCGGCAAGGCTACGAGAGCCGCTACCAGCAGTACCGATCCTTGCTCGGCGAAAACTTCCGCGCCGACCTGTTCGACCAGGGCCGCTTCCGCCAGATGATCCTCGACGACATGATCCAGGAATCCGCGATGCGCCAGCACGCGAAGGACTCCGGCTATCGCGCGGGCGACGCCACCCTGCGGGATTTTCTCGTCAGCATCCCGGCCTTCCAGAAAGACGGTCAGTTTTCTGCGGAGACCTACAAGCAGCTCCTGCAGCGGCAGAACCTTGCGCCCGAGCGCTACGAAACCCAGGTGCGCGAGTCCCTGGTGATCGATCAGCTGCGCAATGCCGTCCAGGAAACCGCTTTCGTCACCGCGGCCGACACCTGGGAGTCGGCTCGACTGGACGGCCAGAAGCGCCGCATCTCGGTGGTTCTGGTCGAAGGCACGCCGTTTCGCGAGAAGGTCGAGGTGCGCGAGGATCAGATCGCCAGCCGCTACGACATCGACAAGACCCGCTACATGTCGCCCGAACGGATCAAGCTGGCCTACATCGAATTGGACCGCAGCAAGCTCGTACCGGCAGAAGCACCGCCTCCGGAGGCGCTGAAGGCGATCTACGATGCCGAAAAGGATGCGCGCTTCACGTCCACCGAAGAGCGCAAGGCGCGACACATCCTGGTGAATTTCGGCGCCGACAAGGATGCTGCGCAGAAGAAGGCCGAAGATCTGGCCGCCCAGATCAAGGCGGGTGCTGATTTCGCCAAGCTCGCTGCCGCCCATTCCGATGACACCGGCTCCAAGGCCCAGGGCGGGGATCTGGGCTGGGTGCGCAAGGGCATGATGGCGCCCAGGTTCGAGGAGACGCTGTTCGGGCTCCAGGCCGGCGGGGTGGCAGGCCCGGTCGAGACTGAATTCGGCTGGCATGTGATCCAGCTCGACGAGGTCAAGGCGGTGGCGACCAAGGCCTTCGAGGAGGCCCAGGTGCAGGAGGAATTGCTGGAGGTGTACCGCACACGCGAGGCCGACAAGCGCTTCCAGGAGATCTCCGCCAAGCTCGAAGACCTTGCGTTCGAAAAGCCCGATCTGGAGGCCGTCGCCAAGGACCTTGGCTTGAGCGTGGCGACGACCGACTGGTTCGCCCGCGCCGGTGGTCCGGGCCTGGCTTCGGTAGCGGCCGTGCGCGAGGCGGCGTACTCGCCCGAGGTGCTGACCGACAATCAGAACAGCAAGCCCATTTCGACCGGCTCCGACACCCTGGTTGTGGTGCACAAGTCCGAGTACGAGGCGGCGCGGCAGCGGCCGCTCGAGGAGGTTCGCGAACAGGTGCGCGAAGCGGTGCTCGTCGAAGGCGCGAGCAAACTGGCGAAAGAGTCGGCGGAAGCCTTGCTCGCTTCGGTGAAGGGCGGCGAGTCGCTCGCTGCCGCCGCGACAGCGAAGGGTTTCAAGCCCAGCTTCGAGGGCGAGGCGGGCCGCAAGCAGGCGGAGGTTGAAGCGCTGGCCTTGCAGGCTGCGTTCAAGCTGCCGCGTCCGGCTGCCGGCAAGACCGAAGCCACGCTCGTCGAAGTCGGCAGCGGCTCGATGGCCGTGGTTGCGCTCGCCGAAGTCGTGGATCCGGTCAAGCCGGCCGAGCCTGACGAAAAAGCCAAGACCGAGCAGAAGAATCTGCGCGACAGCCTCGCCGGCGCCGAGTTGGGGGCGTATCGCAAATCGGTCGAGAGCGCGGTGAAAGTGAAAATCCTCAACCCGCCGACCGAGGAACCGGCGGCGCAGGCGCCCGAGTTCTAGAGTGAAGCACCTCACCAGGCAAGCTCTGCAAAGGTCTGTCGCGGGCATGGCCCGCTCCTACAGAACGACGGATCCCGTAGGGGCGGGCCGTGCCCGCGACCGTGCTCGAGAATCCGTGCAGACTTTCCCCACGATGTCAATTCATACCCGGAGCTGAGGATGCGATTGCCGGCGCTGCACTGGCAGGTCGGCATCGCGCTCGCGCTGGCCGCGCTCGCGGGCGCCCTGATCGGCCCGCAACCCGACTTCGTCGCCGCCTGTGCGTTCTTCGGAAAGCTATTCCTCAACGCACTGAAGATGATCGTGGTGCCGCTGATCGTGGCGGCCATCATCAGCGGCATCGCCAGCGTTACCGATGCCGGCGGTCTCGGTCGCATGGGCCTCAAGACCCTGGGCTACTACCTCGGCACTGGGCTGTGCGCGATCGTGATCGGCCTGTTCTACGTCAACCTGCTGTCGCCCGGGACGATCGACGGTGAGCCGGCCGGACCGAAAATCGGTCTGGCGGAAAGCACGGCGTCGGTCGTCGCCGGGATTGAAGGCAAGGGCGCCGGCGAGTTCCTGCGCGTGTTCGAGTTGCTGTTCCCGCCCAACATCATCGCCGCCGCAGCAGAAGGCCAGATGCTGGGCCTGATCTGCTTCTCCCTGCTGTTCGGCGTGTTCCTCACGCGCTTGCCGACAGCGCTGGGGCAGACGCAGCGCGCGTTCTGGACGGGCGTCTACGAGGTCATGACCGGCATCACGCGCCTGATCATGATGTTTGCGCCTATCGGCGTGTTTGGCCTGGTGGCGCCGATCATCGCGCAGACCGGCTGGGCCGCGGTCGCGCCGCTGGGCAAGTTCTTTCTCGCCGTGATGCTCGGCCTGGCGACCCACGTGCTCGTGGTGCTGCCGCTGGTGCTGCGCTTCGTCGCGCGCGTGTCGCCGCGCCGGCATTTCCGGGCGATGTGGCCGGCGATCACCACTGCCTTCTCGACCAGCTCATCGGCCGCCACCCTGCCGGTCACGATCCAGTGCATGGAGGACGGCGCCAAGGTACCCAAGCGCATCACCGGGTTCGTGCTGCCGATCGGCACCACCGTGAACACCGACGGCTCCGCGCTCTACGAGGGCGCAGTGGTGATGTTCATCGCGCAGTGTTACGGCGTGGATCTCACGTTCGGCGCACAGTTCCTGATCGTGTTTGCGGCCCTGCTCACGGCGGTGGGTGTTGCCGGCATTCCCTCGGCCAGCCTGATCGCCATCGCCGTGATTCTGGGTGCGGTGGGCCTGCCGCTCGAAGGCATCGGCCTGGTGCTGGCGGTGGACCGGGTGCTGGACATGTGCCGTACTTCGGTCAACGTCTTCGGCGATTCCTGCTGCGCGGTGACGGTGGCGCGGCTCGAAGGCGAGGACGGAGTGCTCGGCGAGCCGGCGCTCGGGCGGTAACCGTAGAAAGCATCCCCATCGCGCAAGGTCAGGCAGGAAGCACAATCGACAGGATCGCACCGACCTCCCGGATTTCAGCCTTCAGCGCAGCTTGATCAGCTTCTTGCCGCGGTTGGCGCCCGAGTAAACGTCCACCAGGGCCTGCGGCGCCGCGGCGATATCGGTCTCGATGTCTTCTGCGTAGCGCAGCGCGCCGCTGTCCAGCAGCGCAGCCAGCCGGGCAGCGGTTTCATCGTAGCGCCGCATGTGATCAAAGATCACGAAGCCTTCCAGGCGCAGGCGCCGGGTCAGGATCTCACGCTCGTTGCGGGGTCCCACGGGGTTCGGCACCCAGGAGGGGACGGACATGGTGCCGCACTGGATCACGCGGCCGAACAAGGCCATCTGCCGGATCACGAGATCCGCGATCTCGCCGCCGGTGTTGTCGAAAAAGACGTTGACTCCCTTGGGGCAGGTTTCGCGCAGCGCCGTTTCCAGCGGTTGCCGGTAGTTGACATACGTCTCGTAGCCGTAATCGGCCATGCATTGCCGGCCCTTGTCCTCAGACCCCACCACGGCGACCGGCCGCGCGCCCGCCTGCCGTGCGAGCTGGCCGACGATGCTGCCCACCGCCCCGGCTGCGGCGGTGACCAGCACGGTCTCGCCGGGTTTGGGCTGGCCGATGTCGTACAACGCCAGATACGCGGTCAGGCCGTTGATGCCGAGCAGGCCGGCACCGGCCGACAACGGTGCCTGGCCCGGATCGACCCGTCGCAGCACGCTGGCCGGTGTGGCGACGCAGCAGTCCTGCCAGCCGAACCAGCCGTACAGAAACTCGTTTTCGGCGTAGTCCGCATGCTTCGAGGCAACGACCCTGCCCACCGCCATCGCGCGCATCACTGCGCCGATGGGCACCGGCGGGGCGTAGTTGTTCTCGTCATTGACGTAGCCGCGCTGGGCCGGGTCCACGGACAGGTAATGGTTCTGCACCAGGAACTCGCCGTCCTGGATGTCGGGGACGGGCACGGTCTTGAGTTCGAAATGCTCCGGCTGCGGAATGCCGACCGGGCGCGATTTCAGGACGATCTGACGGTTTTGCATCGCTGTGCTCTTGAATGAATCGAAGTAGAGGCGTAGGTCGGTTCAAGCCGAAGGCGGAACCGACACGGCGAGCCGTGCAACGACCGGCGCATGTCGGTTCCGCCCGCATGAAGCCGCGGGCTTGAACCGACCTACCAACGACTGACGTTGCTGCATGAATGACTTCTTACGAGGCCAGCACGCGCCGCGCCGCCTTGAGATGCGGCACGTCGAACATCTTGCCGTCGATCGACACCGCCCCGGCACCGCCACTGAACGCATCGACGATGCGCCGCGCCAGCACCCGCTCGGCCTCGGTCGGCGTGAACGCCTCGTTGATGACGCTCACTTGGTCCGGATGAATCGCGATGCGACCCGTGAAGCCGTCGTAGCGCGAGGCCAGGCAGGACTTTCGCAGACCCTCCGGGTCCCTGAAATTGACATACACCGTGTCGAGCGCTTCCACGCTCAGCGCGTGCGCCAGCAGCAGGCACTGGTTGCGCGCGTATTCGTACATCGGCCGCCACGCACCTTCGGGTGTCCGCGGATCGCCCGCACCCATCGCCGCGCTCAGGTCTTCGCCGCCCCAGGCCACGTGGCTGATGCGCGGATGCGCCTGGGTCACCAATTCCCCCATGCGCAGCATCGCCGACGGGGTTTCGGTGACGATGCCCGTAATGCGGATGTGACCGGGCGCCAGACCGTGCTCGACTTCCAGCGCGTCGAGGTAATGACCGACGGCCGCCACGTCCTCCGGCCCCTTGATCTTCGGCAGCAGAATCCCGGCCGGACGTGCGGGCACCACCCTGGCCAGGTCCTTGAGGATTTCGCCCGAGGTCATGTCGTTGACCCGCACCCAGATGTGACTGCGGTCGGGCAGGCTGCCGAGGTAACTCTGCATCATCTCGCGCGCCAGCGGCTTGCGGTCCGGCAGCACCGCGTCTTCCAGGTCCAGCACCAGCGCATCGGCGCCGGAACCCGCGGCCTTGGACAGCTTCTTCTCGCTGTCGGCCGGGACAAACAGGGTGGAACGGATCACGGGTTTTTCCTTAGTCAGTCGGGTTGCCGGGCAGTGCGTTTGTGCCCTCGATCCCGATAGTTTGCAACAACCGATACGGAACCATACGAAGCGGCCTCCGATCGAATCTGGTTCCGGACGCTGGACGCCGTGGTCGGCGCAGCGTCCCGTGGTCAAACCCGGAACACTTGATCGTCCGGCGCGAGGGCGGATGCGCTTCGCTTATCCCCCTACGCCGCACCAATCTGTCGGGTGGATAAGCGAAGCGCATCCACCGGGCCGGCGCGCGTCTGTTACTCGGCGCGCGTGGTATTGCCCGGACCAAGGCTAAAGAAAAAGGCCCCAAGGGTAAGCAAGGGGCCTCAAAGTCTCACATGGCCCAGACCGGCTTGCAGCTTATGCAAGCCGGGGCTGGGGTGACGTTAGTTGCCGATACAGATGAAGGTGGCAGGCGTGTCGAGGGCCGATGCGCGGAGCTTGATCGTCGTGCCATCGACAATAGTGACGTTGATGATGTGGGGCGTGCCTGTAACAGCTTCCGCAGAGCTGGCCGTACAGACATAACTGGCTGCGTTGGAGAATGCTGCGGCACCGGCAAACGTCACTGTTGTCCCTGTACTGGTATTTATAACCGCCGCCACCGATCCAGTAACAACATGCACGCCGTTCACCGTTGCGCCGGCGGTCGTGTAGACCACCGCTGCACCGGTGGCACCCGTAGGACCGGTTGCACCCGTGGCGCCGGTTGCCCCGGTGGCACCGTCTTCGCCGGTCGCACCCTTTACTCCGGTTGCACCCGTTGCGCCGTCTTCACCAGTCGCACCCTTTACTCCGGTTGCACCCGTTGCGCCGGTCGCCCCGGTGGCACCGTCTTCGCCGGTCGCACCCTTTACTCCGGTTGCACCGGTCGCGCCCGTGGCACCGTCGTCGCCCGTCGCGCCTGTTGCACCCTTTACTCCGGTTGCACCCGTTGCGCCGGTCGCCCCGGTGGCACCGTCTTCGCCGGTCGCACCCTTTACTCCGGTTGCACCGGTCGCACCCGTGGCACCGTCGTCGCCCGTCGCCCCGGTCGCCCCGTCTTCGCCGGTTGCACCCTTCACTCCGGTTGCACCGGTCGCACCGGTGGCGCCGTCTTCACCAGTCGCACCCTTTTCTCCGGTTGCACCCGTTGCGCCGGTCGCCCCGGTGGCGCCGTCTTCACCAGTCGCACCCTTTACTCCGGTTGCGCCGGTCGCGCCTGTGGCACCGTCGTCGCCCGTAGCGCCAGTTGCACCCTTTACACCGGTTGCACCGGTCGCACCCGTGGCACCGTCGTCGCCCGTCGCCCCGGTCGCCCCGTCTTCGCCGGTTGCACCCTTCACTCCGGTTGCGCCGGTCGCACCGTCTTCGCCGGTCGCACCCTTTACTCCGGTTGCGCCGGTCGCGCCTGTGGCACCGTCGTCGCCTGTTGCGCCCGTTGCCCCGTCTTCGCCGGTTGCACCCTTTACTCCGGTTGCACCGGTTGCACCCGTTGCGCCGGTCGCCCCGGTGGCGCCGTCTTCACCAGTCGCACCCTTTACTCCGGTTGC
>JBQTIX010000109.1:0-11335 GCA_052387695.1 Panacagrimonas sp. | reverse complement strand
AGCCATTTCGAGACAGATTTTTCGCTCTGTTGAGGCGAATAGTGGTTCTATTCAACGAAACGGAGCGGAAAATATGGCCGAAATGGCGCAGCCGCAGCGCACGAGTTTCTACCGCCCAGGCTCCTAGCGAGCTTCCGCTTGATGGCATTCGTGCGCCTTCCGGTGCAAAACGCATGACGCCGGCGGATGGGTGGGCATCCTGCATTCCTTCGCCGCGTCAGCCGCTCGTTCCCGCCAGAGGGTGAAGCGAAGCGTCCCGGTCAGTGCACATCGCCAGTGACCGCGCGCGCCGAACCGCGTCCCGCAATGACATTAAAGTCCCGGAGAAACACCTGAATCTCCATCAACTCAAAGACTTGAGGGACAGCGCGTCACCGGGAGCGAACGCTGCGCCGTTCCTACTTGCCTGGAATCGGCACCGCTCCGGAGCCGCAGGCATTTCCTGGAGAACTACTAAACATGGACAAAACCCCTCTGGTCACGGGCCTCTTTTCAGACCGCGACGGCGCTGAACGCGCGTACGGCGTGGAACGCCGCTGATCGCGTGCTGCTCGCAACCGACCGCGAGCTCACACAACAAGGTGATTTGCGAGGCATGCTCACTCCACCGTGACGCTCTTGGCGAGGTTGCGTGGCTGATCGACATCCGTGCCACGCAGCACCGCGACGTGATACGCCAGCAATTGCAGCGGGATGGTGTAGACCAGCGGCGACTGGATGGTCTCGATGTGCTGAGGCATGAGCATGACCTCGGTGCCGGACTCGGAGACGAAGCCCGCGTCGCGATCGGCGAACACGTAGAGCCTGCCGCCGCGTGCGCGGACCTCGGCAAGGTTGGATTTGAGCTTCTCCAGCAGCGCGTTGTTGGGCGCCACCGCAATCACGGGCATGTCTTCGTCCACCAGCGCGAGCGGGCCGTGCTTCAACTCACCGGCGGCATAGGCCTCGGCGTGGATATAGGAGATTTCCTTGAGCTTCAGCGCGCCTTCCATCGCAACCGGGAACGTGGGGCCGCGACCTAGAAACAGGGCGTGATGCTTGTCGGCGAAATGCCTTGCCCATTCGCGGATCTGAGGTTCCAGGGCAAGCGTCTCCTTCACGATTTCCGGTACCTGCGAAATATGTTTCACGTACTCGGCCTCGGTGTCCGCATCCATGCCGTTGTATCGCGCGAGCGCGATGCCGAGCAGGGACAGCGCCGCCAACTGCGTGGTGAACGCTTTTGTGGAGGCCACACCAATCTCGGGACCGGCGCGGGTCATCAGCACCATGTCGGCCTCGCGCACCAGCGAGGACTCGGGCACGTTGCAGATCGTGCAGGTGGCGACGTAATTCAACTGGCGCGCGTAACGCAGCGCAGCGAGCGTGTCGGCGGTCTCGCCGGATTGCGAGATGGCGATCAGCAAGGTGCCGGGCAGCACGACCGGCCGGCGATACCGGAACTCGCTCGCGACCTCGACCGTGCACGGCAGCCGCGCGCCCTGCTCGATGTAGTAACGCGCGATCAGGCCGGCGTGATAGCTGGTGCCGCAGGCGACGATGTGCACGCCCTTGACGTGCGGAAGAATGCTCTGCGCCCTGGGACCGAACGCGTCGATCAGCACGCGCTTGCCGGAGATGCGCTCGGCCAGCGTGTCCCCGAGCGCGCGCGGCTGCTCGTGGATTTCCTTGAGCATGTAGTGCGCGTACTCGCCGCGCTCCACGGCGTCGGCGGACAACTCGGACTGCTTGAGCGCGCGCACGACCGGACGACCGTCGCGATCGAATACGGCGACGCCGCGCAAGCCGATTTCGGCGATGTCGCCTTCTTCCAGGAAACGGAAACTGCGCGTCTGCGGCAGCAGGGCCTGCACGTCCGAAGCGACGTAGAACTCCCCGTCCCCCTCGCCCAGCACCACGGGGCAACCCGCGCGCGCGCAGACCAGGCGATCCGGATCGCGCCGGTCCATGGCGACGATGGCGAAGGCGCCGTGCAGGCGCCGGACCATGGCGATCATGGCCTTGAGCAGATTGCGCGTCTGCTTGAAGCAGTCGTTGAGCAGATGCGCAACGACCTCGGTGTCGGTCTCGGAGGTGAAGACGTAGCCCTTGGCGCGCAGTTCCGCGCGAAGTTCTTCGTGGTTCTCGATGATGCCGTTGTGAACCAGCGCGACCTGGTCCTCGGAAAAATGCGGGTGCGCGTTGCGCTCGCTCGGCACGCCGTGCGTGGCCCAGCGGGTGTGGGCGATACCGCGCGTGCCGGACACCGGCTCGCTGGCGATGACGTCGACAAGCTGCTGCACCTTGCCCTGGGCACGACGACGTTCGAGCGCGCCGCTGGCGTTCAGCAGTGCAACGCCGGCCGAGTCATAGCCGCGGTACTCCAGGCGGCGCAGGCCTTCGACCAGGAGGGGGGTCACGTCACGCGAGGCAACGGCTCCGACGATTCCGCACATGGGCTAGAGGTAAGAAGTGGAGGTGAACGGCAAACCGCAGCGCCGCATTTTACGCCTCAGACCTCGCCTCTCTTTGCAGGCCGTTTCCATCCCGCCAGCGAGCGCTGTTCCCTCGAACGGCAGATGGTGAGCTGATCCGGCGGTGCATCCATCGAGATGCTGGACCCCGCGGCGATGTAGGCGCCGGCACCGATGGTCACCGGCGCGATGAGCTGGGTATCGGTGCCGATGAAGGCATCGTCGCCGATCACGGTCCGGTGTTTGTTCACGCCGTCGTAGTTGCAGGTGATGACGCCGGCACCGATGTTCACGCGGGCCCCCACCGCGGCATCGCCGATGTAGGCCAGGTGGTTGGCCTTGGCGGCTTCACCGAGCGTGGATTTCTTGATCTCGACGAAATTGCCGATGTGCACCTGGTCGGCCAGTTGTGCCTCGGGGCGCAGGCGCGCGAACGGTCCGATGCGGCAGGCGCGACCGATGAGGGCCGAATCGATGACGCAATGTCCTTCCACGTGCGTGCCCGCGCCGATCTTCGCGTTCTTGAGCAACGTGTACGGACCGATGTGCACGTGATCGCCCAGCTCGACCTCGCCTTCGACGATCACACCGACATCGAGATGCACGTCCTGCCCGCAGAGCAGCGAGCCGCGCAGGTCGAAGCGATTGGCGTCGCGGATGCCGACGCCCCGGTGCATGAGCGCTTCGGCCTGTCGCCGCTGGAACGCTCGTTCCTGCGTTGCGAGCTGCACCCGGTCGTTTACGCCCAGCACTTCCTCGGCCGACCCGGCACGGACTGTCTTCACGCTCGCGCGATCACTCACCGCCAGGCCGACCGCGTCGGTGAGATAGAACTCGGTCTTGGCGTTTTTGTTGCCGATCCTGCCGAGCCAGCGACGCAGGAGCGCGGCGGGCGCCGCCATCACGCCGGTGTTGATCTCCCGGATGCGCCGCTGCGCCGGCGTCGCGTCCTTTTCCTCGACGATGCGCTGCACCGCACGGCTGCGATTGCGCACGATGCGACCATAGCCGGAGGGATCGGGCACCTCGGCCGTGAGCACGGCGAGCCCGGCGCTCGCGGCGACGAGCAGATCGGTCAAGGTCGTGTCCTGGATCAGCGGCACGTCACCGTAGAGAATCAGCACGCGGGCCGCGTCCGGAATCTGCGGCATGGCCTGCAAGACGGCGTGCGCGGTGCCGAGCTGCTCGGCCTGGACGGCAAAATGCAGGCGCCCGTCACCCGCGTGGGTACCCGCGACCCACGCGCGGATCGTTTCGCCGCCGTGTCCCACCACCACGTGACAGGCCACGGCGCCAAGTTTATGCGCGGTCTTCAGCACGTGGTCCAGCATCGGGCGACCGGCAATGGGGTGCAACACCTTGGGCAGCGCCGATTTCATCCGCGTGCCCTGCCCTGCGGCGAGGATCACCACGTGCAGCGGTGACGGGACCGGCCGGGTTCTGCGATGGGTCGCCATGGACTTTTCTTTTTATTGGGGGAGGTGCTTACGACCGATTTCAGCCCGGCGCCGCGCCTTCGTTCTTGAGCTTGGCCAGGCCAGACAGGTCCAGCGCCTTGGCGGCCTCCTTGATCTCGTCCATCTCCAGGCCGTTGCCCTCCAGCTTGACCAGGAAGCGCTCCGCCACGATCAGGCCGTAGCTGCCGGAACGGCTCTCGCCATTCCATTTCTCGTGCACCCGCATGCCGTCCTTCTGGTACACCCGTTCATAGCCTTCGCTGGATTCGCGCTCGCTCTCCACCGCGGCCCAATCCGCAAGCAGGGTGATGCCGCGGGCGCCACCCATGTCGGTGATCTCCAGATCGAGGCTGCGCTCGCCGGAATCGTCGGCATAGCTGGCAGTGCCGTTGGCGACCTGGATCCCCATCATGCTGTTGCGTTCCAGGTTGTAGCGGGTGCGCGCAAGGCCGCCGAGGGTTTCCGGCACGAAGGGTCTGATCTGCTCCGGCTTGAGCGCGTCGACCTTTTCGCCGCCGGCGCTGAGCAGCGCACCCATCACCTCGCCGAGGGCCTCGCCCTGTGCCTGGGTGTCGCCGGACTTCTGCGCCGCTTCCATCTTCTTGCCGGCTTTCTCCATCTGCTGGGCCATCTGCCCAAAGACCGAGTCGCCTTCGATCTTCACCGTGCCGTCGTCGCTGGTGATCTCGATGTCCCCCGCTCCGTCCCGCACGATCGAATTCATCGCCGCGCCGCCGCCAATGGCACCCACGACGAAGGTGATCGCAATGCTGAGCACAAAGGCGCACAGGATCGTCACCACGGTGTACGCCATCGACTTGTCAGGCGCCGTCCGCATCGTCACCGGCAGACCCAGGTACAGCAGGTAAACGGAATAGGCGCCGCCGGCGAGTCCCAGCAACCAGCCGATCCACGGAATGATCACCGCGGCACCCGTCACCCAACTCGCGGTGTAGGCGTAAGCCACCACTTTGAGCGACTGCATCGTGTCCTTCTGCCCACCGAAGGTTGGGGCCAGGGCATTGACGATCAGGGCGAGCACGTACACCGAGACCAGGCTGAGCACGTACTGAAGGCTCTGCGTGGTCAGTCCCGCCACGACGCCTATTCGGACCGTGGTGCCCATCAGCGGGATGCCGGTCCCGATCAGGCTGTACTTGATGAACCCGGCCACCGCCGGGATCGCAGCCAGCAGCATCACGTAGCGGGTGTAGAGGCTGGAGGCCGTCCCGGTCTCGGCTGCAATCACCGGCCACTCGTCCCGCGGTACCAGAAGGATGCGCTTGACCCGCTCGACCCGATTGGACATGACCCTGCTCCCGTTGGCGTACGTTGTGGGTGCCATCGTAACGCAGCCCCTGCGCGACGTTCGCGGCCGCGCTCTGAACTTCTTCCGCCCGATGGACTCGCACGCAGTCTCGACTCACCGTAGCCTTCGGTAAACCGAACCCGACCTCGTTCATGAATCTGATCCTTGCTGCTACGTATGCCTGCCTCAGCGTCTATGGCTCCGGATTCCCCGCACCCGCGCCGGACGCCGGCGATACCGACGCCCGGCTGGAGTACCGCGAGGCCAGCAGTCCGAAATGGATCGAGGCGCATCCCGCCTGGTTCGACCGTCGCCCCGTTTCCGACAGCAGCGGCAACGAAGTGGGCGGCCAGGAATACCGCGGCAGCATCTGCGGGCTGGCGCCGAACACGCGCTACGAGGTGCGCCTGACGCCCGCGGGGGCCAAGGAAAGCGCCTCGGCGAGCGAATCGACCTGGGCGGACCCGGACCTGGGTCAGGTTCGCGGAACGGTGATCAAGCTGGAGCGCGAATACCTCAAGCCGGTCGCGGTCAGTGACAACAAGAAGGCCCTGCTGGTCATCAAGCAGGGTGGCACCCCGGACAACTGGCGCATCTACGAGGCTCATGAATCGGGAACCGTGATCGACGGCGCCGCGACCAGCGCAGACTTCGGCATCGTGATCAACGCGCCCTACGTGATGCTGCGCGGCGTCACCATCCGCAATGTCGCCGAGCACGGCATCGTGCTCGGACCCAATGACGAAGCCAACGACGCCGATCTTCACGACATCATCATCAGCGGCAACGATGTCTCACGCTGGGGCGTCCTGTCCGGCAAGCCGGAATACGCCGGCTACGGGCGCAACGCCGATTCCGCCGTCTACTCGTTCAGCAGCCGGCTGCGGCGAGTCACCGTCCAGCGCAACAAATTCCACGAGCCCAACTTCGGTTCCAACTCCTGGGTATCGGCGACCGAACGGCGACTCCATCCGCAGGGACCGCATGCCATCACCTTCAATCGAAACCCCGTCCAGGACCACGAGATGGGTTTCGCCTCCAGTCGCGAGCGCGCAGCCACTGTGGTCAAGCGCTCATCGGATTCCGCCCGCGTCAAGGAGGGCTCCACGCCCGGCAACCACGTCATCCGCTACAACGAAATCTGGGCCGGCAGCGAGGCCGAGATGCTGTCGGGCATCGGTAAAAAGTTCAACGACCTCATGGGATCGCTGGCGTCCAACGGGTCCAACACCGGCTTCCTGATCCGCGACACCGACATCCACGGCAACAGTTTCAACAGCAACTGGGACGACATGATCGAAGGCGACGGCGCGTATCGAAACGTTCGCATCTGGGGCAATTACTTCAACGACTTCTTCGTCGCCGTTTCCTGTCAGGGCGTACTGGGCGGGCCGCTCTACGTCTGGGGCAATGTGTTCGACGCCAGCCGCGCCAACCTGCACCGCGAGCGCGGCGGCACGATCTTCAAGTTCGACGAGAACAACATCCGCGGACGGTTCTCCAGTCTCGGCGGAAGGGTCTACGTCTACAACAACGCCAGCCTCGACCCCACCGACATCGGCGGCCCGATGGCAAAGAACCGTTATGCCATCTGGAAGTTTCTCAGCGACGGCAATCGCCCGGACATCGACTGGGCCCGCAACCTGCGCGCCTTCAACAACATCATGTACGTCGATACCCGCACAGGCGCCAAAAAGGGCGGCGGCATGGCGCTGGACCTGCAAAACGAAAAAGCCGACCTGCAATACCTGAACCGGGTGGACTACAACCTGGTGTCGATCCTCGGCAAAAAATCCGTCCGCGCCGAAGGAACTCGCGGCCACCTCGGCGAAGAGGCCGTCCAGTCGCATGGCCTGAACAACACCGCCGTCGGCGGACCGAAATTCAACGCCGACTACGACGGCCTCACGCGACCGGCTTTCCCAACCACCGCCAAAGTCCTGTTGAAAGGCCGCTACCGCCTGAAACCCGATGGCCGCGGCGCTCGCGCCGGCCTGCCCATTCCCGGATTCACGCCGGCCACCCATGTGGACCTCGGTCCCCAGCAGAGCGCGGCAGCCGACCTCGAATACGGGGTCATGGCCTATCTCGCGGCCGCGCCCGAAACCAGGAAGGACAAGTAGGTCGGTTGTAGGTCGGTTCAAGCCGAAGGCGGAACCGACACTGCGCGCCCTTGCCGACGCCGCGCAGATGTCGGGTCCGCCCGCGAGAAGTGCGCCGCCCATCGAGCGACGCGATGTCGGCTCCGACCACGAAAAGCCGTGGTCTTGAGCCGACCTACGCCGACCTACGTCTGACCCTTCGGAACCAGCGCATCGTCGATCGCCCGCGCCCGCACCGCTGCGGGACGATTCCGGATTCCCTCCCAATAGGCTTCGAACGCCGGCCGTTTTTCGATTGATCCAAACAGAAGGCCCCAGCCGATCTGCGAGCCGACGTAGACGTCGGCCGCGCTGAAGCGGTCCCCGACCAGGAAGGTCCTGCCCGCCACTGCGGTTTCTAGCGCATTCATCGTGTCCTCGAAACATCCGTAGCCGGCCATACCGCGCTTCTCCGGCGGCACGACCACTCCCAGCGCCTTGTTGACGATCGCCTGTTCCAGCGGCCCGGCCGCAAAGAACAGCCAGCGATACCAGTCGCCTCGCGCGCCCGGCGCGGGCCCCAGCCCCGCATCGGGAAAGGCATCGGCCAGATACGCACAGATCGCGGCGCATTCGGTGACGACGGTGGCGCCATGCTGGATCGCCGGCACCTTGCCCATCGGGTTGATCGCCAGATACGCCGGCTCCTTCATCGTGGTGCCGTAGCCGAGCAGGACGGTCTCATAACTTGCGCCGACCTCCTCCAGCATCCAGCGCACGATCCGGCCCCGTGACATCGGGTTGGTATAGAAACGAAGGGTGTCGGTCATGGAAGCCTCCTGCGGCGGGTAGAGATTGGACCGTAACAAGAACACAATTCCGTGTCAGCGCCGTGCGCATCAGGTCCCGAGATTCCCATGCCCATCAAGAAAACCACCGTCGATCACGCCAAGCTCGACCGCATCGTGGCCGACGCGCGGCGCGCCTCCGACCTGCGCAACCTGGGTTATCGCGAGCAGGCGATGAAGATGTATCCCTGGGTGTGCGGGCGCTGCGCGCGCGAGTTCACCAACGCCAATCGTCAGGAACTGACCGTGCATCACCGCAATCACGATCACGACTTCAACCCGCCCGACGGCAGCAACTGGGAACTGCTGTGCCTGTACTGCCACGACAACGAACATTCCCGCTATCTCGACGCAAGCGGGCGTCCGGCAACGCCACGCGGCGAGGCCGCGGCGGCGACCAGCAATCCGTTTGCGGACCTCAAGGCGAGGCTGTCGAGGCCGTAACGGTGTAGGTCGGTGGTCGGTGTAGGTCGGTTCAAGCCCGCGGCTTCATGCGGGCGGAACCGACACTGCGCTCCCTCGCCGACCGGCGCCGTCGGGTCCGCCCGCGAAACGCACGCGGGCTTGACCCGACCTACGCCGACCTCCTGCGCAACCCCGGTACGAGGACGCGACCTGATCGACGCACCGGAGCGCAAGCGCGTCCGCGCGTCGCCAAGCAGAGCGACTTTCCCGACCAAGGATCGGCCGGCGGTAGGTCGGTCCAAGCCGAAGGCGGAACCGACGTGAGACTCACAGCACACGAGCCGTTTACGACCCGCGCTCGTCACAAAAATCGCTTGACGCGAAAGACGGTACCTACAACCGACCTACAACCGACCTGCGAGCCTGCGGTTTCCAGGTTCAATCGTCGTTCCGGATCGTTCCCTTGCCCTGGCTATCGGCGATCGTGCCGCCGCTGGCGCCGGACAGGTTCACGAAGAAGGTCTCGTCGGATTCGCGGGTTCTGTCGCCCTTGACCATGATCTGGATCTGCTGCATCCGGATGCCGGCCGGCAAGGTCAGTGTGCCGCTTTTCGCGATGTAGTCGGATCCCGCCATCGCCGTACCGTTGGCGGTGGAGAACGCCACCGTCACTGGACCCGTGGCGGCCGCCGACAAGCTGACTCTGAATCTGAATATCCTGGTTCCCGACCGTTCTTCAGACAGGATCACGTCCTTGATCCTGATCGTCGGTTGCGTCGATGCCGTGGCGGTGGTGCTGGTATAGGTGTCGGAGACGCTGCCCACCGTCAGCGTGGTATCGACCGCGGTGTTGGAACTGGCCGAGGCGGTGTGCCGCACGCACACGGTCTGGTTGTTGTTGATGGTGCTGGCGAGGCTGGTGAAGGTGGCGGTGCAGCCGATGGAGTAGGTGCCGCCGGTGACCGAGATCGCTGCCGCGGTGTTGATGCCGGTGATGGTGACAGCGTTGGAGGTCTGGACGGTACTCAGGGCCGCGCCGGTGACGTCGGTGAAGGTGAAGGTCTCGGGCGTGGTGTCGGCCGGCGGCTGAAGCTCGAAGGCGCCGATGTCGCACTCGGCGGTGCTGCTGGCGTTGCCGTCGGCTGGCCGCGAGAAGCCGCGCTGGTCGTTGGACGGTGGCGGGCAGGTGCCGGCGACGGCGTCGATCGCCGGGCTGCCCGCGGGCAGGGCGTGGGTGAAGCTGAGGCCGCCGTTGTTGGCCAGGGTGGTGTTCAAGATGGAGGCCAGCGCCGTCGGCAGCAGAATGCCGGCGCCGCCGTCAATGGTGGCGTCGATGTCGCTGGCGCCGGGGGTGAAGCCAGAGAACGCAGCCGCGTTGGTGAGCGCACTGTGGCCAAACAGGTTGGAGTCGTTGGCGGTGACGGTACCGCTGGCGCCAACTTCCGCACCGCTGCCGCCAGCCGAGTTGCCCGAGATCAGGCTGTTGCCGATGACGCTCGTCCCCGCGTTGAATTGAAACAGGCCACCACCGTTGCCTAATGCCGAGTTCCCGCTGACGGTGCTGTGATCGAGAATCAACCGGGCGCCGGAAGTGTCATTGTAGATGCCACCGCCAGAGCCGCTGATTACACGGTTTCCGGACACGGTGCTGTTGGTGAGCGTCAGCGTGCCGCCGATGTCGTTGTAAATGCCGCCGCCGCCGTAGGTCGCAGTGTTCCCCGAGATGGTGCTGGAGCTGATGTTGAGGACGGCGCTGCCGCCGTCGTGGCGGATGCCGCCGCCGGTAGCGGCGACGTTTCCGGAGACACGGCTGTTGCTCATCGTCAGGGTCGCAGGCAGGCCGCCGTCGATATAGATGCCGCCGCCTCTCCCCGCGAAGGTGAAGGGGGAGGCGGTATTGCCCGACACCGTGCAGTCGCTCAGGCTCAGCACCCCGTAGCTCAAAATGCCTCCGCCATACCCGCTGACGCTGCCACCGCTGACCGTGGTCTGGTCCAGGCTCAGGTTGCCGGTGCTGGTGACGGTGAAGATGCGGAACTCCGCCGCGCTGGCGTCACGCATCACGGTGCCGCCATTGCCGAGGATGCTGATGGCGCTGGTCACTGTCGGCAGCGCGCTGCTCAGAATGGTGCTGGCCGGCAGGCTGAGCGTGTCCAGGCCCGCCGCGTCACCGACACAGCCGCCGACGGTGGCATTGGTGTTGGCGGCGCTGATGGCATCGGCCAGGGTGCAGATCGTGCCATCGACGGTGATGTTCGCCGCCATTGCCGGCTGCGCGAACAGTCCAGCGGCCAGCGCCGCGGCCAGCGGTGTGAGTTTGAGAAAGGGGGTCTTGGGGGTTTGGATGGGGTGTGCGCGAAGGAACATGGGGCTCTCCTGGAGCGAGTCACGTCGCGGCTGTGCGACACAGTACGGATTCTGCATTTTTCGTGGCGCCTGAATCTGGAAGAACTTCGGGGTCGCATCTGTTGAGCGGAACCGACACTGCGCTCCCTCGCCGACCGGCGCCGTCGGGTCCGCCCGCGAAAAGCACGCGGGCTTGACCCGACCTACGCCAACCGACGCCGACCTACGGAATACTCACCCGCACCTCGCAGGCACTGGACGTATCCCGGTCCGCCTCGCCGTTGCACTCGTCGCGACCGGCTCCGCCGTTGAGCGAATCGCGCCCGTCGCCGCCCAGCAGCTCGTCATTGCCCGCCTCGCCCTGGAGATTGTCCACTCCCTGGTTGCCGAGAATCCGGTCGTTGCCGTTGCCGCCCTTGATGGTGTCGTCACCAGG
>JBQTIX010000108.1:0-13340 GCA_052387695.1 Panacagrimonas sp. | reverse complement strand
GGGGCCGGGCTCCGCCCCACCCGGCCCATTTAGTTTTGTTTTCACTTGTTTGGTCAACCGGGCGGGGGCCTGGCCCCCTCAATCGCCACCCCCCCCAAGTTTGTGGGGGCCATTCCCCGCGACAGTCCTGTGCAGGGCGTCCTTAATTTGAGCGGATGGACGTGCTAGCGCCGAAGTTCGTCGATCTTGTCCTTCACCACACTCACGCCGGCCTTGACCATATCCTTGGCATCGTCGAGTTTTTCCTTGATTTCGCCCTTCATGCGATCAACCTTGCCTTCGGCGTTCTGGGCGCGGCCCTCGGCTTCGAGTTCTCGATCACCGAAGACGCTTCCGACCTTGGTCTTGATCGAGCCGATCACTTCCTTGGTGTGGCCCTTGGCCTTGTCTGCCGCGGCGCTGTGCGCTGCATCGTCTGCCTTGCTGGCTACTTTGTCCGTGGTGTTCATAGCTGACTCCTGTTGAGGATTGCTGGTTTGTGCCCGGCGAGCTTGCCGGGCAATCGTCTTGTCTCACGATCCGTTCCCGCGGCTACGGACCCGGAAATCTCCGTTGCTGCAAGGGCTTACCCTCCTGCCAGACCCCGAAGTGGGCTGCGGGATGCACGCGCGTACGCGGGCGCTTTGCAAATCGCCCAGGGCGAGGATCGACCAGGTCTGGAACCGGGTCAGCCGGATCGGCGCACTGCCAGTGCATTCAGGTCCTCGCTCAATTCCCGCAATTCCGAGCGCAGGTGCTCGGTTTGGCGCGTGTCGAGCGTGGCGCTGAAACCGGACAGAAACTCGGTCCACAACGCCCGGGTGGAGTCGTAGCGAGTCTGCAACTCGCTGCTGGCCGCCGCGTCGGATCGGGTGAAGAGGGTTTTGACCTGGGCGCAGAACGGCGCTGACCGGCGCGCGGCCAGGGCCGTGGCCAGACGATCACGCCACTGCCTGCGCTGATCCAGCCAGGCGAGATGCGTCAGCTTTCGTTGCGTATTCCAGGCGGTGACCCGGCTGCGTTGCGCCGCGTCGAGATCGTCAACCCAGCGGCGCAAGGTCTTGACCAAGCGCTTTTCATTGTCCTTCCGGATCTCCGCGTCGCTCTGATCGGCCAGATCTTCCGCAGCCTCAACGATATTCCGATCGACGCGATCCAGCACCGACGCCACCTGGGCATCGCTGAAGGAGGCCAGGGTTTCGCACACCGCGGGCGCCGCGTGCGTGACCAGCCGATTCCAGTGCGCGTTGAAGCGGTCCGACCAGTTCGCGATCTGGTCAGCGCTCAGAGGCTTCTGCGCGCTAAGCGACAACTCCACCAGATCCCGCGAGTACCGTGGCAGCTCGCCGGCACGATGCCAGGCGTGCAGGCTTGCCAGGTCGGAATCGAAGCGCTGCTGCTGCGCCGGATCCAGCTCGACGTATTTTCCGAGCTGCCAGGACGCCAGCCAGTCGAGCCGGTCATAGACCAATTGCGGCGCGCTGCATGCCGCAAGCGGCAAGGCAAGGACGAACACGATGACGAACTGGCTCGCCCGCCATGCTGCGCGGCCTGTCTGATTCACCCGAACGGCCATGCTGCGAGCCGCGCCCCGGATGATGAATCTGGCGCCGGGCCGGGCCCCCCTCTCCCGCAACAGCACGGGGGAGGCGAGTCGATCTCGCTTCGCGAGACTCACGTTAAACCGCTTCTCAATTTTCACCGACCCAATTTTCACGGACCCGAAAAGGTAGCAAGAAAGGCTCCTGCGCGTGTCCATCAGTCCCGTAAACTTCCTGGCTGGCGCGATAGGCCGCCAGCGCCTGGCGGCCTCACGACGAGTCGCGGTCCGTTCTGCGAGCACCTGTCGGGGCAGAGCCCCTCCTACACAAGGCTTGCGGGATTCTGTTTGAAGGAAGCTTTCAGCGCGGGGCGCGCCGTTCTCGCGGAGCAAACGGGTGCTTTCCCGAGTCAGGTCGGTCCCGGTGGATGCGCTTCGCTTATCCACCCTTTAGGCCGACGCAGCGTAGGGTGTGATAAGCGAAGCGCATCCACCCTCCCAGGCCAAGGGGGGCGTGATCCTTGTTTGATGGACGCGGCAAGGGTGGCCGTGTGCCCAGCGGATCGTCAATGCGATACCGCCTGGGCAGATGAAGCCCACCCTCCCGATTCCTAGGGAATACCGACTTTTTGCTCGCAGGAGCTGGCGGTATCCGCGTTGGCCCCGCCATCGCATTGATCCTGACCCGCACCGCCGGAGAGCGAGTCCTTGCCGTCGCCACCCAGCAGTTCGTCGTTGCCGCTGCCACCGATGAGTTTGTCGTTGCCCTGATTGCCGAGAATCCGGTCATTGCCGTTGCCGCCCATCACGGTGTCGTCGCCAGGACCGCCGCAGATCCAGTCGTTGCCGTTGCGACCGTCGATGGTGTCCTTGCCGCCCAGTCCGTCGATCACGTCCGCGCCGGGCGTTCCGTTCAGGATGTCGTTGCCCCATGTGCCGAGGAGGGTGACCGCCCGGCCTTCGCAGCGGCCCAGCGGGGAGTCGTCGCAGGCATCGCCGATGCCGTCCTCGTCGGTGTCGGTCTGATCGGCGTTGGGCGTCATCGGGCAGTTGTCCATCGCATCCGGGATGCCATCGTTGTCGGCGTCGTCGCCAACCGGTTCAAGTTCGAAAGCACCGATGTCGCAGGCTCCGCCCTGGGGCCGGCTGACGCCGCGCTGGTCGGTGGCCGGCGAACAGGTATCGACGACGGCATCCAGGGCAGGGCTGTCCAGATCCAGGGCGTGGGTGCGGGTCGGGCCGCCGTTGTCGGCCAGGGCTTGCAGACCGGGGTCGGCGACACCGGTCTGGTCGCCGGTCTGGTTGAAGGTTGCCGCCGCGTTGCCATCGCCAATCAGATTGTCGGCATCGGAGGTGAAGGAGTTGATGACGTTGCCCACAAAATCCACGTCGCCGCCGTTGTTGCCGGCGACGATCGAGGAGCCGATTTCGGTGAAAGTGACCGTATCTCCGATGCTGGCCACACCTGCCCCGGCACCGTCCGGCGCGATGTTGTTGGTAAGGGTGCTGCTGCGGATCCGTGTAAAACCGGAGGTGTTGCTCACGCCGCCGCCGAATTCGGCCGCGCTATTGCCCGAGATCGTGCTGTTGCTGATCGTCGTGCGGTCGGGTCCACCGACGTTCGTGCTGGAGTAAATGCCGCCGCCTCGCACCGCGTAATTGCCCGAGACCGTGCTGTTGCTCAGGCTCAGGGTGCCGTAACGGTTGTGGATGCCGCCGCCCATGCCCACCGTGGTGATATTGAGCGACACGGTGCTGTCGACCAGGCTGAGGACGCCGCCGGCGTTGAAGATGCCTGCGCCACCGTCGTCGATGCCGGTCTCTACCGTCAGCCGGCCGCCGCTGATGGTGGTCTGCTGCAGGGTCAGATTACCTGGGCCGTTCGAGTTGCCGACCGCGAGGATGCGGAACAGAGGCGCCACGTCGAAAGGACGCCGAATGCTGTGGCCATTGCCCTGGATGGTGATCGTGCTCAGCACCACCGGAAGGGCGGTGGGACCGTACGTGGTGTTGTTGACCGCCGTGAGAATCTGATCGGCGATCAGCACCACGTTGTCGGCTCCGTTGCCGGCAGGGCAGGAACCAGAGGCCGCGTCGGTATTGGCAGCCACGATGGCATTGGCGAGCGTGCAGCCGCCGACACCGACGTTGATGTTGGCGGCCAGAAGCGGCTGCGAGGGCAGGCCGAACAAGCCGGCGACGGCCAGAGCGAAGAGGCTGCGGCGGGCGCGCAGAGGCTTCTTGAGCGAATGATGTTTCACGGTTGGATCTCCTTGGATGAGGGTCGAAAGGAAGATCCCTTTCGATGGAGATCAGGCTACGCAGTGGCTGTATCCGCTTGATGTTCGAGAGCGGAAATTTGATGTCAGGCCGGTTTCAGAACGTGTAGGTTGAATTTCGCGAAGCGAAAGAGGCTGTGCCCCGACTGGCGCTCTCACGACGAGTCTCGGTCCGTTCTGCGAGCGCCGGTCGGGGCTTAAGCCCCTCCTACATGAGGCTTACGGGATTCTTGGTTGATGAGAAGCGGCCGGGGTGCTCCTGCAGGTGGATTCTGCAGGAACACCCCGGCCGCTTAGGGTTCAGCGAACTACAAGCCCAGCTTGATGATCAAGGGCGGGCCCTTCTTCTCGACCGGCAGATACGTCATGTCGCCGGAGAATGTCGCGGTGTAGCCCAGAGACAGCACGGACCCGAGCGTGGACGCGAGCGTGGCATTGCACTTGGCCACGCCGACGGCGTTGGTCACGGCGCTGCACAGCGGGGTGGCCCCGGCCATGAACTGCACGGTGCGCCCAGTAATGGGCACGTTGCCGTTGGTGTCCTTCAGCGTCGCCGTGGGCGCGAGCTTGAGGAGCTGCTGGCCCAGCGCCAGGGTCACGGTCACGGCCTCGGGCATGATGCTGGTGATGCGCTTGTTCCAGGTGATGACCGATTCGTTGGAGACGATGCTCTCGAACGTCGCCGTCACCTTGTCCACCCCGCCGTTGACGCCGATCCAGCAATGCTGAGCCTGGCCCGCGTTATTGGTGGCGACGGTCTGCGCTCCGGGGTTGGGACCGACCCGGGTGAAGTGGACGTCCACACCGACAGCGGGCACCTGGACATTGCTTTCTGCGGTCACCGTCACGCACTGATTCTCCAGCGTCAGGTGCATGGCGTTGGCAGGAACCAGGACCAGGCTGGCGACTTCTGGCGGAACCGTGGACCCGAACTCGAACGCGCCGATGTCGCACTCCTGGCTACCGCTGTTGTCGCCGTCCACCGGGCGCGGGGCGCCGCGCTGATCGAAGCCCGTGCAGCCATTCACTGCGGCGTCGATCGCCGGGCTGCCGAACACCAGCGCGTGGGTTCGGGTGGGTCCGCCGTTGTCGTCCAGAACGGTGTCGAGAATATCCGGCAACGCCACGTTCAGGCCGCTGTCCGTGGCATTCAAGGAGGTGACGCCGATGGCGAAACCTTCAACCGCCTGTCCGAGCGTAAGGCCGGCGTGGCCGAAAAGATTGAAGTAGCTGGCGCCCGAGGCATTCTCTGACTTTCTCGCCTCGGATCCGACCGCTGCGGTATTGCCGGAGATCAGATTGCCCGTCATGGCCGTGAAGCCCCTTCTGAGGTTGATTCCGCCGCCGGCGTTGACCGCGGTGTTGCCGGTCACCGTGCTGTTGGTGACGATCAGGGTCTGGTCAGGACCGTTCATGTCGATACCGCCGCCATCTTCATCAGCCCGGTTGCCCGAGACCGTACTATTGCTGATCGTCGTGGTGCCGACGCGTGCGACGATGCCACCGCCGAAAACCGAACGGTTGCCGGAGATGGTGCTGCCGTCGATTAACGCTGAACCAGCGTCCCCCCCAAATGTGTAAATGCCGCCGCCGCTTCTGGCTGCAGTGTTGCCGGTGACGGTGCTGTTACGCACTGTCATCGTCGTCCCCTCAAGGTTTTCAGAAAAGCTCAGACCACCCCCAGTGGAAAACTCCCCGGTTGCGCGGTTATTCGAGATCACGCTATCGACGATGTCGAGATCGCCTCCGAGACTGAAGATTCCGCCACCGCCTTCGGTGGCCGTATTGCCGGTGATGACGCAGCTTTCCAGCCTCAGCTTGCCAATAACGTTGTAGATGGCGCCGGCCCTGCCGTTGTTGCTGGGGAACACCGAATTGCCGCCGGTCAAGGTGGTTTCGCGCAAGGTGAGGTCCCCGCCGAGCGTCTGCCCGAGCACCCGTAAAAAGCGGAAATTCGGCGCCGTCGGTTCACGCTTCAGGGTGCCGCCACGGCCTTCGATCGTGATCGTGCTGGTGATGAACGGCAATTCGCCAGTGAGGGTGATGATCTGGTTGGACTGCAGCCGGATGACGTCGGCCCCGCTGCCGGCGCCACAGCCGCCGGTCCCATCCGAATCGGAATCGGCATTGGCGTTGGTGATCGCTGAGGCCAGCGTACAACCGCCGACACCGACGTCGATGGTGGCGGCCAGAAGCGGCTGCGAGGGCAGGCCGAACAAGCCGGCGGCGGCCAGAGCGAAGAGGCTGCGACGGGCGCGCAGAACGGGGTGGGGCAAGTGGTGTTTCACGGTCGGATCTCCTTGGATGGGGATCGAAAGGAGGATTCCTTTCGATGGAGATCAGGCTACGCAGCGGCTGTATCCGCTTGATGTTCGAGAGCGGAAATACGATGTCGGGCCGGTTTCAAAATGTGTAGGAGGGGCTGTGCCCCGACTCGCATTCGCCGATCCGAACTGGCTCGGGAATTGGAACGCCCGGTCGAGGCAACGCCTCTTTCGCTTCGCGAAATTCAACCTACACGCAGAGCCCTTCGCTCGATGACCTACCGCCCGTAATCCGGCCCATCCGAAGGCAGGTACTCGTACCCGCCGCCATGACCGCGCACGGTGCGGATCACGGTGGGATCGCCAGGCACCGGCTCTATTTTCTTGCGCAGGCGGGTGACGCGCAGGTCGATGGCGCGATCGAACACCTCGCCCGGATCGGTGCCGGACAGTTCCAGCAATTTCTCGCGCGACAGCACCACTCTGGGGTGATCGGCGAACACGCATAGCAGGCCGAACTCGGCGCCGGTGACGGGAAGCACCTCGCCCACGGAATCCACCATGCGCCTACGCGCGCGGTCCAGCTTCCAGCGGCCGAACCAGGTTTCGCCCTTCGTCTCGGCCTTGCGCTCGACCAGGGCAACCGGCGTCGCTGCCAGCGGCTGAATCGCGTGCGTGGGACGGCGTCGTAGCACGCTGCGAACGCGCGCGAGCAACTCGCGCAGGTCGGCGGGCTTGGACACGTAATCGTCTGCGCCCAGCTCCAGACCGACCACGCGGTCGGCGGTGGCGTCGTTGCTGGTGAGCATGATGACCGGCACGTCGCTGCCCGCGCGCAGCCAGCGCAGAACCGAGAGACCGTCTTCGCCGGGCATCACCAGATCGAGAATCACGCAGTCCGGCGGCGTCACCGCAAACGCGGCGCGCAGGGCTGGGCCGCCATCCAGGTTCAGAACTTCGAAGCCCTGACCGGACAGGTATTCCACGACCAGCTCGCGTACGACAGGATCGTCATCCACCACGGCGATACGGGATTTCACGTTCTGCCCCCGGGCTCAATGGCCAGATGCTGCCCGATCCGGAGGCGCGCTGTCTTGTCTGCGGCGTCCAGACTCGCCCACTCGTTTTCTGCGCTGGCGGAAGGTTCTCCAAGTTTTTGTTCTAGATGGTGCGCGGCGCGTTGCAGTGCGAGCAGGCCGAGCGTGGCGGCGACGCCCTTGAGCGTGTGCGCGCCGCGGCGCGCCGTATCGCGGTCACCGGCCTGGAGTTGGCTGGCAATCTGCGCGGGTGCAGGGGCGGTGTCGAGATAACGGCGCGCGAGTTTTTCCCAGAGCGCGCGGCTGTCCGCCATCTGGCGGATGGCGGTATCGAAGTCGAAGTCGCCTCGCACCTGTAGGGGGGGCGGGCTTACGTCGGCATGACATTGAGTCATGCCGACGCTGGGACCCGCCCCTGCCCCGACCGTCGGCCCGGATTCCAAGCCAGAGTTCGGTTCGCGAACGGCCGGTCGGGGCGGAGCCCCTCCTACATCGGTAGCGATCCACTTCGCGAGAGTTGCATGCAGCCGATTCACATCCACCGGCTTGCCCAGATGATCGTTCATCCCCGCATCCAGGCAGCGCTGCCGGTCCTCGGCCATCGCGTTCGCCGTCATGGCGATGATCGGCACGCTTGCGCGCGGCGAATCAAGCGCGCGAATGCGCCGTGTCGCTTCCAGCCCGTCCATCACCGGCATCTGCACGTCCATGAGCACGGCGTCGTAGTCGGCACGCGCTGCGCAATCCACCGCCTCCCGTCCATTGACCGCGAGATCCACGATTACGCCCGCGCGTTGCAGCAGTTCGCGCGCGACTTCCTGATTGATCTCGTTGTCTTCCACCAGCAACACGCGCCGGCCCGCGAGTGTTGTCGTGGACGGCATCGGCGCAGGTGGTTTGACGATTTCCAGCGCGGCTTCCGTGCCGAACGCGTTGAGGATGGTGTCGAGCAGCACCGACGGGTTCACCGGCTTGATGAGAAAGCCGTCGAGGCCTGCGGCGTGCGCCTGGCGCTCCACTTCCTCGCGACCGAAGGCGGTGACCATGATGATGACGGTCGGCTCGGGCTTGGCCAGTTCGCGGATGCGCCGCGCCGCCTCGATCCCGTTCATGCCCGGCATCTGCCAGTCCATCAGCACCAGCCTGAAGCCCTCGATGCCGGCGGCGGCGATCGCCGCGATGGCCTTCGGTCCATCGGACGCGGACGCCACCAAAAAGCCGAAGGATTCGAGATAGGCGCGCAGAATCGAGATCGCGGTCGGGTTGTCGTCCACCACCAGCACGCGCAGGCCGCGCAAGGACTTCGGTGTCGGTGCGCGCCGTGTCGTGGGCGGCGCCAGACCAAAACGCGCGCTGAAGGAAAACGTGCTGCCGCGGCCCGGCACGCTTTGAACTTCGATTTCGCCATCCATCAAATCCACCAGCCGCTGCGAAATCGCCAGGCCCAGCCCGGTCCCGCCGTAGCGCCGCGTGGTGGAACTGTCGGCCTGCGAGAACGACTCGAACAGTCGCGCGATCTGCTCCTGGCTCAGCCCGATGCCGGTATCCGTCACCTCGAAGCGCAGGCGCACGAAGTCCCGGCCTTTCTTGGCCAGCTTCACACCCACCACGATCTGGCCCCTCTCCGTGAACTTGATCGCGTTGCCGGTCAGATTCAGCAGCACCTGGCCGAGTCGCAGCGGATCGCCCACGAGCTGCGACCACAATCCGGGTTCCACCGAGAACAGCAGCTCCAGACCCTTCTCCGCCGCTCGCAGGTTGAGCATGTCGGACAGATTGTCGAGCACCGCGAACAGGTCGAAAGGCGCCGCTTCCAGCGACAGCTTGCCGGCCTCGATCTTCGAGAAATCGAGCACGTCGTTGATGATCTGCAAGAGCGACTTGGCCGCCGTGTCGATCTTGCCGAAGTAGTCGCGCATGCGTTCCGGATCGGCGCCGGACAGGCCCAGGTGGGTCAGGCCGACGATGGCGTTCATCGGCGTGCGGATCTCGTGGCTCATGTTGGCCAGAAAATCGGTCTTGGCCCGGGACGCGGCCTGCGCCGCCAGCGAGGCGGCTTTGAGTTCCGCCTCCTGACGCATGCGCTCGCGCAGATCGGTCATGGTGGCGAACAACTGTCGCTTGCCGCCGAGCGTCACGCGCGTCAGACCGATTTCGCAGGGCCGCGGCTCGCCCGCGCGGGTCTGGTGCATCCAGTCGAAGCGGTTGTAGCCCCGCTCGAAGGCGATGCCGATCACCTCCATCGCTTTTTCCATCGACGGCCGTCCGTCCGGCTGGAACGGCGGCGAGAACGCCGGGAAGTCGCGCGTGAACTCCTGCTCGTCCGCGATGTTCAGCAATTCGCGCAGCGAGGGATTGGCCTCCGAAAAATTCTTCTCCTCGTCGATCATCACCAGCCCGATGCGGTTGTGATCGAAGATCGCGCGCAGGCGCGCCTCGGCGGCTTGCGCCGCGTCGCGTGCAATCACCAGTTGGCGCGTCGCCTCTTCGGCGCGCTCCTGCACTTCGTGCTCAGCGGTCACGTCGGTGGTGTAGCCCACCAGTACCACATCTCCGTCGACCTGCCGCGCTCCGTGATACGAGCGCAACCAGCGCATCCGGCCGTCGGCATGGTTGAACCGGAACTCGCTCAGCATCTGTCGATTCGCGTGAAACGCTGCGAGCGTCTCCCGCGCCATGCGCTGTAGGTCGTCCGGATGCTGGCGGCGATAGACCAAGCTGGCATCCTCGATCAGCGCTTCGTGCGACAGGCCGTAGAGCGCCAGCGCTCCTTCCGACATGTCGGTAAAACGCGCCGGATTGCCTTTGCCGAGCCCGCCCTCAATCACCATGCGGAAAACCACGCCGGGCAGGGACCCGGTGATCTCGCGCAGGCGCTGCTCGGCGGCCTGCGAAGTGTCGCGCGCCGCGGTGAGCGCCGCCTCCAACTCCCTGCGCTCGGTTACGTCCTGCCAGAAGCCGTTGAACAGCGTGCTGCCGTCGGCCTGCCGCTGCGGCGTACCCATACTACGAATCCAGCGCAGTTCGCCGGTCTTGCCGTGACGGATACGGAACTCGCTGAGCATCGGCTTGAGCTCTCGCCCCGAGACCCGGAAGTCTTGGTCAACCTGCTCGCGATCCTCCGGAACCGTGATCGCTGTGAGGCGATGGTGGAACTCCTCCGGATCTTCGCAGTATTCGCAACCAGAAAGCCCCGCCGCAGCCGGACTGATGTAAAGGGTCTGAATGCGGCCGTCCGTCGGCAGGTGGTACTGGTACACCACGCCCGGCACATTGGCCACGATGTCGCGCAGCCTTCGCTCCATCGTTTCGAGCTGCTCGCGCGCCTCCATCTCGGTGCTCACATCCCGGGTGAAGCCGCTCAGGACGAACCCGCCGTCGGACTGCGGGATCGGTCTGGCGTAGGTGCGCAGCCAGGCCATGCGGCCGCCGGCCACTTCCGAGCGATAGGTGAAATCCACGTGGGTGCCGTTGCGCACGGACTCAACGAACGCGCCAACCAGCTTGGGCAGGTCCTGTTTGTGCACCATCCCGAGCAGGCTGGCGGGCGTCTTCAGAATGTCTTCGCGCGTGCGGCCGAACAGCTCCTGACCCTGGTCGCTGACCATGGTGTACATACCCATCAGATTCGGCGCGATCCGGTACTGATAGACCATGCCCGGCAGCGAATCGACGATCTCGCGCATCAGCCGTTCGGCTGCCTCGGCCTTCTGGCGCGCGGCCAGCGCCTGCGTCTGCAAGGACTTGATGTCGGTGATGTCCTGCCAGAAGCCGTTGCAGACGACTTCACCCGAGAGTTGGCGCAGCGGCGCCGCACGCGAGCGGATCCAGCGTAGCTCACCGGTCTTGGCATGACGAAAGCGGAAATCCGCGTTCATCAGTTGCAGACGCGTCGCAACCTCGACGATCGCCTGATGCAAACCGGGCATATCTTCCGGGAGCACCAGAGCGAACAGATTGGCGATATCCGCTTCCGCCGTCGCTTTGTTCACGCCCACAAGCTGCGCAATGCCCTCGCTTACGTAGTTCATTCGCGCTGTGCCGTCCGTGCCGATGCACAGTTGGTACACCGCTCCCGGCAGCGAATCCGTGATCCCGTGCAGGCGCCGCTCCGAGGCCAGCAAAGCTTCGCGCGCCTCGACCTCCTCGGTCACGTCGTTCCAGTAGCCGTTCCACAAAAAGCCGTCGCCCACCTCGCGCGGTGTGGCAAAAGTGCGCACCCAGCGCTGCTCGCCGTCGCCCCTGGCGATGCGCACGTCGACCGAAAACGGCTTCAGGGTCTTGGCCGAGTTGCGATAGCCCTGGAACATCCGGGTCGAGTCCTCCGGGTCCTTCACCAGGCTCGCCGGAATCAGGGCGTCGGCCAGAATCGCATCCGGCTCCACCCCCAGCACCTCGCGCACGCGCGCACTCACGTAGCGGTACTGGATGGTGTGTCCGCGGTCCGCCGCCAACTGGAACACCGCACCGGGCAGCGACTCCGCCAGCTCGGTCATGTTGCGCTCCGCCCCGGTGAGCGAAATCGGCGCAGCGGAAAGTCGGCTCAGATCGTTGGGTCGCGGGGGATTGGAACCATCGTTCATGGTCGGTCGTTCATGGTGCGTGCTCTGCCGGCAGGGCCGGGGCTGACTTTGGGGCGCGCGGGCCGGGACATCAATCCCGGGCGCGAACCCAGAGAGGCTACGCGCGCCTTGTATCAGGCGTGATTCCGAATGTGTCAGAAGTCTGAAACATGATGTCAGGGTGGCGAATCCTGTAGGTTGAAAGCCCGCCGGCAGAGGCTGCGCGGCGGGCGAAGGGGGAGAGTACGGTGCTCAACGGGCGATGCGCACGACTTCGCCGCTGGGCAGCTTCACCGCGACGATGCGGCCGGTCTGCGTGCCGTGGGCCTGGGTGCCCTGGATGATCGGGCCGTTGAACTGGATGCCTTGAATTGAGATGCCTTGAATCGAAATGCCTTGAATCGAGATGCCCGCCTCAGCCGAGGTGGACAGTGCCGCCAGGCTCAGCAGCGCGGCGGCGAAGATGGATTTGCGGGGGGGGGGGGTGAAGAGGTTCATGTCGGTACTCCGTTTCGGTGGTTCGAGAGGAGAGTTCCTTTCGATGGAAACAAGCCTACGCGCCGCCTGTATCAAGCCGATTTCCGAAGCCTGAAATAGGGTGTCAGGAATGTTTCCGCGTCCGCGCCTGTAGGAGGGGCGTCAGCCCCGACCGGGCGCTCGAATACCGGAACGGGCTGGATCGGCGAGACGCCGTCGGGGCTGACGCCCCTCCTACGGCGGGCGGCGAATTTGTAGGAGGGGCTCCGCCCCGACAGGCGCTTTGAAGCCCAGGACTGGGCTCGTATTGCGAGCGCCGGTCGGGGCTGACGCCCCTCCTACGTCCTGCGATTTCGGGTTTGTCCGATCGCATCGCATCGCCTGCCGGGTTACGGGGGTGTGGGACCCAGAGGTAACATCCGGATGAGTCATCGTCTTTTCGGAAGCCAAACCCCGTGAATTCCGCCGTCCCCCTGATGCGCATGACCGCGGAGGAATACCTCGCTTTCGAGCGCGCCGCGGACACCAAGCACGAGTTCTTCAATGGCCAGGTGTTCCCCATGGCCGGCGGCAGTTTTCGCCATAACCGCATCTGCCATAACCTGCACGGTGCCCTGTGGGCGCGGTTGCGAGGCGGGCCGTGCCGCGCAGTCACGAGCGACCAGCGGCTCAACCTCAATGCCACTCGCGCCTACACCTATCCCGACGCGATGATCGTCTGCGGCAGCCCGGAATTCACGGACGGACGCAGCGACACCCTGGCCAATCCCACGGTGGTGATCGAAGTGCTGTCGCCGGGCACGGCGGGCGAGGATCTGGGCGCCAAGCTCGGTCACTACCGGCGCATCGCATCGGTGCGCGAGATCCTGTTCGTCGACAGCCGCCGCATTAGCGCCACGCTCTACCGCCGCATGCAGTCCGGCCAGTGGCAGTTACAGGACTACGAGCAGATGGGGGAGGAAATGCCGCTATGCGTGGACTGCGCGTTGCCCTTGGCCGAAATCTACGAAGGTATCGACTGGAACGAGCCGGACGAGGAGATCGCGGCGCCTGCTGCCCAGACCGGGTGATGGGATTTGCGCGATCGGTGAGCGGCGGTGGGGGCTGACCCCCCACCCAACACCCCCGGCGGCATACGAGGAGGGGGGGGAGCCCCCCCCCGGCGCGCCCCAAAAACCCCCCCGGGGGGGGGGGGCGACGCC
>JBQTIX010000107.1:0-34024 GCA_052387695.1 Panacagrimonas sp. | reverse complement strand
TCTTGCCAAACTTGTCCGCCGATATCTTGGTCAGCGCCGCCGTCGTCGTGGTCTTGCCATGATCCACGTGCCCAATGGTCCCCACATTGACATGCGGCTTGGCACGCTCGAATTTTTCCTTGGCCATCTTAGTTCTCGATCAAATCAATATTTCGTGTGATGCGATGAGCGACGCGAATCGCATCGTTCGCGCGACTGCCCGTATTTCGACCTATTTCTTCTTGACCAGTGTCTCGGTCACGTTACGCGGCGCTTCCTGGTATTTCTTGAACTCCATGGTGTAGGTCGCGCGGCCCTGGCTCATCGAGCGCAAGGTCGTTGAGTAACCGAACATTTCGGCCAGCGGAACTTCCGCCGCGACCAGCTTGGCGCCGAAATTGTCTTCCATGCCGAGGATGACGCCGCGACGACGATTCAAGTCACCCATGATGTCGCCGGTGTAGTCTTCCGGCGTCTCGGCTTCCACCGCCATGATCGGTTCGAGAATCACCGGACCGGCCTTCTGGCAGCCTTCCTTGAAGGCCATCGAGGCGGCGACGCGGAACGCGATTTCCGACGAGTCGACTTCGTGATACGAGCCGTCGATCAGGGCGATCTTGATGTCCACCACCGGGTAACCGGCCAGCACGCCCGTCTTGATGGCGTCGCGCAGACCCTTGTCCACGGCCGGGATGAATTCCTTCGGCACCGAGCCGCCGGTGATCTCGTTGATGAACTCGTAACCCTTGCCAACTTCGTTGGGCTCGATGCGCAGCCAGACGTGACCGAACTGCCCCTTGCCGCCGGATTGCTTGGCGTACTTGCCTTCCTGTTCAACGCTCTTTCGGATCGTCTCGCGATAGGCAACCTGCGGCGCACCGACGTTGGCTTCCACGCCGTACTCGCGCTTCATGCGGTCGACCAGGATTTCCAGATGCAGTTCGCCCATGCCGGACATGATGGTCTGGCCGGTTTCCTCGTCGGTGTGGACACGGAACGAAGGATCTTCCTGGGCCAGTCGCGACAGCGCGACGCCCATCTTTTCCTGATCGACCTTGGTCTTGGGCTCAACGGCCTGGCTGATGACGGGCTCCGGGAACACCATGCGTTCGAGCACGACCGGTTTGTTCAGATCGGCCAAGGTGGTGCCGGTGAATACGTCCTTGAGGCCGACGCAGGCGGCGATGTCGCCGGCGTACACCTCGCTGATCGCCTTCTGTTCGTTGGCGTGCATCTGCACCAGACGACCGATACGCTCGTTCTTGCCGTTCCGCGAGTTATAGACCGAGTCACCCTGCTTGAGGGTACCGGAATACACGCGGATGAAGGTCAGGGCGCCGACGTACTTGTCGGTCATGATCTTGAACGCGAGCGCGGAGAAGGGCTCGTTGTCCTGCGCCTTGCGCTCGATGCGCTGCTCGTAGTCGTCCACGTCATGCGCCAACAACGGCGGCACGTCGGTAGGCGCCGGCAGATACTCGACGACGGCATCGAGCATGGCCTGCACGCCCTTGTTCTTGAAGGCCGAACCACAGAGCATCGGGAAGATTTCGAGCGCGAGGGTGCGCTTGCGCAGCGCGCCCTTGATCTCGTCCTCGGTGAGGTCGCCCTCTTCGAGGTACTTGTTCATCAACTCTTCATTGGCCTCGGCCGCAGCCTCGACCATGTTCTCACGCCATTTCTTGGCAGATTCGAGCAGCTCGGCGGGAATTTCGCCGTAGGTGAAGCTCACTCCCTTGTCGGCGTCGCTCCAGATGATCGCCTTCATCTTGATGAGATCGACCACGCCCTGGAATTTCTCCTCGGCGCCGATGGGAATCTGGATCGGCACCGGATTGGCGCGCAGCTTTTCCTTGATCTGCTTGACCACCTTGAAGAAGTCCGCGCCGGTGCGGTCCATCTTGTTGACGAAAGCGAGGCGCGGAACCTTGTACTTGGTGGCCTGACGCCACACGGTCTCGGACTGCGGCTGCACGCCGCCGACGGCGCAGTACAGCATGCAGGCGCCGTCGAGCACGCGCATGGACCGCTCGACTTCGATCGTGAAGTCGACGTGGCCCGGGGTGTCGATGATGTTGATGCGGTGCTGGTCGAACTGGTTGCCCATGCCCTTCCAGAACGTCGTCACGGCCGCCGAGGTGATCGTGATGCCGCGTTCCTGCTCCTGCTCCATCCAGTCGGTCGTTGCCGCACCGTTGTGGACTTCACCCAGCTTGTGATTCACGCCCGTGTAGAACAGGACGCGCTCGGTGGTGGTGGTTTTACCGGCGTCGATATGAGCGGAGATACCGATATTGCGGTATCGCTCGATGGGCGTAGTGCGGGACATGACAAAACTCGATTGTGTCGCGGGCCTGGATCATGGGGCCGTTCGGCACCTTTTCCAGACCGGGTTGTGACGTTGGTCCGCTTACCAGCGGAAGTGCGCGAACGCCTTGTTGGCTTCGGCCATCTTGTGCGTGTCTTCGCGCTTCTTCACCGCGGCGCCGCGGTGCTCGGAGGCATCCAGCAGCTCGCCCGCGATGCGGTCGGCCATGGACTTCTCGCCGCGTTTGGCAGCAGCATCAATCACCCAGCGCATGGCCAAGGTCACGCGGCGCACGGCACGCACTTCGACCGGCACTTGGTACGTGGCACCGCCGACGCGACGCGACTTGACCTCGACGGCCGGAGCAACATTGTCGAACGCAGCCTGCAGAACGGCGGCCGGTTCTTCAGTCTTCTTCTTCGTCGCAATCTGGCCGAGCGCGCCGTAGACGATTTTCTCGGCGACGGACTTCTTGCCGTCCTCCATCACCATGTTCATGAACTTGGTGACGACCAGATTCTTGTACTTCGGGTCCGGGAGGATGACGCGGATTTCAGGCTTGCGACGACGTGACATTGCTTGATCTCTTGATAAGGCGGGACGCGCTTACTTCTTCTTGGCGGCCGCAGCGGCGCCGCCTTCTTTGGGACGCTTGGCGCCGTACTTCGAGCGGCTCTGGCGACGCTTGTCGACACCCGACGCGTCAAGCGCACCACGCACGGTGTGATAGCGAACACCGGGAAGATCCTTGACGCGACCGCCACGGATCATGACAACGGAGTGTTCCTGAAGATTGTGACCTTCACCGCCGATATAGCTGGTGACCTCGAAACCATTGGTCAGACGCACGCGGCAAACCTTGCGCAGCGCCGAATTGGGCTTCTTCGGAGTTGTTGTGTAGACCCGGGTGCAGACGCCTCGCTTTTGCGGGCAGGACGTCAGAGCGGGCGCCTTGCTCTTGTAGGCGGCGGTGGTGCGCCCGTTGCGCACGAGTTGATTGATCGTTGGCACTGCGTGATTTCCCGGCCTTTTGAAAGAAGCGACGGGCGGGAAACCAGCGATGTGCGGTTCCCGGCCGGCGGACCCCGACTTCACGGGGGCGCGCATGATAGGTGCGAGGCAGGGGAGTGTCAACGCGCGCATGGCCCGTCACAACGGGCTTTGCGCCTCCCCCGACTCCCTACTAGTTTTCCGGGTTTCCCGACGCGAGCCGCAGCAGATCGTACCCGTAGATGGTCGCGTCCCAATTGCGCGCGATGGCACCGAACAGACTGAAATTGAGACCCGCCGTATCGTTGTCCTGCCCCGGCCAAGTGTGACCTCCATTGACCATGGTCACAAAGTACATGCGCTTACCGCCTGCGCAGGTATCGTTGTAGACGAAATTGGTGGTGATGCGATCACCCGATTCGTCCGAAGGCGGCAGACTTGCCGTCCGGTCCGGACCGGTGCATCCGCTCTCCGCCTTGAAGTCCGCGTAAATCTCCGGTGGCCCCTCCACAGGATCACTCAGCAGATCACCCAGCAACCCGTCCAGCGGAAGCGCACCCAATCCGCTCAGCAGCGGAATCTCCGACAGCAAGCCGTCCGAGTTCGGAATCAGACCGCCATACGGCGCGATGGCGTCGCGGGTGCCGCCCATGATCACGGCCGGCAGGGCAGGACATTCGTCCTGCGCCGACTGCGCCAGATTGGCCCCCGTTGCGATGATGGCAGCAACCCGGTCTGCACGGGCGCATCCATAGAAATAAGACATGGCCGCGCCGTTGGAATATCCGCCGACATACAACGGCAAGGCTTCGGCTGTGAACCGGGTGCGGGCATCGGCGACAACCCCATCCAGCAGCATCACGAACTTGTCTACCGGCTCCAGCCGGTAGTTATTGGGCCAGCGCCTGAAACCGTCTCCCAAGGATCCGAGTCCGCTCGTAATCAGGTCCAGGGAACTCAAGTCCGGCAGAAAGGCATTGAGCGGCAGACCTGGGAGATCCAGGACGCCTCCCAGTGCGGGGATGACGACCGTTCCCGGCAGCGGCAGGCTGGATCCGAGCGGGAGCGCCTGCGGCACGATGATCAGCACGTTGCGTACCTTGGCCAACTCGGCCAAGCGCAACTGATTGGCGTGAACCTCGATCCGGCCGTTGAGATAGTGCAACTGCAAGTAAACCGACTCGGGCTGGGCGGTGCTGGAACGGATCGCCAGATATCGCGTCGGTTCCAGGTCGCCCACGGTCACCTCGTGCTCGGTGATGAGCACACCGTCGCATTGAATCGATTCGCCACGGGGGGGTGGCTCGTTGCTGTAATGCAGCGACGGACAGAAATCGCCGGCCACCGGGGCGCAGTCTTCGCCGGCCGCAATCCGGTCAGGGCTGAACGATTCCTTGCAAGTTTTCGCCGGGCCAGGGCCAGGTCCAGGCCCGCCTCCGCCGTCGTCCGGAGGGCTGTTTGAGTCACTGCCACAGGCGGACAACATCAAGATCGCAGAGGCGAGCAGCACGCTCGCAAGGGAAGAACGCACGGGATTTCCAGGGTCAGAAAACGACAGCTGGATCATGTCACTGCGCGTGCGCAGTCAGCAAACGGAATTCCCTCCACTGGGCGGCCCCGCATCGCCGTTCGGCGCTACGTGATCGACAACCCATGGATCCGTCGCTCCGCCACCCGCTGACATTGCGATGCGACTGCGCCAATATCGCGGGCCTCCACTGGATCGCCACCCATGAAACTTCGACTTGCCCTGACCCTCGCCCTCGCCGCCACACTCGGCGCCTGTACCCAGGAAACCCAGAATCAGATCAGCCGCTCATTCCAGAACTGGACCGGCACCAACGGCGTGCTGGAAGTCTATTCCGGCAATCAGGTCGTGCGGCGCTTCATCAGGATCGACAAACTTTCGACCGCTTTTGGCACAGATGAGTCGGTGGCACGCCCCTACCGTTTCGGTTACGGCGTGCTCGACGAAAATCTCAACAGCCTGATGGACGAGGGCGAGAAAAAAGTCTATTTCGAGATCAGCGACTACGGCACCAACTATGTTTTCTTTGAGTCGCCCCGTTGAGCTTGTTGTAGCAACCTTGTAGCGGCTTGGTTTCCAAGCTGGCAGGCCCGGTGGGGCAGATTGTTTCCCACCTGTTTCCCGAGGGGTGTTTTCCCGAAGGATGTTTCCCGGAGCCTATGCCAATGCGTGCCAACCTGTCTGTCGTCGCCAGTAATCCCATCCCTGTCCCCCCGTCGCCCAAGCCCAAAGCCAAGCCGTGGATTGGCGAGGACACCATTCGGGAGCTTCGCGAGGAATGGGACAAACCCGAGAGGCGCACCGCGTGCGGCGACCGAGCAGCGAAGGGCCTCGGGTTGGTGAAGCGGCCCGGCGCGACCGGGCCAGCGTTTCACTTCGATTTCGTGGCACGCCATGCGGAAAGCGTGGTCAAGATAAAGCTCGGCACGTGGCCTGTGACTACGTTCGAGGAAGCGCGGGAACAGGCCCGCAAGCTCGTGGACGAGGGCCGCGACCCACGCATTGCCGTCGCCGCTGAGAAGGCCGCGATAGTCGCCGAGGAAGAAGCGCACCACGAAAGCGAGGGCATGACGCTCCGCGTTGCTCTCGAATCGAAGATGGCGAGCGGCATCCGCCCGAACACAGTGGCGAACTATCGCAAGCTGCTGTCGAAGGCCACGAAGGTAAATCTGATCGCGTTCGCTGACAGGCCGCTGGCTTCCATCGCTAAGCGTGAATGGCGGGCCGTGTTCGACCGCGCGAAAGCCGTCTACGGCACCGACAGCCCCACCCCCGCCAACCTCAAGCGACTGGTGAGCGGCATCTATCTGCACGCGCTGGATCAGAGCGACTACCTCAAGCTCGACTTAGGGTTCAGGGACATCGACGTTCGCGGCAACGAAAAGCGGCGCGATGACCGACTCAAGCGAGAACAGCTCGCGCCCTGGTTTGCAGAACTGGCGAAGCTCCATCCGACCACAGCCCACCTCGCACGCTTCTACCTGTTCACTGGCCTGAGGGATCGTGAAGCGCGCTACCTGCGCTGGTCTGAGGTGGAACCCACTTGCATCCGCATCCCCGGCGAGCGGATGAAGAAGGGCAAAGAACACGTGCTGCCGAGGACGGCTGCAATCAACCTCATCCTGGACGAGCAATCGAAGTGGAAGCACAAGTGCGAATGGGTGTTTCCGTCGCAGCAGCACCGCGCCAAGCGCAGCCGATGGGACGTGCCGCTCGCATCTATCACCCGCGTCCTTCGGCCTTTGGGCTGCTCAACGCACGGACTACGCCGCACCGTCGCCACGTTCCTCGACCATCTTGAAGTGCCGGAGAACGTGCGCCGACACATCCTGGCCCAAGCCCGCGACGTTGCGCGGGGCGACGTGGTGCGAGACCTGCCCGTTATGCAAAAGCACTTGACGGCCTATCACGGGTGGATCGCCGAGCAGCGCCTGCGAGGAAAGGAAGACGAGAACCATCGCGCCGCCTACGCCGACGAGAAGCCCACACCTGAACAGTTAAAGGAGTGGGCAGCGCAGGACAAATACGACCGCGAGCAGGCCCGCGAGGCGTGGCTTTAGCTCGCCGCCGAAGCGGTCGCGGGTTCCTGAGGCAACTCGGCCGACGGCAGGCAGGCACGAATCTGCCGTCGCCATGCCGCGAGGGCAGCGCCCGTATTAAAAATGCTGAGCGCGAACGCATCCACGCAGGGAACCGGCGTTAGCTGCGACCGCAACCCTATGGAAGCATTCACCGGCCCGCGCACGGTCGCCTGCGGCCTGCGCTTCCCGCGTCAGTCCTGTGTACCTACTGTGCCCCTTCCGCGTATCGCCTGCTCACCCTCCGCATACCCGCCTCCATAGGGCGCGGCGTCATCCATGTACCCTCCACAGTCTTATCCGAATCATCTCGACACTTGCCCGAAATGGAGCACTTCAAGAATAGGCGCGCCAGTGAGCGCAAGGGCACGCAGAAGGCCCGCACCAAGGGGCGCAGGAAGCCCGCAGCGGGGCGGAGCGACCTTGCGGCTGGTGACAATGCGGCAGAGGGCGAGGACGCCGCTGCGGCCTGCTACGGGGCTGCGGATAAGGACGAGCCGTTCGTGTTCGAGGACGACCGGCCAGGATGGTCACTGGAGGGAGACCAAGAAGAATACCGCCTCGGTCTGCGCAATTCGCGTCCACTCGACGTGTACCGGCACACCGAGTACCCAGAGTTCAAGCAGGCAATAACCGACACCATCGACGCTCTGTTTCGGCACGAGCTGGAACGGGCTGCAAGCCTTGATACTGCTGGAGTTGGGGCTAATCGAGTTAGTAATAGAACAACCACTACTAAGGATGGTGGGATTGGAAGCGGCATGCCTGCCTGCTCGCCTACTGGCTCGCTACCCGCCTTGCCTCTACCTGCCCTGCTGGTCCACCTGCGCTTTGGCTCTGGCCAAACTGCCAAGGCCAACTACCAGAAGCTCCGCAACCATCTCCGCCTTGTCCTGCTTGATGCGTACATCAGCCATCACCAAGACCCTGCGCAGTGGGTGGGCTACTCGCGCAACGACGAGAAGTATCTGGGCCAGAAGTCGCGCTACAACCGGCTGCGTCTGTCCAGACAGTTTCTGACACAGGCAGTGGACCTGCTGGCTGGCAACGACTTCCTTGAAAGCTGGGTTTCAAAGCCAGGATGGAGCGCCCTGCAATCCCGCTTCCGCCCAACCGCTCTGCTCTCGGACATGCTGCGAGCCATTCCGGTGAACGCCATCGAGCAGGACTACAGCGTCCGCGAGTCCATCGTGCTCAAGGGCGAGAAAGACCCTGTAACCAAGATCGCCCCCTTCATCGAGTATGACGATGAGGAGGAGGGCGACCAGCCGAGGCGATGGCGCGACAACCTCGCGATCATCAACAAGCAAATCGCGTCGTCTACTCTCGGCATCACCTTGGACGCGGCAACACTCAAGCGGCTGCGCATCAACTTCGAGCACAAGCATCTCTACCGCGTGTTCAACAACGGCGACTGGAACCAGGGCGGACGGTTCTACGGCGGCTGGTGGATCGGACTAAAAAATCGCGAGCCGTACCACTTCCGTCGCCACATCACGATTGATGGCAAGCCAGTAGTGGAGGTCGATTACAGCCAGATACACCCGACCTTCCTGTATGCCACTGCCGGTGTGCATACCATCGAGCGCAGGGGCGTGCGCGTGGCCGTTCCGGGCGAGGGGTTAAAGGTTCCTGCCGACAGCTACACCATTGATGGCCTCGACAGGGGCGATGCCAAGACCGTCTTCAACACAATGTTGAACGTGCGCAGCCCGAAGGGCATCTTCCAGGCCGTCAGGAACGCGGCTATTGAGGACGAACGCGAGGACGCACGGCAGAAGGCTCAGTTGGCTGGCATCGAGTACGTCGAGCCTGATGCCACGCACCGCATCGCTGCCTACACGCGGTGCATACAGCCGATCCTTCAGGCCCACCCCGGAATAGCCGATGCGTTCGGCACCGGCATCGGCCTGCTGCTCCAGAACAAGGACAGCCAGATGGCCGAGGCCGTCATGCTGGAACTTGCCGGCAGCGGCATCACGGTCCTGCCCGTGCATGACAGCTTCATCGTAAGGGCCGAGTACGAGGGCATGCTGCTGACGATCATGGATACCGTCCTGCATGACTTCTTCCCCGAGCTGCGCGAGCTATCGGACGGCCTCAATTTCAAAGTCACGTATGCGGACGGCACGACAGCGCGTAAGCGGTCACTGGTGCAGCGGCAGGCGTAGCACCGCGCCTTGCTGGTCCCCCGCGCTCATGGTGGACAATGCGGGACTAAGGGGAGATTGCGTAGATGCCGTTTCTGGATTGGGTCAACAAGAACCAGGCGAAGGAAGCCACACGCGGCGTGCCCGTGCATCTGCTCAAGCAGGAAGCCGTATACGGCGGGAGTGACGATGACCAGCCCGAAAATCTGCTCATCCAAGGCGACAACCTGCTGGCGCTCAAGGCGCTGCTTCCGGTGTACGCCGGGCGTGTGAAGTGCATCTTCATCGACCCGCCCTACAACACGCAGTCCGCGTTCGAGCAGTACGACGACAAGCTGGAACACAGTCAGTGGCTGAGCATGATGTATCCGCGCCTCGCCTTGCTCCGCCAACTGCTCCGCCCCGATGGCTCGCTATGGGTCACTCTCGACGATGCCGAGGCCCATTACTTCAAGGTGCTGGCGGACGAGATATTCGGTCGAAGCAATTTCATTGCGACCATCGCATGGAGGAAGCGCGACGGCGCTCCGAACGACAGGAAGATGGGGAGCGTTCACGACCATGTAATGGTGTGGGGCAATGGCAGGCGCGCGGGCAGCAAGGCAACGATAGCTGAAACAGCGTTCAACCTGATGCCGAGGACCGACAAGGCGAACGCGCAGTATCGGGTTTTCGATGAGCCGTCCGGGCCGGACTCCAATGGCGCGTTCCGCAAGATTGATACGACTGCGAACGGCAAGGGCGGACGCTTCGTGCAAAGCCTGTTCTACGCTATCGAGAACCCGTATACCCACGAGGAAGTTTGGCCGCGCAAGGGAACTTGCTGGCGACACAGCAAGGACGAGATGGCCCGCTTGCAAGCGCAAGGAAGACTCTAATTGGGGCGTGGACGGTACCGCGAAGACGCCGATGCGGAAGCTGTATCTGGAAGAAGCGAAGAAAGGCATGACGACGCCATCCATGTGGGATGACGTTGGACTCAATCAGCATGCCAGTGGGGAAATGGAAAAACTCTTTGGCGAGAAGGCAGCCTTCGAGACCCCTAAGCCGGAAGCATTGCTTAACCGAATCATCCATATCGGAAGCAACCCCGGCGACATCGTGCTGGATTCTTTCCTGGGTTCTGGCACAACCGCTGCCGTCGCGCACAAGATGGGCCGTCGTTACATCGGCATCGAGATGGGCGAGCACGCCCGCACACACTGCGTCCCGCGTCTACAAAAAGTGATCGACGGCGAGCAGGGCGGTATCAGTGAAGCCGTTGACTGGAAGGGCGGCGGTGGCTTCCGCTTCTGCACGCTCGGTCAGGCTGCGTTCGACGCAGACGGCCGCATCAATCCCGATGTTCGGTTCGGCACGCTGGCCGCATTCGTCTGGCACTACGAAACGGCGACGCCGGGGGCCAAGACGTTCAACAAACCACTGTTGGGCAGGCACAAGGGGACGGCCTACTACCTGCTGTTCAACGGCATCCTTGGAGACAAGCGACCGCAGGGCGGCAACGTGCTGACGCATGCCGTGTTGCAGATGCTCAACGAGCGTTACGCGCACGACGGGCCAAAGGTGATCTACGGCGAGACCACGCGCCTGGGCGATGCCAAGCTGCTCGCCGAGGGCGTGACGTTCAAGCAGATTCCCTACGACATCAAGACGCGCTGACCCGCCATGCTCACGCTCAAGAAATATCAGGACGATGCGCTGGCGGCGCTGGCGATGTTTCTGCACGCCAGCCGCAAGATGCCGGTGGCCGATGCCTTCAAGGCGGTGCTGGCGACACAGGGGCGCAGCGAGCCGTATCAGCCGCCCTTCGGTGCCGCGTCAGGCGACGTGCCGAGCGTGTGCCTGCGCGTACCCACGGGCGGCGGCAAGACGCTGCTGGCGGCGCACACGGTGGCGCTGGCGGGCAAGGCCGTTCTGGACACGGATGCGCCCGTCGCCCTGTGGCTCACGCCGTCCGATGCCATCCGCACGCAGACGCTGGAAGGCTTGAGCAATGCACACCACCCCTACCGGCAGGCGCAGGGCAAACACTTCGGCGACCGTGTGCTGGTCTGCGATCTGGAGAGCTTGCAGACCATCGGCGCGCAGGACGTGGGCAAGGCGTGCATCGTGGTAGTGGCGACCATCCAAGCCTTCAACGTGCGCAGCACGGGCCTGCGCAACGTCTACTCGTTCTTTGAGGAGCTGGCCCCGCACTTCACGGACCTGCCGCCGAACGCAACCGAGGGGCTGGAAAAGGTCACGCCGGACGACTTGGCGAATCAGCCGTTCCTGACTGCGGCCGACATCGGGCGCGTGAAGTATTCGGTGGCCAACTGGCTGCATCGGCAGCGGCCCATCGTGATCGTGGACGAGGCCCACAACAACCGCACGCACACCTTCTTTACCTCGCTCGGGCGACTCAATCCGAGTTGCGTGGTCGAGCTGACGGCGACGCCGGTAGTGGGCAACAACGTGCTGTATCACGTCGCCGCGTCGGAGCTGAAAGCGGAGCAGATGATTAAGCTGCCCATCGTCCTGGCCGAACACCCGGACGGCTGGCAAAGCTGCCTGCGCGATGCGCTACTGACGCGCACGCGGCTGGAGCTGGTGGCGCAGAAGGAGACGGACTATGTGCGCCCCATCGTGCTGATTCAGGCACAGCCGAAGGGCGGCGAGGCGACTGTAGAGGTGGTGCGCAAGCACCTGCTGGACGAGCACCATATTTCCGAGGCGGAGATTGCGGTCGCGACCGGCACACAGAAGGAACTCGACGGCATCAATCTGTTCGATCCTGCCTGCCCGGTGCGTTACGTCATCACGGTGGAAGCCTTGAAAGAGGGCTGGGACTGTTCGTTCGCCTACGTGCTCGCGTCCCTGCAATCGGTGGAGTCGGCAAAGGACGTGGAACAGCTATTGGGCCGTGTGCTGCGTATGCCCTACGCCAAGACCCGGCAGCAGGAGCCGCTGAACAAGGCTTACGCGCACATCGTCGCCGCCAACTTCGCGGAGGCAGCGGCCAACCTCAAAGACCGCATGGTGCAGAACATGGGCTTTGAGCCGTTCGAGGCGAGCAGCCTGCTCATACCGCAGTAGGGCTTGCCACTGATCGGCGGGGAGGGCGGAGCGCCGCCGAGGCCCACCATTCCCGACTGCCATATCCAGCTTGAGCAAGTGCCGGACACGCAGCACTGGCCGGACGAAGTGAAGAAAGCGGTAGACATCCGGCCTACGTCGGTAGGCGCGACCGTGTTGCTCAGGGGCAACGTGGACGCCGAAACGCTGGCGCAGGCGGAAGCCTTCATCAGCCAGTCCGTGCCAGCCAGGGCGCGCGAGTCGGTCAAGCAGCAGTTCGACGCACACCGTGCCATGCGTCGCGCAATGCTCGCTCCGGCGCAGTTGGGCGTGAGCTTCGCCCCCGTGCCGCAACTCTGCCTCGATCTGGAAGGTTATCTGCAAGTCGTCGAGCGCGAGACGCTTAGCGACTTGGGCGATTGGGATTTGCTCGGTAGCCCTGTGCAGCTCGAAGGGTTCAGCTTGCACGAGTCCATCCACTCGTTCGAGATTGACGTAAACGGTGAGCGAGTGAGTTACCGCCACGTCGATGCGCAGCAATTGAACTTGAACGCAGTGAGCACCACAGCCAGCGAGCAGGATTTAGTGCGCTGGCTGGATGGCGAGACGCGAACGCGCTACGTCATGCAGGGCCAGTTGCAGGCGTATCTGGTGAGGATGGTCACGCACCTGAGCAAGGAACGCGGATTCACGCTCACGGCGCTCGTGCGCGCACGGCATCTGCTCGCGCAGGCCATCAGTGCGGAAATCGCCCGGCTACGTCAGCAGGCGATGGTGAAAGGGTTTCAAGGTCGGCTATTCGATATGGCCGTGCCGCCCTCTGAAAAGGCCCCTCAGTTCAGCTTCCAGTTCCAACCCGGCCAGTACCCAGCACGCAACTGCTACCAGGGCGGATACGAATTCTCCAAGCACTTCTATCCGATCATCCACGACCTGCGAGAGAAGACAGCAACGGGTCAGCGAGCCGAGGAGTTCATCTGTGCGCAGACCCTCGACGCACACGCCAAGGTGAAGCATTGGGTGCGCAACATCGAGCGGCAGGAAAAGTTTTCGTTCTGGCTGCCCACGTCCACGGACTACTTCTATCCCGACTTCGTGGCCGAGTTGAACGACGGTCGGCTACTAGTGGTGGAATACAAGGGCGAGCCGTACAAGACCAACGACGACTCCCGCGAGAAGATGCAGGTGGGCCACCAATGGGAGAAGTCCAGCGGCGGGCGATGCCTGTTCCTGTTCGCGGTGGCGGAAGACGAGTCCGGGCGCTCAGTGCAGAAGCAGATTGCGGACAAGATCAGGTAGGTTGTGCCGAGCCAAACATGTCAGGCCGGTAGTCCAGAACATTCCCGAGATATTTTTTCGACGCCATCCGAATATAAGCATGCCGCCCCGCGTCCCCCCACCCTCCCCGGCTGGCCTGCTGGCCTGTAGGCGCACGCGCACCCCACACGGGCGGGACGGGTCACGTGGACCGTCCACACGCGACGGCGCTCACACGCACGGCACGCTGCTAACAAGGCTTGCACTACCTATGCTCCGGCAATCTGCTGGCATGGCTTGTCTATTCCGTCGGCATCCTTCTGACGTTCCCGTGTCGCTTCGCTCGGGCAATTGCTGGCGAAGAACGGCGAGAAAGTTTCCCGAAAGAACACTCCGAGCCACTGACGGCAGGGCACTTCCTGCATTGTTCGGTGCTGACACAACGAGTTAGAAGATAAATGTTGCATTACGGCACGAATTACGTGTTCTTCGAAGCGCCGCGCTGAGCAGACCTGAACGGGCGAACAGACACGACTGTCCCGCCGTCCAGCCCGCCGTGGCGACACCCCCCCGTCACAAGCTCAGCCTTCGCAGGTCCGCGAGCAGCTTGCACAGCGCCACGATGAATCGCGCCGCGTAGGCGCCGTCGATCACACGGTGGTCGTAGGAAAGGGATAGCGGAACCATCAGCCGCGGCTGGAAGGCCTTGCCGTCCCACACCGGCTTCATCGCTCCGCGCGACACGCCGAGGATGCCGACTTCAGGGGCGTTGACGATGGGCGTGAAGTGGCTGCCGCCGATCCCGCCGAGGCTGGAGATGGAGAAGCAGCCGCCCTTCATCTCGTCGGGCTTGAGCTTGCCGTCGCGCGCCTTCTTGGCCAGCTCGGCGGTCTCCGTCGCGAGTTGGGTCAGGCTCTTGCTCCAGACGTCGCGGACCACCGGTACCACCAGGCCGTTGGGCGTATCGGCGGCAAAGCCGACATGGCAATACTTCTTGAAGATCAGACCGGCGCCGTCGGGCGACAGCGAGCTGCCGAAGTCCGGGTACTGCCGGATCGCCACGCTCACCGCCTTCATGATGAAAGGCAGCAGGGTCAGCTTGACGCCGCTTTCCTCGCTGGCCGATTTGCGGAAGGCTTCCAGTTCGGTGATGTCGGCCTCATCGGTCTGGGTGACGTGGGGGATGTTGACCCAGGCGCGATGAAGATGCGCCGCCGAGAGCTTGCGAATGCGAGCCAGCGGCTTGGTTTCGATCTCACCGTAGAGCGAGAAGTCCTGGGCCGGGATGGGCGGGATTCCCGACCCGCTGGCTACCGCCGGCGCGGCAGCGACCGGCGGAGCGGTCATCTGCTGCTTGACGAATTTCTGCACATCCTCGATCAGCACCCGGCCTTTGGGCCCGGAGCCCTGCACCTTGGCGAGGTCCACGCCCAGCTCACGGGCGAACTTGCGAGTGGCCGGACCGGCGTGCGACTGGGCGCCGCTTGAACTGGCGGGCACTGGCTCAGGCGCCGACGTCGCGACGGGGGCGGGCCTGGCAACCGCTTGAACAGCTTCCACGGCCTTAGGGGCAGGCGCTTCGGCCTTGGGCGTGGAGGCCGGTGCGGCGGGTGCGGAAACCCCGCCCGCCCCTTCGAGATCCAGCAGCGCGTCGCCCTTGGAAACCTTGTCGCCGACCTTGACCTTGAGGCCGCGCACCGTGCCCGCACCGGGTGCGGGCACTTCCAGGGTGGATTTGTCGGACTCCAGCACCATCAGCGCCTGGTCCTTGGCGACCACATCGCCGTCCTTGACCAGCAACTCGATGATCGGCACGCCCTTGAAATCACCGATGTCGGGCACCGTCACCGCCACCCGGCCACCCGAAGCCGGCGCGGGTGCCGGTGCCGGTGACAGCGCCGACGCAGCGGTGAAGAGGTCCGCACCCGCCGCCTTTTCCTTCTTCGGTGCGGGCGCTGGTGCCGGTTCGGGCGCCGGCTTGGCAGCCGCGACCGCCGCCGCGCCCTCCACTTCCAGCCGGCAGATACGATCCCCCTTCGACAGCTTGTCACCCACCTTCACCTTCAGCCCGCGCACCACACCCGCTTCGGGCGAGGGCACTTCCAGCGTGGACTTGTCTGACTCCAACACGATCAGCGTCTGGTCCTTGGAAACGGTGTCACCATCCTGGACCAGCACCTCGATCGCCGGCACGCCCTGGAAATCGCCGATGTCCGGCACCTGCACTTCGATCAGATTAGCCATGACTCACACCGTCCACGGCGCCGAACGATCGGCGCTGATGCCGTACAGCTTGATCGCCTGGGAGACGCGCTCCACCGGCACCTTTTTCTGGTCGGCCAGCGCGCGCAGCGCCTTCACCGTGATCCAGCGCCGATCCACCTCGAAGAAATCGCGCAGCGCGGGCCGGTTGTCGGAGCGGCCGAAGCCGTCGGTGCCGAGCACATAGAACGGCGCGGCAATGTACGGCCGCAATTGCTCGGAATAAGCGCGCACGTAGTCGGTACTCGCGATCACCGGGCCGGTCATGCCGTCCAGGCATTCCTGAACGTAGCTCTTTTTCGGTTTGGCGTCGGGATGCAACAGGTTCCAGCGCTCGCACTCGCGGCCGTCGCGGGCGAGTTCATTGATCGACGGCAGGCTCCAGACGTCGCTGGTCACGCCCCAATCCGCTTTCAGGATTTCGCTGGCGGCCAGCACCTCGCGCAGGATCGAGCCGGAGCCGAGCAACTGCACGTGCGCCTTGGCCGGCGCCTCCTCGGACTTGAACAGGTACATGCCACGCACGATGCCGCTCTCGCAACCTACCGGCATCACCGGGTGCGTATGGTTTTCGTTGTAGATGGTGATGTAGTAGTAGTTGTCCTGGTGCTCCTCCACCATCTCCTTCATGCCGTGACGGATGACGACAGCCAGTTCGTAGGAGAAGGCCGGGTCGTAGGCCTTGCAGTTGGGGACCAGCGCGGCCATCACCAGGCTGTGGCCGTCCTCGTGCTGCAAGCCCTCACCGTTGATGGTGGTGCGGCCGGCGGTGGCGCCCATCAGGAATCCACGGGCGCGCATGTCGCCGGCCGCCCAGCACAGGTCCATCACGCGCTGGAAGCCGAACATCGAGTAGAAGGTGTAGAACGGGATCAGCGCGGTGCCGTGGTTGGCATAGGCGGTCGCGGCGGCAACCCAGCTGGACATCGCGCCCGACTCGGTGATGCCTTCCTCCAGGATCTGGCCCTTGATGTCCTCGCGATAGAACGCGAGCTGGTCCGAGTCCTCGGGTTTGTACTTCTGACCCACCACGGAATAGATGCCGAGGCTGCGGAACATCGCTTCCATGCCGAAGGTGCGGCCTTCGTCCGGGATGATCGGCACCACCCGCGGACCGCAGACCTTGTCACGCAGCAGCATCTGCAGGAACTGCACGAAGGCCATCGTGGTGCTGATCTCGCGCTCGCCGCTGGAATCGAGCAGGCGCTGGAACGTGGCGAGCGGCGGCACTTCCAGCCGCTCGTTCTTCACCACCCGCGCCGGCAGAGGGCCGCCCAGGGCCTTGCGCCGTTCCATGAGGTACTGGATTTCGGGTGAATCCTGCGCCGGCTTGTAGAACGGCAACGCTTCGATCTGATCGTCGGCCACCGGAATCCGGAACCGGTCGCGGAATTTCTTGAGCGCGTCCAGCCCCATCTTCTTCTGCGAGTGGGTGATGTTCTGGCCCTCGCCGGCCTCGCCCATGCCATAGCCCTTGACGGTCTTGGCCAGGATCACGGTCGGTGTGCCGGTGTGCTGGCTGGCCGCCGCGTAGGCCGCATAGACCTTGTGCGGATCGTGGCCGCCGCGATTGAGCGCGAAGATGTCCTCGTCGCTCATCGTCGCCACCATCTTGGCGGTCTCGGGATGTTTGGCGAAGAAATTCTCGCGCGTGAACTTGCCGCCCTTGGCCTTGTAACCCTGGTATTCGCCGTCGACCGTGTCCTGCATCACCCGCTGCAGATGGCCGTCCTTGTCGCGCGCCAGCAGCCCGTCCCAGGCGCCGCCCCAGATCACCTTGATGACGTTCCAGCCCGAGCCGCGGAAGGTGCCTTCCAGTTCCTGGATGATCTTGCCATTGCCGCGCACTGGGCCGTCGAGGCGCTGAAGATTGCAGTTGACGACGAACACCAGGTTATCGAGCTTCTCGCGCGCCGCGATGCCGATGGCGCCCAGGCTCTCCGGTTCGTCCATCTCGCCGTCGCCGCAGAAAGCCCAGACCTTGCGGCCGGTCATATCCTTGATGCCGCGGTTGTGCAGGTACTTCATCAGCCGCGCCTGATAGATCGCCATGATGGGTCCGAGACCCATGCTCACGGTGGCGAACTGCCAGAAGTCCGGCAGCAGCCAGGGATGCGGATAACTCGACAGGCCCGGCGCCAGCGCTTCCTGCCGGAAACGGTCGAGTTGCTCCTCGGTCAGGCGGCCTTCCAGGAAGGCGCGGGCGTAAATGCCCGGCGTCACGTGGCCCTGGATGTAGACCAGGTCCTGACCCTGCGGATGATCCGCGCCTTTCCAGAAATGGTTGAAGCCGACGTCGTACAGCGTGGCCGAGGATGCGAAGCTGGCGATGTGCCCGCCAATCCCGCTGTGCTCCTTGTTGGCGTTGAGAATGATCGCCATCGCGTTCCACCGGATGATGGAGCGGAGCTTCCACTCCAGATCGTGATTGCCCGGCGAGCGCTCCTCCAGGTGCGGCGGAATGGTGTTGACGTAGGAGGTGTTGGGCGAGAACGGAATGTAAGTACCGGACAGGCGCGCCTTCTCGATCAAGGTCTCCAGCAGGTAGTGGGCGCGCTCCGGGCCTTCGCGCTCTAGGACCGTCTGGAGGGAATCCATCCATTCGGCGGTTTCAACCGGATCCAGGTCGTGCGGTGCTGCGGTCATCGGACTCTCCCCTTCCGTCAGGCGGCGAATGGTACGCGCGCGATACGGCGGCCGTCACGGGTCGTGTGGAAGCAGCGTTCATCACAGCCCGTGATCCTCCATCCACACCTCGGTGCGCGTGAGCAGGGCGGGGATGCGTGGGTCCGTGTCACCCGCCAGATGAGCGCCGGCATCGGTCTCGGATTCAACGGGTGCCGACGATGCGCTCAGCGCCTCGATCAGGGCAGCGGTGGCCGAGGCAGGAACCAGATCGTCGTCGGCTGCGATGAGCATGAGCACGCGTTGGTGCGCCTGAAGCGTTCTCGCCTTGTCTTCGATGTCCGGAACATCCGCGTACCAGGTCATCCAGCGCGCCACTCGACGCGCCAACGGCCGCACCCAGGGTCCGTGGTCCGGCTCCCAGCGCCGGATCAACTGCTGCGCGATCATTTCGTTGACGCGGCCGAAGCCGTGGATCACCGCGAGTCCCGGAATGCCGTGATCGGCCGCCGCCGCCACTGCGAACGGTGCGCCGAGACTGACCCCGACGATGGTGATGCGGGCCGGATCGACTTCCGGCATCGTCAGGAGATGGGCGTGCAGCCGTCCGATCGCTTCGGAAGTGTCGCGGATGCCCTGCCGCGCTTCGCGCAGCAGTCCAGGCCAAGCCCACAGGGCGGGTTTTTCCTTCGGTAGCGTGAACGGATAATCGAACGAGGCCATCACCGTCGGTCGCGACGCGCTCACCCGATCCAGCGCCGCGGCACCTGCCTCGAAGCCGCCCAGCAGGATCACCGCGGGCACCGGCGCATCGGCGACCGGCACCTGCACGCGCGCACTCACGACTCGGGCGCCGGCCAGTTTCAGATCGAGCGTTCGTTCGGCGGGAACCCGCGCCTCGGCGGCCACGGCGAGCAGCGCGCCGAGCAGGAATGCCGCGGCGACGCCCGCCATTTTTTGCGCTACCAGCGCAACAGCGCTGAACCCCAGGTCATACCGCCGCCCACCGCCTCCAGCATCACCAGGTGTCCCGGCTGGATGCGACCGTCGCGCACTGCCGTGTCCAGCGCCAGCGGCACCGACGCGGCCGAGGTATTGCCCTGATCTTCCAGCGTGATGACCACGCGCTCTGCAGCCAGTCCCAGCTTCTGTGCAGTGGCGAGGATGATGCGGATGTTGGCCTGGTGCGGCACCAGCCAGTCGATGTCGCTGCCCTTGATGTTGTTGGCCTCCACCGTCTCGCGGCAGACCTGGTCGAGCACGCGCACCGCGAAGCGGAACACCGCCTGCCCATCCATTTTCACGAACGGATGGCCGGTGTGCTCGCCGCCGTGCACCGAGCCGGGCACGCACAGGATGTCACCCTGATCGCCCTCGGCATGCAGATGGGTGGACAGGATGCCTGGCTTGTCCGACTGCTTGAGCACCACCGCGCCTGCGCCATCACCGAACAGCACGCAGGTGCGCCGGTCGGTCCAGTCGAGCAGGCGCGAGAACACTTCGGCGCCCACCACCAGTGCACACTTGTGCTGGCCGCTGGCGACGAACTTGTCTGCCACCGCGAGCGCGTAGACGAAGCCGGTGCACACCGCCTGCACATCAAACGCCGCACCGCGCTTGATCCCCAGCTTGCGTTGCAGGATGCACGCGGTGGAAGGAAAGACGATGTCCGGAGTCGTCGTCGCCACCACGATCAGGTCGATGTCCGCCGCATTGACGCCAGCCATTTCCATGGCGCGCCGGGACGCCTGCAAGGCGAGGTCCGACGTGTGCTCACCCTCGGCGGCGACCCGGCGGCTACGGATGCCGGTGCGCTGGAACACCCATTCGTCCGTGGTCTCGATGCGGCTTTCGAGATCCTGGTTGGTGACGACCTGCGCCGGCAGATAACTGCCGACGCCGACGATGCGCGAATAGCTCATGCGGAACCTGTGGGCAAGGAGATGGGGCGCAGCGCCCCTCAGACTTTCCTATAGTGTCCGGCATCCGCTCACGGGAGACTACCGACGCGCATCCGGATCCTTGCCTGGATCGCCGCGCCGCTGCTCGCGTTCAGCTAGCCGCTGAGCGTTGCATCGCCTGTGGAAGGAACCGTCCAGCATCGCACCGCGGCCCTGAAGTGGCAGCCGGTGCCGCCGAGTCTTCCCAAGGGCGCCGAGGTGACGATTCTCGAAGGCGATCCGCAGCAGCCGAGGCTGTTCACCATGCGGCTGCGCGCGCCGGCCGGCACGCGGCTGGCATCGCATACGCACCCGCAGGCCGAGCGAGCTGGTCCTGTCCCGATTGCGCAGTCCGCAACAAGGCGGACTTTCAGGCAGTAGCCGCCTGATGTCCGCACAGGTTTGACCCGTCGCGTAGGTCGGTTCAAGCCGGAGGCGGAACCGACACTGCGCGCCCTCGACGACGACCGGCGCATGCCGGCTCAGCGCGAATTGATCCCGCCATCTATCGCGAGCAAATGGCCGTGGATATAGCTGGCCTCGTCCGAGCACAGCCAGAGCACCGCCTGCGCCACCTCCTCGGCGGACCCCGGGCGCCCGGCCGGAAGCGCGTTGTACAACTCCTTCTTCTGTTGCAAGCCGTCGGCATGATTGATGATGAGCACCCCCATGCCGGCCTCGATCAGCCCCGGGCACACCGCATTGACTCTCACGCCCTTGCCGGCGTATGCCAGCGACGCGGACTTGGTGAGTCCGGCGATGCCGTGCTTGGACGCGGTGTACGCCGCGCTGGGCCCGGCGTTCATCGAAAAGACCGAGCCGTTGTTGACGATGGCGCCGACGCCACGTTCGAGCATCATCGCGATCTCGGCCTTGAGGCAGTACCAGGTGCCGGTCAGATTAGTGTCGATGCAGTAATGCCAAAGCTCATCGGGGCATTCCAGCAGGGGCACCCGCGGGATGCTGACTCCGGCGTTGTTGAACGCGGCGTCAAGCCGGCCGAAGCGCTCGCGAATGACCTGGAACAGCGCCGCCACGCTGTCTCGATTCGAGATGTCCGTTTGCACCTCGATGGCCTGGCCACCCTCGGCACGGATGGACTCGGCGGTGGCCTGCGCCGCCTCGGCCTTGAGATCCGATGCCACCACCACGTAGCCACGTGCCGCGAAACCGCGCGCGGTTACGCTGCCAATCCCGCCGCCCGCACCCGTCACCAGGGCGACTCGACCGGCATAGGGGTTGGCGGGATTCATTAGACGCGAGCTTACCTGAGTGAGTCGTCAGACCGTCAGCGATCGAGCAGCGCGCGCAGTTCGCTCACCACGCGCTCTGACTGGCTCAGCGGAAAGAAATGCCCTGCCTTTTCGACACACTCATACCGGGCCTGCACCAGCAGCTCGCGCAACCGCAGACCCGATGGCAGGCAGCGCGAGAACTCACCGTACATCAGCAGCACCGGCATGCGGAGTCGGGCGATCGCCTCGGCGTCCATGCCCGGCTCATCGAGTTCTGCGCGCGCGCTGGTCTGGTCCAGCAGGTCCAGCCAGGCCTGAGCGGCGCGCACCGCGCCGCGGCCCTCGCCGAAGGGCGAGAAATCGTCGCGTGCATGCATGATCCTGCCGGCCAGCCGGAACCTTGCAGCGGTCTCCAGGAACAGGTACCCCACCTGCGGCAGCTTCTCCCAATCCACTTCCACCGCGGAGCGCGCCACCTCCTTCTCCACCTCGGTGATCCGCGGCGTGTCGTGCAGGCGCATCAGCGGCTGGAGTCGCGCGACGCGGGTGTCGAGCAGGGCCAGGTGCGTGACTCTTTCCGGACTGCGCGCCGCCGCCTCCAACACCGCCGCGCCACCGTAGCTGTGTCCGGCCAGTGCGGCGCAGGAAATGCCCAGCGCGTCCATCAGGCCCAGCAGATCGGCCGCAAAGTCCGTCGGACGATAGCCAGTCGCCGGCCGGCTGCTGTAGCCGTGCCCCCGCAGGTCGAACAGGGTGACACGATGGGTCTGCGCCAGTTCGAGCGCGATGCCGAGCCAGAACGCCCGGTTGGTCGCCAGCCCATGCACCAGAATCAGGTCCGGCCCCTCGCCGAGCTGCTGCCACGCGAGCCGAGCGCCATTGATCTCGGCAAAGGCCATACGGCTAATGTACGGCGAGGTAATCCGCAATCTGGCCGATCGAAAGATCGTCCACGTAACGACCCTCTTTCATCAGCAACTGGTCGAACGACAGCTTGCGCTTGACGATATCTTCCTGGATGGCGACCACAAACTGGATGATGTCGATCGACTCGAACCCCAGGTCGCCCAGCAATCGTGTGCCGCGCCCCATCTGGCCCTCGAACTCGTTGTCCCAGTCCTGGGTGAAATCCATCAGGAGTGCGATCAGCCTGGCGGTGTAAGAGTCACTGGTTTCGGACATTGCTCGCCGCGGTCAAAGTAGAATTGCCGGGAAGTCTATTACATCCATCGCGCAGAACTTCCCCTCGCAGGTCCGCCATGATTTCCGACCACACCCAGGGCATCGTCAAGTACTACACGCGGCGTCACGAGCAGCGTCGCGACATGTTCGGCGACCAGCCCTTCGCCAACTACGGCTACTGGACCCGGCCCGGCATGACCATGGCGCAGGCCTCGGAAGCGATGGCCTCGCTGGTCGCGGCGTCTGCCGGCCTGTGCGCGTCCGACCAGGTGCTCGACGTCGGCTGCGGGTACGGCGCCTGCGCCGTGACTTATGCGGAGCGCTTCCAGCCCGCATCCATCATCGGTATCGACATCACCGAGACGCGCATCGAGCACGGTCGCAAGTACGTCGAGAAGTGCGGCTTCGAGAGCATCATCGGCTTGCGGGTCGGCAGCGCCACCGAGATGAACTTCGACGCGGCCCACTTCGACAAGCTGCTCGCGGTGGAATGCGCATTCCATTTCGACACCCGTCGCGATTTCTTTCGCGAGGCCGCCAGGGTGCTCAAGCCTGGCGGAATCCTGGCGTTGACCGACCTGATCCCGCGGCGCGGCACCGACCTGTCGGCCTATGTCGAGGCCGAGAACAAACTCGCCGCCGACATCGAGATGTACAACCGCGCCAACGCCTACGACGCCGACGAGTATGAAAGCTATCTGCGCGAAGTCGGCTTCAACGACGTCCGCATCGATTCGATCACCTCGTGGACCCTGGCCCGATTCGTACCGGAGCTGCACAAGTACGCGGACTCGCCCGGCGCCCCGGATCGCGAAAAGATTCACCGGCACGCGGACAAGCTGCAACGCGTGATCGACGTGGGCGAGGACTACGTGATGGTGGTGGCGCGCAAGGACGGCTGATCGCGCGAAGCTCGGGTGCGGACGCTGTTTGTGCCGCGATGGAGATGCGGCAGGCATCTGTGTCGGGAGGCGGAAACGGCGCGATGCCCTGGCAGATTGCGCCGAGCTTGGAATGCGTCAGCGGGCCGGCGTCGCTCGACAAACCCTGGGAGCCTGGGCGGCACGTTGCGCGCGAGCAGCCAGGGCCGCAGCGGCTGCCCGTCCTCGCGGGAACCGCGGCCGCAGGCGAGATCGCGACGGCCGCGCCGCAGTTGAACCGCCATCGCCGCGAGATAGAGGCCGAGCAGCATTGCCGCGGCGAGATGCGCTTCCTATCCGAGACTCTCGCAGCAAGCCCTGACGCCCCGCGCTCAGCCCGGCCCGGAGGCCTTGAGGTGCAGCGCCGCCAGCCACGCCACGAGGCCAGCGATCATCCCGGTCTGCAACCAGTACGCTGTGGTGGGCGCCCCTTCGATGATCCGGCCGAGATCACCAGAGAGATTCACTGCGGCCAGTCCCAGCACCGTGCCGCCGAGCGCCACGATCGCGCCAGGCACGGCGGCGCGATGCCTCCAGGCGGTGAAGAACAGCACCGCGTAGGTGAAAGCGCAGAACGAGATGATCATGTCCTGGTAGTGGTTCGACGGCACGTTCCAGTAGATGAACAGGATCGGCACCTTGAAGCCGATGAAGTGCGCCGTGCTCATGCACAGAAAATAACCGACGCAGGCGAGCAGGGACAGCTTGAGGAGTTTTTCGGCGGTCATGGCGTTCACGATGGAGATGCGTTGACCGGCACAGTAGTCGCCGACCAAGATCGCGCCCATAGGTGAATCTGACTTTTTCCGGGTTGATTTCGACATGGGCGGCATCGCGACCATCGGCATCCTCCAGTACCCCGGTGCGCAGCTCGCGGCGGTGCATGGGCTGATGGATCTGTTCGGGACCGCCGTCCGCCTGGACGCGGAACGCGGCCGCGAAACGCCGGCGGTGCAGGCCTTGTTGCTCGACGCCAGCCGCGACGCGCCCGCGTCCACTCAGCCACTCGCCGCACTGATCCTCCCGCCGAGTCTCGGCGGGATCCTGCCGGCGGATGAGGCGCAGCGGCTCGCGCCCTGGCTGCTGCAACTGCACGGCGCCGGCACCACGCTGTGCTCGGTCTGCGCGGGCGCGTTCGTGCTCGCCGAAACGGGCCTGCTGGACGGGCGGGCGGCGACCACGCACTGGGCCCTCGCCGAATCCTTCGCCGCGCGCTTCCCCAGGGTGCGCGTCGATCCCGCGAAGCTGCTGATCGACGGCGAGGACGTCATCACCGCCGGCGGCGTGATGGCCTGGATCGACCTCGGTCCGCGCCTGATCGACCGCTTGCTGGGCCCGGCCGTGATGCTCGCCACCGCGCGCATGTTCCTGGTCGATCCGGCGGGTCGCGAACAGAGCTATTACAGCAATCTCGCGCCGCGCATGGCGCATGGCGACAGCGCGGTGCTCCGGGCCCAGCAGTGGCTGGCGGAGCACTTTCCCGAGCATGTCTCCATCCCCCGGCTCGCCACGCATTCCGGGCTGGGGGACCGGACCTTCCTGCGCCGCTTCCAGGCCGCGACCGGTCAGACGCCGAGCACCTACCTTCAGCAACTGCGCGTCGCCCGCGCCAAGGAGTTGCTCGAACTCGGCGACTCCCCCATCGACGACATCGCCTGGCAGGTGGGTTACGAGGACGCCAGCGCCTTCCGCAAGATCTTCCAGCGCATCGTCGGCCTGGCACCCGGCGCTTACCGCCAGCGCTTCTCGGTCGCGCGCGGCGCCTACCCGGCCTTGCGGCGCCAGTCGCTGAGCATCGCGACGGGCGGCCAGAAACCTGGGCGGTAGGAAGCGCGCAGGCGGAGCGCGGTCATTTCGAGACAAGCGGCGAGGGCGTCGGTCTGGCGGAGGCAAAAGCGATTGGGATGGAAAGGTGCACCGACCTCACGATCCCTCATCGCGGAAGCAGCGCGCGATCTGGCAGTACCGATCCAGGCCGCCCACCGTTCGGGATCGGCTGACCCAAAAAATGAGCCGCGGGTTGGGGCGGCGAACCCTGGGTCTTGCTTGTTCGGCCCGACTCCGGCGTCGACCTGTTCCTCACTACTGCGCCGTTCCCGCGCGAAGAGCCGCGAGGCGCAGCACCAAGCTGGATACGATCAGGGCCCCTAGGCCCCAGTAGACCAGCATCATCGGCACGATTCGGCTTTCGCTACCGATCGACAGGCTGTGAATGAATCCGAGCACCGTCGCCACCAAGCCAAAACGGTGGACCCAACGCCAGCCGCGAACCGGTAGATGGCGCCTGAGTAGTGCGGCCGTCACCGCGGCAATGAGCAGGACAAAGCCGACGATGCCCAACGACACCGAGGTGAGGTAGTAGCCCTCGGTGAACGAGGGGAGTACGAAATGCCAGGGCATGTGGTGGGTTCGGATCGCAACTCCGCCAATGAACAAACCGGCGTGTGCAAGGATCATGGCGACGACCGCCAACCCGGCAAGCCGATGGAAGCGCTCGCCGAATTCGACGCCCAGACGAATACGCCATTCGCGCCCGAGAATCCCGTAACACACTTGCAGGCTCATCGCGACGAACGCGTAGAGCGCGGCCAGCTTGGACGCAAGGTACAGGCCCTGCCCCGCGGGCACGCGCTCGTCCGCGTACACCGTCAGGTCGCCGACGCTCGCCACCCAGGTCAACCAGGGACCGGCCGCGATGACCAGCAGCACCAGCAGGAGCACGCCGTTCCAGCGTGCACTGGTAACAGAAGGCGAGACGAACTGGATCATGGTTTTGCTCCGCACTTCGATGAGTCGGACGCGCAGACTCTCAGACGGTCCATTCCGGTGCTTTCTCCCGAACCGAGGGTGACCGTCGGCAGGCCTCGTTTCTTCCAGCCATTGATGCCCAATTCCGAAAGAATCCCGGCGCTGTCCACGCCACTACGCTGCAAGGCTTTGGCAACCTCGAATCCGCGAAAATCCTTCAGGCAGTAGGCGATCACGAGATCCGGGTCGCCCAGGGTCTTGGGATCGAGATCACCGAGTTGGCGCAAGGTCAGGTTGATCGCGCCGGGAATGTGTTCTTCCTTCCACTCCTCCGGTTCCCGGGCGTCGACGAACACGACTTTCTTGCCCTCCCGGACCAGCGCGAGCACTTCATCCGCGGAGACCGTCGGAACCATTCGCGGGGGACTGCTCCCCGGCGAAAGCCGAATGACAGCGACGGTGCCCATGGTCACCACCGCAATACTCGCCAGTGCGACCTTATACAGTCGTTTCACAAGGAATTCCCCCGAAAAACCCTGGCAGGGTTGTAGCGTTTCAGGACCCGCAGGCGCTGGGTTTCAGGAGGGTCGTTTCGTCCGGGCTGCCTGCCTTGAGCCATTGATGGATGGCATCGAACCAGGGTAGAAAACACCCCATCGGGATGGCCCCAGTGTCTCCGAGAGCAGTCGAAATGGCGCGGGTTCTGCGTTCGATGATCTCGCTTTCCGGATAAGCCTTCCGCCGCCAGGTATTGATCTCGATGTCATGCATGATCGCGGCGAGCCGCTGGACGGCCGGATCGTTCACGGGGTGCTCCGCCAGAAGCGATTCCAGCGTGCAGGCGCGGTGGGTTCGCCGGTAGCGCGCGGTGGGTGTATCGAATTCGATCGCGTCGCCCACAGCTTCGTCGGGCTGCACGACCCGGATGGAAGCCGCCGGGTCCACGTATCGCAGAATGAACCAGGCCGATGCCCCCTTGTCGGGTTCCGCGCCGGCCCAGGTCACGTAGGTTGCCGGCGCAGCCGCGGCGAAAGTCGGCAAGAGCGCGAGCATCGCGACCACTACCATCCGGATTGACGATGGCCGGCTCATGCGAGCGCCCTGCCGAACGAGATCGGCTGCAAGCGGCCTGCAAGTAGCTCGTAGCGAATGGTTTCCAGCGGGTCGAGCCAGGTCAGGTCATGCGTGACGACGATCGCCGCACACCCGCTCATCGACCGCCAGTCCCGCAGCACTTCGCGGACGCTAGCCGCCGTTTCGTCGTCGAGGACGGACACCGGTTCGTCCAGCAGCAACAGCCTAGGCTCCGTCGCCAGCGAGCGAGCCAGCGCCAGTCGCTGCTGCTGCCCGCCGGAAAGTTCGGCCGGATAGCGCTGGGCGAAATCGGCCAGTCCCAGCCGGCTCAACCAGTGCGCCGCGCGCTCGCGCGGCGACCGGCCGATCTTGAACGGTCCCGCTTTTCGAGTCATTACGAAATCCAGATGCTGAGCCGCCGTCAGATGCGGCCACAGTGCGAAATCCTGGAACACCATCGCGAAGGGCCGCAACCAGGGCGGAACCCAGGCCGAGCCTCCCGAAAGCGCACGATCCTCCCAGGTGATCGAACCCAGGTGGTCTCGCTCCAGTCCCGCGATCAGGCGCAGCAAGCTGGTCTTGCCCGCGCCCGAAGCACCGTGGATTCCAATCCAGGAGGCTTCGGGCACGTCCAGTTCGAGCGCGTCGAGCACCAACCGTCCGCCAATCGACCAACTCACATTGCGAAGGCTCAGCATCCCGCTGTCCCGACGAGCGCGGCTTTCATCGCAAACGCCGTGCGAGCAACAGCCCCGTGAGCGCCGCAACGCCGACGGCCAGAACCTGGATCAGGCAGATCGCCGCCAGCAGCGATTCGGGTCCGTAGTGAACGGTCTGGAAGATTCGCAGCGGCAAAGTGGAAATGCCGGGAGGTGCCAGCAGGCTGACCAGAGTGAGTTCGTTGAAAGCGAGCACGAACATCAGCAGTACCCCGACCATCGTCGCCGGTGCGATCGTGATCGCGCCGGTCCGCAGGACGGCTCTCCACCAGGATACGCCGTGCGCGAGCGCAGCTTCCTCCTGGTCGCGGCCCACCGTCTGCCAGGCACGACGCAGAATTTCCGCGAGAATCGGCAGCCATTTCACGGTCACGGCCACCACCAGCACGACGCCGGCGTCGTACGCCAGGCCGGGCAGTCCGGGACGATTTCCGAGCGCGATCAGCGCGAGCCCGAGCAGCGACGCAGGCACGGCCAGCAAGATGGCGAAGACCAATCGAATCGATGCGTCGAGGTGTTGCCGGGATCGGGCCATCACGTAAGCCGGAACCTGGGCGACGGCAACGGCCAGTAGTGCCACGACCGCCGACAAGGCCAGGCTATCCGCGAGATCACCGCGCGTCGCATGGAAGGCGCGCAACAATTGGTCGAAGCTCCCGGTTCTCGAAATCATCCAGAACAAGGGCAGGCCTGACAGAATCGCCGCGAGACCCGTCGCGATTAAACCAGACGTCAACGTCCAAATGGTCGGTCGGTGGCGCGAAAAAACAGGCTGTGGAGCGCTCTTCCCCAGCGATCGTTCGACCCTTCGGGCGCTGAAAATCAACAGCGCCAGTAGACCCGCTGTCGCCAGCATGACCGGCAGCGTCATGGCCGCTGCCGCTGCGGGATCGAGGTAGCCGCTGACCTGGGCGAAAATCTCCGAGGTATAGGTCGGAACCCAAAAGAAGTCCGGCACCGCGAAATCCGCGAACGCGAGCAGGAATACGATCAGCCCTGCCGTCGCCGCCGGCCGGGCCAGGTAGCGCAAGCGAAGGCGCAGCAGCGCCATGGGATTGCAGCCGTGCGCTCGCGCGCTGTCGGAATGCGCCGCACTCCAGCGCCGATGCGCCGACCACAGGATCAGGGTTGCGATCGGACCGTAACTCACCGCAAGAACCCACGCGGCCAATACCGGCGAACCCACGTTCACATTCGACGCCGCCGGCCCGGGCACTATCACGACCACGCCGCGCAGGATTGCGGACCAGGCCAGGGCCTGCACGTATGAAGGCGTGAAGAACGGCACACAAAGCCCAATCAGAAGAACGGGCCGCAGGCGCGGCGAAGTGGCTTCCACACTCAGGGCGCCCACCCCTCCGAGGGCCAGGGCGATGACGGTCGCGAAACCGGACAGTTGCACGCTCTGCGACAAGGCCGACAAGCTGCCCGGAGTCGTGCGGAAATCCACGGCCGTGAACGCCATCGCGAGCACCAGCAGCAGGGGCGGGAGCACCAGCAAGGCCGCGAGAGCGACGCCCGACAGCGATACCCAGTCGCGCTGATCCCAGCGGGCTAACGCGGCCATTCGAGATCGACGATTTCCAGCATGCGCGCATGCTGGCGGCCGGCGCGCTCGTAGTCCACTGCCATCAGCTTGAGGCTCGCCAGCGGCGGCAGGCTGGCAGGCCCAGCAATGGCATGGCGAATCGGAATCTGGATGCCGCGCCCCTGCGCCAGGCTCAGTTCGGTGGCTTTGGACAGCAGGTGCTCGATCAAGGCCGTCGCGGCCTTCGGGTTGGGGCCGTTCTTCACGCGGCCAAGCACGTTGGGAAACGGGAACACACCGGCGCCCGATTCGCCCTGATCCGGAATCACCAGGCGCACCGGCTTGCCGTCGAGCAGGGCCTCGTTTACGTCGTCGGTGTCGGTCAGCCCGGCGTCGAATTGCCCCGAGGCAACCGCGTCCCGCACCTGCGCATTGCCCGGCAGCACCGCAACCCGGTTCGCGCGCAAGGCCCGCAACCAACTTCGAAATCGCTGCTCGCCCCAGGCGGAGAGCAGGGCCGCGAAGTGCGATCCGGTCGAACCGAAATGCGGATCGGCAACGGCGATACGACCCATCCAGCGCGTATCGGTAAGGTCTTGCAGGGAGCGCGGCCCCTCACGGCCCTGGGAGTACGCGGCTTCGTTCACGATCAGCACTCGCAGCCGCGCGGCGAAAGCGGCCCAGGTTTTTGCGGCCAGCGGCGGCGAGAGCTGCGCCGCCGGCGCAAACGCCGACGGCTCCAGCACCGCTGCGGCCGCAAGCCGCTCCATCTGCGCGAACTCTCCACACCAGAACACGTCGGCCCGAGGCCGGGCGCGTTCGGCGAGCAGGCGATTCACCAGACCGGTGGTCTTGTTCGCCTCGGTGTCGTAGACCGCCAGTACCTTGATGTGCTGCGCCTGCTCGAACTGCGCGAGGATCGGTTCGGCGAGTTGGCGGTCGAGAGCGACGTAGGCCACCACTTCTTCTTGCGATGGACCGCACCCGCTGGCGAGCAATATCGAGACGAGAGCAAGCGATATCGCCAGAAAACCATTCAAGGATTTGAATAGCACCACGATCGTCAGTCCTGAGCTACTTGAAGAGTCTTCAGACCTGTGTCCAGCGGCAGATACAAAGTCATCGGATGCCCGCTGATGGCGACGAAGCCGAAGCGCTCGTAAAAACGCCTGGCGGCCTCATTTTTGGCGTCCACCAGCAGCGCGTAGACGCCGCTCTGCTGCCCGATCAGCGCACAGCGCTTGATCGCATCCATGAGCAGCCACTGGCCGTAGCGATTGCCCTGCTGGTGCTTATCGATGGCCAGTCGCGCCAACATCACCGTTGGGATCGGATGGCGTGGTAGCGCTTTGGCTTCCTGCTCGGTGAGCTGCTCGCGCGCAATCTGGCTGTTGCTGAGGCTGTAGTAGCCGAGGATGCGCTTGGGTTCGTCCGTATCGGTCAAGACAAACGTGCGCGAGACACGCTGCGTCTGATGCTTCGCGGCCTTGGTCCTGAGAAAGTCGTTTAGCGGCGGCTCGCCACAGTCGAAAACGATCCGGTCATGGACGGCCTTGTCGAGGCTGCAAACGATCAGCGCCACTGGATACCGGCGGACTCGTAATCGCGCATCGCGGCGATCAGGGCCTTGGTCGGCTTGGGAGGCTTGGCCAAGGCATCGAGCACATCCTTGTAGCCCTTGGCGGAAGTCGTGATCTGCTCGGCGTCGGCAATCACCTTCCGTGCCCGCTTGATTGCCGGGGCCAGAATGAACTGGCTCAGCTTCACACCCTCGATCTGCGCGGCACGAGCCAGCAGGCCCTTCTCCTCCGGCTGCAGACGCATTTCCAGGCGGTCGTTTGCAGTGTGCACGACATTATCTCGATCATCTTTCATGCCGTACATTGTACGGAAATGTGTAGGGTGGGCAAACAGTTTCACGTTTGCCCACGCGGGTCCCGCAAACCGGCGCAGAATGTCCCCATGTCCCGCTACCGTCGCAGCCAGGCTTCCGGCGCCACGTTCTTCTTTACCGTGACCCTCGCGGATCGCAAGGCATCGACCCTCACCGATCACATAGAACGCTTACGAACAGCCTACGGCGCCGTCGCGCACGCGCGCCCATTCAAGACCATCGCAATCTGCGTATTACCGGACCACCTGCACGCGCTCTGGGAACTGCCGCTCGACGACGCCGATTTCTCCACGCGATGGAGTCGCATCAAGAGCGCCTTCTCCCGCGGCCTGCCGGCCGTGCAAGGACGCAGCGCAAGCAAGCTCGCCAAGCGCGAGAAAGGGATTTGGCAGAGACGGTTTTGGGAGCACCAGATTCGCGACGTAGTGGATTTGCAGCGGCACCTGGATTACATCCATTACAACCCGGTCAAGCACGGGTTGGTCAGCCGCGTGGCCGATTGGCCGTATTCCAGTTTTCACCGATACGTCAACCAAGCTTGGGTGACAGCGGACTGGGCCGGCGTCGCGGCTGACGCGAACCCATACGGCGAGCCTGAATGAATCGGTAGAAACGGTAGGGTGGGCAGGTTTCATCTGCCCACCGTCGCGCCGATCACCGCACCCGCTCCCTTGTAATCCGGCAACGCGTGGGCAAACATGAAACCGTTTGCCCACCCTACGGTTCTTCCTTGGGTGACCACTCGCTCTCTCCGTTTCCGTTTCGAGAAGCAGAAATTGTGAGTTCGACTACTCAACCAGGTCTAGTCGTCGTTCGATACGGTCAATCCGGTCGGTCATTCGGTCGAATCTCGCTTCGACGTGCGCAACCGCTTCGGCATCGAGTGCCTGCTCTCGCCTCACGCCGGCGATGGAGGCTTCAATCCTCGTTAGCCGGTGCCCGTGATCGCTCTGATTTTCACGGACCGCGCCGAGATCGCTTCGAATCGCTCGAAGGTGTTCCAGGACGAGGCTTTCAATCTTCGCGGTGTCGGTCATGGTCCTAACTCCTTTTCTGAAGTGTAGGTTATAGGATGAAGCACTCAGCCTACAAAAAACCCGCCGTCGTACGGACCGGCGCGTCTCCCACTATGGAGCTCGTAGTGGAGAAGAGGTAGACAGGTTTCATCTGCCCACCGTTGCGCCGATCACCGCGCCCGTTGTCGCGTTCCCAGCCCCCGCGTGGGCAAACATGAAGCCGTTTGCCCACCCTACAGTTCCTTGCCGAACCTTTCTCTGGACCATACGACACCGGCGTAGTGCCACACGACGCTCAGCAAGAAAACAAGCGATGTGACGAACAGAATCCACACCAAGTCACCTGAGGATTTCTCATCGGTAAATCGCCAGGCAAGCGCCGCCCAGGCGATCGAGAAGATGACGCCGAAAAACAAGCCGATCACGCGAAACGTGAATAACCACAGGATCAAGATGAGCGCTGCGATTCCCCCGACGATCCCTGCGACCGGATGAATGTCCTGCCATAGGGCGTATCCGGAAAAGCCGGCGATACCGAAACTTTCCAGGAGCACCAGGCAGCCCCGGTAATCATCGGGTTCGACGATTTGAACTTGGGTGACCACTCGCTATCTCCGTACCCGTTTCGAGGAGCAGAAATAGTAGTGGAGAAGAGGTAGGGTGGGCAGGTTTCATCTGCCCACCGTTGCGCCGATCACCGCACCTGTTGCCGCGTCCCCGACCCCGCGTGGGCAAACATGAAGACGTTTGCCCACCCTACGGTTCCTGGGAATGCTTATCCGAGAGGGCTATCCTTCCGCCGGAATTCAGAAGCCGACCTTTTCCTGAACGGGACATACTGATTCCGATGAGTAGTATTCATGGCTTCGTCACTCGCGCGCTGATGGTGCTCAGCTTCCTTTTCTTCGCGCCGGCTTGCGCGAGGGAGGAGTCCTCGTTGCTCACTTCTGACGAAGCTGACTACGCTCACTCTGTTATTCGCGCCATAGAAAGCAATGACGTTGATTGGTTAGGATCCAACCTTACTTACCCAATCTGCCTAACGACCAGCAATTCAGGCCTAAAAAGGGCCGCGTCTCAGGTTGACTTCTCAGATCTCGCCCCTGGCTTGTTTTCCGACTCCTTTCGTCAGTCTGTATCCCACGGAAAGTCGAAAGTACCGATCAAGAATTGGCGTGGAGTAGGCCTTGCCGGCGGGCTCCTGTGGTTTGACTACGTCGCGGGTGGGCACCAAATTCTTAAGGTGAATGCGCCGGGTGTCATAGATTGCGACGGCTACTCCGGCGTGGGCGAGTAGTCACGATAGCCTGGAATGAAGCGCGCGTAGGGCGGATTAGCAGTTTTATCGCGTAATCGGCCTTCCGAGAAGCTTGGCGCGCCGACACGGTGGACGCCGAAGGGCGGATCACACAGGAAGCCCTGGGCAACGGCCTGATCACCCGTCGCGACTACGACCCGGGGACCGGGCATCTGCTATCGATCAAGACCGGCGGCTCGGTCTTCTCGGATTCCGGCACCAACGATGCCGACGTGCAGG
>JBQTIX010000106.1:0-23713 GCA_052387695.1 Panacagrimonas sp. | reverse complement strand
GGGGGGGGGGGGGGCACACTCCGGCTACCGATGCAAGACCCTTCCGGCGGCCAGCATCCGGTGCAAAAACCGCAGCCGGCAAAATCTTATAGGGAGAGGTCGCGACATGAAATCCGTCACAACTCATCACGCCGGTGCGAGGCTCACGCGCAGGTCTCCACGTCCTAGCAGAACGGCATTCGCATTCGCCGCCGCGGGCCTGTTTGCCTTGCCATCGCTCCCGACCTTGGCTGCGAACATTGCGGTCGACGGCACGACCTGCACACTGGCGGAGGCCATCGCCAATGCCAACAACAACAATAACGGCGGCGGCAATGGTTGCGCTGCCGGAAGCGGCGCGGACACCATCATCCTACCGGCGTCCAGCACGCAGACGCTGATCGCCGCGTTGCCGCCGATCACCAGCGAAATCGTCATGCAGGGCAACGGCAGCACCGTGGTTAGAGATAATTCCGCGGAAGAATTCCGCATTTTCGGAGTATTCGGAAGTAGTGGAAAGCTCACTCTCAACCAGTCGGTGGTTACCGGCGGCTTGCTCAATCTCGGTTCGAACAGCGGTGGCCGTGGCGCCGGTGTTTATGTGGGGGACGGCGCAATGCTCACGCTTGTCGCGAGCACGGTTACGGCAAACACGACCAATGATGGGGCAGGGATTTGTTCTGCTGGCGGTCGAGTGTATCTGGAGAACAGCACTGTCTCCGGCAACCTTGGAGTACTGGATTTTGCCTCGGGCGGCATCGATACATTCTTCGGTGGCACGCTGACGATTAACAACAGCGCCATCTCCGACAACGATTCAGGTAACGGGATCGCGACACGCGCCGCAGGAATCAACAGCTTCCAATCTACGGTACGAATATCGAACAGCACTATCAGCGGCAACACCGGTGGTCGGTTCGGCGGAGCCATTACGCATAGTTACGGCACGCTGACGCTGGCGAACAGCACCATTTCGGGCAATTCGGCTGTCGGCGATGCGGGGGATGGTTTCGTGTATTCCTCTAGTGGGGGCGGAATCGATAGCGGCAGGATGGGAAATATCACCATCAGCAACAGCACGATTTCCGGCAATTTCGCCACTACTGGTGGTGCAATCGAAGCGCGTTATGGCAGTGTTGTCACCTTGGAAGACAGCACCGTTACTGGGAATGATGCGACGTCTGGCGGTGGAATCTCCTGTACCGGTGATCAACTCACCCTCGTTCGAACACTGGTTTCGGGAAATTCCGCACTCGTCGAAGGCGCGGAACTCACGGAAGCCTTTGGGTGCCAGGGGCAGATCGTCAGCTCCAACTCCCTTTTCGGCCACAGCGGCTTGACCAGCGCCCAGGCCTTCGATGGATTCGTCCCCGGCGCAAGCGACCTCACGGCTACCAGCGATGGAACGGACCCGACGGCGCTTGCGAATATCCTGGCCCCAACGCTGGAGGACAACGGCGGACCGACGCGAACGCATGCGCTGGTCGAGGACGGCCCCGCGGTGGATGCCGCAGGCAACGAGTGCTCCAACGCCGACCAGCGCGGCGTAGCTCGGCCCCAGGGCATCGCCTGCGACATCGGCGCGTTCGAGGCCGAAGACGACGCGACGCCCCCGACCCTACCCGAACTGGAGTTCGTCCGGCTCAGCGAGACCGCTACCGAATCCACCGGCGTGCGGAAGATCGGTCTGCGTCTGTCGGCCGCCGCTGCGACCGAGGTCACGGTCACGATCGGGTACAGCGACAGCGCATTGCGCGGTTCAGACTTCACCGCGCCGACGAGAGTCACGATTCCGGCGGGGCAGACGACGTTCAAATTTCAGCTTCGCGTGACCGATGACAGGCTGGACGAGTCGACCGAAGTCGCGCGACTCACCCTGAGCGAACCGACTGGCGCGACCGTGGGTGAGGATAGCGAGCGAACCCTGACGATCACCGACAACGATCCGGCGCCGACGGTCCAATTCCGCGACGTATCGATCAACGTGCCGGAGAACCGCGGCACGCAGAACGTGCTGCTACAGCTTTCAGCTTTCAGCCGTCAGCGGCAGGACCATCACCGTGCCGATCGGCTATAGCGGCACGGCACGGCGCAACAGTGACTATCGCGGGCCGGACAGCGTCACGATTGCGGCGGGCCAGAGCCAAGTGAGCATCCCGATCCGGATCATCAACGACCGGCTGCTCGAAGGGCAGGAGACAGTGGTGCTGGACCTGGGCGCGCCGAGTAACGCAGGCCGCGGCAGCCGTACGCGATTCACGATCCAGATCGCGGCGGGGCTGTAGAACGGTCGCCATCGCATCCCGGGTAGGAGCGGATCAGCGTCCGCTCCTTTATTGTTTCTTCGACCGTGCCGATCTAGTGCGACCTAACCGCGCTGTTCCGTCTGGGTCTTCATCAGCCGATGCAGCGCCTCGGCCAACTGCCGCGCGTCGTAGGACTCGGCAGAGGCGGGCATGGGTTTCTTGCCCATTACGATTTCCAGCGAGGAGGTGTAGGAGGCGCGCTCATCGGTGTTCCCGACCCCGATGCCGGTGTCGAATCTTGGCGATCGGGCGACCACGGTTTCGCAATGCAGCAGGCCGCAGCGCTGGTAGACCTCGGTCGGGGCCGGGAACTCGATTTCGCCACCGACGTCGGAACGAGTGCTGCTCATCTTCCGGTCGCCGGTTCGTTCTGCGAGCTGGAACCAGTCGTAGCCCTTCTGCAAGGTCAGTTCGGCGGCGCGCAGCAGCGCGTAATCCTTGGTCGTCTCCTCCGGCGTCAGGGTATTGCCGTTGAAGGTGATGCGGTAGCGGGAGTCGGTCAGTTGCGTCTCGGTATAGCCGTATTCGCCGCGTTTCGCCGCGGGTTGATAGGGCGTCTGGGTTGCACAGCCGGTCACCATGGCGATCAGCAGCGTGCAGGACACTAGCTTCGACTGGAAGGAATGGGGTTTCATCTGGGGCCACCCGTGTTGGGACGGGATCGTTTGGAAGGGAGCAGCAGCCTAGATCCACCAGCGCACCCTACGACACCGGTTGCGCTCAACGAGCGGAGCCGTGCGATCAGCGGTGCTCCCGGCACAGACCGTCGCCGTGCTGCAATCTGGAACCGTGCCCCCGACCGATCCGAAGATCGGTGGGGGCACGATCCCACCCAAGGTTCGCTACCGCTTTCAGCCCACTTCCACCGGCACGAACAGACGCCGCCCCTCGCGCTGGATCAGCAGCGCCATGTGCTCGCCGGCTTTGTCGGCCAGTGTGCGCAACTGCTCGACACTGCGAATCTCCTGGCCGTTGGCGGAGATCACAATGTCGCCCGGCAGGATGCCGGCCTCCGCGGACGCGCCCGTGACGTCTTCGACCAGCAGGCCGGCGGTCTCGACCTCGCGCTGTTCGTCCTGGGTCAGCGGACGCACCGCCAGGCCGAGTCGGCCAGCCTCGGCCTTGCCGTCATCCGATACGGCGGTTTGCGGGGCGCTCATCTCGCCCAGCTTCACCTTGACCTCGCTCGCGGCGCCCTCTCGCCACACGCCCAGCGTGGCCGGGCTGCCGGGGGTGAGGCTGGCAACCCGCGCCGGCAACTCAGATGCCTCCAGCACCTGGGCACCGTTGAAGCTCAGGATCACGTCGCCGGATTTCAGGCCGGCCTCGGCCGCCGGGCTGCCGGGTTCGATCGCAGCGATCAGCGCGCCGCGCGGCTGTTCCAGGCCGAAGGTCTTGGCCAGGCTCTGGTCCAGCGCCTGGATGCTCACGCCCAGGCGACCGCGCGAGACGTGTCCTGTGGCCTGCAATTGCTGGCTCACGTTCATCGCCACGTCGATCGGAATGGCGAAGGACAACCCCTGGTAGCCGCCGGTCCGCGAGAAGATCTGCGAGTTGATGCCGACGACTTCGCCGGCGAGGTTGAATAGCGGCCCGCCGGAATTGCCCGGGTTGACCGCGACGTCGGTCTGCAGGAAAGGGACGTAGGAGCCGTCCGGCAGGGTGCGACCCTTGGCGCTGACGATGCCCTGGGTCACGCTGTTGGTGAAGCCGAACGGCGAGCCGATCGCTACCACCCATTCGCCGACCGCAACCTTGTCGGGATTGCCGAGCTTCACCGTCGGCAGGTTCTGCGCCTCGATCTTGAGCACCGCCACGTCGCTGGTCGGGTCGAGCCCGATCACCTTGGCGTTGAACTCGCGCTGATCGGTGAGTTTGACCGAGACCTCGCTGGCGTCCGCGACCACGTGCGCGTTGGTCAGGATCACGCCATTGGCCTCGATGATGAAGCCCGAGCCCTGCCCGCGCATGGGCGGCTGTTGTCCGCGTGGCATCTCACGGAACGGCGCGAACGGGTCTTCCTCCGCGCCGGGACCCTGGGGACCCGGGCCACGCGCCGAAGTCCTGACCGTGTCCTTGACGGTGATGTTGACCACCGCCGGGCCGTACTGGCGGACCAGGGCGGCGAAGTCGGGCAGGAGTGCACGCGGATTGCCGGGTGTGTTCTGTACTGAGGAGGCCGTGGGGTTGGCGGCTGCGTCGGACTGTCCCAGCGCGATGACCGCACCGGTGGGGACGCCCAGCGCGATGCCGAGCAGGGCGGCGGCGATGGGCTTGCGCACAAAATTCCGGACTGACATGAGTTTTCTCCTGGATAGCGACCGGCGAAGCTGCCGGAAGGGGCGCCACTGTCGGTCCGTAGACTTAGGGCAGAGTTAAGGCAGGACATTCCGCGCCGGTTCGACGCGTTGCGAAGGTCGGTTGTCGGTTCAAGCCGAAGGTGGAACCGACGCGGCACGCCCTCCAACGGAGGGCGCGCGTCGGATCCGCCCGCGAAAAGCACGCGGGCTTGATCCGACCTACATCCGACCTACATCCGGCCTTCAACCACCAAGCCGGTCACATCCTCTAGGCTTACGCCCGAGACGCACGCTCACGCTCAACCCGCTCCCGTCCAGCCCCTCGCCGAGCACCACGTTCGCGCCATGCCGCTCGGCGATCGAGCGAACCAGGGCCAGGCCCAGGCCGCTGCCACCCGCCGGACTGCCGGGCAGACGATGGAAGCGGCCGAACACACGTTCGCGCTCCGCGACGGGAATGCCGGGCCCGGTATCGCTCACTTTCAGGGTCGGCTCGCCTTCTTCGCTCAACACAGCCACATCGACCCTGCCGCCCGACGGGGTATAGCGCAGCGCGTTGTCGACCAGATTGCGCAACAGGACGGCGAGCGCTTCGTCATCGCCCTGGGCAGTCAGCGGCGCCGCGTCGGTGACGCCGAGATCGATGGAGCGGGCGTCGGCCAGCGGCAGCAGTTCGGCGACGACCTGCCGGGCCAGTTGATCCAGCGCGACCGCCGAGCCCGTGAATTCCACCGGCTGCTGCTGACGGGCGAGCGCCAGCAGTTGTTCGATCAGCCGGCCGGCACGCTCCAGCCCGCTGAGGATCGCCACCGTCGCCCGTGCACGCTCCGATTCGGGCGCGTGCGCCAGGGCCTGCACCTGGAGTCGCAGCGCGGTCAGCGGTGTGCGCAACTCGTGCGCGGCATCGGCCAGAAACGCGCGCTCGTGGTCGATCAATTGCTCCACTCTGGCGAGCTGCGCGTTGAGCGCGGTCACCAGCGGCCGCGCCTCCTGCGGCAGACCGGACTCCGACAGTGGCGCCAGCGCGTCGGCGGATCGCGCATCGACCTGCGCGGCGAGCTCGCGCAGCGGTCGCAGGCCGCGGCCCACGATCAGCCACACCAGTGCGCCCAGCAGGGGCACAAACAGGGCGAACGGCAGCAGCACGCGCAGCGCCAGTCGTGCCGCACGCGCCTGGCGCACCGACAGCGGCTGCGCGACCTGGATCACGTGCAGCGGCGTCTGTGCGCCAAACACGCGCCAGCGACCCTCGGGCGTATCCACGTCCGAAAAGCCCAGCGTGGTCAGCCCGGGAATCGCGACGTGGCGCTGCGAGTAATAGATGCGGACACCTTCCAGACTGAACACCTGGACGACCAGATCGGCGGCGCGGTCCTGGGTCGACAGCTCGGGCTCCGGCACGGCGGCGAAAGGATGCTCGAAAGCCTCGTCGCGCAAGGTCAGCGCGGTGTCGCGCAGGTGCTGATCGAACACCTCGTTGGCCTCATTCAGCGCGGTCCAGTAGATCAGCGCGGCGGCGGCGAGGGCCGCCAGCAACAGGCCAACGAGCAGGCCGGCGAGCAGGCGCGCGCGCAGCGACGTCACGGCGCCACCCGCCAGCCGACGCCGCGGACGTTGAGGATGAAGCGGGCTCCAAGCTTGCGCCGCAGCCCGTGCAGGTGAACGTCCACGGTATTGCTCTCCACCGCCTCGTCCCAGCCGTACAGGCGCTCTTCGAGCTGTGCGCGCGACAACACCTGGCCGGGGCGTTCGAGCAGGGCATGGAGCAGGGCGAATTCTCGCGGCGCCAGCGCAACAGCTTGGCCATCGAGGGACACGTCATGGGTGCCGGGATCGAGCATGACATTACGGTGGACGATGCACGGCACCGCGCGCCCGCCGCGGCGCCGGTGCAGGGCACGAATGCGCGCGGCCAGCTCATCGAGATCGAAGGGCTTGACCAGGTAATCGTCCGCCCCCTCGTCGAGGCCCTGGACTTTTTCCGACGTGGCGTCACGCGCCGTGACCACCAGCACCGGCAGATCGAGACCGCGGCCGCGCGCCGCGCGCAGCACCCGGTGGCCGTCCTGCTTCGGCAGCCCGAGGTCAAGCAGCAGCAGATCGAAGTGCTCGGTAGCCAAGGCCGAGAGGGCGGCGTCGCCGTCCTGCACCCAATCCACCGCCATGCCCAGCCGCTGCAGGCCCTCGCGCAGGGCAGCGCCGATATCGGGATCGTCCTCAGCCAGCAGAATCCGCATGGATGATATTTCGGTTGCGAGAGATGGCGGCAGGCGCGCCTCGCGGCGCCGAAGCAATTGGATGCCGGGCGGGCTTCGGTTAGTCTGACCCTCGACTCGACTCAATCTCTCACATGTCTCTCGCACTAGATATTGCCCGCCAGCAGTTCCTGTCGCCCAACGGTCTGGATGATGCGCATCTGACCCGCGTGCTCGACGACGTGATGGCCACCGGCGCCGAGGATGCGGACCTTTATTTCCAGTACTCGCGGACCGAGAGCTGGTCGCTGGAAGAAGGCATCGTCAAGTCCGGCAGCCATTCGGTGGAGCAGGGCGTGGGCGTGCGCGCGGTTGCGGGCGAAAAGCAGGGCCTGGCGTACTCCGAGGACATCCAGCTCGACGCCATGCTCGATGCTGCTGCTGCGGCGCGCGCGATCGTTTCCGACTCGCGAACCGGCCAGATGCCGCCGCTGAAAATCACGCTCGGCCGCGAGCTGTATGCGCCGGTCGATCCGCCGGCCTCGGCCGATGCGCCGGCCAAGCTCGCGTTGCTGCGCCGCGCCGACGCCGCTGCGCGTGCAGCGGATCCGCGGGTCAAGCAGGTGATGGCTTCGCTCGCCGCGCAATACGAGGTGATCATGATCGCCCGCGCCGACGGCCGGCTCGCGGCGGACGTACGACCGCTGGTGCGCATGGACGTGACCGTGATCGTGGAGGATCAGGGTCGTCGCGAGCAGGCGCATGTCGGCGGCGGCGGGCGCGATCAGATTGACTTCTTCCAGACCGATCTGCCGGAAAGCTACGCGCGCGAAGCGGTGCGCCAGGCCCTGACCCTGCTGGACTCGGTGCCCGCTCCGGCCGGCGCGATGACCGTGGTGCTCGGACCCGGCTGGCCCGGCGTGCTGCTGCACGAGGCAATCGGCCACGGCCTGGAAGGCGACTTCAATCGCAAGGGGACCTCGGCGTTCTCCGGCCGGATGGGGCAGAAGGTCGCGTCCGATCTGTGCACCGTGGTCGACGACGGCACGCTCCCCGGTCGTCGCGGGTCGCTCAATCTCGACGACGAAGGCACGCAGAGCCACTGCACCACGCTGATCGAGAACGGCGTCCTGGCCGGCTACATGCAGGACACCCTCAACGCCCGCCTGATGAAGGCGCGGCCGACCGGAAACGGACGGCGCGAGTCCTTCGCAAGCCTGGTGATGCCGCGCATGACCAACACGTACATGCTACCCGGACCGCACGATCCGGCGGAGATCATCTCCAGTGTGCAACGCGGCCTGTACGCGGTGAATTTCGGTGGCGGCCAGGTGGACATCACTTCCGGCAACTTCGTGTTTTCGGCCTCGGAGGCCTACCTGATCGAGGACGGCAAGGTGACGCGGCCGGTCAAGGGCGCGACCCTGATCGGCAACGGGCCCGAGGTGCTGACGCGCGTGTCGAGAGTCGGCAACGACCTCAAGCTGGACCTCGGTGTCGGCATTTGCGGCAAGGATGGGCAGAGCGTGCCGGTCGGCGTCGGCCAGCCGACCTTGCGGGTCGATGGACTGACCGTCGGCGGGACGCAGAACTAAGAATTCCCGGAGCGAGCGCCATGATCTTCCTGGTCGTATTCCTGGTCGGCGTGATCGTCGGCGCGCTGCTGGCATACCACTTCGCCAACGTCGCCGATCTCAAGCGCCGCGCGGCGCAGATCGACATCAGCCGCGACGACGATAGACCGCTGTAGCGTGCGTCGCGGTCCTCAGACCCTGCGCATCATCGGCGGGACCTGGCGCAGCCGGCGGGTCGAATTCGTCGATGGCGATGCGGTGCGGCCGACGCCGGACCGGGTGCGGCAGACCCTGTTCGATTGGCTGGCACCGCGCATCGAAGGCGCGAGCGTGCTCGACCTGTTTGCCGGCAGCGGCGCGCTGGGGCTCGAAGCCCTGTCGCGCGGCGCGGCCCAGGCCCGGTTTGTCGAGCTGGGCGCGGCGCAAGCCGAATCCATCCGCGCCACGCTGCGCAAACTCGGCGCGCAGGACCGAGCGGTGGTCGATCGCACGGATGCCTTGCGCTGGCTCGGCAACAGTGCGCGCGGCGACGTTTTCGACTGCGTATTTCTCGATCCCCCCTATTCCAGCGGCCTGCTGGAGCCGGTCCTGGCCGCGTTACCGGCCCGGCTGAAACCGGATAACCGCATCTACCTGGAATGGCCGGAGGCGGCGCGGCCGGCCCTGCCGGCGGGCTACGAATGGCTCAAGGAAAAAAGCGCCGGTCGGGTAAGCTTTGGGCTCGCCTGTTTCACGCCTTTCTGAGCGTAAGGACCGCACGCATGCCCGTCGTCGCTGCCTACTCCGGAACCTTCGACCCAATCACCCTGGGTCATGAGGACATCATGCGGCGCGCGGCGCGGATGTTCGACACGCTGATCGTCGCGGTAGGCAGCAACCTGGCCAAGACCCCGATGTTCACGGAGCCCGAGCGCATCCAACTGATCCGCGACACGATCCTGGATGTGCCCAACATCGGGGTCAGGAGTGCTGGCGAACGGCTGCTGGTGGATTTTGCGCGCGATAACGGGGTGACCGTCATCGTGCGCGGCGTGCGGTCGGTCGCGGACCTCGAATTCGAAGAATCGATGGCGGTGATGAATCGCCAGATGTATCCGGACGTGGACACGGTGATGCTGCTGCCTTCGCCGGAGTTTGCCCACCTGTCCTCTTCGCGGGTGCGCGAGCTGGCCCGTTTTGGCACGCCCCTGGACAGGCTGGTGCCGGCAGCGGTCCTGCGCGCGCTGCTGGAGCGACCGAAGGCCTCGTGAGGATTGTTGCGCACACCTGTTCGAATACCGAGATCGTCTGTGCGCTCGGCTGTGAAGACTTCCTGGTCGGGGTCGATCAGGATTCGGATTATCCGCCGGCGGTCGTCGGTGCCTTGCCCAAGCTCGGGCGCGACCTGTCGCTCGATGTGGAGCGCGTACTGGTCTTGCAGCCGGACCTGGTGCTGACCTCTCGCACCCTGCCCGGACACGAACAGATCGTCGAGCAACTCGACGCCAGCGGCCTGCGCACGCTGGTGTGCGAGCCGCTGGGCCTCGCCGACGTTTATGAGGACATCCGGCGCATCGCCGAGGCATTGGACGTGATGGAGCGCGGCGAACGTCTGATCGCCGGGATGCAATCCGCGATGCCGCCGGTCCCGCACCGCGAAGATGCGCCGCGCCTATTGATCGAGTGGTGGCCCAAGCCGGTGATCGCGCCGACGCGCGATTCCTGGGCCACCGACCTGATCGAGCGGGCCGGCGGCACCAACCCCTGGCGTGATCGCGACGGCAAGAGCACGCCGCTGACCGATGCCGAGATCATCGTGGCGGCGCCGGACATCGTGGTCATGGCCTGGTGTGGGGTGCCGTTTCACAACTATCGGCCCGAGATCGTCAAGCGGCGGCCCGGTTGGGAAAATGTGCCGGCCGTCCGCCATGACCGCGTGCACGCCGTGACCGAGGCCTGGCTGGGCCGGCCCGGTCCGCGCCTCGTCGACGGCTACCGCGCGCTGCGTGAACTGATCGACGCGTAGGTCGGGTCAAGCCCGCGTGCTTTTCGGTAGTGCATCAGTTTGAATTCCAGAACCCCGTTCGGCCCGAGTAGCCGCGCAGCGGGCGTACCGAGGGAAGCGTCGCGTATCGAGGGCACGCCCGGCACCTCGATACGCGGCATTGCTGCGCAATCAGCGCCGCTGTCGCGGCGCTACCACTCGGTGCGAACGGATTTCAAACTGATGCACTACCCGTCCAATCCGTACAGTTCAAAGCCGGATGGACTCACCGCATCGCCGATGCGACGCTCCTGCTATTGAGGTGGCCCGAAAATGCCCTGGCAAGCGCTCGCGCCGTTCGCGATGCGCACCCCCACCAACCGAATTTTCGGGCCACCTCAATATGGTTATCAATGATTATTAACCCGGCCCACGGAGCGGCGATCAAATCTGGAGGCCGATTATTTACGGGCTGGGTTAATAATTTAACCCTCCTACTCAAGCCCCCGGGGTCTTTCTCCATGCACGACAGCGAACTCGAACTTTTCCGCGACACCGTGCGACGCTTCTTCGCATCGAACGTCGAGCCGCATTACGAGCAGTGGGAAAAGAACGGCATCGTGCCCAGGGAGTTGTACCTGCGGATGGGCGAACAGGGCTTGTTGTGCGTGGACCAGCCGGAGGAATACGGCGGCACCGGCGCCCCGTTCGGGTTTGCCGTGGTGGTGCTGGAAGAGGCTGCGCGTATGGGGTTTCTGGCGCTGGCCTCCAACCTGTCGGTGCATTCGGACATCGCCGCGCCCTACATCCTGCACCTGGGCAGCGAGGCGCAGAAGCGCAGATTTCTTCCCCGTATGGCCAGCGGCGAGTGTATCGGGGCCATTGCCATGACCGAGCCGGGCGCGGGGTCGGATCTTCAAGGCATCAAGACTGCGGCACTGGCGGATGGCGACGGATATCGGATCAACGGTTCCAAAACCTTCATCACCAACGGCCAGAACGCCGACGTGGTGGTGGTGGCCGCCAAGACCGACCCCAAGCTCGGTGCGCGCGGCACCACGCTGTTCACGGTCGATACTGCGTTGCCGGGTTTCCAGCGCGGCCGCAATCTGGACAAGGTCGGCCTGTGCGCGGCGGATACGTCGGAGATGTTCTTCGACAACCTGCGCGTCGCCGGCGACGATGTGCTGGGCCGCGTCGGTGGCGGCTTCGGGCACTTGGTGGACGAACTGCCGCGCGAGCGCCTGGTGCTCGGCGCGATCGCGGTGGCGCACGCACAGGGCGCGATGGAAAAGACCATCGACTACGTCACCCAGCGCAAGGCTTTCGGACAGCCCATCGCCTCGTTCCAGAACACGCGCTTCGAGTTGGCCAAGATCAAGACCGAGATCGAGGTGCATCGTGCCTTCGTCGAAAAATGCACCCGGCTCTACGCCGAGAAAAAACTCGACGCCCCCACCGCGGCGATGATCAAGCTCGCCACCTCCGAGATGGAGGGCCGGGTCACCGACGCCTGCCTGCAATTATTCGGCGGCTACGGCTACATGAGCGAGTACCCGATCTCGCGCTTCTGGGCCGACGCGCGCATCCAGCGCATCTACGGCGGCACCTCGGAGATCATGAAAGAGGTGATCGGTCGCAGTCTGGTCGGACGCGGCTAGGGTGGACATTCAGCCCGGGCTCAGTGGCCTCGGGCAGCCTCTGCGCTCATCATCGTCATCCCTTCTCATACGGAGATAGCCATGCGTCGTTTTTCCCTCGTCACCACGTTGCTGCTGGCCTGCGGCCTGTCGGCCGCCGCGATCGCCAAGGACGATCTCCCCGAGAACAAACCGATCCGGTCGGACGGCACCTACACCGCCGAGGAGATCGTTGATGTCGCGAGCGGATTCTTCGGCGAGACGACGGAAGGGCTGGCCAAGGTCGTCGAGCGCGTGTTCGCCGAACAGGGTCAGCCCAATGCGTACATCTCGGGTGAGGAGGCCAGCGGCGCCGTCGGCGTGGGGCTGCGCTATGGGCGAGGCACGCTCAACTACAAGGACGGGACCGGTATGCCGGTGTTCTGGCAGGGCCCTTCGGTTGGCTGGGACCTGGGCGGCAACGCCTCCAAGGTATTCACGCTGGTCTATAAGCTACGCAATACCAACGATCTGTTCCAGCGCTTTCCTGGCGTGGACGGAAGTCTCTACTTCCTTGCCGGGGCCGGCGTGAATTACCAGAAGAGCGGTGAGATCACCCTGGCGCCCATCCGCACCGGAGTCGGCCTGCGAGCGGGTGCCAGCGTCGGCTATCTGCACTACACGGTGAAGCAGTCCTGGGTTCCGTTCTGAGACTATTACTCGGTGTCAATCGGAAGGCCGGCGAGATGGACCGCCGGCTTTTTCGTTGCACAGGACCGGATTCGTTCAGAGCTGGATGGCGACCCTGAAAAACAGGTTGGCATCGGCGTCCTTCAGGACCGCCCCGTCGATGCCGCTTTCGTTCAGGGACTCGGCATAGGACACCGAGACCTCCACCCAGTTGGAGTAGGTCAGGCTCAGCGAGACGCCCGCGTCGGCGAGGGTCTGCTTGCCATCGGGAAATCCGTCCTGCGTGGCTTCCTCCACGCCGGGGAAATCGAACAAGGGGAATCCTGACAAGGGAATCCCGAGCAAGGTGATCACGCGTGGGGGTGGCCCGGGCAATTCGTTCTCGTAACGGGTGTAAGCGTATTCCGCAAAGACGCGAGGAGTCAGCGTGAAGCCGCCGCCGACCTGGCCGAGACCGAATTCAATCTGTGCCCGCGCCACGCCGCCGGTATCGCCCCCCGCCACTCCGGGCAGGTAGGCCTCGCCGTTGCCGACTCCGCCGACCACCCATTGCTGTTGTTCGGGCAGGGTATCGCGGGTGATCTGCCCGCTCAGACCCAGACCGAAGCTCAGGCTCTCGCCGAGCCGTGTGCGCAGACTGGCGCTCGGCCGTACCAGCAGGTAGCCGAGGTCGGCCCGTGCTGTAGGGTTGTCGATCTTGTCGTCGCCCAGACCGGAGCGGACGGCGATGCCGCCCGCGATGTCGGTGTGCAATCCGAACAGGCGAAGGATGTTGGCGAAGTCGGTGGACAGTTCGGCTGAACCGTACTCCTGCCGCTGGATCACCTGATCCTCATCGCGTGTCAAGGAAAAATCCTTGCGCGAGTAGTCCAGCTTGGCGCCGAGCGTCCAGCGACCGTCGAAATTCGCGTTAAGCAGATACACCCATGCGGCCTCGGCCTGCCGGATGTCGCCGTCGAGTCGGATCGGTTCCGCGCTGCCCAGTGGCACGACGTCCTGTTGGTAGTTGACGTAGCGCCCGGTGATTCCAAACAGACCGAGGCTCGTCACCCGGCTCCAGCCGACGGCATGATCATGATAGCCGGCAGCGTCGTCGCCATCTTCCAGCCCAACCAGTGCATGGCGGCCGCTGCCCTTGAACTCGTCGCCGCTGCCGAACGAGAACCGCACGTTGTAGTCCAGGAAATGGCGACCGACGAACCGGTTTCCGGGGTTGCCGAATTCGGCGCCGATCGATCCCTGTTTCGGCCCCTGGTCGTCGGGCTCGATCGATAGCACCACTCCCTCGGGGCCGATCCTGAAGGTGGGCATGGCGCGCTCGCCCGCGCGGTCCGCGTGGACCGAGGCGAGTGCCAGCGCCGACTCGATCGCTTCGTCGGTCAGGGGGTCGGCTGAGGCAATTCCGTCGAAATAGGCGTCGTACGGCGCCGGTACGTCGATGCGGTCGACCTTGCCCAGCACAACGAGGACGTAAAGGTCCGGTTCGGCCAGCACATAGGTGATCTGCACCGCCGGGTAACCGGCTGCGTAGTAGATCGCCTGGATCTGGCGAACGACGTCCGACAGCGACTGACCGCCGGCGATCGTCGCTTCGAGGACCGGCCGGGCTACGACCTCGGGGCCGCTGACATGGACCCGGACCTGCTGAAATGCGGCCACCACGTATTCCATGCCGGCGGCTTGAATCATTTCGACCGTACCAAGCTGCGGGTCAGCCGGAGCCGGCAGTGTGATGGGCATCTTTCCTCCTCTTTGAGAAAATCACAAATTAGTGTATTGACGAAACCGGCGATGAGTCGGCCCCGGCCGCATCGGTCCTCGCAGGTGTCTGGAGTCGGCGAACCCGGGCAAGTTTTTTGCGGTCGACAAGTCTCCGGGCAGTGTCCGCCAGCAGATGGGCGGACCTGGGCGATCGACTTCGGGTTGACTCCTTGCGATGGCTAGTAGAACGTATCAATAGCACGGAGGGTTCCGCGCCGACGAGGCCGGGGTGGATAGGGAGCCGCAGGTAAGGGCTGCTTCCGCCCGATCGCGGGGTGCAGTGCTTGAGACGAAATTTTTCGCCCGCACTATGGTCTGTGCTGAGTTGCTTCAACCGTTTCTTTTTCGGAGATTGCAAATGAACGAACGCAAGTACCCCGCTGTATTGCCCGTCGGCGCCGGCCCTTACGTTGCAGGCATTGGTAACGAGACTGCATCCAAGGTCCTGCGCCAGACCTACATGCTGCTCGCGATGACGTTGCTGTTCAGTGCCGCGCTGGCGGGCGTGTCGATGGCGCTCAATATTCCCTATGGCGCAAGCCTGATCTGCTCTCTGGTGGCCATGGGACTGCTCTGGTTCGTGGTGCCGCGGACGGCCGATTCGGAATCCGGGATATGGGTCGTGTTCCTGGTGACAGGGCTGCTCGGATTTGGCCTTGGCCCGATCCTCAACCGCTATCTCGGCATGGCCAATGGTGGCCAGACGGTGATGATGGCCCTGGGTCTGACCGGCGCGGCTTTCGTCGGCCTGTCGGCCTACGCCGTCAAGACGCGCCGTGATTTCAGCTTCATGCGGGGGTTCCTTGCCAGCGGCATGATCCTGATGATCGTGCTGATGCTGGGCCTGCTCGTCGCGGCAATGCTGGGCTATTCCTTCCAGCCTCTGGCCCTCGGCCTGTCGGCAATGGTGGCCCTGCTGATGTGCGGCATGATCCTGTATCAGACGGGCGAGATCATCAACGGCGGCGAGACCAACTATGTGCTGGCGACCGTCACGCTGTACGTGTCGATCTACAACCTGTTCACCAGCCTGTTGCATCTGCTTGGCTTTGCATCCGGCGACGATTGAGAGAGCGATTGCGTATGAGTTCAGAGGCCCCGCAGCTGCGGGGCCTTTTCTTTTGCGTTGCGACCAGGAGCATCCATGAACTGGACCGTGCTGGGTCAGACCACCGGCTTGCTGATCGTCTCCAACGTGTTCATGACGATGGCCTGGTACGCGCACCTGAAGGATCTGCGCGACAAGCCCTGGATCGTGGCCGCGCTGATCAGTTGGGGCATCGCGCTGTTCGAATACCTGCTCCAGGTGCCGGCCAACCGAATCGGTTACAGCACCCTGAGCCTGCCGCAACTCAAGATCCTGCAGGAGGTCATCACTCTCGCGGTGTTCGTGCCGTTTGTGCTGTTCTACATGAAGCAGCCTCTCAAGTGGGATTACTTCTACGCGGCGCTATGCATGGTGGGGGCGGTGTACTTCATGTTCAGAAGCTGAACGTCGGCCGGCTTGATTTCGCCACCTCCACTCTCTATCCTGCGCGGCCTTTTGAAGTTGCCAAGGGCTGCATGCAGGGTTGGCAACCGAACTATAAAACCTAAACAGGAAGTATCAATGAGCACGTTCTTCGCTAACGCCGAGACCGTCAGGCGCGACTGGTTCGTGATTGACGCAGACGGCTTGGTTCTCGGCCGGCTGGCCACGGAAATCGCCCGCCGCCTGCGCGGCAAGCACAAGGCTGAATTCACGCCGCACTGCGACACCGGCGATTACATCGTCGTCGTCAACGCCGCCAAGGTCGCCGCGACCGGCAACAAGCTCAACGGCAAGGACGGCAAGATCTACTGGCGCCACACCGGTCATCCCGGCGGCATCAAGCAGACCAATCTGCAGGACCTGCTGGCACAGCACCCGGAGCGCGCGCTGGAAAAGGCCGTCAAGGGCATGCTCCCCAAGGGTCCGCTGGGCTACGCCCAGTTCCGCAAGCTCAAGGTCTATGCCGGCGCGGAGCATCCGCACACCGCGCAGCAGCCCAAGACGCTGACCCTGTCCTGATCGACGCTCAACTCAAGAAGAACTGCCCAACTATGGCTACGACCCCGATTCAGAATTACGGCACCGGCCGCCGCAAGACCGCCGCCGCGCGCGTATTCATGCGCCCCGGCAAGGGCGACATCACCATCAACGACAAGACGGTCGAAGAATACTTCGGTCGCGAGACCTCACGCATGCTAGTCCGCCAGCCGCTAGAACTGTGCGACGCGCTGACGCGCTTCGACATCAAGATCACGGTCGCTGGCGGCGGTCCGTCCGGCCAGGCCGGTGCGATCCGGCACGGCATCACGCGAGCCCTGCTCACCTACGATGAGGCGCTGCGTCCGATCCTGCGCGGCGCCGGTCTGGTGACACGTGACGCCCGCGAAGTCGAGCGCAAGAAGGTGGGTCTGCACAAGGCCCGTCGCGCTCCGCAGTACAGCAAGCGCTAAAATATTTCCGCTGCCTGTGGCCGGTTCATCCGGCCGCAGGAGTCGCGGGACGACGGTTTCAACTGGGAGATCGTCTAATGGTAGGACAACAGTCTCTGACACTGTTTATCTAGGTTCGAGCCCTAGTCTCCCAGCAAATTTATTCAGCAAAATCAACAAGATGACCAGACTCATGGACTACCTGTTTGGACTACCAAATGGGACTAGTTGTAGAGCGGTTCATCGAACGTCGGCATCGCAGTGGCGAGGTTGCCGGGGGGCTGCCCTGAACGGGCTTCGCTTGGATGGCGTTGTCCTTCAGGAACTGCCGCGCGACCGATAGGTCAGCAGCAGTGGCCTCGCCGGACTTGATCTTCGACAGGAGGTCCCTGGCGAGTCCTTCGTGAATCTGCGCGAGAAGCGCGTTGAGGTCTGACATTTACATCACTCCGATCTTGGGGATGTACTGCGCGACGTAGGCCAGGGCCGCAGCGCCACCGATAATCAGGTAGCGCCACGATTCCAGTGCCGTAACCCGCGACTCCAGCGGCTTCACCTTGTCCGAGAGGAGGTCTCGGAGGTCGGAGATAGACCGCTGTGTCGCTTCGACGGTGGCCTTCAGTTCGCCCAGTGCGCCCGCAACCGCGAGGTCGTGTGCGTTGAGGTCCATGAGGGTTTAGAAGTCGTCCACTCCGGGGGTACCGGGGGGATCGTTGAAGTGGGTGGATGGGGAGTCGAGTTTCTCGACGAAGATTGTGGGCATCCCCACGAATGAGGTGTAGATCGACGGATCAAAGTCTGGGTCATACCAATCGATCGATACCCACTCACGAAGGGCGTCCGCCTCAGTTCCGAATATCCCGCCGCCACTGAATGTGTATCCGGTGGTTGGAAGGTATCGCGTGGGAACCACGTCGCCGAGGATCAGGACGCTCTTGGTCATGCCGAGGGTCTTGAACCTCCGGTACCGAGTCTCGCCGCCTGATGTCACGTAGTCTCCGTCTGGATACGTGAACCATGTCGAATTCACGTTGAAGGAGTCCACACCTGCCGGACCCCAGTGCCACTCGTGAATCTCCGACGTGGTGTACGACAGGAGCGTCCCCGGCACCGGCGTACTGAAGTCCGCGTCGATGGGGTGTCCTGCGGGGACGTTCGTCAGCGCATCGTAGAGCGCCTCCGGGGACCCGTAGGTCTGCCCGAGGACACCGTCGTAGGCGTCTGCGCTCACGGCAGGGAACGGCAGCGGAGGAAGGAGCGGAGTGAACCGGGACCAGCCGCGGTAGCTTGCCGGCACGACACGATACGCGCCACGTCCCAGCCTGCGCTGGAAGCGGATGCGAGGCGCGGCGTATTTGATCCCATCCAGGAGGATGAATGTCGATGCCTCGGAAGCCTCCTGCAATTCGTTCTCGCCCACCAGCAGCGACACATCAAACGCCGGGAGCATGAACTGCTGTGCCTCCGGCGCTGGGTACGGATCGCGGAAGCCGACTGACACGGGGGATGCGGGATCGAATGTGTAGTCCGCCAATACGCGGTGGCCGATGGCGTCCGGAGTGAGACCGAGCGGGGCACCCTGGGTCACCCGGAGGCTCACCGGGTACGTCGCGTCAGGCACCGAGTAGTAGAACCCTTCGTAGAAGAAGTCCTGCATGCCCAGCGCCCACCTGCGGATCACGTCGGCCGTGTTGGTGTTGCCCGAGTATCCCACCGGGAACGGCGAGCCACTGGACGCCATCACCGGCTGCTACGTCGGATAGGGAGCGTAGGGCAGCCCGGTGTAACTCAGGTCACCCAGGGCGATCGCGAGGAACCCCTCAATCGCGTACTCCCCAACCCCGCCGCCCACGTTGCTGTCGTTGAACACCACCGAGGTCGTCACGCCGGGCTTCGCCACGTTGCCGAGGCGCACCGCGCGCAGGACCGCCAGCGTCAAGTCAGTGACCCATCGATCCGCTGCGGGGTCGTCGTTGCTCCTGAGCACCATCTCGCGCACGAGTGTGACGAACGCATCGGCGGTGCTGGGGTTGCCCATGAGCGCCAGGGTGTTGGCGCGCGCTGAAAACTGACCAGCTGTGCTCGTTGAAAATTGACCAGGGCTGGAGGCCGAGGGCGTAGCCCTCGGCGTGTTGATTGTAGGTCGTCAGATCAGTTCATTGGTTTCCTCCTGGGCTTGGGTCTTGGCCTGCTCACGGGCCTTGATGCGGGACTTGGCCGTGCTGCTGGAGTGCCGGAAGCGGTAGGACTCGTTGCCGGTTTCCACGATGTGGCAGTGATGCGTGAGCCGGTCCAGCAGCGCCGTGGTCATCTTCGGATCGACGAAGACACTGGCCCATTCGGCGAAGACCAGATTGGTGGTGATCACCACGCTGGTGTGCTCGTAGAGCTTCGAGAGCAGGTGGAAGAGCAGTGCCCCGCCGGCTTGCGAGAAAGGCAGATAGCCGAGCTCGTCGAGAATCACGAGGTCGAGGTGCATCAGTTGGTGGGCGAGCCGACCGGCTTTGCCGGCCGCCTTCTCGTTTTCCAGTGCATTGACCAGCTCCACCGTCGAGTAGAAGCGCACCCGCTTGCCGTGGCGCACGATCGCTTCGACGCCGAGCGCCGTGGCCAGATGCGTCTTGCCCGTCCCGGTGCCGCCGATCAGCACGATGTTCTCGGCCTTCTCGGTGAAGGCGGTCGTGGCAAAGGTGCTGATCTGCTTGCGGTCGACTTTCGATTGGTCGAAGTCGAAGCCGGCCAGATCGCGGTGGATCGGGAAGCGCGCCGCGTGCATCTGGTAGCGGGTCGAGCGCATGGCCCGGTCTGTGGTTTCGGCGTGCAGCAGATGCGTCAGTAGCGACTCGTAGGTGGTCAGGCCCTGCGAGCTGCCCTGCTCGACGCACTCGGCGTAGCAAGCGGCCATGCCATATAGCCGCAGTCGTTTCAGGTCGGAGGCCGTCTACACGCAGCGGATGGCGAGGAAGGGAGCGCCAGGGCGTGACGTCTACGATGCGCTGTTCACTTCTGCGCCTCAGGGAAAATGCCCCCTTTGCGGACATCGAACGGTGTCGACGCTTGATCATCATCTTCCGAAAGCCCACTATCCAGCGCTCGCGGTGGCACCGCTGAACCTTGTGCCTGCGTGCAGTGACTGCAACAAGTCAAAACTCGCCGGTATTCCGGCAAATGCCAACGAAGAGACGTTGCATCCCTACTTCGATGACATTGATGGCGATCGGTGGTTAGTTGCCGAAGTGGTTCATACGCATCCTGCGGCTCTGCGGTTTTCTGTTGGGGCGCCAGCACATTGGAATCCCATGTTGGCGGCGCGCACTGGTTGGCACTTTCAGGTGCTCGGACTTGGGCGTCTGTACTCGGCAGAAGCTGCCGACGAACTGCTGAACATCCGCCATCAGCTTCGTTCTCTCCACGCGAGTGGCGGCGTCGCACTTGTACAGATCGAGCTGCAGGAACGGGCGGAAAGCTGCCAAGAGGCACGAAGGAATGGTTGGCGCGCTGCGACGTACGAAGCATTTGCCAACAGTGATTGGTTCTGCGACGGCGGGTTCGACGCGTGAAGCAGCGCGCAGCTTCTGTCGAGATGTGGGAAGAGTAGCCGCTGCGCGAACTGAGTGCGTTTCTCGGACCGAGCGCAGCGCTCGTTGTTAGACGGTAAAAATGACGGTAAATGACAATGATCAGTACGCAGAAATCCTTTATTCATGAGGGTTTCCAGGCCTCGGAAACAATCGAGTGGGAATGATCCAGGCATCCCGGTGCCGGCTGAGGAGGTTGTGTGGCGGTTCTCGCGCAGCCTCCTGCTGCGCCAACCTGCCTGCTGCGCCAACCTGTGTTTGCAGCGCGTGCAGCGCACCGCGACGATGGAGCGAGCATCGGCCGCATGAAGGATCGACCCGTATGCGTGCCCGACCGTTTCGATGGCAGGTCATCACCGTGACTGGCAGCGGTATCGTGCGATTCCTGAAACTCTTCCTGAAACTCTGTGGTGTCGGCATCGCGCTTGAAATGGAATGCGCCGAAGAGCCGATATGAGAGCCGCGAACGAATCCGCTGACAGTCTGGTCGCGAAATCCGCTGATGTGCATCCGGTTCGCGAAGAGCTTGCGCGTGGCCGTCTCGCAGCGGGCACCCGGGACTGCGCGGCCGAGACAAGGACAGGCGCGGCGAGGCTGAGCCTGGTCGTGGCGATGGACCAGGCGAGGCTGATCGGTCGCCAGGGTCGGTTGCCGTGGCATCTGCCCAAGGACCTGGCCCATTTCAAGCGCCTTACTCTGGGTAAGACCATCCTGATGGGACGCCGAACCTGGGATTCCCTGGGCCGCGCCCTGCCCGGGCGTGAGAACTGGGTGCTCAGCCGCGACCCTGTCTTTGCTCCGGTCGGCGCCAGAACCTTCCCCTCGATCGGGTCCGCGCTTTCAGCGCAAGCCGACGGCGAGCTGATGGTGATTGGCGGAGCCGAGCTTTATCGGCAGACGCTCGGCGCGGCGCGGCGCCTGTATGTGACCCAGGTGCTGGTTCGACTGGAAGGGCGTGATGCGTCTGATGTGCACTTTCCGGATTTTGACGAGACCCGGTTCCAGGAACTGGAGCGCGAAGACCATCCGGCAGACGAACGCCATGCCTGGCCTTACCGATTTCTGACGCTGGAACGGAACTGACCGCCGGGGACGCGTATCGCCGACTGATCGGGCTGTGCTACAACCGGCGCACGACAACCCAGACCGGGAACGCCCCATGTCCGACCTCAAAGCACTGTTCGAGCAAGCTCAGAAAGACGTCAAGACCCTCGCCAAACGGCCGACCAACGACGAATTGCTCGCGCTGTATTCGCTGTTCAAGCAGGCCACCGAAGGCGACGCCAAGGGCTCGCGTCCCGGGATGCTCGACCTGGTCGGCCGCGCGAAGTACGACACCTGGGCCAAGCTCAAGGGCACGACGGCCGAGCACGCGATGCAGAAGTACCTGGTCGTGGTCAAGACGCTGCTCGGTCGCTGATCATCCCCTGGCCGGGCGTGCGTCCGACCCAGTCGCGGGCGAATTGTCGCGCCACTCTTCCCGATCGCGAGGCGCGGCTCAGCGCCCAGCGCAGCGACAGCACGCGCAACTCCTCGCTCCAGTCCATGTAGCCCAGCGACGCGAGGTGAACGCGCACGGCGTCGAGGTATTGATCCTGCGTGAACGGCGGGAAGCTCAGCCATAGACCGAAGCGTTCGGACAGGGAAATCTTCTCTTCGGTGGTTTCGCCCGGATGCAGCTCCTCGCCTTCCCAGCGGTATTCCTGATTCTCGTGCGCCATCTCGGGGATCAGGTGCCGACGGTTGGACGTGGCGTAGATCAGCACATTGTCCGGCGGTTCCTCGATGCCGCCGTCGAGTGCGGTCTTGAGCGAGGTCAGACTCGCGTCGTGGGTCGCGACGCTGAAGTCGTCCACGTACAGGATGAAATGCTCGGCAGCACGCTCGCGCAGCGGCGCGACCACGTCCTGCAGATCGGTCAGATCGTGCGGATGGACCTCCACCAGGCGCAGCCCACTCGCACCGAACTCCGTGAGCATGGCCTTGACCAGGCTCGACTTGCCCGTGCCGCGCGAGCCGGTCAACAGCGCATGATTGGCCGGTCGATCGCTGACGAACTGCGAGGTGTTCTGCACCAGTGCCGCCTTCTGCCGATCAATTCCGAGCAAGCCCTCCAGCGGTACTGCGTGCGGAAACAAGACGGCCTCGAGACGGCGGTTGCGCCAACGGTAGGCAAGATCGGTCATCGGGTCTGGAGATGGTGGCTGTCTGATCGATGTTTGAATGGCGCCCGTGATCGGGATGACGCTGCGCCGGGGGTCCTCTACAATCCGCGCCCTCGCGGGGTGGTCCGCAACGGTGATGTAGCTCAGACGGTTAGAGCGCGGCACTCATAATGCTGAGGTCGCTGGTTCGATTCCAGCCATCACCACCAATTGACTCGCGCGGCGGGCGTCTGTCGGGAATTGCTGCTTAGGCCGGAGCGGAGTGCGCGAGCAAGGTAGCCCGCTTGACGAATCTCAGGGCATGCTCGTGGGTGGCCGTGAGCGCGACCCGCGGCGCCATCCCGGCTTCGTACGCCTCTTTCCAGCGCAAGGCGCAGAGACACCAGCGGTCGCCGGCCTTGAGCCCCGGGAAGTCGAATTCCGGGCGCGGCGTGCTCAGGTCGTTTCCCTGCGCCGCGGAAAACGCCAGAAACGCGTCGCTGACGACGGCGCAAACGACGTGGCGGCCCTGGTCGTGCTGTTCTGTACGACAGAAGCCGTCGCGGAAGAAGCCGGTCATCGGCGCAAAACAGCAGGGTTGCAACGGCCCTCCGAGCACGTTGCGCGTAATGCCCGGAGCGGAATCGTCGGCCATGTTCAGAGTCCTGGGTCGGGGGTTGCAGTATCGGTCAATTCGCACCGCGGCCTTGCGTCATCTTGTGGCTCCGCCGCGCGACGGATCAGACTCGTCCATTCTTGGAAACCGAGTTTCGCGATTCGAATCGAGAAGGCGTCGGGCCGGACGACGTGCCGGCCATCCACGAGCCGAACGCGGAAGCTGATGCCGAGATGCACCCGTCCTCCTGCCGCTCGCCGCGTGTTGGCCAGCGTGTGCACGAGGGTTTCTTGCACATCGGGCGCGTGGCGGTTGCGTTCGAAACGCGAATGCGGGCTCGGACGCAATTCCGAGTACGGAGACGTCCGAGTACGGAGACGATAGCCGACAAAGTGGATCCGTTGGTGGGTCGCCCCGGACTCGAACCGGGAACCTACTGATTAAGAGTCAGCTGCTCTACCAATTGAGCTAGCAACCCCACGGACACGCTCCCTTCCAGTGCCGGCTAGCCCTAGAAGCTCAACAGAT
>JBQTIX010000105.1:0-5874 GCA_052387695.1 Panacagrimonas sp. | reverse complement strand
GTTGCTGCCGGTGAGCGCCAACACAGGCAGGTCGAAACGACGCCGCCACCACCGGGCCAGCCGGCCCAGCGCCAGTCGCGTATCCGGAACAACAATCTGCGGCACCATGGTTTTCCCCACCATGATGTCCGGCAATCGGCGCGAGACCAGCACCACAGCCGCGCCGGATTGTGCCGCCTTCAGGGCGAAATCATGACCATCGAACGTGGGGCCGGTCAGCGCCACGAACAGGTCGCCCGGCAGGATGGCACGGCTGTCCGTCGTCACTCTGGTGATTCCCGCATCCCCGCCGACCTGCTGGCCACCGACGGCTGACGCCACGTCCGATGCCTGCATCATGAAGAGTGCATCCATGGCGTTCATGCCGAGTCCTTGGGTAGGAACTTGGCAAGGGCCTCGGACGCCACAGCGTGGTCGCTGAACGGATGCTTCACGCCGGCAATGTCCTGATAGGGCTCGTGACCCTTGCCCGCGATGAGCACGACATCGCCCGGCGCAGCTTCGCGCAACGCAGCAATGATCGCCGCCCGCCGGTCTTCGATGACCAGCCGGTCGGCCCCGCCTGCGCCGCCCATGCCAACGATGATGTCGTCGAGAATCTGGTGGGCGGGCTCGGTGCGCGGGTTGTCGCTGGTGACGATTACGCGATGGGCAAGCCGCGATGCAATTTCGCCCATGATGGGGCGCTTGCCGCGATCACGATCGCCGCCACAGCCGAACACGCAAATCAATCGGCCGCGTGCATGCGGCCGCAGCGCTCTGAGCACCTGTTCCAGCGCCTGTGGCGTGTGCGCGTAATCCACCACGACCAGCGGCGCGGCGCGCGGACCGCGAAATCCTTCGATGCGGCCGGGCACCGTGCGCGCCTGTGACAACGCCTCGCATGCCGCATCGAGCGGGATACCGGCCGCTATCAGGACTGCGACCGCGGCGAGAAGGTTGTAGGCATTGAACCGGCCCAGCAGGCGGCTGGTGATGCGAGCGCGGCCTGCATGACTCTCGATATCGAGATCGAGTCCGGAGTCGTGGAGCCGCAGGCCGCGTCCGATGAAGAACGACGGCGCGGCGGGAATCGGGCCTTCGAGCCCATAAACGACGAGGCAGTCACCGGCCCGTCCAGCGAAGTCCTCGATCCAGCGCGCACCCTGCGGATCGTCACGGTTGAGGAGCAGGCTGCGACCGTCCTCCACCTCGAACAGCTTTCGCTTGGCCTGCGCATAGCGCTCGACCGTGCCGTGGTAGTCGAGATGGTCGCGGGTGACGTTGGTCAGGACCGCAGCATCGAAGCGAACGCCGCCGACGCGATTCTGATCGAGGGCGTGGGAAGAAACTTCGATCGCGCAATGCGCGATCCCTGCATCGCAGAAGTCCGCCAGACGCGCGTGCAGTGCGATCGGGTCGGGCGTGGTGTGGGTGGTCTCGTCCAGCGCCTGGACCCGGCCGACGCCGAGCGTGCCGAGATAGGCACAGGGCCGGCCGAGGTGCTCGAAGGCTTGCGCGATCAGGTGCGCCGTCGAGGTCTTGCCGTCGGTGCCCGTGATGCCGGCAACGAACATACGGTCCGAGGGGCGGCCGAAATAGCGCGCAGCGATTTCACCGACACGGCTGGCGAGGTGCTCCACCGCGATGCAGGGGACCGGCGCCTGCGGTGCGACGACCTCAGCCGCCGGCTCCCACACGATGGCCGATGCGCCTCCCTGCAGCGCCTCCGGCAGGTGCATCAGGCCGTGCCCGCGCGAACCCCGTACCGCGAGAAAAGCTTCGCCCGGCCGGAGACGTCGCGAGTCCAGCGCGAGGCCCCGGATCGCAAATGGCGGCACGTCCCGCGCAAACCCTTCGAGGAGGATGTCCAGCCTTGCGGTCATGTCGGCGGCTTGCCCGGACTCATCGCGATCTGGGCCGGAGCAGGCAGCGGATCGGGTGTGGCTCCGCATTCGGCGCCACAGTTGTCGGGCGGGATCTGCAACAGCCGCAGCGCGGCTTGCATGACGGTGGAGAAGGCCGGCGCCGCGACCACGCCGCCGTAGTATTCGCCGGTGCCGGGTTCGTCGATCATGACCAGACCGATCAATCGCGGATTCTCGGCCGGCACCATGCCGATGAACACGGACTGGTGCTTGTCCGGTTCATAACCGCCGGTCCTTGCCACCTTGCGCACCGTGCCGGTCTTGCCGGCGACGCGATAGCCCGCGATGCCGGCGCGCAGGCCGGTGCCACCGTCGGTGACCACGCGCTCCAGCATGTGTCGGACCTGGCGCGCGGTCTCGCGGCTGACCGCACGCTGCGGCGGCTGCGTGCGCGAGCCGGTGACCAGACGGAGCTGCGGCATCAGCCCGTCGTTGGCCAGCGCGGAATAGGCACGGACCAGGTGCAGCGCATTGAGCGACAAGCCATAGCCGTACGAGGCGGTCGCGGTGCCGATCTGGCCCCACTGCATCGGAGGACGCAGCAGCGGCATCGCTTCTCCGGGAAAGCCGGTGGACACGCGATCGCCGAGGCCGAACCGTTGATAACCCTGCCACACGTTTTCGGCGCCGAGCTGCAGACCGATCTTGGCGGCGCCGACGTTGCTCGACTTGGCCAGCATCAGACCCAGATCGACATCGCCTTGCGCGTGGATGTCTCTGACGGTGAGACGACCCACCTGCATCCAGCCGGCACCGGTGTCGATGTGCGCCGTCGGCCGCAGCGCGCCGATCTCCAGGGCCTGAGCCACCAGCAGAGGCTTGACGGTGGAACCGGGCTCGAAGGAATCGACGATCGCGCGATTGCGCATGCGTCCAGGCTGGCGGTCCTCGGGATTGTTGGGATTGAAGCCCGGCTGGCTGGCCACTGCGAGCACTTCTCCATTGCGGGCGTCGGCCACCACGATCAGCCCGCCCTTGGCGTCGTGTTCCTGCACCGCGCGCTTGAGCTCGCGGTAGGCGAGGTACTGCAGGCGTAGGTCGATCGAAAGCTCCAGGTCGCGGCCCGGTTGCGCCGGCACGGCTTCGTCCAGATCCTCGATGACGCGACGCTTTGCATCGCGCAGCACCTTGCGCGTGCCATCGGTGCCGCTCAACTGTTCGTCGTAGGCGGCCTCCATGCCTTCAACCCCGTGGCCGTCGATATTGGCGAAGCCCACGATCTGGCCCGACAGTTCGCCGGCCGGGTAGAACCTCTGGTACTCGCGCTTGGAAAAAACGCCGGGCGCATCGAGTGCCATCACCCGTCGCGCCAGATCCGGTGCCAGCCCGCGTTCGATATAAACAAACTGCTTGCCCTTGCCCGCGCGCTCGGTCAGATGCGCTGTCAACTGCGCGGGTTTCTGCCCGACCAGCTTGGCGATGGCGGCGAGGTGCTCGGGGGATTCGAGCAGGTCGGACGGCACGCACCACAGGGAGTCCACCGGAGCAGACAGGGCCAGCGGCTCGCCGCGACGATCGCGGATGGCGCCGCGATGGCCGGGCAGCTTCACTTCCGCGATCTGGCGACGTTCGCCCTTGGCGGCGAGATCGTCGCGCTGCAAGACTTGCAAATCGAACGCTCGACCGCTCACCGAAATCGCGCCCAGGCTGAGAAACCCGAGCACCAGCCAGCGACGCCAGGGCGCGACCGGATGCAGCTTGAAGGGAGTATCCGATGCGCTCATCGCGCGACCCCCGCGCCGACCACGACGTAGTCGCGCGGCTCCGACATGCCGAGGTTTTCGCGGGCGGCGCGCTCGATGCGTGCGTGATGCGACAGCGCGGCCTCTTCGAGCTGGAGCTGCGACCATTCCATCTGAAGTTGTTCGCGCTCCACGCGGGCCTGCGAGATTTCGGTGGTCAGCGCGCGGTTTTCGTGCTTGACGCGGATCACGCCCAGCGCCGACGCCAGCACCAGCACCCCGAGCGCCAAGGGCAGCAGCAGGCTGCTCGGCGGACTCTCGTCCAGCGCGAAACGTACTTCGTCCAGCCAGCGTCTGAGGATCATGAGGTCTGTCGCTCCGCGATGCGCAGCACGGCGCTGCGCGAACGTGGGTTGGCCGCGCTTTCGGCGTCCGAGGGAAAATGACGGCCGATGGCACGAAAGGCCGGTGTCCGATCCGCTTGCGTCCCCGGCATCCCGGATCGGCGCAGGTCGAAGTCCGGATCCGCCGCTTCAAACGAGCCGGTGCGGATGAAGCGCTTCACGATGCGGTCTTCCAGTGAGTGGAAGCTGATCACGACGAGCCGTCCGCCGGGGGCCAGCAACGCCCGACCCGCTTCGAGTGCGGCGTGCAGCGCGTCGAGCTCGCCGTTGATGAAGATGCGGATCGCCTGGAAGCTGCGCGTGGCGGGATGAATCTTCTGTCGTGGGCCACCGACCGCACGCTGGATCAGCTCGGCGAGCTGGGCGGTGGTTTGCAGGGGCGTCTGCACGCGCGATTCGACAATGCGTCGCGCGATGCGTCGGCTCGCGCGCTCTTCGCCATAGGTCCAGAGCACGTCGGCAATCTCGCTGTCCCTGGCGCGCGCCAGCCATTGCGCCGCGGACTCGCCGGCCTCGGGGTCCATGCGCATGTCGAGCGGGCCGTCGTTGGCGAAGGAGAACCCGCGCGTCGCGTCGTCGAACTGCGGCGACGACACACCCAGGTCGAGCAGCAGGCCGTCGATCCTGCCGACCAGGTCCAGCTCGCGGCCCAGTTCGGCAAGCTCGGCGAAGTTACGGCGGTGGATGCGGAAGTTCGGCTGCGTGCCGAACTGGGTCCAGGCCGCGTGGCAGGCCTGCGGATCGCGATCCAGCGCGTGCAGCATGCCGCTGCCGGCGAGTTGGTCGAGGATCGCGCGACTATGGCCCCCTCGCCCGAAGGTGCCGTCCAGGTAAATTCCGTCACGGCGCGGAGCGAGTCCGGCCAGTGCCTCGTCGAGCATCACCGGCCGGTGCGCAAGCATGCGGTCAGGGTGTCCGCGCCGGGGCGGGAGGATCACTTCGGTGAGCGTCGGCATGCAGGCCCCTCACCGCTTCAGCGTCCGGAACGCCTGCTGGCGCTGGGCCGCGAACTGTTCGGCATCTTCGCCAAAGCGCTCATTCCACAGATCGGTAGCCCACAGATCGAAGCGGCTGAGCTTTCCCATCAACACCGCGGACCCATTGAGCTTGGCGCGCTTGCGCAGCATGGGCGGCAGCAGCACGCGCCCCTGCTTGTCGATCTCCGACTCGCAGGCCAGGGCGATGAAACAGTTCTTCAGCACCTCGGCGTTGTCCAGGTCTTCCATGTTCTGGATGTCGAGGGCCAGACGCTGGAATTCCGGCGCCGGAAACACTTCGAGGCAGGTATCCGGGCCCATCGTGATGACAAGTTGGGAATCGCAGGTGTCGGCGAGCTGCTGGCGATAGCGGGCCGGGATCGCCAGGCGACCCTTGTCGTCGATCGTCAGCTCTTGCGACCCAGTAAACACGCGTTGGCTCCAGGGTTGAGAGAGGATCTTCCACAACCCTCCACTTCGTTACCCTACTAAGCCAATATAAACCACCTACCATCCACCAGCAAGCTGGAATCGCAGAAAAATCCCGACCAGCCAAGGGCGTGCGAACACAATGCGTGTCACCTTATTTAAATCAATTAAAATATATAGTTACATATATTCCACGCGCGCAATCGGTGTGGTGAGCATCGTTGGCCGGGGCGACGACCGGCCGCATGGGGCGCGTCGAGAGGTTGGGGTGGGGAGCCCTTACGCCTGATCTGGTCGATGGACGCCACGGTGGATGCGCTTTGCTTATCCCCCCTACCGGCCGCTGCAGCGTATGTATGGACTCCTCCCCCACTGCAAGGATGAAGGGAGCTGAGGGAGGGGAGGAGACTGCGAGTATGTATCCGGCCTCTGGATGAGCGAGGTTGGATCGCTCGGGCCATGATGGGTATTCGCC
>JBQTIX010000104.1:0-15143 GCA_052387695.1 Panacagrimonas sp. | reverse complement strand
AATCTGGACGACGACGGCTCGCGCAGATGCAGGGCGGCAAGGACGGTCAGGGCGCTGATCAGGCCAGTGAGGATCACCAACCAGGTCCTGGAAATGGATAGAAATCGTTTCATCGAAGTCCAGAGCGAGCAGTCGTTTCGGGTATCCCGAAACGGATACGAGTGGGCGGCGCGTGACTCGGGATCTGAAGCGTCGCGTCCCTTTTCGATCCCACTCCGAAATCGACAAGGTCGGGTGCTGGCCCTACGCGGTGCGAATCCTATTCGTGCCGCGACTGAACGGGGCGCCGTTCGCGGGCTCGCGAAGGCCGCTGATCGGCGGAGCCTCGACGCCCGGCCCGACGGTCGCATTTCGGACACCCGCTGGCATGGGAAGCCAACGATTCCTTCGGGACTCTCTGCACCGGTCTGAATTCACAGGTAGGTCGGGTCAAGCCCTCGTGCTGTTCGCGGGCGGACCCGATGGGCGCCCTTCGTCGAGCGCACGCAGCGTCGGTTCCGCCTTCGGCTTGAACCGACCTACGAGCCGGACCGAACCTGTGCAGACCTTCCTTCGGGACTCACCGACTGAGATCGGCGAAATGGAGGTCCGAGGCGGCTTCTTGTCGATCTGGAATCGCCTCCTCAGAACCTCGCCTTCACACCCACCCACCCGGCACGCGGCGCGCCGGGAGCCAGGAAGCGCTCCTCCTCGATCGGGTCCGCGAACGCGTTGAAGTTGCGCGTGCCCGCGGTCTCGAAATCGGTGTCGGCCGCATTGTCGAGACGGCCCCACAACTCGAAGTGCGGGGTGGGTTCATAGCGGACACGAAGGTTGATGATGGCGTAGGCGTCGAGCTGCGGCAGGTCGTTGCCGTCGTCACCACGCAGATAGGTCTTGCCGGTGGCACTGAAATCGGCGCCGACTGATACCGATTCCAGTAGCGCGTAATCAGCGCCCAGACGAAGGTTGTGCCGCGCGATGCCAGGCAGGCGGTCTCCCGGTTCGACTTCCGTTCCGGCAGCTTCGACAAAGCTCGCCAGGGTCACCGCGGATTCATAGGTGGCGTCGATGAAGGCGTAGCTCGCGTACACATCCAGCCTGCCCCAGCCGGCGGCCAGGCCCGTTTCCAGGCCCTGTCGACGGGTCTCGTCCACGTTCTGGAAAAAGCCGGCGCCGCCGGACTCGACCACGGTGAAGAGGATGTCGTCGCTCAGCCGGGTCTGGAACAGGCCCAGGTTCCAGCGCAGCTTCGCTTTGCCGGCCGAGGCGTGCTTGCCGCGTGCGCCAAACTCGATGGTGCGGGCGATGACCGGGTCCAGCGGCGGATCGGCAACGAAGGCGTTGGGCAGGTTGCAGGGGTCGTCGGGATCGGCGCAGGTCAGCTCGGCGGCGGTGGGGGACCGGAAGCCCTCGCCGATCGAACCGAACAAGGTGAAGCCGGGCCTCAGCTGCCAGGTCAGTCCTGCTGCGGGACTGAAGCGGTTGAATTCGTGATCGCCATTGAGATCGGCGTTTTCCTCCTCGCCGGTGCGGTCGCGGATTTCAATCTCGACGTTCTGGTAGCGACCCGACAGCGTCAGCGTCAGCGTGTCAGTGAGATCGAGCGCCTCACTGAAATAGACGCCGACATTGTCTTGCCGGGTGTCGACATCCACCTCGGTTTCGAACTCCCCCTCGCCAACGATGGTGCGCGAGTTGCCGACTTCGACGATGTCGCCACCGCGCTCCGATTGCGTGTAGCGGTTGTCGCTGCCGTCGTAGGCCAAGCCCAGGGTGAAACGCTGCGCGGTGCCGAACAGGCGTCCGCTTTGGGAGAGCTGCAAGGTTGCGCCCTGGCTCCTCGAATCGGTCGCCGTGCGCCGATCTTCGCCGTCCGCCTCGCGTTCCAGTTCGCCGCCGGCCAGAGGGTTGCCGGCCTCGTCGAAGAAGTCGTCGGAGGCACCCTCGCACAGGCTCACCGGCAGTTCGTCCTCGCCGTCGGGATCGAGGAAGGGCGTTTGGCCCGAGACCTCGTCTTCGCACTCCACCTCGGCGTCGCCGTTGATCGTCGCGCGGTCGAACTGTCGATGAAACACATTGCTCGCCACCAGCAGCGTCGGCGTGAATGCATGGCTGACGCGCAGGTTGAAGAAATCCTGTTCGTTGCGGGTGTTGTCGGGAAAGGTGTGCACCGCCTCGCGATCGCGCTCCAGCAGGCTCGCGGGCGCAAAGCCGTTACCGGTGAGATCGTTGTCGGCACCGATATATTGCAGATCGACATCGGTGCGCTCGTTCTCCCAGCCGACTTTGGCAAACGCCTGGCGCACGTCGGTGCCGGATGCATCGCGCCAGCCGTCTTCGTCCACCCGGTTGAGCGTGAAGTACCAGTCGAACGCGCCGCGGTTGCCACCGTGTTCGATCTCGATTCCGCGCCGGCCGAAGGAGCCGCCCGAGACTTCGGCCTCAGTCCCCTGAAACGAAAACCCGCTCTTGGTCCGCACCGCCAGCGCGCCGCCCAGGGTGTTGAGCCCGAACAGCGGGTTGGAGCCGGGAATGACGTCGATGCTGGAGATCGCCGCCTGCGGGATCAGATCCCAGTTCACCGTGTCGCCGAAGCCGTCGTTGTAACGCACGCCATCGACATAGACCGACAGGCCGATCGCGCTGCCCGTCAGCGGGCCCGCCAGGAATCCGCGGTAGGTGATGTCAGCCTGGTAAGGATTGTTCTGCGCATTGTTGAGGTTGACGCTGCCGAGATTGCGGAACAGAGCCTCGGATACGTCGAGCGCGTTCTGTTTCTCGAGGCCGTCGGCGCTCAGCGACTGCACGTTGCCCGGGTATTGATCCAGCGGCGTGCCCAGCGCGGGCAGCGGGGTGCTGCCGATCACTTCGATGGTCGGGATTTCGATCGCCGCGGCCGGGTTGGGTCTGGCCGCCGCCTCGGGCATGGCCTCCTCGGCGATCACAGCGGGGCATGCGCTTGCAGCCAGGATCGAAATCGCCAACCGTCCTGCCCGCCAGCGTGACGTCGCATGCCCGTTCTTGTGCATCGAATCTCCCCCGGTTCGTTATGCGGCGATTATCCGCACCCTGCGTCCCGAACAGGCCGGGAAAATCACGGATCGGGACCGGGACAATCTCCCGATCCGCCGGGTCGCCGTATCGGGGATGCGCCGACGGTGTGCCGCGGCGGGGACAGGTGCGCAGGGGTAGCTCCCCTCTCCCGCGCGGGGTAGGGGCATGAATCAACGCGCTCGTGACACCCGCTCGTGACACCAATACTCCCGAGCGTTCAGGCCATCGGAACCGGACCCTGCCGAAGACTCTCGATCCGCGCCAGATGTGCCGCATCCACATCGAGCCCACCGTCCTGGGTCGTGGTCAGGTTGTGGCGCAGCGCGAGCAGCACCAGCTCCACGTCACTGTTCACGCGCAGCTTGAGTTTGATCGAGGTGTGGTGATTGGCCACCGTCTTGGTGCTGAGGTTCAGGATCTGCGCGATCGCCGCCGCCGCGTGCCCGGTCACCAGCAGGCGGAAGATCTCGAACTCCCGCGCGGTGAGCGCCGCGAACGGATCGTTGTCGCCCGCCAGCTTGAAGATGGCGATGGCCCGCGCCACGTCCGCGCTCAAAAACAATTTTCCGGCGGCGACCTCGGCCACCGCGTCCACCAGCACTTCCGGCGCATTGCTCTTGGTGACGTAGCCACGCGCGCCGAGGCGCATCGCGCGCTCTGCCAGCGCCGCGTCCTCGTGCATGCTGAATACCAGAACTCGCGCCGCCGATTCGCGCGCGACGATGCGTCGCAGGGTCTCGAAGCCACTCATGCCGGGCATCGACAGATCGAGCACCACCACGTCGGGCGCGCGCTCCACATACAGCGCATAGGCCTGCTCGCCGGTCGCCGCCTCGGCCACCACGTGCACCCCCGGCTCCTGTTCCAGCAATCTGCGAAAACCCGCCCGCACGATGGCGTGATCGTCCACCAGCATCACCCGGATTCCCGACACGCCCGCTGATGTGTTCATTCGCCCTCCCCCTCGTTCCCGACGTGCCCGCGTACCGGCATCTGCGCCAGGATGTGTACTCCGCGACCCGGTTCGCTGTCGATCAGGAAACTCCCGCCCAACCCCCTCGCCCGCTCGCGCATGCCCAGCAGTCCGAAGCCCGCGGTCGAGTCGTCGCCGGCCAGTCCGCACCCGTCGTCGCGCACGCTCAGTTCGAGCCGATCCTCGGCGACTGCATCCGGCAGGGGCGTCGCCTGCGCCGCCTGAATACCGATTTCCACCCGATGCGCGCCCGCGTGCCGCGACACATTGCTCAGGCACTCCTGCACCATGCGATACACCGCAATGGCGGTCTCGCCGCGCAGGTCCATCAACTCCGGCGCAATGCGCAGCCGGCAACCGATCTGTGGATGGCGGTGGCGGAAACCGGCCACCAGTTCGCACAGTGCGGCGTCCAGCCCCAACCGGTCCAGCGCGCCCGGCCGCAGGCGTCGCAACATGCCGCGCACCATCTCCTTGATCGCGGTCGTCACCTCGACGATGGCGTCGGCGCTCTCGCGCACCGAGGCATCGCCGCGATTGCGGATCGCCACCGCGTCGGCGTGGATGGCGCTGACGCATTGACCGATCTCGTCGTGAAGCTCGCGCGCCAGCCGGCTGCGTTCGTCTTCCTGCAATTGCATCAGACGGCGCGTGAGCCGCGTGTTCTCCTCGATGCTGCGCTCCAGCGTCTGCGCCATGTGATTGAAGCCGATACCGATGCGCGACATCTCCGGCAGTCCGAAGCGCGGCAGACGCACGTGCAGATTGCCCCGACCCATTTCGCCGAGCGCATCCAGGATCGCCCCCACCGGACGCATCGCGCGCGACACGATCCACCACAGCAGGGCGTTGACCAGCACGCAGAACAGCAGCAGCAACACGATCTGCCCCCGCGCGCTCATCCAGATTTCGTCGATCTCGTAGCTCGCATCCGCCGACACCACCAGTTCGCCGACGGCCGCACCCTTGAACTCGACCTTGCGGCGCACTTCGTCCATCGGTGGCGAAGCCTTGCGCATCAGCCACACGAACCAGCGCGGCGCGTCCACGGCTCGCCCCGCGTCGGCTGCGCTACTCTCGATCAAGCGCCCCTGCCCATCGTGGAAACTCACTCGCAGGTGACGCACACCCTCCAGGTCCGCCAGCCGGAGCGTCGGCAGCGCTGCACCCTGCCCTCGCGACTGCGCATTGATCAGCATCATCTGCACGTCGAGAAAACGCAGCGTCAGCGACATCGTCGAACGCAATTCCGACTGGATGTCCATGCGCGCCTGGCGCACGGCCTGTACCGCGCCGGCCAGCGCCACCAGCACGATCAGGGCGGTGATCGACAGGCTCAGACGATGGCGGAACGGCAGGGCGCGCTCGACGGCAACAGGCGGGTGCGGGGCCACGACGGCCGGATCGCCGGCCTTGCCGAGCTTCGCGATCGGAGCCGTTTCCTTCTCCACTGTGCTGGCGGTGGCGGTGCGCCGCTCGACCGCAGTCATGGCAACCCTCGGCCGACCGGGTTGATCGGACGCGCCTTGCCGCAGCTCGCGACGCGTGACACCTGATTTGCCCGCTGACGGTGGCGCCGGGCACCCCTGGATTCAAAATATTGATCCGGCCACAATCGAGTTGATCTCGATGATGCAAACATAGGTCGGCGTGGCCGGATCAATAACCCAACATGGCTCTGTGTTATTGAGGCGGCCAGCGTCAACCTCGTAGATCGAGAGACCTCTGTCCGCGCGTGCGTTTTCAAGTGAATAGTGGCCGCCTCAATAACCCACCGAAATCACCCGCCAGCCATCCCAACGAGTCGAACCTCGGCGCGCCGGCCATACGCCTCCTGCCGACGGGTGCCGGGAACCGTGTCGATCTCGACCAGGTGCTGCTTCAGTCCGATCGACATCAGGTAACTGCGCACTGCCAATGCACGGCCACGCGCCAGGGTCGCCTCCGGCACCGCCGCCTCGCCCGGGTCGGCACTGCCACCAATCCGGACGCGCACCGAGCCGTCAGGCCGCAGCGCGGGGACCATGGTTTCAAAAAAGCTGTCGAGCGCTCGCGTGGCCGTCGAATCAAGCAGCGTGCTGTTCGGCGAGAACGCCACCGCCGCCATCGCATCCGAACCCAGGCCGGAACTGACCGACACCGCCGCTACGGTGTCAGTCCGCTGCCCGTACGAGACCGGGTCATACAGGTAAAGCTCCACCCGCCGGTTGCGGCCCAGTTCGGCTCCCGCAAACCGCGGGCCGTTGACACCGTCCGATCGCACGGTCATGCGCCCGCCGGGGACGCCGAGTTGCACCAGTTGCCGGTGCACGGACTCGGCTCTTCGCGCCGCCGCGAGCATCGGGCGATCGCCGTCGGAGCGGGGGTCGGCGTGACCGACCACGATCAGGTTGGCCTGCGGCCTCCGGGTGAGTTCGGCGTTCATGCTCGAAGGCTGCCGCCGCAGGATCGTCAGCGAGTCCTCGGTCAGCTCGACGCTGCCCGGATTGAAATAGAGGGTCAGGTACCGCTGACCGGGCAATTGCGGGTTGGCGTCGATGCCGCGGGCCGGGACCCCTTGCAAACCGATGGGGGGCTGCTCGGCAGCCACAACAGGCGGCGGCGCAGGCCGCGGCTCGGGTTCGGGCACCATCGCCGCGGGCAGGGGTTCCGCCGGCTTCGGAGGCTCCCTGCTCGCCAACGGCGGCGCAGTCGGTTGCGGCTGAATCATCGGTGGCGGCAGCCGACCAAGTGGCGGAAGCGGCGAAGGGATCGCAGCGAGGCGGGGAGCCCATGCTGCGTCCTGGACCGCAATCGACGGTTCGGCGGCGCGCGGTGCTCTCATTGCCAATACCACCCGCCGATCGCCGGGCGCGCAGCCGGCTTCATCGACGCCCCGATCGGAGCCGGTTGACGGGCAGTGATCGATGCCGTCGGCAATGCCGTCGATATCGCCATCCAGCGCACAGCCTTGCGCATCGACCCGGGCACCGGCCGGCGACAAGGGACAGGCGTCGGTGAGATCGGCGACGGCGTCCTCATCCTCGTCGCCTGCCAGGGGGGAGCACCCATCGCCTCTCACCCGGATTCCGAGCGGCGTGTACAGGCAGCGATCGGCTTCGTCTGCAACCCCATCGGCGTCGCCATCGACGATCATCGTCGTGGTCGCCATCGTGGCGCAGGACACAGCAAGACCCAGGACCAGCGGAACACATCGCGCGCGGAAAGCAGTGCCAGGCTTCATTGCATCGTCCTCTTCGGAATCAACCCGCTTGGGGCCAACGGCCGTACTCACTCTCACCAGAAAACCCTTTCAACGAAAAAGCCCCGCCGGGGTCGGCGGGGCTTTTCCTGATTGCATTGGAACCGGGGTGGTTTACTTCTCCCGGGTCCGGACTTCCGTCCGCCGATTGAGCGCACGGCCCTCGTCCGTCTCGTTGGTCGCCTTGGGTTGCGTCTCGCCATAGGCGTAGGTGGTGATGCGACTCCCCTCCACTCCCTTGCGAATCAGATATTGCTTGACCGTGCCGGCACGGTTCTCGGACAGGCCCTGGTTGTAGCCGTCGGTGCCGATCCAGTCGGTGTGCCCGGAGATGTCCACTTTCAGGTTCGGGTATTTCGTGGCCAGGTCCTTGATCACCCCGGCTGCTCCGTCTAGCACGACCTTGGCGTAATCCGTCAGCTCCGCCTTGTTGTAGGCGAAGTGCACGTCTTCGAATTTCTGGTTGGGATCAGACTTTTCCACCTTCGGTTCGGCCGGGCAACCCTTGGCGTCGACCACCGCGCCCTTCGGAGTCTCGGGGCACAGGTCGGCGGCATCGCAGACGCCGTCCGCATCGCTGTCCGGACAGGCCACGGGCTTGGGCGGGGGCTCGGGAGCGGCAGGCCTGGGCCCCAGGGGAACGACCAGGCCGATCTTCAGCACCGTCTCACCGAGATCATCCACGTCCAACCCGCCGAAGGCTTCATCGTCGAGAAAAATCTGCCGGTACCGCAGGTCACCGCGGAAACCGACTTCAGTCCCGGCGACCTCGAAAAACTTCATGAAACCGAGGCCGACATCGGCAAACGGGTCGGTCGAACTGAGCGTGCCGCCACCGGGTGCGCTCTTGATATCGGTCTGGATGCTGCCCACGCCGACGCCGAAGTAGGGCGAGAACCTGGGATCGCGCCGATAGAAAAACAGACCGTCCAGTTTGAGGCCGTAATCCCGATAGCTGGAACCACCCCCCACCTGGCTGCCGTAGCGATGACCGAAGGCAGCGAGTTCCACCCCCAGAAAACGATTGATCGCCTTGCCGGCGGAAAGCTGGATACCCTTGCCTTCCTCGATGCTGCCGCTGGCGATGGCATCGCGCTCGTCGTCTTCAAACACGTAACCGAACAGGCCGGAGACATAGGGACGCATCTCCCGGTACTCCGATTCAGCCGCCAAAGCAGGTGCAAGGAACATCGCCAGAGCAACGGCCACACCCGCTTTGAAGCGATTTGTCATTGTTACGACTCCCGGCGCGGCTCTGGTTTTGAAACGGAGGAAAAACGGCAAGGTTATTATAGACATGGTTTTGTGCAGCGCGGCAATTGCGCCCACTTCCCACGGTGTTCCACGGCTGGCCCGCAGGTTCGGGGCAGCCATCCACGCGATGTTCCGGAGTTCCAGCACGTGACCGAGTTCCTGGCCGAGTACGGCCTGTTTCTGGCCAAGACCCTGACCTGGGTCGTGGCGATCGTGGTCGTTGCCGGCAATCTGTTCGGCCTGGTGCGGCAGGCGCGCGAAATGGCGGGGGGCGAGCGACTGGACGTCCACAACCTCGGACAGCGGCTGCGCGACATCGCCGACCATCTCAACCACGAATTGCTGCCACCACCGGAGCGCAAACGTCTGGCCAAGGCCCGCAAGGCCGAAGACAAGGCCCGTCTCAAGGCAGCCTCTCACGGTGCGCCGAAGCGTCCACGATTGTTCGTGCTCCAGTTCGAGGGCGATCTCCAGGCGCATGCGGTGGCCTCCCTGCGCGAGGAGATCAGCGCACTGTTGCAGGTGGCCGATTCGGACGACGAGGTCCTGGTCCGGCTGGAAAGCGGTGGCGGGCTGGTACACGCCTACGGCCTGGCCGCCTCGCAACTGGTCCGGGTGCGGACTCATGGCACCAGGCTGACGGTGGCGGTGGACAAGATCGCGGCCAGCGGTGGCTATCTGATGGCCTGCGTCGCCGATCGCATCCTGGCGGCACCATTCGCGGTGGTCGGTTCCATCGGCGTCGTCGCCCAGTTGCCCAATTTCAACCGCGTGCTGAAGAAGCACGACATCGACGTCGAGCTGCACACGGCTGGTGAGTTCAAGCGCACGCTGACCCTGTTCGGCGAGAACACGGAGGCCGGGCGCGAGAAATTCCGCGAAGAACTGGAAGACACCCATGCGCTGTTCAAGTCCTTCGTCGCCGAGCATCGCCCGCGGGTGGATCTGGAACGTGCCGCGACCGGCGAGCATTGGTTCGGTTCGCGCGCCATCGCGCTCGGACTGGTCGATGAGCTGTGTACCAGCGACGACTACCTGCTCAAGCGGGTCAAAGATGCCGACGTGTTCGAGATGAAGTACCAGCACAAGAAAACGCTGTCGGAGCGGCTCGGGTTGGGCCTCGCGCGGATGACCGCGGCGTTCACGCGCAAGGCGTTCGCGCCTTGAGTCCGTGACGCGCCATCGTTGCGGTTTCATGAGACCGAACACCGAACGGGCTGACGGCGGCCCGGCGAGATTGTTACCCTAGCTGGATGCGCGCCGCGCACCGGCGATCCGGCAGCTCGCGGGGGACGCTGGCTGCGGCGATGGGCGCACCCAAATCTTCGTCATGAGGGGCAAGAATCTTGAACGGAACCGGGGAAACATGAAGCTCACCAGCAAGACGTTCGACCCGGGCGGGGTCCTCCCCGGCCGCTGCGCGTTCGCGGTCAAGGCGCCGAAGGGGCATGTGCGCCTGTCCGACAATCTCAATCCGGAACTGAGCTGGAGCGGCGCGCCCGCCGGCACCCGCAGCTTCGTGATCCTGTGTCTGGACCCGGATGTACCGACAATACCCGACGACGTGAACCAGGAAGGCCGCGAGGTGCCGCTCAAGCTGCCGCGCACCCTGTTTTGCCACTGGGCGATGGTGGACGTGCCGGCGCAGATGACACAGATCGAGGAAGGTGCCTGTTCGCGCGGCGTCACGGCCAAGGGCAAACAGGAGCCGGCGGGGCCGGAGGGTTCGCGCCAGGGCGTCAACGACTACACCGGCTGGTTCGGTGGCGATGCCGCGATGGGCGGCAACTACTTTGGCTACGACGGCCCCTGCCCGCCCTGGAACGACAGCGTTCCGCATCATTACCGCTTCGAGGTTTTCGCCACCGATCTCGATCGCTGCCCCGTCGAAGGCGCGTTCACCGCTCAGCAGGTGCAGGCGGCAATCCATGGTCACGTGCTGGCCTCCGCCGCCATCACCGGCCGCTACAGTCTCAATCCCCGCATCCGCCTGCTCTGACTCTGAAATCAGGTTGATGCGAAACTCCCGCCAGATGCGGTGGTCTACGCCTCCGCTGCGTCTGGCAGCCTACTTCAATGCAAGAGGACTTTCGATGTCCCGCTCCCTAGCTGTCAAAGTGCTGGCCCCGCTCGCAGTGGCCGGCGGCCTGTTCGGATTTGCCCTGATGGGCACTGCGCCTGAACCGGTCAGCGCCGATGCCACGATTCCCATGGTCCGGCAGCAAGGGATCCCCTCGCTCGCTCCGATGCTCAAGCCGGTCCTGCCGGCGGTGGTCAACATCGCCGTGACCTCCAAGCAGGAGATCCAGAATCCGCTGATGCAGGATCCCTTCTTCCGGCGGTTCTTCGACGGGCCGGAGCAACAGCAGGAGCCGCAGGAGCGCGAAGCACAGTCCACCGGTTCCGGTGTGATCGTCGATGCGGAGAAGGGCTATGTCATCACCAACAACCATGTCGTCGAGCAGGCAGAGACGATCAAGGTGCGGCTGTCGGACGACCGCGAGTTCGACGCCAAGCTGATCGGCCGGGACCCGGACACCGATGTCGCGGTGGTCCAGATCAAGGCGGACAAGCTCACCGCCATTCCCCTGGCCGACTCCGACAAGGCCCAGGTCGGTGACTTCGTGGTCGCCATCGGCTCCCCGTTCGGCCTGCGCCAGACCGTGACCTCCGGGATCATCAGCGCAGTCGGTCGACAGACCGGCATCACCGAGAATGGTTACGAGGATTTCATCCAGACCGATGCCTCGATCAATCCCGGCAACTCCGGCGGTGCGCTGATCAACCTCAACGGGGAACTGGTCGGCATCCCGTCCAACATCCTGTCGCGTTCGGGCGGCAACATCGGCATTGGCTTCGCCATCCCGATGAACCAGGCGCGCAGCGTGATGGCGCAGCTCATCGAGCACGGCTCGGTGCAACGTGGCCGCATCGGCGTCATGGGCCAGGGTGTGACCCCCGACCTGGCCAAGGCCTTCGGCCTGCCCAATACGCGCGGCGCGCTGGTGTCGCAGGTGGTGCCGGGATCACCCGCCGACAAGGCGGGTCTCAAGGCCGAAGACATCATTCTCGAAGCCAACGGCAAGGCCGTGGAAGGTTTCGCCCAGTTGCGCAACGTCGTCGGTCTGATGAGAGTCGGCGACAAGGTGGAACTCAAGGTCGTGCGCGACGGCAAGCCCCGCAACGTCACGGTCGTCATCGGCAAGGACACCGAACAGGCTGCCACCGCAGACGACCTGCATCCGGCGCTCGCCGGCGCCGTGTTCGCGCCGATGGAAGAGGCCTCGGCCAAGACCGCGGAGACGCGCGGCATCCTGGTGCAGAAAGTGGACCCGCGTTCGCCCGCGGCGCGCGCCGGCCTGCGGCCGGAAGACATCGTGATCGCGGTCAACCGCCAACGCACCGAGAACATGACCGACTTCCGCAAGCTCGCCGGCATCAAGGAAGGCGAACTGTTGCTGCACGTCCAGCGCGGTAACGGCGCACTGTTCATCATCGTCCGCTAGACGCCCGGGCCCGGGCGGGGCGCGGAAAAGGTCGGCCCTCGGCAGCGCCGGGGGCCGGCGACGGTTGCGAGGCGGGTGACCGCTTAGAATTGCGTCCCTTCCCCCTCGTTGCACTCCATGAGTTCCCTCACGCTCGCCCTGTCCAAGGGCCGCATTCTCGAAGACAGCCTGCCCCTGCTCGAACGCCTGGGTCTGGCACCGGCCGGAGACATCGATCGCCTGTTGCGCGTGCCCTCGCGCGATCCCAACGTGCAACTGGTGATCATCCGCCCGGCCGACGTGCCGACCTACGTCGAGCATGGCGCGGCGGACCTGGGCATCGTCGGCAAGGACGTGCTGATGGAGCACGGCAGCGAGAACCTGTACGAGCCGCTGGACCTGGGCTTTGCGCGCTGCCGGCTGTCGATTGCGGCGACCCGGGATTCGCGTTTTGCGAACGGGGGTCGCGGCACGGTCGCAAACGCGGGGCGCATCCGGGTGGCGACCAAGTACCCGGAAATCACGCGCCGGCACTTTGCTGCGCTCGGCGAACAGGTCGAGATCATCAAGCTGTACGGCTCCATGGAACTGGCACCGCTGGTGGGTCTGGCGGACCTGATCGTGGACCTGGTCGCGACCGGCAACACGCTCAAGGCCAACGGCTTGGTGGAGACCGAGATCATCGCGCAGGTCAGCGCGCGTCTGGTCGTGAACAAGGCGGCGATGAAGATGAAGCACGCCGCGCTGCGCGAACTGCTGGCGCGGTTCAGGAGCCTGAGGGCCTGACATGCAGATCCGCCGACTCGACAGTGCCGCGGCCGATTTCGACGCGCGACTCGGACGGCTGCTCGACCGCTCGCCCGAGCAGGACCCCGGTCTCGCACAGACCGTCAGCGGCATCGTGTCCGAAATACGCGCGGGGGGCGACGCCGCCCTGCTGGAATTGACCAATCGCTTCGACCACTCGCAATGGACGTCGGCGACCCAGCTCGAACTCGGTCACGATGAACTTCGTCAGGCATGGACCAGCCTGCCCGCCGATCTGCAAGCCGCGTTGCAACAGGCTCACGCGCGCATCCTGGCCTACGCCGAGCGCCAGAAGCTCGGTGCCTGGGAGTTCGACGACGGTCTGGGCAACACCCTGGGTCAGCGGGTGACACCGCTGGATCGTGTCGGCATCTACGTGCCGGGCGGCAAGGCCGCCTACCCCTCGTCGGTGCTGATGAACGCGGCGCCGGCCAAGGTCGCAGGTGTCGCCGAGATCGTGATGGTGGTGCCCACGCCCCGCGGCGAAACCCATGCGGCCGTGCTGGGCGCGGCGCACCTGGCGGGCGTCGATCGCGTGTTCCGAATCGGCGGCGCGCAGGCCATCGCCGCGCTGGCCTACGGCACGCAGACCGTGCCGCCGGTCGACAAGATCGTCGGGCCGGGCAACGCCTACGTGGCGGCCGCCAAGCGCCTGGTGTTCGGACAGGTGGGCATCGACTCCATCGCCGGCCCCTCGGAGATCGTGGTGATCTCGGATTCTGCGAGCAATCCGCGCTGGATCGCGATGGACCTGTTCGGCCAGGCCGAGCACGACGAAGACGCGCAGTCCATCCTGATCTCGGACGATGCAGGCTTCCTCGATCGCGTGGCCGCCGCCATGGCCGAACGCATTGCCGACCTGCCGCGAGCCGATATCGTGCGTGCCTCGATCGGGAATCGCGGCGCCTTCATCCTCGTCCGCAGTCTCGATCAGGCGGTGGACGTGGCCAATCGCATCGCGCCGGAGCACCTGGAGCTATCGGTGGCGGAACCGCGCAAGCTGCTGGAGCGCGTGCGCCACGCCGGCGCCGTGTTCCTCGGCCGCCACACGCCGGAAGCCTTCGGCGATTACTGCGCCGGCCCCAACCACGTGCTGCCCACCTCGCGCGCCGCGCGGTTCTCCAACCCGCTCGGCGTCTACGAATTCCAGAAGCGCAGCAGCCTGATCGAGTGCAGTGTTGACGGCGCGCGCCGCTTGGCCAAGATTGCGGGACGCATCGCGGACGCCGAGGGCCTGCACGCCCACGCGGCATCAGCCCGCGATCGCGGTTGATCGAGCGATTTCTTTCACTGTGCTTTCGCGAGGGTTCCTCATGCACGCCAGCCACCGGTTCGCTGTACTGCTCGCCACGGCCCTTGCCGTGGCGGGTTGCGAGTCTTCGTTCAACGTCGATGTGGTCGCGCAGGGCTATGACGACTTACGCGACGTCACGCTGAACCTCGACGGCTTGCAGGTCGCTCCGCTCGGAAATGGGACTCCGCGCACCATCACGCGCAACCTCACGCTGCCGCTTGAGGTTGTTTCGGGGATGCAGGCGCAGCCTACCGACCTGGTATCGGATGCGGAGATCGCAGATGACGAATACGAAGGCGTGCGCCTGCGCTTCGACGAGACCGAGGGCTCGGTGGTCGATAAGCGCACCGGGTCCGAGGGCACATTCGAGATCAGGCGAGCCAGTGGCGACGATCCCGACGACGACGTTTTTGCGGACGTCGATTTCATGTTCGAACAGGACGACGACGAGACGGTTTCGCTGATCGTCGCCATTGACGTGCCGCTGTCGCTTCAATTCGACGAGGGTGACGACAGATACGAACTCGATCCGGTGATCCGCGCAATGGAATCCGGCGACGAGGCCTCGGTGTCCGGCACGGTCACCCCGATTCCGACCGGTGCAGAATGCAGCGAAGGCGTCGCGGTCTACGCGTTTGAGGGCGATGATGTGGAGCCCAAGGAACGCGACGCCAGCGGCGACCAGCCGATCGCGAGCTCACCGGTGGACGTCGACGACGGCAGCTTCACCCTGAGCTTCCTCCGGCCCGGCGACTACACCCTCGCCGCGACCTGCGAAGCCGACGAGGACAATGGCACCGAGGATCGCAGTACCGAGGACGAGATCGACTTCGGCGACGGCGAGAATGTCCGGCTCACCGCCGGCGAGGATGAACAGGGCGTCGTGCTTGGGCTGTGATGGTGTAGCCGCTATTGCCCTGCGTTACGGAGGGTCTGCACAGGTTCGATAACACGGCCGCGGGGGGGGGGCCGGGCCGAGCGGGGGCCCGAACCGAACGGGCCGGGCCGGGCCCCCGCCCGCCCGAGGACAACCGAAAGATAAGAGCACCACAC
>JBQTIX010000103.1:0-23752 GCA_052387695.1 Panacagrimonas sp. | reverse complement strand
GGAAGAGCAGGTCCGCTTCGCCATCCGCGAGGGTGGAAGAACCGTCGGCGCAGGGGTCGTGACGAAGATCCTGGCATAAACCCAGTCCCCCGCCGCAGACTCCATCGCGGCAGGGATTGAATGTGGTGGGCGGTATGCGTACAATCCGCCCCCCTTTTGATGTGCGCAGTCCGGTAACCAAGCTAGGGGCGTAGCTCAACTGGTAGAGCGTCGGTCTCCAAAACCGAAGGCTGGGGGTTCGAAACCCTCCGCCCCTGCCAATGAACTGGCCTTGATGGACCGGATGGACGCGTAGGCCGTATCGATGGAACCCCAGACCGAAGTCACAATCGCGCCGCGCTACGACTCCCTGTTGCTGGCGGCAGCGGCGCTGCTGCTGATGAGCGCGATGGGAGCGTTTTATTATTTCGCCGAAGTCAATGCGTTGCTGCGTGTCCTCGGCCTGCTCGCAGCCACCGGTGCGGCCCTGGCGCTGGCCTATCGCACCGAACTCGGGCGTACCGTCTGGTCTTATCTCGTCGGCGCCCGTATCGAGCTCCGCAAGGTGGTCTGGCCGAGCCGGCAGGAAAGCGTGCAGGCCACCCTCATGATTGCCGTTGTCGTCCTGATCACTGCGCTGCTGCTGTGGGGTCTGGACTCGCTGCTGCTATTCGGCGTCAAGCAGCTCACCGGTCAGGCCTGAAACCGAGACAACAAGAATGACGATGCGTTGGTACGTGGTTCACGCCTACTCACAGTACGAGAACAGCGTCAAGAAGGCGCTGGCCGAGCGTATTTCGCGCGCGGGCCTGCAGGAAAAATTCGGCGACATCCTGGTCCCTACCGAAGAAGTGGTGGAGATCAAGGATGGCGTGAAGCGCATGACCGAGCGCAAGTTCTTTCCCGGCTATGTGCTCGTGCACATGGAGATGACCGAAGATACTTGGCATCTGGTCAAGTCCACGCCCAAGGTGCTCGGCTTCATCGGGGGCACGCCGGACAAGCCCGCGCCGATTTCGGACAAGGAGGCTAACAGCATCCTCAACCGGGTCGAAGAGGCGGTGGAGAAGCCCAAGCCGAAGACGCTGTACGAGCCGGGCGAAGGTGTGCGCGTTGTGGACGGCCCGTTTGCAGATTTCTCGGGCGTGGTCGAGGAAGTCAATTACGAGAAGAATCGCCTGCGGGTGGCGGTTCTGATTTTTGGTCGGTCGACGCCGGTCGAGTTGGAGTTTTCACAGGTCGAGAAGGCCTGACGCCGGGAGGTGGGAGGCGCGACAGCACCTCCCACCTCCCGTCTCACAAACGGGGAGCCCTAAACAGGCGTTCGCACCCACACGGAGTAATGCATGGCCAAGAAAGTACAGGGCTACGTCAAGCTGCAGATTCCAGCTGGCAAGGCCAATCCCTCGCCTCCTATCGGTCCCGCACTGGGCCAGCAGGGCGTGAACATCATGGGGTTCTGCAAGGAGTTCAATGCAGCCACTCAGAAGATGGAGCCCGGCATGCCGATTCCCGTGGTCATCACGGTGTATTCGGACAAGAGCTTCACCTACATCATGAAGACGCCGCCGGCGACTTACCTGATCAAGAAGGCGGTGGGTATCGAGTCCGGCTCCAAGACGCCAAACACGGTCAAGGTCGGCAAGATCAAGCGCTCGCAGCTTGAGGAAATCGCCAAGATCAAGATGGCGGATCTCAATGCTGCCGACATGGACGCTGCTGTGCGCATCATCGCCGGCAGTGCGCGTTCGATCGGCATCGACGTCGAAGGGGTGAAGTGATCATGGCAACCGTCACCAAGACCAAGGGCACCAAGCGCGAGAAGGCGTTTGCTTCCAAGGTGCAGCAGGGCAAGACCTATCCGCTCTCGGAAGCGCTGGATCTGGTCCAGACCTGCTCGACCGCCAAATTCAAGGAATCCGTGGACATCGCTGTGAATCTTGGCATCGATGCCAAGAAGTCCGATCAGAACGTGCGCGGCTCCACGGTGCTGCCGCATGGCAATGGCAAGAGCGTTCGGGTCGCCGTATTCACCCAGGGTGCGAAGGCCGCCGAAGCGACCGCTGCGGGCGCTGATGCAGTGGGCATGGACGATCTCGCCGCCAAGATGAAGGGCGGCGATCTGAACTACCAGGTCGTCATCGCCAGCCCCGATGCGATGAGAGTCGTCGGCCAGCTCGGTCAGTTGCTCGGCCCGCGTGGCCTGATGCCCAACCCCAAGACGGGCACCGTCACTCCGGACGTGGCCACGGCCGTCAGGAATGCCAAGGCCGGTATGGCCAAGTTCCGCACGGACAAGGCCGGAATCGTGCACTGCTCGATCGGCGCTGCGAACTTCGAGAAGGACAAGATCCTCGAAAACCTCGTGGCTGTGGTGCGTGACATTCGCAAGCAGAAGCCCGCGTCGTCCAAGGGCATCTTCATCAAGAAGGTGACGCTCTCGACGACGATGGGACCTGGCATCCGCGTGGATGTGGGTACCCTGCCGGAATGATTTGACGGGAGATGGGAGATGGAAAGCGGCAGGCGCAAAGCAATGGCGCCTGCCGCTTCAACCCCCCACTTTCCCGGAAGGATTTGATGTGTGGCGCAAGCCGCATCGTCGAAGACCGTAAGTGCCGCAAGGACTAAAGGCCATCAGGCCGCTTACGCAGACGGTGTAACCGAAAGCAGAAGGATCGCTGTCGGCGTAACCGTGAGGTGGAGAGGTCTCGATCGGGGGCCCAGTGAAGTTGCTGTTGACTTCGCGGGGTGCTTCAAAGGGGGCCAATCCGTTCGTCAACAGCAGCACCAGGAGCAGGTCTTATGGCATTACGGTTGGAAGACAAGAAGGCCCTGGTTGCGGAAGTCAATGAAATTGCGTCCAAGGCGCTTTCGGCAGTTGCTGCCGAGTACCGCGGTCTGACCGCCGGCAAGTTCGACATCCTGCGCAGCCGAGCCCGTGCCAACGGGATTTATCTGCACGTGGTCAAGAACACGCTGGCGATTCGGGCCGTTGCAGGCACGGAGTTCGAGTGCCTGGGTCCTGCGCTGACCGGTCCGCTCGTGCTGGGGTTCTCTCTGGAGGATCCGGGTTCGGTGGGTCGCGTCATCAAGGATTTCGCCAAGGAAAACGACAAGCTGGTGGTCAAGGCGGTTGCGGTCGGCGGCACCCTGTACGGGGCCAAGGATCTTGATCGACTGGCTTCCCTGCCGACCAAGGATCAGGCCCTGAGCCTGCTCATGGGCGTCATGAAAGCTCCCGTGGCCCAGTTCGTCCGCACGCTCGCCGAACCCACTGCCAAGTTCGTGCGTACGGTCAAGGCCGTCGCCGACAAGCAGACAGAAGCGGCGTAGTCACGACTTCCTGCAGTCAGTTTTTGAAAGCACACACACATTCAACGTTTCAGGAGTCATTACATGTCACTCAGCAATCAGGAAATCCTTGACGCGATCGCGACCAAGTCCGTCATGGACATCGTCGAGCTGGTCAAGATGATGGAAGAGAAGTTCGGCGTCACCGCTGCTGCTGCTGCCGGCCCCGCCGCTGGCCCGGTTGCCGCTGCGGTGGTGGTCGAGGAGAAGACCGAGTTCACGGTCGTCCTCACCAACTTTGGCGAGAAGAAGATCGATGTCATCAAGGTCGTACGCGAGCTCACCGGCCTCGGTCTGAAGGAAGCCAAGGATCTGGTCGAAGGCGCGCCCAAGGAAGTCAAGGACGGCGTGAACAAGGCCGATGCCGAAGCCATGAAGAAGAAGCTGGAAGCAGTCGGCGCCAAGGTGGACCTCAAGTAAGAAGACTTCGTCGCTGCGCCAGCGAAGCGAGCGCCGACGAAGTCTTCTCCTCTCAGCCTGAGCAGAACTTCACAAGCCGTCGCTTTACTAAGCCAACCCGAATCATCGAATTGATCCAGTACTTGATCAGCACAAGCGTCAACAAAGGCCAGCCGGGGCACTCAGTGCCCCGGCTGGGTTTTGCCGTTTTCGCGAGTTCGAAGCGCCAATCGGAAAGTGGAGAGAGCCTTTAGTGCCAACTCCATTTCCCGCTTTCCGTTTCCTATTCACGCCGTAAGTCGAAGTTAACCGAGGTTACGAATGTCGTATTCGTTCACCGAGAAAAAGCGCATCCGCAAGGACTTCTCCAAGCTGCCGGAGACGCGCGAAATCCCCTATCTCCTGGCCACCCAGATCGACTCGTATCGCGAGTTCCTGCAAGCCGATCTGCCCCAGGCCAAGCGCCGCGAGCACGGGCTGCAGGCCGCGTTCAAGTCTGTGTTCCCGATGGTGTCGTACAACGGCGCCGCCGCGCTGGAGTTCGTGAAGTACCGCCTCGACGAGCCGGTGTTCGAGGAAGTGGAATGCCGCGTCCGCGGCATGACTTACGCCGCGCCGCTGAAAGTCACCGTGCGCCTGGTGATCTTCGATCGCGAGTCGAAGGAGAAGAAGGTCAAGGACGTGCGCGAGCAGGAGGTCTATCTCGGCGAAATCCCGCTGATGACCGACCACGGCACCTTTGTCATCAACGGCACCGAGCGCGTCGTCGTGTCTCAGCTGCACCGGTCGCCCGGCGTGTTCTTCGATCACGACAAGGGCAAGACGCACAGCTCGGGCAAGCTGCTGTATAGCGCGCGCATCATTCCGTACCGCGGCTCCTGGCTGGATTTCGAGTTCGATCCCAAGGACAACCTGTTCGTCCGTATCGACCGTCGGCGCAAGCTGCCGTCGACCATCCTCATGCGCGCGTTGGGCTATGACAGCCAGCAGATGCTGGAGATGTTTCACGAGATCAACTCGTTCCAGTTGCAGACCGAAGGCGCGCTGCTGGAACTGGTGCCGGAGCGTTTGCGCGGCGAGAAGGCCCAATTCGATATCCGTAGCGGTACCAAGCTGTTGATCGAGGCCGGCAAGCCCATCACGGCGCGCCATATCAAGCTGATCCGCGACGCAGGCATCAAGACGCTGGAAGTGCCGGACAGCTATCTCGAAGGCCGCGTCGTGGCTCGTGACCTGGTCAACAAAGCGACCGGCGAAGTCATCGTTGCGTGCAATACCGAGATCACGGAGGCACTGCTGCCCAAGCTGCGCGTCGCCGGCATCGTTGAACTGCCGACTCTTTATGTGAACGACGTGGACAAGGGACCGTACGTCTCGACGACGCTCAACATCGATCCAACCCGCACACGCCTCGAAGCGCTGGTCGAGATTTATCGGATGATGCGTCCCGGCGAACCACCGACGAAGGACGCCGCCGAGACGTTGTTCGGCGGCATGTTCTTCGCGCCGGAAAAGTACGACCTTTCCGCGGTCGGCCGCATGAAGTTCAATCGTCGTCTGCGCCGCACCGAGATCACCGGTCCCGGCGTGCTCGACAACGCCGACATCATCGCGGTCATGAAGCAGATCATCGCGATCCGCAACGGCGAAGACATCACCGACGATATCGATCACCTCGGCAACCGCCGCATCCGCGCGGTCGGCGAAATGACCGAGAACGTATTCCGCACCGGCCTGGTCCGCGTGGAGCGCGCGGTGCGCGAGCGCCTGGCGCTGGCCGAGGCCGAGAACCTCACGCCGCAGGATCTGATCAACGCCAAGCCGGTGGGCGCCGCGATCAAGGAATTCTTCGGGTCCAGCCAGCTGTCGCAGTTCATGGATCAGAACAACCCGCTGTCGGAAGTCACGCACAAGCGTCGCGTGTCGGCCCTCGGACCGGGCGGCCTGACCCGCGAACGCGCCGGCTTTGAAGTGCGCGACGTACACCCCACGCATTACGGCCGCGTCTGCCCGATCGAGACGCCGGAAGGCCCGAACATCGGCCTGATCAACTCGCTGGCCTGCTACGCGCGCACCAACGACTACGGGTTTCTGGAAACGCCCTACCGCAAGGTGGTGGACGGTCATGTCACCAACGACATCGAGTATCTGTCGGCCATTGAAGAGGGCCGCTACGTCATCGCGCAGGCCAACTCCGAACTGGACGCCAAGAACCGCTTCAAGAGCGACCTGAATTCGGTCCGCTTCCAGAACGAGTTCACCATGCTGCCGCCGGACCGCATCCAGTACATGGACGTGTCGCCGCGTCAGATCGTGTCCGTTGCCGCCGCGCTGATTCCCTTCCTGGAGCACGACGACGCCAACCGCGCGCTCATGGGCTCCAACATGCAGCGCCAGGCGGTCCCGACCCTGCGCGCCGAGAAGCCACTGGTCGGCACCGGCATCGAGCGCCGCGTGGCGATCGACTCCGGCAACGCGATCACGGCTCGCAGAGGCGGGACCGTCGACAAGTGCGACGCTTCCCGCGTCGTGGTCCGCGTCAATGACGACGAGACGCAGGCGGGCGAAGCGGGCGTCGACATCTACAATCTCGTGAAGTACACGCGCTCCAACCAGAACACCTGCATCAACCAGAAGCCCCTGGTGAAACCGGGTGACGTGGTGGCGCGTGGCGACGTGCTGGCCGATGGACCTTCGACCGACCTCGGCGAACTGGCCCTGGGCCAGAACATGCTGATCTCGTTCATGCCCTGGAACGGCTACAACTTCGAGGACTCGATCCTGATCTCGGAGCGGGTCGTCGAGGAAGATCGTTTCACGACGATCCACATCGAGGAACTGACCTGCGTCGCACGTGAAACCAAGCTCGGTCCCGAGGAAATCACGGCGGACATTCCCAACGTCAACGAGGGCGCGCTGCGCAAGCTCGACGAGTCGGGCATCGTCTTCATCGGTGCCGAGGTCAAGGCCGGCGATCTGCTCTCCGGCAAGGTGACCCCCAAGGGGGAGACCCAACTCACGCCGGAAGAAAAGCTGCTGCGCGCGATCTTCGGCGAGAAGGCGTCGGACGTGAAGGACACCAGCCTGCGCGTGCCGGCCGGCATGGACGGCACCGTCATCGACGTGCGCGTGTTCACCCGCGAGGGCGTGAAGAAGGACAAGCGCGCGCTGTCGATCGAGGAATCCGAACTGGCCGCGGTCCGCAAGGATTTGAACGACCAGCAGCGCATCTTCGAGGACGACATCTATGCGCGCCTGCACAGGCTGCTGATGGGCAAGACCGCCGACGGTGGTCCCAACAAGCTCAAGCGCGGTGCGACTCTGGATGCCGCCTACCTCGACTCGGTCGAGCGCGACAAGTGGTTCGAGATCCGCCTGCAGGACGAGGATGCGCAGTCTCAACTCGAAGCCGCGGCCAAGCAGCTCAAGGACCAGCGCGCGTATTTCGACGGCCGCTTCGAGAACAAGAAGCGCAAGATCACCGCGGGCGACGAGCTGTCCCCGGGCGTGCTCAAGATGGTCAAGGTGTACCTGGCGGTGAAGCGCATCATCCAGCCGGGCGACAAGATGGCCGGCCGGCATGGCAACAAGGGCGTGATCTCGCAGATCGTACCGGTCGAGGACATGCCGCACATGGAAGACGGCACGCCCGTCGACATCGTGCTCAACCCGCTGGGCGTGCCTTCGCGCATGAACATCGGGCAGTTGCTCGAAGTGCATCTGGGCTGGGCTGCCAAGGGTATCGGCAACAAGATCGACGAGATGCTCAAGCAGCAGCAGGCCGTCGGCAAGATTCGCCAGTTCCTCGAGAAGATCTACGTCGGCAAGAGCGTCAAGAAGGAGAAATTGAGCGAGTTCAGCGATGCTGAGATCGTCGCGCTCGCGCGCAATCTCACGTCGGGTCTGCCGATCGCGACGCCCGTGTTCGACGGCGCGACAGAGGAAGAGATCAAGGACCTGCTCGAGCTTGCCGGGCTGCCACGCAGCGGCCAGGCCATCCTCACCGACGGTCGCACCGGCGAGCCGTTCTCGCGCCCGGTCACCGTGGGCTACATGTACATGCTCAAGCTCAACCACCTCGTCGACGACAAGATGCACGCGCGTTCCACCGGTCCGTACTCGCTGGTCACCCAGCAGCCGCTGGGCGGCAAGGCGCAGTTCGGCGGTCAGCGTTTCGGCGAGATGGAAGTCTGGGCGCTGGAAGCCTATGGCGCGGCGTACACCCTGCAGGAAATGCTGACGGTGAAATCCGACGACACCAATGGCCGCACGCGCATGTACAAGTCCATCGTCGACGGCGACCACCGCATGACGGCGGGCATGCCCGAGTCGTTCAACGTGCTGGTCAAGGAAATCCGTTCCATCGGTCTGAACATCGAACTGGAACAAAACCCGTAGGCCGATGGTAGGTCGGGTCAAGCGCGAAGCGCGGACCCGACACCCACCGGCGGATGTCGGCTCCGCCTTCGGCTTGAGCCGACCTACGCCAACCTACAGAAGATCGTTTAGGAGTCACCATGAAAGAGCTATTCAACCTTCTCCGCCCCACCGAAGAGTACGAGGATTTCGACGCGATCAAGATCGGGCTGTCCAGCCCGGAAGTGATCCGCAGCTGGTCCTTCGGCGAGGTCAAGAAGCCGGAGACGATCAACTACCGCACGTTCAAGCCCGAGCGTGACGGCCTGTTTTGCGCCAAGATTTTCGGGCCGATCAAGGACTACGAGTGCCTGTGCGGCAAGTACAAGCGGCTCAAGCATCGCGGCGTCGTGTGCGAGAAGTGCGGCGTGGAAGTCACCGTCGCCAAGGTACGCCGCGAGCGCATGGGTCATATCGACCTGGCCTCGCCGGTCGCGCACATCTGGTTCCTGAAATCGCTGCCGAGCCGTATCGGCCTGCTGCTCGACATGCCGCTGCGCGCCATCGAGCGCGTGCTGTATTTCGAAGCGCACATCGTCGTCGATCCGGGCCTCACGCCGCTGGAGAAGGGCAAGCTGCTCACGGAAGAGGACTATCTCGACGCCGTCGAGAAGTACGGCGACGAGTTCGATGCCCGCATGGGCGCCGAAGCGGTGCACGACCTGCTCAAGGGCATCGACCTGCACAGCGAGACCCTGCGCATGCGCGAGGAACTCGCCGGCACCTCGTCCGAGACCAAGATCAAGAAACTGGGCAAGCGCCTCAAGCTGATCGAATACTTCATCAGCTCGAAGAACAAGCCCGAGTGGATGGTGATGACGGTGCTGCCGGTGCTGCCGCCGGACCTGCGCCCGCTCGTGCCGCTCGACGGCGGCCGCTTCGCGACCTCGGATCTCAACGATCTGTATCGCCGCGTCATCAACCGCAACAACCGCCTCAAGCGCCTGCTGGAACTCACCGCGCCCGACATCATCGTGCGCAACGAAAAGCGCATGTTGCAGGAGAGCGTCGATGCGCTGATCGACAACGGCCGCCGCGGCCGTGCGATCACCGGCACCAACAAGCGCCCGCTCAAGTCGCTCGCCGACATGATCAAGGGCAAGCAGGGTCGCTTCCGCCAGAACCTGCTCGGCAAGCGCGTCGATTACTCCGGCCGTTCGGTCATCGTGGTCGGTCCGACCTTGAAGCTGCACCAGTGCGGCCTGCCCAAGAAGATGGCGCTGGAACTGTTCAAGCCCTTCGTGTTCTCTCTCTTGCAGCGCAAGGGCCTCGCGACCACGATCAAGGCCGCCAAGAAGATGGTGGAGCGCGAGGAAGGCGCGGTCTGGGATTGCCTGGAAGAGTGCATCAAGGAGCATCCGGTGATGCTCAACCGGGCGCCGACCCTGCATCGCCTCGGCATCCAGGCCTTCGAACCGCTGCTGATCGAAGGCAAGGCCATCAACCTGCACCCGCTCGTCTGCACGGCGTTCAACGCCGACTTCGACGGTGACCAGATGGCCGTGCACGTGCCGCTGTCGCTCGAAGCGCAGTTGGAGGCGCGCGTGCTGATGATGGCGTCCAACAACATCCTGTCGCCCGCGTCCGGCGACCCGATCATCGTGCCGTCGCAGGACGTCGTGCTCGGTCTGTACTGGATGACGCGCGAGCGCGTTGCCGCCAAGGGCGAGGGCATGGTGCTGTCCGACGTGTCGGAGGTGCATCGCGCCTACGAGTCCGGTGCACTCGATTTGCAGGCCAGGATCAAGGTGCGCCTGAAGGATTACGACGACAACGGCAAGCAGATTTTTCATCTGATCGAGACCACCACCGGTCGCGCGCTGATGTCGGACATCCTGCCCGACAAGATTCCTTTCTCGGTGATCAACAAGACGCTGACCAAGAAGGAAGTCAGCAAGGTGCTCAACCGCGTCTACCGTTCCTGCGGAACGAAGGACACGGTCGTGTTCGCCGACCAGATCATGTATGCGGGATTCAGGATGTCCACCAAGTCGGGCATCAGCTTCTGCCTCGACGACATTGTGGTGCCTGACGAGAAGGCTGCGATCCTGGCCGCGGCCGAAGCCAAGGTGAAGGAAGTTGCGCGCGAGTACACCGAGGGTCTCACCACGCAGCAGGAACGCTACAACCGCGTGGTCGATCACTGGTCGCGTGCTAACGATGACGTCGCCAAGGCGATGATGAAGCGCATCGGCAAGGAAAAGGTCACGACCCTCGCCGGCGTGGACACCGAGCAGCCGAGCTTCAACTCGGTGTTCATGATGGCCGACTCCGGTGCGCGTGGTTCGCAGGCGCAGATCCGCCAGCTCGCCGGCATGCGCGGCCTGATGGCCAAGCCCGACGGCTCCATCATCGAGACACCGATCACCGCGAACTTCCGCGAAGGTCTGAACGTACTCCAGTACTTCATCTCGACGCACGGCGCCCGTAAGGGTCTGGCCGATACCGCGCTGAAGACCGCGAACTCGGGTTACCTCACGCGCCGTCTCGTGGACGTTGCGCAGGACGTGGTCGTCACCGCGCAGGACTGCGGCACCGACCAGGGCCTGCTGATCATGCCGATCGTGGAAGGCGGCGACGTGCTCGAAGCGCTGAGCGTTCGTGTGCTGGGTCGCGTCACCCTGCGTGACGTGTACAAGCCCGGCACCGAGGAGATGATCATTCCCGGCACCACGATCATCGACGAGCGTCTCGCCGAGGTGCTGGAAAAGAATTCGGTCGATGAACTGTGGGTGCGTTCGCCGATCACCTGCGAGCTGCCCTTCGGCATCTGCGCGAACTGCTACGGCCGTGATCTTGCTCGGGGCCATCGCGTGAACATCGGCGAAGCGGTGGGCGTCATCGCCGCGCAGTCGATCGGCGAACCCGGCACGCAGCTGACCATGCGCACCTTCCATGTCGGCGGCGCCGCCTCGCGTGCGGTGTCGAGCGACGGCGTGGATGCGCGTGCGGCCGGTACGGCGCGCGTGCACAACCTCAAGACCGTCATCAACAAGGAAGACCATCTGGTGGCGGTGTCGCGCTCGGGTGAAATCGGCGTGGTCGCAGCCGACGGCCGCGAGCGCGAGCGCTACAAGATTCCCTACGGCGCGACGATCCTGGTCAAGGATGGCGATCCGGTCGTGGCGGGCCAGCGCATGGCCAAGTGGGATCCGCACATGCACCCGATCGTCACCGAGCTGACCGGCTTCGTGAAGTTCCTGGACTTCGAGGAAGGCGTGACGGTTCAGAAGGAATCCGACCCGATCACCGGCATGACCAATCTGGTCATCACCGAGCCCAAGACCCGTGGCAGCGCCGGCAAGGATCTGCGTCCCTTGCTGATGCTGGTGGACGCCGAAGGCAAGCAGCTCAACTTCCCCGGCACCGACATCCCGGCCAGCTACACCTTGCCGCCCAAGGCCGTGGTCAGCGCCGAGGACGAGGCCGAGGTCAAGGTGGGCGATACCGTCGCCCGTATCCCGCAGGAGTCGTCCAAGACCCGCGACATCACCGGCGGTCTGCCGCGCGTGGCCGATCTGTTCGAGGCACGCAAGCCGAAGGAACCGGCGGTGCTCGCTGAAGCCAGCGGCACCATCAAGTTCGGTACGGCGACCAAGGGCAAGCAGCGCATCAAGATCGTCGATGCCGAGGGCGAGGAGACCGAGACCCTGGTCCACAAGTGGGTGCAGATCCGCGTGTTCGAAGGCGAGCACGTCGAGCAGGGCGAAATCATCTCCGACGGCGAGCCCAGCCCGCACGACATCCTGCGCCTGCAAGGTGTCACCGCGCTGGCCAATTACCTGGTCAAGGAAATCCAGGATGTGTATCGCCTGCAGGGCGTGCGCATCAACGACAAGCACATCGAGACGATCATTCGCCAGATGCTGCGCAAGGTCGAGATTTCGGATACCGGCGACTCGCGTTTCCTGCAGGGCGAGCAGGCGGAAATCTTCCACGTGCTGGCCGAAAACCGGAAGCTGCGGGCCGACAACAAGCGCCCCGCCAACTACGACCGCCAGTTGCTTGGCATCACCAAGGCCTCGCTGTCCACGGAGAGCTTCATCTCCGCGGCCTCGTTCCAGGAAACCACGCGCGTCCTCACGGAAGCCTCGGTGCGCGGTTCGCGCGACGAGTTGCGCGGCCTGAAGGAGAACGTGATCGTCGGTCGCCTGATCCCTGCTGGTACCGGTCTGGCGCATCACGAGCAGCGTCGCCGCTCGCGCGGCGGCAGCCTGCTGGCCGACTTGCAGGCTTCCGCGCTGTCCGGTGGCGGCAGCTTCGACGCCACGGCCAGCGAGCGCATTGTCCGCGTGTCGCCGAAACTTGCTGTTGGTGACGAAGATGAAGACGATGCGGAGGACGTGACCGAGGAAGCGTCCGACGAGGGTACCGAGGAGTAGCACCAGATCCTGCCTCTGGTCATACAAAAAAGCCCCGCATCGCGGGGCTTTTTTGTCCCTGCAGCGTCCCGTCTGCGGACTGCGGACTGCGGACAACCGCAGATCAACCGACCCCATTAGCCTGTTTCGTGACATCGCCCGCCACCACCCCTGCTTCCGACGCCGCCAGCGACTCGCGCCGCGGCACGATCGCGGCCGTCGGCGCGGTGACCGTCTGGGGTTTGTTCCCGCTCTACTGGCGGCTGTTGATCGAGATCCCGCCGTTCCAGCTCACCGCGCAGCGCATCGTCTGGTGCCTGGTGTTCGTCGGGGGTTATCTGGTCTGGCGTCGCGGGCTGGGCTGGCTGCGGACAGCGCTCGCACAGCCCAACGCGGTCCCGATGCTGGCGGCCAGCAGCGTGCTGATCGGCATCAACTGGACGCTGTACATCTGGGCCGCCAACAACGGGCATGTGGTCGAAGCCAGCCTGGGCTTCTTCATCAACCCGTTGATCAACGTGCTGCTCGGTGTCCTGGTGCTGCGGGAACGACTGAACGCGCGGCAGTGGATGGCGGTGAGCCTCGCCGCAGCCGGGGTGCTGTGGCTGACCTGGAGCGTCGGGCGACTGCCGTGGATCGCCCTGTCCCTGGCCGTGTCGTTTGGCCTTTACGGTCTGATCCGCAAGCTGGTGTCGGTGGAAGCGATCCCGGGACTGGGCGTGGAAAGCGTCTTTCTGTTCCTGCCTGCCCTGTTCTACCTGGTCTGGTGTGAAAGCATCGGCACCGGCGGTTTCGGCCACGTCGGTCTGGATGACGACGCCCTGATGATTTTCTCCGGTATCGCGACGGCCGTGCCCCTGATCTGGTTTTCGTACGCCGCGCGGCTCATCCCCTATTCAATGATCGGCATCATCCAGTACGCCAGTCCCACCCTTCAGTTGCTGACGGGCGTGCTGGTGTTCCGGGAACCGTTCACGATCGACCAACTTATCGGCTTCGGCTGCATTTGGGGCGCCTTGGGGCTCTACGCGGCCGACGGCTTGTGGCGACTCCGCGTCCGCGGGTCCGGGTGATCAGTTTTTCTCGATCTTCTTGAAATCCGCCGGCGGATCGAACAGCGCGGGGGGCAGGCTTTCGCGGCTGATCGACAGCAGTTCGGTGCTGACGGTCATCAGGGGTGTCAGGCCGTTGACCAGCAGTTGCGGCCCGGGCGCGACGGCCGGTTCCGCAGGTTCGCTGTCCTTTTTCTTTTTTCCGCCGAACAGGCCGGTGATCGCAGAACCGATCTGTCCGGCCGCGGCCATCACTTCCTCCGCCCCCGGAGCTGCGACGCCACCGGTCTGGGCCGGCTGTTGCGATCCGCATTGCGGGCCTCCGATCGCCAGCGCGAACGCCGAGCGCACGGGATAGCCCTTGGCTTTGCCGACCTGCTTCGACACCTCCGCCCACAGGTCCTTGTAGCCGGCAAACATCGCCTGTGCGTTCTGCGCGAAGCCGGGCGAGGAGGCGCTGCTGCCCAGTCCCATCTTCTCGGCATACGCCTGATAAAAATCCTGCCGCTCGGAGCCACCGTCGAACTTCGGTGCCAGCCATTGATCGAGCGCCAGGCCAAAGTCGCAGACCTCGCCGGTGTCGCGGTTCTTGCAGGACTGCGTCACCGTGATGGTCATGCGCTCCGCATCGAAGCCGGCGATGGTCGCCTTCTCGCCGGTTTTCTTGACGTCGCTTTTCGGTGGCGACCAGTCGCACTTTTCCTGGTCCACCGGCGAGGCGGCTTCCTGCTTGGATTCCTGCGCCTCCTCGCCCTGCTTCAACGCCTCTTCCATCTGCGCCCGGCGTTCGGCCAGCGTGGTGGCGGTGTACTGTTTTTTCTTCAGGTCCAGCTCGTAGACCTTGTCGTCGTCCAGCCGCGTGATTTCCGCCGTGGGGCCGCCGGCGAACATCCGCACGAGGCGCGACTGCATTTTCACGTCGGTTTCCATGCGCGAGCGCTTGCCCGAGATCTGCGTCGTCGTCTTGCCGCTCATGTTGGCAAAACTCATCAGGCCACCACCGTTGACCGACAGTGATTCCTGCACCGTGACGTCCGCCTGCGCGGGTAGCGCCGCGGCGACCAGGCCGATGATCGCGAAACCGAAAAACGTCTTTCCGAGATGTCTCATGTCGATGCTCCCGCGTCGAAAAAATGGGTGTCCGTCGAGCCGATGAATCATGCCGCAAGCGCCTCTGCTTAGCGTCCCGTGAATTCCGGCTTCCGCTTCTCCAGGAACGCCCGGGCACCTTCGCGCCCATCGATGCCCGCGCTGATGGCGACAATGGACTCGCCTTCCATGCCCAGTTGCTCGTGCAGCAGCCGTCCCGCGCTGGCGTTCAGCAGGCGACTCACCCCGCCGTAGGCCCGCGTCGGACCCGCCGCGAGACGACGCGCAATCTTGTCGACGCCCTCGCGCAGCGCGGCCGCGTCGTCGAAACAGCCGTTGATCAAACCCCAGTCCGCCGCCTCCTTTGCACTCAGCACCCGGTTGGTGAGCATGAGTTCTTCGGCGCGGCGCCAGCCCACCAGGCGCGGCAGGAACCAGGTGGAACTGCTGTCCGGGGTCAGGCCCACCGCGGTAAACGACATGGTGAACTTGGACTCCACGGTGGCGTAGGCCAGATTGGTCGCTGCAACCAGGCTCATCCCCGCGCCGGCCGCGGTCCCCGCAACCTCGGCGATCACCGGTGCGTCCATGCCGGCGAACACTTCGATGGCTGCATGAACCTGATCGAGCAGGGCCTTGAGCGCTTCGGGCAGCCGGTCTCCGGCCTCCGAGAAGCTGGCCAGATCACCGCCCGCGCAGAACAGGCGGCCCTCGGCGGCGAGGACCACCGCTCGGATGTCGGGGTTGTCGCGACATTCCTTCGCCGCCGTGTGCAGCTCGGTGGCAAACGCCAGGTTGATCGCGTTGGCACGCTCGGGGCGGCAGAACGTCAGCCGCGCGACGTGGTGGTCGGACTCGAATCGTAGATAGTCGTAAGCCATGAGTCGTTCGTGATTCAGGAAGAAGGGGCGCGCAAGTTCTGACCGGGTCGCCGGGTGTCGGATCATAATTGAACGAGCCCCGGAGTCCGAGCCGCCGGACGGGATCACGACCTTGAACGCAGAGCGACATGCTGACCGCCAACCGCACCCCGCTGAAACGCATGCGCCAGGAGCCGGCCTCGATCATGGTCGGCACACTGCCACGTCAATATCTCGATCTCGAATGCGGCAGAGTCGCTTACCTGCGCCACGGCAAGGGCCCGCCGCTGTTGCTGGTGCACGGCATTCCCACCTCTTGCCGCCTGTGGGAGCCGCTGCTCGGCTGGCTCGGCGAGGGCTACGATTGCATCGTTCCGGACCTGATCGGCCTCGGTCGTTCGCAGCCCCGGCCGGGGTCCGATCTGTCCAGCCCGGGCCAGGCCGAGATGCTCAGGCAGTTGCTCGACGCCCTTGGCATCCAGCAGACCTTCGCCGTGTTCCACGACCAGGGCGGCGCGCACGGCATGCAATTGCTCAAGCAGCACGGCGAGCGGGTCAAGGCGGTGGTGTTCACGAATGTCGTCTGCTACGACAACTGGTATGTGCCGGTGATCGCCCTGACCGTGTGGCTGGCCCGCAAAGGATTGATCCCGGTCCTGGCCAAGCTGCGCGTCCTGGAGTTCGTCCTCGACTGGCACACCCTGCCGCGCACCATCGTGCGCGGCTCGTTCCCGCGCGCCTTGTCCGGGGACTGGTACTGGGCCTTGCGCACGGGAGGAGCGGCGCTGGAGGACTGGACCCGCTACGTCATCGCGCAGACGCCGCTATGGACGCTGGACGCGGTGCCAACCCTGCAAGCCTGGACCCGGCCCACGCGCGTGATCTGGGCAGCCGAGGATTGCTTCCTGCCGGTGTCCTGGGGCGACCGGCTGGCGCACGACATTTCCGGCTCGCCAAACGATGTCAAGCTGCTGCCCTTCGCCGGTCACTTCTGGCAAGCGGAGATTCCCGAGACCGGCGCGAAGGCGATCCGCGAATTCTTCGACGGGTTGACGGTTCAGGCCGCGCGCGATCTCGTCAGATGACGGGCGACAACCCGCTGGCAGCCTGGCTACGCGGCCGCAATGCGGTCGAGAGCATCCGCCAGTGCTTCCGGGCAACTCAGGAACGGAGAGTGATCGCAGTCCAGTATCGTGACGCTGGAGCAGCGAAGTGCCGTATGCATCTCGCGCTGCCGCGCCGGCAGGATCGCTTGATCGTCGCTGCATTCGATGTAGTGCCGCGGCACGTGCCCGAAGCGTTCGTCGCTCAAGATCAGCGGGGTGGCCAGGGGTTTCATCGGCTCGGGCACCAGTCGCGCGAGCGCGGCGGCCTGTCCCGTTTTCGGGGCGCGGTGATAGAGCACCTCGGCCGCGGTCGCCGGATTGAAGACGACGGCAGTGCGGTCGGCATTGGGGGAGAGCGTCGCGGCAAACCGGGGATTGGGCGCGGCCAGCTGGAACGCACGCAGGCTCTGACCGGAAGGCAGCAGAAAAGCCGTGATGTAGACCAGCGCTCGAATCACCTCTGGCGCACGTTCTGCTGCCGAACTGATGACGATCCCACCGCGGCTGTGCCCGCATAGAATCACGGGCTCGCCTTGTTGCCGCGCGAGATGGGCGACGAAGTCGGCCCAGAGGTCGAGCGTGACGGCGGTCAGCGGCAGGTCGCCACCATCCATGCCCGGCAGAGTGGGTGCGATCAGCGCGTGGCCGCGGCTCGCCAGCAAGGGGCGCAACGGCTCGAAGCACCAGCCTCCGTGACAGGCACCGTGAATCATCAGGAACGTCGCCATGGGGGTCTACCTCGCGTGACCGTGTTCGGGTGACAGTACGTCCGGACGAATGATGGCGACACGTTCCACCGTGTCTTCCAGCATCACCCGCAGAAGTTCTTCCCAGCGCTCGTCGAAAGCGCCCGCCCGGATCGAGCGGCACAGCGACGCGACATCCGCCGCCTCGCCCATCAGTGACGCGATCCGCTGCGCAGCATGCTGGTCCAATACGGCGCCCAACTCCAGTTCACGCACCGACATATCCAGCAGATACCGCGCAACCTGGCCGTCGTAGCCGAGCTTGTGCTCGCGGCCGGCGTCCTTCAAAAAATCACGCACGGTCGCGATCAGGTCGGCGAGCGTCGGGCTGAATCTGTCGCTCGCCGGGGTCCCCGCATCGTTGCTTTTCACTTTGCGGGGTGGCTCAGTCATAGCGTCCGGCCATCGTCATCAGCAGTTCGTATTCGATGAGGTCCGCATTGCGTCCGCAGGCGGCGAACACCAGACCGCGCCGGCTGCCGTCCACGTGTCCGAAACCCTGCATCAGGTTCAGCACCGTCCAGCGCACCAGGCCGAAGATGCTCCAGTAACGGACGCTTTCCTGATCGACGCGCCGTCCTCCCGCGCCTTCGTACGCTTCGATGAACGGCTGCCATTGCGCGATGCCGCCCACCGGCAGATCCGGCCGTCCGAATCGCCAGGAGCGCATGCCCAGCCAGCCGATGTCCTCGGTATTCGAACCCAGGTGTGCGCACTCCCAGTCGAGCACCGCGGTTACGCCCTGCGATCCGACCATGAGATTGCCCACGCGAAAATCGCCGTGCAGAAAAACCGGCGCCTCGGCTGGTGGCCGCTCACGTTCCAGCCAGCGCAACGCGAGTTCGAGCGCGGGCCGCGGCCTGCCGTACGCATCGATCCGCGTCCGCTGCGCGTCGAGCGGATCGATGCTGTCGGCTCGTGCCTGGAGGAACGCAAAGTCAGTGACGGGCATCGAGTGAAGCTGCGCCAGCAGCTCGCCGAATTCATGCGCGAGCCGCGGACGCAGATCGGCAAACTCGGCCGACTCGATGATCCGCTTGGGCAGGGTCTGACCCGCGACGAATTCGGTCACGAAGCCCGCACCCATGCCATCGGCCTCGTCGTAGAGAAACACCGGCCGTGGGACTTTGAAGCCATGCCGATGAACCTGTTCCATCACGCGGTACTGGTCCGCCGGAGCGAGAAACGGTGAGTGCGCACCCTGGTAGGTTTCCTGGCGCGACACCAGGCGCTGGCGCGAACCGCCCGCTTCCACCACGTCGAAAATCACCGTGCGATTGCTGCCGCCGAGTGTTGGCACCTCGATGTTGTCAAGCGTGGAGGCCGTGCCGAAGCGGCGGCGTACCGCGGCAGCGAGGTCCTCGAACGCGGCCTTAGACCCGGTCTTCAATGCCATTCCAGGCGTTGTAGGAGGGGCTCTGCCCCGACAGGCGCTCGCAAGGCGAGGTTCGGTTGGTCGTCATGGCGCGCGGTCGGGGCGGAGCCCCTCCCTACAGGGTCCCGAGTTCAAACCGGCTCGCCCGGCAGGCGTCCCGAGTCCAGCCGCTCGATGTACTCGGTCATGCCGTAGGCCACGCGCGTGTCCCAGGTGAACCGCGTGGCGCCTTCCCAGATGCGCGACACCAGAATTTCGTCGCCGGTGGGGCGACGATTACGCAGCGGTGCAAGCGAGACAATCTCGGCTTGAATCTCGGCCGTGCCCTTGGCGGTGCGTACTGCAATCGAGGCCGAAGCGGGATCGCGGTTCTCGTTCCAGCGCGTGGTCACGTCGAGATCGACCACCTCGTGATACTGGTGATCGATCATCAGCACGCCGAGCCGGCGCGATCGCCCGGTCTTGTCGGCGATGCGCAGCAGCATCAGCCCGTGGCCGTCGCCGAAGTTGGCCATGAACAGCCGGTAGCTGTAGATCACCTGCCAGGTGCGCGGGCCCCAGGAGTGGTCACGCCAGCCGTGCGCGTCGAGCTTCCAGCTCTGCCTGCCGATGCTGATTTCGCCGCCGGTCCGCACGTGCTGGTTGAAATGGTTGAGGGAAAAATCGCGCCCGTACATCGTCGGCTGATCGTCGCGCACCGGGCGCCCGCCGTGGATGGGCGAGACGCCCTCAATCTCCCAGCGCACGGAGCCCGGAACGCGCTCGACGTTCTTGAGGCCGACCTCCGGCTCACGCAACTGGTCCGGATGCTCCACCAGCATCAGCTCGCCGTCGTAGCGCATCTCGAAGCGCTTGAAGGGTTCGAGCACATCCATCGACAGGCCGCCGGCTGCGAAGCGTTCGTTCGACGTGATCTTCGGTCGCTTGAACTGGCAGGCGATGCGTCCGTCCGGCAGGTAGAGGCACACCGACAACTCGGAATAGCCCTCGTTGACCCGGTTGCCCAGACGCATCCAGCCGCCGATTTTCTGCCGCGTGTCGAACGCATTGGCGTAAACGCTCTCATTGAAAACCGAGGACTGATCGGGCGCGTGTGGATACTCGTCCTGCGCGTCGAGCCGGTAGTCCTCCATCTCATCCTCCCTGGTTTTCAGTGGGGTGAGCGTAGCAAATCTGATTCCGAGTCCTTGCGACCGTGGCCTCCGACCGGCGGCTCGCCGGCGTCTCGGGTTGAAGTCCTCCAGGTCCTGTTGGGCCTATGCTCTTACGCGCAGCCGCAGAAACGAACCGACCCGACCCATAAGATCCTCTTGTCCGCCGCGTACCACGTTTTCCGACATGCCCACGATCCCATTCCTGCTCGACGCCGAGTACGTCGAAGTCAACCAGTTACTGAAGCTGGCCGGTCTCTGTGAGAGCGGTGGTGCAGGAAAGGCACTGGTTGCAGGCGGCCTGGTGACAGTGGACGGGCATCCCGAAAGCCGCAAGACGGCCAAGATCCGCGCGGGTCAGGTGGTTGCTTGCGCTGGCCAGCGTATCGTGGTTGTTGCCCGCGGTGCGGATTGAACCGGCGTGACCTCGACCACCGCCGCCTCAACAGACTCGCGCATCCGGCATTACCTGGGCGGCTATTCCCTAACGGTGCAGGAACAGGTGTCGCAGCTTGTTGCGGAAGGCCGGCTGGGCGAGCACCTTGCGCGCAAGTATCCCGGCCGGCATACGATCCAGACCGATGGCGCGCTCTACGATTACGTGCTGCAACTCAAGCAGGCCCATTTGCGCAGCTCGGCACCGCTGCACAAGGTGGTCTGGCAGAACAGGATGGACGTGATGCGGAACGTCCTGGGACTGAATACAGCGATTTCACGAGTGCAGGGAGGCCGCCTGAAGGCCAAGGCCGAAATCCGCATCGCCAGTCTGTTCAAGAGCACCGCCCCGGAGTTCCTGGAGATGGTGACGGTGCACGAACTCGCGCATCTGCGTGAGCGTGAACACAACAAGGCCTTCTACCAGCTGTGCCGGCACATGCTGCCGGACTACGACCAGATCGAGTTCGACCTGAGACTGCTGATGCTCCACCAGTCGATCGGCGCTGCCGACTCGGATCGGTCGCAGGCCGGGCGAAAGGACCCGGCACGATTCGATTCAAGCGGGATTTCCTAGGGTCTGTTGACATATGAATGGTCGTCGCGGCGGAGGTCGTTTTCGCGCAGCGCAAGGAAGGAGCGACGAGGTGTACTTGAAGTACATGAGGAGCGACTGACGCCGCGATGCGCGAAAACGGCCCCGCCCCGGAGGGTTGCCCCCGGATTTGCGGCCATGCGGCGTTGCTCCCTCCTTATGTACTTCAAGTACACCGCGTCGGTCGCGCCTTGCCTGGCCGCAAATCCGGGGGCAACGCGGCGATCATTCATATGTCAACAGACCCTAGTGCAGCACTACGCCAGATTGCGAATCTTTTTGCGGCCCAACAATCGCAACAGCAGGTTGCGCCCGGCCCTGAGCGCCGGATACAGGACGCGGCTGAGCGCACGCGATCCGAACAGCAGGCGATTGAGTCGATTGCGCAGGCCTTTGGACGGCGCCAGCGTCGCCATCAGATGGAGCGCATCGGCGCCGTGATGCAGCGCCCCCCGGTAGGCCACAACCATTCCCTCATCCAGATCCAGGCCCGCCGCCGTCGCCGCCCTGACCATGGCGTCGTCTCCGCGGGCGTCGATTCTGCGAATTCCCGCGGCAGCCCCGCGACCGACGTCCACCGAGCCACTGTAAGCCGTGCAGACCGGGCACTCACCGTCATAGATCAAGGTCAGTTCGTCGTTCTTCGTTCCGCTGGAGTCGTTCATTTCGACTGGGAGTTTGGCCAGGGCCGGTCTTCGCTAGACCGGCCATTGTCCATTCAGGGGCAAGCCGTCTCAACAAGCACCAAAAGCCGGTAGTGCATCAGTTTGAATTCCAGAACCCCGTTCGTCCCGAGTAGCCGCGCAGCGGGCGTATCGAGGGAAGCGTCGCATATCGAGGGCACGCCCGGCACCTCGATACGCGGCATTGCTGCTCAATGGCGCTACTCGGTGCGAACGGATTTCATACTGATGCACTACCCAAAAGCCTTGCGCGTCGCGCCTGCGAGGGGCTGTTTGTTCGGATTGTTCAGATCGTCGGACAGGACTAATCTGGATTCAGGCAGAACGAGAAAAATAATGACCACCCTGTCACGCGACCCGCGAATCCCCCAGTCCGATCACTGCGTGCTGCGCCCGCTGCTGGAGCGCCAGGCCCTGTTGCAGCCGGACAAAGTGTTCGCCTGGTTCGACTCCGGCCTGGAATGGACCTACGCGCGGACGCGGCGCGAAGCGGTGCGGACCGCCAACGCGCTGCGTGACCTGGGTGTCAAACGCGGCGACAAGGTGGTGTGCTGGCTGCCCAGCGGGCCCGACGTGCTACGTCTGTGGTTCGGTCTGAATTATCTCGGTGCGGTGTACGTGCCGATCAACCTCGCGTACCGCGGCCCTCTGCTTGAGCACGTGCTCGACAACTCGGATGCCGAACTGATCGTGGCGCATGCCGATCTGGTGGAGCGGCTGGACAGAATTCAGCATGCGCGCCTGCGCCGCGTTGTCGTGCTGGGCGGGACTGCCGCTGCGGTGGAGGGGCTGGAAGCTTTGCCGGCAGATGTGCTCCACGGTACCGATGACACGCTGCCCGAATTGGGCGCACCCATCGAGCCCTGGGACTTGCAGAGCATCATCTACACCTCGGGCACGACCGGGCCGTCCAAGGGCGTCATGTCCTCGTACCTGCACCTGTATTCGATGTCTGCGCCGCCGCGCTATTTCGGCGCCGACGATCGTTTCCTCATCAACCTGCCGATGTTCCACGTCGGCGGCACGTTCCCCACCTACACCATGCTGATGCGCGGCGGTTCCATCGCGATGGTGGAGACCTTTCGCACGGATCGATTCTGGGACGAGATCGCACGATCCAGGACCACGACGCTGATTCTGCTCGGCTCGATGGCGACCTTCATTGCGCGCCAGCCGGCACGTGCCAATGAGCGCGAACACACGCTGCGGTCGGCGCTCATCGTGCCGTTCAACGAACTGGCGATCAGCGTGGGCCGGCGCTTCGGATTTGAAGTCCATACCCATTTCAACATGACTGAAATCTCGATGCCGCTGATGACGCCGGCCAATCCGACGCTCGTGGGCGTTGCGGGCCAGCCGCGAGCAGGCGTCGAGGTGCGGCTGGTCGATGGCGCGGATTGCGAGGTGCCAGTGGGCGAGCCCGGCGAATTGATCCTTCGCACGGATTGTCCCTGGGCGCTCAACTCGGGCTACCACAAGGAACCGCAGGCCACCGCGACGGCCTGGCGCAACGGCTGGTTCCACACCGGCGACATCTTCCGCCGCGATGCGGAGGGCAACCATTTCTTCGTGGACCGCGTGAAGGACGCGATTCGCCGCCGTGGCGAAAACATCTCCTCGTTTGAAGTCGAGGCGGTGGTCAATCAACATCCCGCGATCAAGGAGGCGGCGGCGGTGGCCTATGCGGGAGCGGACGGCGAAGAGGAAGTGCTGGCCGCGGTGACCCTGCGTGAAGGCGTGGAATTCGATCCGGCTGAACTGATCCATTTCCTGCTGCCGCGCATGGCGCACTTCATGGTGCCGCGCTACGTCTGGGTGACGGCGGAGCTGCCGCGAACGCCGACACAGAAAGTACAGAAGCATCTCATCCGCGCCGGTGCGCGAGAGGCGGCGGTCTGGGATCGGGAGAAGGCCGGTATCCGCGTGAAGCGCGAGAAAATCTCGCTGTCGGGTGATTATTAAGGTGGCCCAGAAATACCTTCCTGCCACGACGACCTCGCGCCGCGGAAGAGCAGAGCATTGCCATGCTTGCTCATCCATCAAACGTGGATGATGCCGCATCCGGGCCGCGACGGTGGATGCGCTTCGCTTATCCACCCTACAAGTCGCAGCGGCGTAGGGTGGATAAGCGAAGCGCATCCACCAGGGTCG
>JBQTIX010000102.1:0-31630 GCA_052387695.1 Panacagrimonas sp. | reverse complement strand
GCTCGACATCAAGATGGTTCCCGAGCGGCACAACACGGTGAAGGTGCTGCTGTTCCTCGACGTTGGCGGCTCCATGGACCCGCACGTCAAAGTCTGCGAGGAGCTGTTCAGCGCGGCCAAGACCGAGTTCAAGCACCTCGAATATTTCTACTTCCACAATTTCCTGTACGAGAGCGTGTGGAAGGACAATATGCGCCGCAGCAGCGAGCGCATCCCGCTGTTCGACGTGCTGCACAAGTACACGCCCGACTACAAGGTGCTTTTCGTCGGCGACGCCTCGATGAGTCCGTATGAGATCGTGCAGCCCGGCGGCAGCATCGAACACTGGAACGAGGAGGCCGGCGCGGTGTGGTTCAAGCGTCTGCTGAATGTCTTTCCGCGCACGATCTGGCTGAACCCGGACAACGAACAACGCTGGGAATACTCACCGTCCGTGCGCATCGTGCAGGAGCTGATTGGCGCGGATCGGATGTTTCCGATGACCCTGGGCGGGCTTGAGCAGGGTATGCGGCGGCTGAATCATTCGGGGTCGGCTGTGGCGATGGTGTAGCGACCGACGACGCCCGGGAGACCCATGCCCACGCAAGTTCTGGCTCGGTCCGGAGCGCCTCGCGAGGAACTATAGATGCGGCCCGCAAACAGTTTTGATTGGATGGGCGGAAAACGGTGGATGCGCTCCGCTTATCCAACCTACAAACCGCGGTCGGCGTAGGGTGGATAAGCGGAGCGCATCCACCAGACGATCAACGCGAATCTCGCTATTTGAGGGCCGCATCAATAGGGGCTCGCTCCGCATCTGCTTCGCGACGTGGAACGACTGGTCTATGCTCACGAGCAAACCTTGAGGGATGCGTATGAACAGTTCCATGGACGATAAATCGATAGACCGCCCGGCTGAGCCGGCGGCGATCCGGGCCTGGATCGAGCGGCGCATGGTTTTTCTCGAACTCACGGATGGCCGGGTGATCGGCTTCCCCGCACACCGCTTCCACAGACTGAGCGCCGCAACCGACGCCCAGTTGGCGGACGTGAGCTTGCGTCTCAACGGCTCTGCCGTGCGATGGGAATCGGTGGACGAAGATCTGACCGTGGCCGGCATGGCGGCGCGGCGGTTTGAGTTGCCGTTGGAGATGGCGGCGTAGTGCGTGTAGCTTGCGAGCAGCAGTAGCGTGCGCAATGCGCACGATGGAAGGTCGGTGTGTCGCAGGGTTCGTGCGCGATGCGCAGGCTACGGTTGCTGCGCGAACCGAGCATGTAGTACGGACCGTTCGCGATGAACACGCGCGAGGACATCGAGCGGGCGATCCGGGATTATCAGAGCGGGGATCTGACGAAAGTCGCTGCCTGAACCAGCGATACAAGGGCGGGTTAGGCGCAGCTTCTTGAGCCGTAACCCGCCCAACCCGCGGAAGACGGGTTACGCGATGAAGCTGCTAACCCGCCCTACCGCACTACTGCACTTGCCGGATCCATCTAGGGTAACGGCGCGCAACATGCGACGGGTCTGGGCGTGAAGCACACCTCACTCGTGAAGGAGCCGCTTGCATCGACGGTTAGTGCAGAACCGCCTCCCTTCCAGCCCGCACAACTTAGACCAAACTCCGCGAAACTATTGTCACCAGAACCGGCGCTCCCGATCGCTCGCGTGCCTAACCCCGAGCTATCAAACACCACTGCTTGGCCTTGGCTCGACGCCACGGGTTTGAAATCCGGTCGAACCCATGCCTTTCCCGTTAACGTGGGTGGTGCCACCGTGCTCAACACCTCCTCACTGGTGCAGAAGCGGCTGCCCGGAAATTCTTCTTGACACCCGCGAGTAAAAGTGAAGACACCCGCGCGGCCCTCGAACGAGGCCGCTGTAAATCCAACCAGCTGGAATCGTTTCGGTACGGGCCCAGGCGCTCCTTGAGGACCTGCGGGGCCTTGTGGACCCACCGGCCCGATATCTCCCTTGAGCCCGGGTGCGCCCGGGTCGCCTTTGGGACCAGCCGGACCTCTGGGTCCGGCTGGTCCACGGGGTCCGGATGCCGTTGAAACGCCTGGCGAACCCGATGCACTGGCGGAGCCGGGCTGCGCGTTACTCGCTTCGGTAAGAAGTAGAAACGACGCGACCACTATCGCAAACGCTCGCACGAGCAACTCCGGTTTGGTTGAAGCAACCTATCGACGATCATCGAAATGAACCTTCGCTGTCAAATTGAGGGCCGTAGGCTGGGTTGAAGCGCAGCGAAACCCAGCGCGCAGGTCGGCCACGGATCACTGACTTACGTATATGAGCGGGTTCAAGCCGCCGGCCGCACTTCACGTTCAATACGCTTGCCCGCTTTGATCTCCGCTACCCGCAGATCGTAAGCCGCCTGCAAGTTCAGCCAGGAGCGGGCGTCGCCGCCAAAGTAACGAGCCAGGCGAATCGCCGTGTCGGCCGACACGCCGCGGCGCTCGCGCGCAATGTCGTTGATCCGCGGCGCTGGCACCTGCAGAGCCTTGGCCAGCGCGTTGGCGCTCAGGCCCAGGGGCTCCAGGAAATCTTCACGCAACACCTCGCCCGGATGGATCGGCCGCATACCGTTCTTGAACATGGCTTCTATCTCGCTTTTCTCAGTGGTAATCCACGATCTCGACATCCCTGGGGCCGGACTCGGTCCAGCGGAAGCACAGGCGGAACTGATCGTTGATGCGAATGCTGTGCGCGCCGGCGCGGTCCCCCTTGAGCGACTCCAGCCGGTTGCCCGGCGGCGAGCGCAGAAATTCCAGCGTCTGCGCCGCGTCGAGCTGCCCCAGCTTGCGCGTGGCCACACGCGCGATTGCGGCAAACCGCTTGCAACGGCCGGTCTCGAACAACGTCTGCGTGTCGCCGCAGCGAAACCCCTGGATCATGCTGGCATTGTATAACGCTTCGCGTTAAACGAAAAAATAGGGCCACGTGGGTTGGGGTGAGCTTGCGAACCCCAACAGCGAGTGCGGGGTGGGCAAACGGTTTCATCGTTTGCCCACGCGGCGTCAGCATAGGGCCGTAGGCTGGGTTGACGCGCAGCGAAACCCAGCAGGTTTCGTCCGGACCGTCGGTGCTGGGTTTCGCTGTGCTTCAACCCAGCCTACATTTCTCGGTATCCGCGGTGTCGATGGCGTAAGGAGGTCCAAATGGCAACGACAAACTCGCAGTCCGGCACCAACGTCCACGAGATCGCGGACGGCATCTATCGCATCAACACGCCCTTCGATGGCATTCCGGGCGGGTTCTCCTTCAACCAATACCTGATCGTCGACGACGAGCCGCTGATCTTTCACACCGGACCGCGCAAGTTGTTTCCGCTGGTCCGCGAAGCGGTGGCGAGCGTGATGCCGGTGGAGCGCTTGCGCTACATCTCGTTCTCGCATGTCGAGGCCGATGAGTGCGGATCGCTCAACGACTTTCTGGCGGTCGCCCCGAATGCCGAGCCGCTGTGCGGAACGATCGCCGCCATGGTTTCCATCGGCGATCTCGCGGACCGGCCGCCGCGCGCACTCGGCGACGGGCAAACCCTTTCGCTCGGCAAGCATGCGGTGACATGGTTCGACACGCCGCATATGCCACACGGCTGGGAGTGCGGCTTCCTGATGGAAGAGCAGACGCGGACGCTGTTGTGCGGAGATCTGTTCACGCAACCCGGTGCTCACCATCCCGCGATCACCGAATCCGACATTCTCGGCCCCAGCGAAGCCTTCCGTCGTGCGATGGACTACTACGCGCACGCCCCCGACACGCGGGCGATTCTGGAGCGACTCGCGGCGGCGGAGCCGACGACGCTCGCCTGCATGCACGGCAGCGCCTGGCGTGGGGATGGCGCGGGCTTGCTGCGGGCGCTGGCCGAATCGCTGTCGCGGTAAAGCCGCGACAGCGATGCGATCGTTCCAAGGACTCTCTGCCTAGGTCCGGATTCACCCGTAGGTCGGGTCAAGCCCGCGTGCTTTTCGCGGGCGGACCCGACGTGCGTCGGTGGGAGACACGCGGTCGCCACGTCGGCTCCGGCCGCATGAAGCCGCGGCCTTGAGCCGACCTACGAACCGGATCGAACCTGCGTGGAAAACCGTTATGCGGCGCCGACCATCGGCAACCCACGCGCTGCACTCACGGTCAAGCCGGTATACATGGTCCGCCGGGGCGTCGACATCACGCGGCGCAGCATGGGCTCGAAGCACGCGAGCGGCAGGATTTCGCCGTTCGGATCGAAAGCCGGTCCGTCGTAGCGCTCGCAGAACCAGGCGGTCCGCTCGAAGCTGGGATGCCCGCGAAACTGCTCACGAAGATTGCGATCCATGCCCAGGTAATGAAAGAAGTAGTAGCCCTGGAAGATGCCGTGCTTCTCCACCATCCAGTGATTCTCTTCGGAGACGAAGGGCTTGAGGATCGCGCCTGCGACATCGGCGTGGTTGAACGCACCGAGCGTGTCGCCGATGTCATGGAGCAGCGCGCAGACGACGTATTCCTCGTCCTCGCCGCCGCGATGCGCGAGCGTCGCGGTTTGCAGGCAATGCTGAAGGCGATCCAGCGGGAAGCCGCCGTAGTCGCCGTCCAGCAGCCGCAGATGGGCGAGGACGCGGTCGGGTAGCTGTCGCGCGAATTCCTCGTAGTGCGTACGGATGATGCCCCAGTCCTGCGCGGTGGACTCCTCGATGCTGGTGAAGCTGGCCCGCGAGTCATGAGCGTTCATTCTGACGTCCTCCTCCTGCTCGAAACGAAGCGGCGGCGTGTCGCCAACCAACCAAAGACGCCGCAAGGGTACGGCGATTCTGGATGGCGTCAACGCGGCCGGCTTCGCTGGCTCGCGTCACCCGGCAACATCAGCCGGAACAGTGCCGCGAGCAGTTCCAGCAGGATCACCACCAGAATCGTGAAACTGGCGCCGGCAATCACCGCGCTGCGGTCGAGCAGGAGGCTGAAGGAGTAGTTGCGCCGCGTCTCGTCCACCAGTTCGCGGTCCGCGCGGGTGGCGATCCAGAGAATCTGCTGAGGCAAAGGGGTTTGAAGCTGGATCGTCTCGATCTGCCAGCGTTGGAAACGGTCGCGAAGGCTCCGGATTGCAGCGCCTTCGGCGTGGAACGTGGCGTCCGCGCTCTGCTCGTGTTTGGCGATCAGCGCCTCGATCGAACCGCCATGAAAGCGGTCGGCGATGGCCTGGAAGGGTTCGAGATTCTTGCGTACCTCGATGAAATGCGCGTCGAGCCGCTTCGCGTACTGGTCCACGAAGTTTGGAACCTGGATGCCGACCAGCAGGGCGGATGCCGCGATGGCGAGGAACAGCAGGCGGGGTATCAGGCTCATGGCATGGGGCTCCAGCGAAATCGGTGGGCGGTGGCCGAGACTGGTTGGCCTGTCGCGGACCTTACTATTCCCGCTGTGCTCTCTCCTCGCAACGCATGTTCCTGACTCGCTTCATCGACCGAATTCGCCGAAATCCCTCCGCCGGGCTCCTGCTCGTGCAACTCCTCGGGGTCGTGCTGTATCCCTGGATGGAGCACACGCCCGCGGGCCGCGCGCTGTTCGGCATCTTCGGTCTGCTGGTTCTGGCCGCCGCGCTCTGGGTGGTGCGTCGCGGGCCATGGCTGAGCTGGTTGGGAGGACTGCTGGCCCTGCCGGTTGCACTGCTGCTGCTGGTCAACGCGGTGCGCCCGAGCCAGGAGCTGCTGGTCCTGACCGCGATGCTGGAAGCGCCGTTCTACTTCTACGCCGCCGGCAGCCTGATCGCCTACATGCTGCAGGATGAGTTTGCGACGACCGATGAGCTGTTTGCGGCGGCGGCCACGTTCACCCTGCTGGCCTGGGCTTTCGCCTATCTCTATACGGCGTGCCAGGCCTTGATCCCCGGCAGCTTCGGGGCGGCGGTCGATCCGGCGGGAACGCGGACCTGGGTGGAACTGCTGTTTCTCAGCTTCACCACGCTGTCCGGCGTCGGGCTGGGCGACATCATTCCGCTGACGCCAATGGCGCGGGCGCTGGTGATGCTCGAACAACTGGCCGGCGTGATGTATCTCGCGCTGGTGGTGTCGCGACTGATCGCGCTGAGTGTGGCCGCGCGGCGCTGAATCCGCGGGATGGCCTTACTTGCCGATGCAGAAGCGCGCGAACACGGCGCCGAGCAAGTCCTCGCTAGTGGTCTGGCCGGTGATTTCGCCGAGCGCCTGATGCGCGCGTCGCAGTTCCTCGGCCGCGAGTTCGGCGGCGGATCGTGCTGCGAGCCGCTCGGCGGCCGCCTCCAGATGTGCGCGCGTGCGATCAAGAGCGTCTAGGTGGCGGCGGCGTGCGCTGAACAGGCCCTCGGTCTGAGTGCCCAGACCGGCTGCTTCGAGGATTGATCCACGCAGCAGATCGAGTCCGTCGCCGGTGGCGGCGGACAGACGGACGAAGGGATGTCCGTCCTGCTGGCCGGCAATCGGCGACCGCGCGCTGAGATCACACTTGTTGAACACGATCAGGGGTCGCGCCTGCGCAGGGAGCTCGCTCAGGGCACTGCGGTCATCCGCGGTCAGGCCCTCGCGATCGTCCGTGAGATACAGCGCCAGCTCGGCCTGTTCCAGCGCCAGCCAGGTGCGACGAATTCCTTCGCGCTCGATGGGGTCGCATGTTTCGCGCAGGCCGGCAGTATCGACGACGGTTACGCCAAGTCCGTCGATGAGCAGGTGCTCGCGCAAGACATCGCGTGTGGTGCCGGGCAATTCGCTGACGATGGCGGCCTCGGTGCCGGCGAGCCGATTCAACAGGGTGGACTTGCCAACGTTCGGCCGGCCGGCGATGGCGATGACCATGCCTTCGCGCAATCGTCGGCCTTGGTCTGCGGCGTGGAGGAGGTCAGCGAGTTGCTGGCGCGCTTCGCGCAAGCGGGTGGACAGGCTCGCCTCAGACAGCCAGTCGATGTCCTCATCGGAAAAATCCAGAGCGCCTTCGACGAAGACGCGCAGTTCCAGCAGCGCCTCGACCAGCGAGGTGACTCGCCGCGAGAACTCGCCTTCAAGCGATCGGTTCGCACTAAGGACCGCGGCGCGGCTGGAGGCGTCGATCAGATCCGCCACCGCCTCGGCCTGGGCGAGGTCGAGTCGATCGTTCAGGAAAGCCCGTTCGGAGAATTCGCCGGGCCGCGCGAGGCGCGCGCCCAGGGCGCAGGCGGCGCGGAGAATCAGGTCCAGTACCACCGGACCGCCATGCGCTTGCAGCTCCACCACGTCCTCGCCGGTATACGAGTTCGGCGCCGGGAAAATCAGGGTCAGACCGCGATCAAGCCGCTGACCCCGTTCGTCGTGGAAAGAACGCAGCGCAGCGACACGTCGCGCCGGAAGCTCAGCCCCGCAGATAGCGCGGGCCACTTCGACTGCGCGCGGCCCCGACAAGCGAACGATACCGACCGCCCCTCGACCCGGCGCGGTGGCGATCGCCGCGATCGTATCGGCCGTCGCGCGATCGTCCATCCCGGTCTCAGGCCGGCTTGGCCTTGCCCAGGCCCTCGCCGGTCAGCTTGCGGTTGATCAGCCATTGCTGCGCCATGCCGATCAGGTTCGACACCAGCCAGTACAGCACCAGGCCGGCCTGAAAGAAGGCGAAAAACGCGGTCATCATGATCGGCATCACGTTCATGATCTTCTGCTGCATCGGGTCCATGGTCGCAGTCGAGCCGGACCATTTCTGCTGCACGAAGAACGTGATGCCGAACAGGACAGGCATCACGTAGAACGGATCCGGCGCGGACAGATCGTTGATCCACAGCATGAAGTCGGCCTGGCGCAGCTCGACGCTCTCCAGCAGCACCCAGTACAGGGCGATGAACACGGGGAACTGCACCAGCAGGGGCCAGCAACCCGCCAGCGGATTGAAGCCTTCCTTCTTGTACAGGTCCATCATGGCCTTTGACATCTTCTCGCGGTCGTGGCCGTAGCGCTCCTTGAGGTCCTGGATGCGCGGCGCGAATTTCTTCATCTTCGCCATCGAGCGGTACTGGGCCTCGGACAGCTTGTAGAACAGGGCCTTGACCACCAGGGTGAGCAGGATGATCGCCACGCCCCAGTTGCCGGTCAGCCCGTGGAACTTGTTGAGCAGCCAGAACAGGGGTTCGCAGATGGGCGTGAGAATCCCGTAGTCGACGGTGTAATCCAGTCCATGCGCGACGGTATCGAGGCCGCCATCCTTGAACCAGCCGCCACTCTCGGCGCTCGAGGTCAGGCCGGATTGCAGCTTGGGGCCGAGGTACAAGCTGAGCGGAAACATCTGCTGTTGTCCCGGCGCGACGGCAGCACCGGTTGCGACATATTGTGCGGCAAAGGTTCCGTCCTTCGCGGCGCGGGCGGAGAACACGCCGTCGGAACCTTCCGGTGGCAGGATGGCGACGACGAAATAGTGCTGCAACATCGCGATCCAGCCGCCAGGCTGATGCTTCTCGATCGGTTCGTCGGCAATGTCTTCGAGCTTGGTCTTGACGAATCGATACTTGTCGGAGGCGTCCTTCTTCTCGTAGAAACCCAGGCCCAGAAAAGTGGCGACGAACTTGGGCACTTCGCCGGCGACGGTGCTGTTGCGCACCAGCCTGGCGTAGGGGCTCACCGTGAGGCTTTCCGCGGTGTTGTTCAGCAGGTTCTGCTCAAGCTCCACGCGATAACTGCCGCGGGCGAAGCGATAGGTCTTGCGCACCGTCGCGCCCGCTTCGCCAACATGATCGAGCACGACCTCGATACGCTCCTCGCCCTCCTTCAGCCGATATTCGCCCTGGCTGGCGGCGAACACCGTTCCACCGCTGGCAAACGGCTGCTGCGTGCCCGCCAGGCCCGACTGGACGACGAAAAACTGGCCGTCACGGTCGTTGAGCAGGGGTAGCGGCTTGGTGGGATCGCTCTTCGACAGGGGATAGTTCGGCAGATCGAGGCGGCGGATTTCGCCCCCACGCAAACCGATCTGGACGCTCATCACGTCGGTCACGACCTTGACCATCGCGGTGCTGGGGGCGAGCGCGGAGGTGTCGGCGTTGCTGGAAGGCGGCGCGGCCGCGGTCACGGCCGTCGGCGCGTCCGAGGTCTGCGTGCTGAGGGGGGCAGGAGGATCGATCGCCGTCGTGGGAGCAGGTGCCGCGTCAACCGGCATCGCGGTGACGGGCTTGGCGCCATAATCGGTCTGCCAGGCCTGGTAGAGAAAGAACAGAACGACACCTAAAAAGGCGATCAGGATGAAACGGCGATTTTCCATGGATGGGTTTTCTATTTATCGCTCTGGAACGGGGTCTTCACCCCCTGGATTGAGGGGATGGCAACGCGTCAGGCGTCGCGCCGCCAGCCAACTCCCACGCACGGGGCCAAAACGCTCGAGCGCTTCGATGGCATAACCCGAGCAACTGGGATGAAAGCGGCAGCGCGCACCTAGCAGCGGACTCAGGAGTCGCTGATAGCTACGGATGAGGAAAACGAGGAAGGAGGCCATCGATCGCGCAGTCGAATCCAGTAATCCCTTAGCTCCGCTGCCAACACCAGACGATCGGTCGAGCGGGCAGCGGGCGTGGCCATGATCACGACATCGCAAGCCGGGAGTCCCTGAGCGAGCCGGAAACTTTCCCGGACGATACGCTTGAACCGATTGCGGTCGATCGAGCGTCGCAGGGCTTTTTTTGACGCCGTGATACCGAGCCGGGCTTCACCCCCCACAACCGACTTTCGCTCGATCCCGGTGAAGCTGGTGCTGCGCCGCCGCTTGCCGCCTTCCAGCACCCGTTTGAAGTCTGCCGGCCGCAGCAGCCGGGCTGATCGGGGGAATCCGCTCAAGCCCGGATCAAACCTGGTTCGAACTCAAGATCAGGGGATGAGCCGGGCACGACCCTTGGCCCGACGGCGGGCCAGCACCTTGCGACCGCCGACGGTGGCCATGCGGGCTCGAAAACCGTGAGTGCGCTTGCGCCGAAGGGCATGTGGTTGATAGGTGCGTTTCATGACTTGAACATCTCGCCGGGAAAAAAGGGCCGGGAGTGTAGCGGCATGATGACGCCGGCTTCAAGCGAAGGGCTGCGGGGATAGTGGGTCAGTTTGAAAGTCGTTCCCACCGTTCATCCCGAGTAGCGCCGGCCCGTTCGTCCCGAGTAGCCGCGAAACGGCGTATCGAGGGAGCGCCGGTGCCTCGATACGCACTGCGCTCCGCGCAGCGGCTACTCGGCACGAACGGATTTCAAACCGACCCACTACCGGTGCGGGCGGGGCGACAGGCTCATGCCGGAGTGACCAACCTTCTTGCAGGGTCCTCAGGCTGTGATTCCCGTTCTGCTGCGGCTTCTCCTTCGATCCTTCGCGTCGCAGGCATGATCCGGTGTCCGGGAGACCGGGCGCATCGTTGCCGCCCCGAAATCGATGGCTTAAGGTCTGCCGTCTCATGAAAGCTCCCCCCTCCCCTGTTCAGGAATCCGCCCAGGCGATGATCGCCGCGGGGCGCCTGTTTCATCAGCGCGGCTGGGTGCCGGCGACCGGTGGCAATTTCTCCGCGCGCCTGGGCGCGGAGTCGATGCTGGTCACGGCCTCGGGCTGGCACAAAGGCGAGCTCGATCAAGACGCTTTCCTCATCTCCGATCTCAACGGCCGGCCGCAGGACAGTGGCCGCAAAGCGTCCTACGAAACCCTGCTGCACTGCCAACTCTACCGGCATGATCCGGACATCGGCAGCGTGCTGCACACCCATTCGATCGCCAACACCGTTCTGTCACGGCGTCATGCCAGCATCGTCCTGACGGGTTACGAGCTATTGAAACTGCTGCCGGGGATACAAACTCATGATGCGACGGTCGAAGTGCCGGTGTTCGGCAACGACCAGGACATTGCCCGGCTCGCCGGCACCGTCGATCAATGGATGAAGCAACACGCCGGGGTGCCGGGCTACCTCATCGCCGGGCATGGCCTGTATACCTGGGGTGCCAACGTGGCGCAGGCGCGGCATCGCGTCGAGGCGCTGGAATTCCTATTCGAGTGCGAGCTGCATTCGAAATCGCAGTAGCGAACACACAGGAGGACTACGATGACTCAACTCCGCATCTACGACGAGAACCGCCCCGATCGTCCCGAGGCCGTGCTCGACCGTTTCGATGACATCCGCGCCGGGCTTGCCGGTATCGGCGTCGAAATCGAGCGCTGGGAAGCCAGCCAGCAACTGCACGCGCAGGCCTCGCAGGACGAGGTGATCGAGGCGTATCGCGAACCGATCGACCGCCTGATGAAGAAATACGGTTTCCAGTCGGTGGACGTGATCAGCCTCACCGCCGATCACCCGCAGAAGCAGGCGATGCGTGAGAAATTTCTCAGCGAGCACACGCATGACGACTTCGAGACGCGCTTCTTCGTCGAGGGCGAGGGCCTGTTCAACATTCGCAAGAACGGCAAGGTCTACGCGACGCGGTGCACACGCGGCGATCTGCTCAATCTGCCGGCGCTGACCACCCATTGGTTCGATCTGGGGCCGGAGCCGCACCTCAAGGCGATCCGCCTGTTCACGACCTCGGAAGGCTGGGTCGCCACATTCACCGGCGACAAGATCGCCGAGCGCTTCCCGCGTCTGGAAGCACCGTACTACTCGCTTGCCGCCTGATCAGGTTCCGCATCGCTCGTGAAGGCCATCCTGACCGACATCGAGGGCACCACCTCGTCGATCGACTTCGTCCACCAGACGCTGTTCCCTTACGCGCGCAGGCATCTGCGCGCGTTCCTGCGCGAACATTCCGGCGACGTGGCCGTGCAGCAGCTGATCGACGACGTCGAAGCCATCGAGCATCGTGATTTATCGCTCAACGAAGTCACCGAAGTGCTGGAGCGCTGGATCGCCGAGGATCGCAAGTTCACGCCGCTCAAAACCCTGCAAGGCATGATCTGGAAGCAGGGCTATGCGGCCGGTGAGCTCAAGGGCCACGTCTACCCTGACGCGCCGGCTGCACTGCGGCGCTGGCGGGCGCGGGGTCTGCAACTCTTCGTTTATTCGTCGGGTTCGGTGGAGGCGCAGAAGCTGATCTTCGGCCACACAGAGTCTGGCGACCTGACGCCCCTGTTTTCCGGCTATTTCGATACCCGGGTCGGCGGCAAGCGCGAGTCGGTTTCGTACGCGGCGATCCTGGAGCAGATCGGGCTTCCGGGCAGCGAAGTGCTGTTCCTGTCCGATATCGGGGAGGAACTCGACGCCGCGCGAGTGGCGGGTCTGAACACCTGCCAGCTGGTTCGCGACGACAAGGTCGTGCGCTTCCCGGCCCACGATGGGGCTCAGGACTTCGACCGGATTGATTCCCTCATCGGCGTCTGATCCGTCGCGCAGCGTCCACTTTCCGCGCCCGAACGTTCGCCATTGCTTCCGGTTGCCGCCGTCGGATGCACAATGCCGCGCTCTTACAGGAGAAAACCATGACCCTTCAATGCGATCTGCGCCCGGCTCCGCACACACGGTTTCCCGACCCGGCTGAAGACCTGCCCGCCACCGGGTCCCCGCAGAGCGTGGTGCTGGCCGGTGGATGCTTCTGGTGCGTGGAGGCCGTTTACCGCCAGCTCGACGGCGTGCTGTCGGTGGTTTCCGGCTATGCCGGCGACCAGGCCGACAGCGCCAACTACGAGGCCGTGTGTTCGGGCCGCACCCAGCACGCCGAGGTCGTGAAGATCGATTACGACCCTGCGCGGATCAGCTTCGGCCGCCTGCTCAAGGTGTTCTTCACCGCCGCACACGACCCGACGCAACTGGACCGGCAGGGCAACGATCGCGGCCGCCAATACCGTTCGGCGGTGTTCTACGCGACCGAGGATCAGAAGCGCGTGACCGAAGCCTATGTCCGCGTGCTCGATGCAGCCGGGATTTTCCGCTCGCCCATCGTCACCCGGCTCGAACCGCTCGCTACTTTCTTCCCGGCCGAGACCTATCATCAGGACTACGCGCAACGAAACCCTCATCAGCCCTACATCGCCGGTGTATCGATGCCCAAGGTCGAGAAGGTGCGAACCTATTTCAGCGATGCGCTGAAACCCTGAACCAGTACATAACCCAGCAACCGAGAGAGGAGCTTCCAATGATTGCATACGTCACCCTGGGCACCAACGACATGGCCCGAGCCTGCCGGTTCTACGACGCGTTGCTGGACGAGATCGGCGGCAAGCGTTTCATGGATACCGATCGCATCGTGGTCTGGGCCAGCGCGCCCAACGTGCCGATGATGTCGGTGTGCAAGCCCTGGGACGGCAAGGCCGCCACCGTAGGCAATGGCGTGATGGTGGCGCTGGCGGTGGATAGCAAGGCGACGGTCGATCGCCTGTACAACAAGGCCCTCGAACTCGGCGGCACCGACGAGGGGGCGCCGGGCTCGCGCGGTCCAGGCTTCTACATCGGATATTTCCGCGACCTGGACGGCAACAAGCTGAATTTCTTCACCAGCAACTGAACGGCCGTCGAGGGCCGCCCCGACCGTGAAGCCCGGGGCGGCCCTCGACGCTACGGCTGCATCAGGATCACCCCGTGCTCACGGCGCCGGGTTGAATGCCAGCGGCGCGGCCAGGTCGATCACCCGGTTGCGCACCGAGAACCGGCCCTTGCGGAAAGCCTGCCCGGTGAGCAGGTCGATCAGGTAGAACGCGGTGTTGCCATCCGCATCGGACAGGGTCGCATAGCCGAAATTGAGCACCGAACCCGCTTCCAGACCGCGGGTCGAGCGGATGTCGAAGCCGACCGTTGCCGCCGTATCCACCCGCAGCTTGCCGGTGGGGAACAACGTCCCGGCATTCGGCGGCGACTGGATCACCACCTGGTCCAGGGTGGAATCGATGTTGAACAGCGTCGTCGCGGTATTGGGATCCAGATCGTTGTTGGTGTACGCCGACGCGGTGACGCCGAGAGCGGTGGTCACGACCGGCGGGCTTCCGACCAGGTAATTGAGCGAAGAGTCAGCCAGGGTGGCTCCACCATCCAGATCAGCGACGTTGTGGCGCAGATTCTGGCCGGTGTCGCTGATGATGCGCAGACGATCGGCCGCCGGGTTGAAATCCACCCCGAACGAATTCCCGGACAGTGGCACGCTGAGCGCATTGACCAGGGTCATGCCCGCGGTCCGCAGGTTGATCGTGTACACCCCGCCGCCGTTGCCGACGCCGTACAGCAATCCGTCCTGAACGCGGAAATCGATACCGACCAGGGCGGTGTCGCTACCGGTAAAGCCCGTCAGATCACCGATGCCGAGGACCGGGCGCGCGGTCTGCTGGGTGAAGCAGACCAGTCGCTGGTCGTCGGTCAGACCGAAAAAGCGCAGCGGGGAGCCGATACAGGCCGCCAGTCTGGATATCAAAGGACCGGAATCTGGAGCGGCAGTGGCCGTCGACGAAAGCGCACACAGCGCAAGCACGGCGAGACAGGTGTTACGAGTCTTCATGGGCAATTCTCCGATACAGGGGTTGAAAGAGTAATCCGGCCATTTTTTTATGACCGCTTGAATTTTACGTCGGGGCCGACGATATGGATGCCTCGGGCAAGATGATCGAACGCCGATCGATCGGGGCAAGCTCCCTGCCCGTCTTCGCAGGTTGATTCCTTACAGCCGGAACACGCCTCGGCGCGGATCGCCGATAGGCGTGTTCAGCGCTGCCGAAATCGAAATGCCCAGGGCATTGCGGGTGTCGACCGGATCGAGGATTCCGTCGTCCCAGATCTCCGAGGTGGACCAGTACGCGCTCTGCTTGCGTTTGAACTCGCCGAGCACCGGGTCGCGTATCGCAGCGATGTCGGCATCGGACAGTTTCAGACCTTGCTTCGCGAGCTGGCGAATCTTCACGTCGGCCAGCACGTTCGCGGCCTGCTCCGCTCCCATGACCGAGGTCTGCGCATGCGGCCAGGAGAACAGGAACCGCGAATCGAAGGCCCGCCCGCTCATGCCGTAATTGCCTGCGCCGAAGGAGCCATGACACATCACGGTGAACTTGGGCACCTCCGAGCAGGACACCGCCATGATCATCTTGGCGCCGTCCTTGGTGATGCCGCGGCGCTCGTACTCGCGGCCGACCATGAAGCCGGTGATGTTCTGTAAAAACACGATCGGCGTGCGGTTCTGATTGCACAGCTCGATGAAGTGCGCGCCCTTCAGGGACGAGTCGTTGAACAGCACGCCGTTATTGGCAAGCACGCCGATCTTGTAGCCCCAAAGATGAGCATAGCCGCAGATCAGGGTCTTGCCATAAGCGGGCTGGTATTCGTGGAAGCGCGAGCCGTCCACCAGACGCGCCAGCACCTCGCGCATGTCGAACTGCTGTTTGATGTCGCACGGCAGCACGCCGTAAAGCTCGCCCGGGTCGTAGTACGGATCTTCAGGCGACTGCCACTCGATCTGCGTTTTCTGCGGCTGCTTGAACTGCGCGACGATGTCGCGCGCAATCGCGATCGCCTCCTCCTCGCTCGCCGCCGGGTAGTCCGCCGTTCCCGACACGCGGGTGTGCATGTCGCAGCCGCCGAGTTCATCGACCGTGTTCTCCTCGCCCGTCGCCGCCTTCACCAGCGGCGGCCCGGCCAGGAAGATCGCCCCGGTACCGCGCACGATCACGTTGTAATCCGACAGCGCCGGCACGTACGCCCCTCCGGCCGTGCAATGCCCCAGCACCACCGACACCTGCTGCACGCCCATCTTCGACAGGATGCACTGATTGCGAAAGATGCGGCCGGCGAAATACTTGTCGGCGAACAGGTCCGCCTGCAGCGGCAGGAAGCCGCCCGCCGAATCGCAGAGATGCACCACGGGCAGACGGTTTTCGATCGCGATGTCGAGCGCGCGCACGGTCTTCTTCACTGTCAGCGGGTACCAGGCGCCACCCTTGACGCTGGCGTCGCCGGCATTGATCACCACCTCGCGACCCGACACGATGCCGATGCCGGTCACGCAGGCGGCGCCCGGCACCTCGCCGTCGTACGCCTCGTTGGCCGCGAGCGAGGAGAACTCCAGGAACGGCGTGCCCGGATCGAGCAGCAGTGAGAGGCGTTCGCGCACCAGCCGCTTGTTCTGCGAGCGCAGACGCGAGAGATCGCGCTGCGGGCGCTCTTCACGCGCCGCGCGCTGCTTCTCCCTGAACTCCGCGACGATCCGCTGGTTGTGCGCGGCGTTGGTCTGGAATCCGGCCGAGGCGGGGTTGAGCAAGGACTCGATTCTTTTCAAGCGGACGCCTCCAGGGTGATCAGCACCGCGTCACGCTCAAAACTCTGCCCCTTCTCGAAGCGCACCGCCTGCACCACCCCGTCGCGCGGCGCAGCGATGGTGGTTTCCATTTTCATGCTCTCCATGACCAGCAGGGTCTGCCCGCGGCTCACCGCCTCGCCGGCCTGCACCTGCACGGCCACCAGGCTGCCCGGCATGGGCGCGCGGATGCTGTCGTCGGCCGAACCGGCAGCCTGCGCGGCGAGGCGATCCAGCGGATGCTGGTAGCGCAGGTGATAGGCCTCGCCGTCGAGATGAACGAACACGTCGTCGCCACGCGTGGCGATCACCACCTCCACCTGGCGCTCGCCAACGGTCAACCAGGCGCGGCCATCGGGACCGGTCCCGAGATCGATCGGAATGACCTCGTCACCGTGGTGCAACCGATAGCCCCTGCGACCGCGTGACAGCTCGACGTTGCAGTCGGTCTGGCCCAACTTGAAAGCGTGGTGCATCAGTTCCTCCATCCACCCATCACCGCATGCAGATCCGGTACGCGGTCCGCCACATCGCGCATCGGCCGCGTGCTCAGGGCCGCGGCGGCCAGTAGTGCGTGCAGGCTCGCGGGCGCCAGTTCCGGGTCTGCCGCAATCTGCGGGTTGGCATCCAGAAAACCGGTGTGGATCTCACCGGCGACGAACGCCGGATGCCGGATCAGCCGACGCAGAAAAGCGGTGTTGGTCTTGCACCCCAGCAGCACGGTTTCCACGAGCGCCTTGTCGGCGCGGGCGATGGCCTGCGCACGGTCTGCACCGTGCACGATCAGCTTGGCGATCATCGGGTCGAAGGCCGCGCTCACGTCCCCGCCCTGCTGCACGCCGCTATCCCAGCGCACACCCTCGCCTTGCGGCGGGTGCAGCCGCAGGATCGGTCCGGTGGTCGGCGTGTAGCCGCGACCCGGATCCTCGGCGTAGATGCGCAACTCGATGGCGTGACCCGTACTGCACACCTGGTCCTGCGTGAAGCCCAGCGGCTCGCCCGCCGCGATGCAGAGTTGCTCGAGCACCAGGTCCCTGCCAGTGATCTCCTCGGTGACCGGATGTTCCACTTGCAGGCGCGTATTCATCTCCAGGAAATAGAAATCCCCGTGGCCGGCTCCGCGAGCGTCGCCGGATCCCGCCTGCCCGAAAATGAACTCCACCGTACCGGCGTTGCGATAACCGGCGGCACGCGCAATCCCCGCCGCGGTCTCGCAGATTCTCGATCGCAGTTCCGCTGTCAGCGCGGGCGAAGGCGATTCTTCGACGATCTTCTGGAAGCGCCGCTGCACCGAGCATTCGCGCTCCAGCAGGTGGACCACCGCGCCCTGCGCATCGCCCAGCACCTGCACCTCGATGTGCCGCGGATTTTCGATAAAGCGCTCGGCGTACAGGCGCCCGTCGCCGAAGTAGCGCTGACCCTCGCTGCGCGCACGATCGATCTCGGCATCGAGCACCGACAGCTCGCGCACGATGCGCATGCCCTTGCCGCCGCCACCGGCAGAAGGCTTGATCAGCAGTGGCGTGCCGAGCCGCGCTGCACGCGCATTGAAGGTCTTCGGATCGTCGTCCTCGATCGCGCTCGGCGCCACCGGAAAGCCGGCGTTCTGCACGAAATTGCGCGCACGAATCTTGTCGCCCATCAGCTCGATCTGCTCGGGTTTCGGGCCGATGAACACCAGGCCCGCCGCCTCGACCGCCGCGGCGAAGCCCGCGTTCTCGGACAAAAATCCATAACCCGGATGTATCGCCCCTGCGCCGCAGGCCTTCGCCGCCGCCAGGATCTGTGCCGCGTCGAGATAGGCCGCCACGCCGCTGCTGCCGGTGATCTCGATCGCCTGATCAGCCATCTGCACCGCCAGCGTCGCGCGATCGGCCGCGTGATAGACCACCGCGCCGCGCAGCCCGAGTTTCTTCACGGTGCGCAGCACGCGCACCGCAATCTCGCCGCGGTTGGCGACGAGCACCGAGTCAAACGGCCAATGCGGCACACGCTGGCGAGCTTCGGACAGGCGTCGATCGGGATTCATGTCGTGTCTGAAAATATTTTCGGCGGATCGGGGTGGAAATCGCCGGGGCGAGTCTGCCTCAGCCGTCGCCGCAAGGGGAGCCGCGCAAACCCCCACCAACCTGACCCGGTTTGCGTCGGCTGGGTCGTCCTTGTCCCAGGTTCGGCGACACGCAGGGCGCGTGTAAGCTCCGACCATGGGGAGAGTCAATGAAAAGAATGAAACGGTGCTCGCCCGTGCGCAGCGCAAGGCGGGTCACCGGTGTTGCACGGCCTGACGGTCCGCTTCGCGGTGCTCGCCAGTGTCGCGCTGATCGCGGCCTGCGCCGCGCCATCGTCCCGGTCGCCGCTCGATCCGTCCCGCAGTGCGCGGGAATTCCAGCAGCGCCGTCTGGATGCAGAAGCGCTGGGACTGCCGACGCCGCAGGAAGGCTGGGCGCTTGCCGACTTGCAGCACGCGGCGCGGTCACTCAATCCGGAGATCTCGACCGCGCGTGCCGAGCTCGAGGTCGCGCGCGCTGCCACGCAAACCTCCGCTCAGCGCGCGAACCCCGAATTGAGCCTGAGCCTGGAGCGCGCCTTCACCGGCGGCGCACAGGCCTGGCTCTATGCGGCGACACTCGAACTGCTCCTGCTCCGGCCCGGTGAGCGCGAGCGGGCCACACAGCTGGCGGCACTGGACCAATGGATCGTTCAGGCGAATTTCGAACAGACCGTTGCCGATGTCCACACGGCCGTGCGTGCTGCGTTTCTCGACGTGGAGCAATCGGCGGTGGAAGTACAGACGCTGGCCCGGCTGGTCGACGTTCGTGCCGCCCTGCTTGAATCCATCCGCGTGCGGACCCAGGCGGGCGAACTCGCCAGCTGGGAACAGGTACGCGCCCGGGTGGAACTGGCCGAGGCCAGTTCCCGGCTCGGCGAAGCCCGGGCGCTCGGTGCCGACGCGCGGGTACGTCTGGCCGCGGGTGTCGGCGTCCCGGTCGATGCGCTCGACGCCGTGCGACTGCACGCGGCGGCCCCGCCCGAAATTGCGGCCGAAAATGGCGGCCCGGATGGCGCAGTGCACACCGACGCCGATGGGCTGATGCGAGCGCTTGTGCGCAACTTCGAAGTCCAGCGCTCCCTGCATGAATACGCGAAAGCCGACCTCGCACTCCAGGCCGAAACCGCAGGACGCTGGCCGGCGCTGCACCTCGCCCCTGGCTACGCCTGGGATCAGGGTGATCGCAAGCTGACCCTGGGCAGTTCGCTGGAGCTGCCGGTGTTCAATCGCAACGAAGGCCTGATCGCTGAGGCGCTCGCGCGGCGCACGGCGGCCGCGAGCCGGCTGGTGGCTGCGCAGGTTCGGGTGTACGAACAGGTCGAACGTGCGCGATTCGGGCTGAATGCCGCGCAGGGCGCCGCCAGGGATGCAGCCTCGTCGCTCGCACTGGCGCGCGAGATGCAGGAGGCGGAGACACGGCGACTCGCGTCCGGCGCTTCGGATCGGCCCACGCTTCTGGCCGCCGAACTGGCCCTGCTCGAAGCCGAGTTGCGGCACATCCGCGCACGCCACGTGGCGCAACGGGCGTCCGCAGTCCTGGACGACGCCTTGCGACTGCCTGCGGAGGACCCGGCATCGCCGGGAACCGCATTCGCACTCACCGAGTCAGCGCGATGATCCTGCACATCCGGGTTCCCCTGGCCTGTGTCGTAGGTCGGTTCAAGCCGAAGGCGGAACCGACACGCGCTCAACGGAGGGCGCATGTCGGGTCCGCCCGCATGAAGCCGCGGGCTTGACCCGACCTGCACCCGACCTGCCGATGAACTCCGACTGGTACAGAGTTTCGCTATTCGCTCTGTCACTGCTGACGGCGACGGTCGCGGCCGCAGAGGCCATCGTGATGAGCACCGAGGAACAGGCCCGGATGGGCGTGGTCGTCGCCGCGGCAGCGAGGGTCGAACGACCCGATGAGCGGCCCGGCTATGGCCGGGTGCTGGACATTGCACCGCTCGCCGTCCTGGACGCAGAACTTGTCGCGGCCGAGGCAATGACCAGTGCCTCGGCCGCGGACGCCGCGCGGTCCGAAGCCCTGTTCCGGGCCGGCGAAAACGCGTCGCGTCGCCAGTGGGAAACCGCGCAGGCCAGCGCCCGCGCCGATGCCGCGCGTCTCGACGCCCTGCGCCTGCGTCTGGCGCTGGAGTGGGGCCAGCCGATTGCCGCGCTCAGCGCGACGCAGCGTGCCAACCTGATCGCAGGCATCGCCCGGGGTCGCGCCAGCCTGATCCGCGCCGCGGCCCCGGGCTTCGTGCCGGACCGCACGCAAGCCGTCGGCGCCGCGCTGCGTCTGCCGGTCGGAGAGCCGAAGCCGCTGCGAGTGCTGGGCCAGGCCGCCAACGCCGATCCCCTGATTCCCGGCACTGCGTTTCTGGTGATGGCCGAAGGCGTCGCGCTGCAAGCCGGTGCTCCGGTGTCGATCGGGCTGAGCAGCGACCGAGTATCCGGCGTGCAGGTGCCGGCCGCAGCGCTGCTCGCCGACCGGCAAGGGATGTCGGCATATGTGCGCGTTAAGGCGGATGCGGAGCGCTTCGAGCGCGTATGGGTTCACGTGCTGCTCGATGAAGGCGACACGGTGCTGGTCCGGGGTCTTCCCGACAACGCCCAGGTCGTCACCGTGAACGCCGCGGCCTTGCATTGGTTGGCTAAGGCGCCGTCGCGTGAAATGGCCGAGGACGATGATGACTGAGCACACTCTGCCGAGGTCCGAGTTCATGGGTCAACCGGGTGCAGGTCGGGTCAAGCGTCGTCGGCGAGGACGCGCAGCGTCGGATCCGCCTTCGGCTTGATCCGACCTACACCCGACCGACGAGCCGGATCGAACCTGTGCTGACCTCGATCATTCATCTGTGCCTGCGCCACGCGGGTGTGGTCGCGGTGGCCGCGGCGCTGGCCCTGGTCGCGGGCGTCGAGACGCTGCGCAACGCGACCTTCGACGTGTTTCCCGAATTCGTCCCCGCGGTGTTCACGGTGCAGACCGAGGCGCCGGGCCTGTCGGCGGAGCAGGTCGAGACCCTGGTCACGCATCCCCTGGAATCGGTGCTCAACGGCGCCAACGGCGTGGTCAGGATCACTTCCGAATCATTGCAAGGCCTGTCGGTGGTTCGCGTCAGCTTCGGAGCCGGCGATGCATTGCGACAGCGCCAGACCGTGAGCGAACAGCTTGCCGGCGCAGCCAGCTTTCTGCCGCCAGGGGTGGGCGTTCCCAACGTCTCGCCGCTGACGTCCTCGACCATGGATCTGCTCAAGGTCGGGTTCGTCAGCGACAGCCTGAGCCCGATGGAGCTGCGCGACTTCGTGCAATGGACGGTGCGGCCGCAACTGCTCGGCGTGCCCGGCGTGGCGCGCGCGGCCTTGTACGGCGGCGAGGTGCGCGAGCTTCAGGTGATCGTCGATCCGCAGACGCTTGTGGCACACGACCTCACTTTGGCCGACTTCGCGAGCGCAGTGGAGAGCGTCGCCGGAGCGCCAGGGCTTGGTTATCGTGAGACCGCTACGCAGCGCCTGGTGTTGCAGGCCGCTGCAACGGCCACGAGCGCCGCCGATCTGCGGCAGGCCCTGGTCCGCGCCGCGCCCGGCCAGCCGCTGCGCATCGGCGACGTGGCCCGCGTGATGAGCGGCGCGGCGCCGGCCTTCAGCGACGCGGTGATCATGGATCGCCCCGGCGTGCTGATCTCGATGGCCAGCCAGTACGGCGCCAACACTCTCGCCGTCACGCTCGCTGTCGAGGCGACCCTGGAAGAACTACGGCCCGCCATCGACGCCGCAGGCGTGACGATGATCCCGGCCCTGCAGCGGCCGGCCAATTTCATCACCACCGCCTTCGGTCACTTGCAGGGCGCGCTGCTGCTGGGCGCCGGCCTGAGCTTCGCGCTGCTGATCTTCGCGCTGCGCGAGTGGCGCACCGCGGTGATCTCCTTCATCTCGATCCCGTTGTCCTTGCTCGCGGCGGTCGCAGTGCTGCAAATCGTCGGCGTGAGCCTCAATACCATGACCATCGGCGGCCTCGCGGTCGCGGTGGGCGTGGTGGTGGACGATGGCGTGATCGACGTAGAGAACATCGGCCGGCGACTGCGCGAACGCGCCCCGGATGCCTCGGTGTTCGACACGATCTTCGCGGCGTCGCTGGAAGTGCGTACGCCGGTGGTCTACGCCACCCTGGTGGTGCTGCTGGTGTTCGTGCCCATGCTGATGCTCGACGGCATCCAGGGCGCGTTCTTCGGGCCGCTGGCCTTGTCCTTCATGCTCGCCGTCGCGGCGTCCCTGCTGGTTGCGATGACGGTGACGCCCGCCCTGTGTCTGCTGCTGCTGCGAAACAAGGCGCCGCCGCCGGAGATGCGGGTGCTCGATTGGCTCAAGCGCTGGCAGGAGCGCAGCCTCGCGCCCCTGCACCGCCACATCGCGCCGGTCATGGCCGGCGTGTTGCTCGCAAGCCTGCTCGCCGCGTTCGCGATGACCCGCTTCGGCCGCGAACTGCTGCCGGATTTCAACGAAGGACACATCGTCGCGCAGCTTGCTGCGCCGTCCGACGCCGGCTTCCCGGCGATGCGCGAATGGGGTACGCGCATGCTGCGCGAACTGCGTGAGATTCCGCAGGTGAAGACCGTCGAGGTGCAGCTCGGTCGCGCCGAAGCTGCGGAAGACACCTGGGGGGCCAATCGCGCGGAATTCCACGTCGCCCTGCACCCGACCACGGCAGAGGAAGAGGCCGGGCTGCGCGCGCAGGTGCGAGACATTCTCACCTCCACGCCGGGCATCAGCGGCGAGGTGACGACGTTTCTCGGCGAGCGCATCAGCGAGTCGATCACCGGTGTGACCGCGGCGGTCGTGGTCACCCTGTTCGGTCCCGACCTCGACGATCTCGATCGCGCGGCGCTGCAACTCGCCGGCATTCTCGAAACCCTGCCGGATGCTGCGGATGTGCGCGTCAGAGTTCCCGTTCGCGCACCGACCTTGATGGTGCGTCCGGACCCGGCGCGGCTGGCGCTGCACGGCATTCGCGCCGGCGAGGTGTACCAGGCGCTTCAGGTTGCGCACCAGGGCTTGAGCGTCGCGCAGATTTTTTCGGGCGACCGGGTGACGCCAGTGAGCCTGCGCCTGCAAGCGATCTCCGGCATCACACCCGAGGCCCTGGGCCGCCTGCGACTGCGCGGCGCTTCCGGCGTGACGGTGGAGTTGGCCCAGGTCGCGAGCATCGCCATCGAAGAGCAGCACAGCATCATCGAGCACGAGGGCGCGCTGCGCCGTCAGCTCGTCACCGCCAACCCAAGCACGCGCGACATCGCCGGCTTCGTGCGGGAGGCCAAGCGCGCCGTGGCCGAGGCGGCCTCCCTGCCCGCCGGCGTGAGCCTGCGTTTCACCGGCGCCGCCGAGGCCCAGGCCGCAGCCGCGCGCGACCTGGCCTGGCGCAGCGGCGCGATCGGCGTGGTCATCGTCATGGTGCTCGCGATCAGTTTCGGCGACCTGCGCCGCACCGCGCTGGTGCTACTGTCGGCGCCGCTGGCCCTGATCGGCGGCGTGATCGCAGTGGCGCTCACCGGTGGCATTCTGTCGATCGGTTCGCTGGTGGGTTTCGTGACCCTGTTCGGCATCGCCGCGCGCAACGGCATCATGCTGCTGTGGCATTACGATCACCTCGTGAAGGTCGAGAATCTGCCGTGGAATTTCGAGACCGCCCAGCGTGGCGCGCGCGAACGTCTGACCCCGGTGCTGCTTACCGCCGCACTGACTGCGCTCGCGCTACTGCCCATCGCGATCCAGGCCGGCGAAGCCGGTCAGGAAATCGAGGGCCCAATGGCCATCGTCATCGTCGGCGGGCTGGTGTCTTCCACCCTGCTCGGGCTGGTGCTGTTGCCGCCGCTGGCGCTGCGGGTGCTGCGGCAACCGGGTTCCGGCCCTCCCACGAATCGAGCCACGCGCGACCTCAAGGATCATCGTCGACGATCGTCAGGCTGATCGATCTCGGGCTGCCGCGCGATGCATTGATCGGCACACCCAGGGACATGGCGATGTCTTCGTTCCGCTCATCGAGCGTGTCGTTGACGATGCTGATCTGCAAACTTCCCGAAGTCTGCCCAGCCGGGATGCTGACACTGCTCGCGGACAGGCTGTAATCATCGCCCGCGCGCGCCCTGCCGCCAACCGAGATCGGCACCGTGACGTCTCTTTCGCTCGGAGCCGACTGTTGAATCGTGATGGTCAGCGGTGCCGAGGCCGCTTCCGGGACATTCTGGCCCGCGGTGACGAGTCTCACGGTCGGACTTGGATCGTTGTCGTTGATCGTCAGGGTGTGAGTCGACGGCTCCGCAAGGCTCGCGTTGACCGGCGCTCCCAGGGACACGTTCACCGTCTCGCTGCTTTCGTCCACGGTGTCATGCAGCACCGGTACGTGGATATCCGCCACGTCCTGACCCGCGGGGAAAGTCAGTGTGCCCGGTTCGAGTGTGAAGTCTGCGGCGCCCGCCGTTCCGCCAACGACCGCGTAGGGAACGGAAATGAGCTTGCCGCTACGCGCGGACAGGCGCACGCGGAGCGTGCCGGGACTGTCCGGGCTCTCGTTGACCACGCTGGTGGCAACGACGAACCGCAGCGACGGTCCGGCGTCGTTGTCGGTGATCGTGATGACCTGACTCGATGGAGCACCAACCACGGCCCCGGTCGGCGAACCGAGACTGAGGATCAGCACTTCGTCCTCTTCGTCCAGCGTGTCATTGGTGAGGTTGAAGCGGATGTTGGCGGTGGTGGTTCCGGCGGGAATATTGACCGTCCGACTGATCGGGGACAGGGAGTTGTAATCCGCCGTCGAGGCTGACCCTCCAACAGTGAACGGCACGGTGATGGGGATGGCGGAGGGCCTGGAGAGTTGCAGCACGGCGGTCACGGCTCCTGCGTCCTCCGCGACCGTGCGGCTTCCAAGCGCGAACGAGACGGCGGGTGGCTCGTCGTCATCGACGATCGTCAGGACGTGGTTGCGCGGCGAGCCAGCGGTGGCCCGGGTGGGTATCCCCAGCGAAAAGTTCAGGGTCTCGTTGGGTTCGTCGAGGCCGTCATCGTTGACCGCGAGCGAAATCGTGGCGGACGTGGAGCCGGCTGGAATGGTGACGGGACTGGTACTAAGCCCGCTGTAATCCGTCGGCGCCGAGCTTCCACCGACGGTGAAGGGAACGGTCACGTCGAACGCCGAGGGCTGCGAGAGTCGAACCGAGACGCTGGCCAGGCCGCTGGCCTCGCCCACCGACTGTGCGCCGACGGCGAAGCTGACGACCGGTTGCGTATCGTTGTCGAGGAGGGTCAGCGTGTGCGTGGCGGGCGATCCCAGGCCGGCGTGGGTCGGCGTACCGATGCTGAGCCTCAGGTTTTCATCGGGTTCATCGAGCGTGTCGTTGACGACCGCCAGTTCGATTTGAACGCTGCTGCTTCCGGCCGGAATGAGTACTGGGCTCGCAGGCAGATCCTCGAAGTCGGCAGCCGCTGCGGTACCCGTCAAGGTGAAAGGGACGCTCACGTCGAAACCCGAGGCGGCCGACAGCAATAGCGAGATGCGGGCGCTCGCGGTGCCCTCGCCAACCGTCTGGACCGCAGCCGAAAATCGCAGAGTCGGCGTCGGGTCGTCGTCCTGAATCGTCAGCGTGAACACGGCCGGGGAACCGAGCATGGCCTGGGTCGGGGTACCCAACTGGACGACCACCGTTTCGTCGGGCTCGTCGAGCGCATCGTTGCGGACGACCAGATTCAGCGTGCGGCTGATCGCGCCTGCAGGAATCGTGACCGTAGCGGGCGGGCTGGTGTAGTCCGCGCCGCCTGCGCTGCCGGTCAAGGTGATCGGGACGGTCACGTCGCTGGTGCGGGTCGATGACAGCCGGACTTCGACTCCGACGGTGCCGGCGTTTTCCGGGACGCTGCGAGCGGCGCCGACGAAGGCGAGGATTGGCTGCGAATCGTCGTCGCGGATTTCCGCGGTGTGTTGGGTGACGGCTCCGAGCGTCGCGTGGAGTTGCGGGAGGAGGGTGAACACGACTGTCTCATCGGACTCCGGGAGGTCGTCGTCGGTCGGGTCGAACACGATACTGGCAGCCGATGCGCCCGGCGGAAAACGCAGCGGACTGAGCGTGGGCGAGGAAAAATCGCTGGCCGAGGCCGAACCACTCACGATGAAGCCCACGCGAACCTCGACTGCGCTTTGACCACTCAGATTGACCGCGATCAGTTGCGGCCCGTCCGATTCATTCTGCGATGACTCCGCGCTCTGGAAGCTGACGCTCGGCGCCGCGTCGTCCTCCCGTAGCTGGATGGTCTGGGTGAACGGTGCGCCGATCGTGGCGCGGGTCGGCGAGCCCAACTGCAGGCGCAACTCCTCGTCGCTCTCGAAGACGCTGTCGTCGAGGAGCTGCACGCTGATGTCCACACCCTCGCTTCCGGCGGGAATCAGGACCGGACTCGCGCTCAGCAGCGCGTAGTCGTTGCCATCCGCGTTTCCTCCGGAGACGAAGAACGGCACGGTTACATCGAAGATGCTGGTTTTGGACAGCGTCAGGCGCGATACGACGGTGCCGGCGTTTTCCGGGAAGGACAGCATCGCCGACACGAAGCTGACCATCGGCGCAGCCTCGTTATCGTCGATCGTCAGGGTGTGAGTGGTCGTGACGCCGAGGTCCGCGCCCGTCGCAGAGCGAAGCGTCAACACGAGTGTCTCGTCAACCTCTTCGCTGGCGTCGTCGATGACCGCCACGCGGATGAAACCGGAAGTCGAACCCGCCGGTATCACCAGGGGACTCGCCGTGAGCAGGTCGTAATCGCTCGTACCGGTGCTGCCGCCGGTGGAGAACGGTACGCTCACGTCGTTGCCGCTCGCATTGCTCAACTGCACCGCGATCAGCACTGTTCCTGCATCCTCCAGCGCCGTCATTGCCGACTGCGGGAACGCCACGGTCGGCGCGCCGTCGTCGTCCACGATGGTGCCGGTGAAGACGGTCTGGGCACCCAGGCTGGCGTTCGTGGGGGTGCCCAGGGTGATGACAAAGGTCTCGTTGGGTTCGTCGAGGTTGTCGTTGATCGTCTGAATGTTCACGGACTCGTCGAAACGACCTGCGCGGATCAGGATGGGACTGGGCGGGCTCAGCCGGACGTCCGAGGTGCCGGCATTGCCCGACACAAGGTACGGCACCAGCACATCGAAGCTCGATTCCTCCGAGAGTCGAAAACTCACATCGGCAAAACCGAAGCGTTCGTTGATGGAGCGAGCGGTCGGAACGAGGGAAACCGTCGGCCCTACGTCGTCGTCGAGAATCTGCACTGTCAGCGACGAGGGATCGCCAACTTGCGCGTTGCCGGCGGCTTGCAGTTGGAGGGTGAAGGTTTCGATGTCCGGCTCGTCGCGTCGGTCCACGGCAATGCTCAGGTTGATCGCACCCTCCGTCTGGCCGGCGGGAATCCTTATCGGGAAGTCATCGTTGGTGAAGTAGTCTCTGTTTTCTTCGGCCGTACCTTCGGTCACTGTATACGGCACGATCACCTCGTAATCGACGGCAGCCGAGAGCGTCACCCGGGCGGCAAGAAATCCCAGGTCTTCCTGCACGCTCTGCACGGCCAGGGCGAAACGGATCGTCGGGGCGGTGGCGTCATCGTGAATCGTCACCGTCGCCTCATTGAACGGATGCAACTGCGCATTGATGGGCTCGCCCAGGTTCACCGTCAGGGTCTGCGGCGCGGGCAGACTGCCGTTGGCGATCGCCAGTTCGATGACCGGCGACGCTCCGCTCGGAGGAACGCGCAAGGGACTCGGGGTCAGGATCGTGAAAATCGGATGGTCCGGGTCGCTGCTGACAACCGTGAACGGAATCGAAATCTCGTCCGGGGATTCTCCATCGATCCGCACCGGGAAACGGATGGTGCCCGCATCGTCGAGCAGTGATCGCTCTTCGATTGAAGGATCGAACAGGACAAGCGGCGCCCCATTGGTGTCGATGATCGTCCCCAGCGCGACGCCGTCCGCGATTTCTGCCGGACCCTCAACTCCCGTCAATTCCACGTTGAAGGTTTCGTCTGGCTCGTCGATCTGGTCCGACTCGGCGTCGATCTCGATCGTCGCGGCGGTCTGATCCGGGCCAAAATTGACGGTACCGGTGGTCTGGCGCTGGTTCCGGTCGTAGTCCAGGCCGGCCGTGGCAGTGCCAGGAGTCACCTGGTAGGAAACCGTCACCTGACCGGTCCTGGAGTCGGCCAGGCGGATCGTGAATCGAAGTCTGTCGCCCTCGTCGGCGGACGCATCTTCGATGGATACCGTCGTGGGCGACTCGAAGCGGTCCTGAATCGTGCCGACGGCGGTATCGTCCGAAATACTCACGGGGCCGCCGACCGCGGACACCTGGACCATCAGGGTCTCGTCGGATTCATCGGCCTCGTCGGACAGCGTATCGATTCGAATCGTGCGCTGGGTCTGCCCCGCTTCGAAGCGCAGCGTTCCCGTGATGCGATCCGGGTCATCGTCGTAATCGACTCCGGCGGCCGCAGTCCCCGGCATCGCGGTGTACGAAATCGCGACGGCCTCGGGCGCAGCTTCGGAGAGCCGGACTGTGAACACCAGTTGATCGCCTTCACCGGCGGCCGCGTCATCGATCGAGGCAAGGGTGTGCACAGCGACCATTCCATCTTCCACCTCGCCGTCAGCCGCGAAACCGGTCGGCGCGTCGACTCCGCTACTGCTGAGTCGCACGCGGGAGATGAACGATCTCACCGGCAAAGGACTGGGGACGGAAAAACTCAGGGCGTTGTCACCCGGAATGACCGCGTAGTGGTCGGCGATGCGTTCGCCCGAATCGTCCCAGTCGCCGTCGTCGTTGAAGTCGATCCAGGCGTCCACGACGCCGGAGCCGCCGTTGACGAATAAGCCAACGGTTGCGGTTTCCCCAGGCGACAGCTTCGCTGGGAAAGTCACACCGTCCTCGTCGTCCACGCCCGAAATGTCATCGGCGTCCGCGAACTCAGAGGGCTCGCCATCCAGCTCCGGATCGACGCTGGCCCCCAGGAAGAATGATCCGACCTGATGGCGGGCGCCGTCGTTCTCCAGCAGGGTCGGGAAGCGGGGATCGCGGGCATCGCCGAAGTCCAGCGTGGGCGCAACGAAGCCGCCGACATCGAACACGAAGGCCGCACCCGTGCTGGCCGATACGCCATCGGACCCAAACGCGCCGCCCACTGCGGTTTCTCCAGACAGAGCGACCGACTGCCCAAGGCGGGCATTTTCCTGGCGCTCCGAGGTCACCAGTTTCCTCTGCTCCGACCAACTCGATCCGAACCGTCGGAACAGGCGCGCGGAACCTTCGTTGAGCGAGACGAGGTCATCGAAAGGCATGCCGACTAGCGCCGTATCGCCTTGCAGGGAAACCGAGATGCCAAATCCGGGGTTTTCGGTGGGACGGCTCGCGATCAGACGCGCCTGTCGTGACCAGGTACTGCCGGTGCGAACAAAGACCGTGGCCGAACCCGGCGGGTTGCTTATTGTTGTCCTGCGGCCGAGATCGTCGGTCCAGGCGCCGACGACGGCAGTATCCCCTGAGATCGCCACCGCCTCGCCGAAATGTTTCCCGGGATTCCCGCCAGACGGCGGCAGCAGCCGGGCTTCCTGCATCCAGGTGGTTCCGGATCGGACGAACACATAGGCGGCATTGTTGTTCTCGAGGCCGCCGCTCGGCGCACCGATCAATGCCCGCTCGCCCGACAGCGCGACATCGAAACCGAAGCTGTCGAGCTCACGCCCTTCAGCCGCGACCAACTTGGCTTGCGCAGCCCAGGTTCCGGCGTCGCGCACGTACACATAAGCGGAACCCTGGCTGTTGCGTCCAGCGATGTCATCGCCCAACGCCCCGATCAGCAGGGTATTGCCTTCGACCGCCACCGCGCAGCCGAAATGGTCGAAGGTGTCCGGTGGACCGACGATGATCTGCTCGCGACTCCACACACCATTGGTTCGGCGAAAGACGTAAACGCGACCGGCGTCGTGATCGTCGCCCGATGGCTGCCCGGTGACGGGAATCGCGGCCGTGTCACCTGAAAGGGAAACGGATTGACAGCCCGAGTTGATCCGGTCACCCATCTCCGGCGTCAGCCGGGCCTGCTCAACCCAGCTTCCGGCGAAGCGAACGAACACGTAGACCGTTCCACGGCCGCCGCCGTGATTGTGCGCGGTCGCGAGCAAGGTATCGCCCGAAAGACTTACGGCAAGCCCGAAGTTGTCGCTGTTGGCGCCATCCGCCGCAAAAATCTTCTGGCGCTCGTTGACGATCAGCGGATCCACCGTGACGGGGTACGCAGCCTGCGCGTCATCGAACACGATCCGGAACCGATGCGCGTCCGTGACTTCGATCCGGGCGGGCAGATCATGGCCGTCGGCGTCCTCGACGAGTAAATGCTCATAGCGAAGCTTTGTGACCCCGGTCCGGTCCTCGAATCGAATCCCGTCGCCGTCATCCGTGGCCCGCGCAACCAGGTCGCCCTCCAGCGCCAGTTCGATGCTCACTTCGCCGCGATCGCCCGACGGAGGCGCATCGAGCGTGTAACCATGCTCGATACCGTTGGCGCCGTTGACGTACCACTCGCGTACGCCACGAACCAGTTCGAATTCCACTCGATTTCCGCGAGCGGTCGGCGCGGCGACCGGAAGCTCAGGCGCTGCCGTAGCCTTGCGGCCGATCGACCGCGTGCGCAGTTGCGAGGCCCAGGCCGGGACCACGGCGCGGACAACTGTTTCTGTCACCGGCAAGGGCGCAACCGACAGCCCGCGATCCGTGAATTGCAGCGCGAGGCCCTGCGCGGGGTTATCGCTGCGCAGCGAGCGGGATTCGCCCACCGGCGCAACCTGGTAGCGCTCGGCGTCGATCCGTTGCCGGATCGACGCCCATTCGCCGGAGTTGAGCCCTGCCGGCAGTTGGCCGCCGAGCTTGTTGCCGGCACCTGCCGATGCGGCCGACACCGCGTCGGTACAGAACGCTGCCAATGCGATGAGTAACAGAGCGGTCTGGAGATAGGTCCTTCGCGTCGCACGAGTGTTCCGGCTGTTCATGATTCCCCCAGGAAATGCGGCCGATTTGATGCCGCCTCTACGACGGGTATCTGAACCCCGATTCCGCCCGCGGCGCAACACCCATTCAGGTGATTCCGACGCCAAAGTGTGATGTGCGTCACACTTCATTTGCGTTTTTTACCCAGGCGATCAAGTTCCCCTCCGCCACGGCAGGCCGGCCGCTCGGACCCCAGCAACACGGTAAGGGATGTTCGGTCGCTGTACGTGCTGGAACCGGGTAGTGCATCAGTTTGAAATCCGTTCGCACCGAGTAGCGCCATTGCGCAGCAATGCCGCGTATCGAGGTGCCGGGCGTGCCCTCGATACGCGACGCTTCCCTCGGTACGCCCGCTGCGCGGCTACTCGGGA